>DCFU01000004.1:0-693 GCA_002319795.1 Megamonas sp. UBA1796
AAATCGACAATTTCTTTTGTCGACTGAGCAGATTGTTCCGCTAGTTTTCTTACTTCTTCAGCAACAACAGAAAAGCCTCGTCCTGCATCACCAGCTCGTGCTGCTTCGATCGCTGCGTTTAAAGCTAAGAGGTTTGTTTGCTCCGCAATAGCAGAAATCATGCCTACAATTTTATCGATTTCTTTAGAATATCCGTTTAGTGCATTAATGACTTCTGCGGCATTTTTAGTTTTTTCATCAATACGTTCCATTTGTTCTATTGTTGTCTTAATCGCTTTTGTCCCTTCAAGTGCGGTGCTTGAAGTTTTTTTACTGGAATCATTGACTGTTTGTATATTTTTAGTTACAGTATCAATCCCCTTACTCATTTCAATAACAACAGATCCTGTATGTTCGACAAGCTTAAGTTGTTTAGTACTACTGTCAGCCACATGTGTTGTTGATTCTGCCACCTGTGTAGCCGATTGAGCAGATTGTTCCGCACTTGCTGTGAGCTCTTGTGAAGAAGCGGCCATTTGTTCAGCCGTGTTTAAGATTTGTTGAATTAGTTTTCTTACGCTGCGACTCATTTTATCTACGGAATGAGATAATATACCGAATTCGCTTCTATCTTGCAGACTCTTTTCTGGAACGTTAACCGAAAAGTCCCCATCAGAAAGATGCAGTAAGAAATCTACGACCATTTTTAATCTG
>DCFU01000004.1:1018-94234 GCA_002319795.1 Megamonas sp. UBA1796
ATGGCAATGATCGTGAATGTCCATATAGCTTTAACCATTTCGGCTTTGCCTGTCTCATTCATTTCAGTACCACCCTGATCAGAGTCATCAGCAATCTTATCTAGGCCAGACATAACGTCATTTAATACAGGTTTTGCCTCTTTTTGATATAAAGCATATGCCTCTTGATTTTTATTTTGCATAGCCAGAGCGACTACTTGACCGATATTAGAACGAGATTTTTTCATAGTGTCTTTCATAGCGTTCATTTCATTAACTTGCGTTTCTGTCAATGATAACTGTTCATAAGCCGAGAAAATTGTATCCATTTCTTTCCTTTTTTCAATAATATCAGCATTTAGTCTTTGACTTTCGCTACTATCGGTGGTTGCCATTAAAGCATATACATCTTCTATAATTTGATGCAATAAAACTTTGTTTTTATAGGCCAATTGAATTTGTTTCACATTTGTTGTGTAAAGTTGATCCATTCGAAAGCTGCTTTGCTTTAAATCCATACTGCCTGTCACAGATACCCCAATAATAGCAAAAACAAATACGGCAATTAAAACCGTTAATTTTTGCTTAACTTGTAACCGATCAAACCATTTCATATAATTGACTCCTTTTTTAAGAATATACTAATATAATAAATACTATTTTATTATATTCTTTATTCTCGGAAAAAAAATGAAACCTATGTCCTTAATTTGTTTTTCAAGAACTTTTTTTATTCGGCATCATTATTTGGAATAACCTCAAATAGTGTTTGTAATGAAAAAAAAGCGCTGGCCAGAAGTGGAAAATCACTTCTGGCGACAGCCCCTTAATGTACGCACTCTCACATTTGACGAAAAAACGGCTGAATCATGGTACTAAGTTAATGATTCAGGTTATATAAACGGGATTGCAGCAATGCCTTCGGCAAAATCAGGCAAAAAGCTTCTCTTCCCCTTAGTTTATGCTGTTTTATCGTTTTGAATAAATTATTGGAAGTAATGGTGGAAACCCAATGCCAGTAATGCCAATCTCGGATATTAACTGTTTGAGGGAACCAGCCATGTAAAGAATCGTTGGAGCGAATTCCTTGCCTTTTGCCAAAAGAAATACGCTGAAGTGAAAATCCCTCAGCGTAAATTAACGAATCACATTCGCAGAATATACTATTTATGCAGTGCTTATCTGAAAAATAGTCTAACAGAACCGTCCCCTGGATTATTCCTTGAACACCATCCAACTCGTCGGCAGGTCATTGCGCAGCGTTACATGATAGCTGTAGCAATCGGCTCGATAGATATTGTAGGAGAACTCGACAAGCTCATCACCGGCATAGGCCAGACGCTCCATGATAAGTACTGGCTCATGCTTCTTCAGACCCAGACATTCCAGTGCCTCCTTCGCGGCCGTACCAGCAAATATATTCTGCTCTGCATGCGTCAAGCGAATGCCCAGATGCTTTTCCGCCGATTCATACAGCCCTACCCGCTTCAAATCATGCTTCATCAGCTCCAAGCCATATTCCTTTTTCCAGTAGCTGTTCACAAAGACAATTGGCTTATCGTTGAGCTGCTGCACCTTGCGAAAAAGAATTGCATCCGTCTCCGGCCATTCACGCAGCAAAGCATACTGCTTTTTCAGTGCATCCTCAATCTGCACCTCCCCAGCAAAAAGAAGTGCCGCCGATGGCTGATAACCCTTGGCGCGCATCTCATCAAAAAATCCCGTCAACCGCCCCAGTTGCTCCTTAATGGGTTCCTTGCGGATAAAAGTTCCCTTGCCCGGTGTCCGCTCAATCCAGCCCTCGTTCACCAGTTGCTTGATTGCCCGCCGCACCGTAGTAGCGCTCACCTTATATCTCTCCATGATCTCACGGTCCGTCGGGAACATATCCCCAATACTCAAATTGCCCGACTGAATATATTTGCGCAGTTCATTCGTCAGCTGATAATAAAGCTGTACGGGAACATCCTTATTCAACGCCATGCCAACCTTCTCCTTCACTAAAAAACTCCTATTCTTATGAATTATATCACATTCATACCATTCCGGCTATGATTGGCACGGGAAAAACAGGCAGCGACGTCTTTTCTTTAGACGCTGCTGCCTGCCATAAAGCATTCTATAGTTTATCCTACTATTCTACATTTTTGATTTCCTTGAACAAATCTGTCCACGGGCTCCCCTTCCGATAAAACGCTGGTGTCTGCCCAATTGGCGCGGGAGCGGTAACACTTTGTCCACCACAGATTTCCTGCTCATTCCAAAGCTGTACCCAGGTCACGCCTGCCGGGAGATAGACCTTCCAGTCCTGCACACCCTGCTTATGCACCGGAGCCACCAGAAGATCTGGTCCAAAGAGATATGCGTCCTGAATATCATAGGTGTTTTTATCCTGCTCAAAATGGACAAACAGCGGAGGCTGCAGAGGATAGCCCTTGACTGCAGCCTCCTCGGCCAATGCATGCATATACGGTGACAGATGATTGTGGATGCGCGTCATATGTGCCAGATGAGCGAGCGTACCGGCATCCTGATCAAACTGGAAATTCTCACTGGGCCGATTGCCTTCATGCGTGCGCATCATCGGGGTAAAGGCCGCCATATCCGTCCAACGCTCAAACAGCTCCTTGGTGCGCCGATTGCCGAACAAGCTCGTATAGCCGCCGATGTCGCTATGATGATAGGCGTTGCCCAGGATACCGGAGGATAGTGCGCCACAAATAACGGTATTGAGCCCGTCATGCCGTGAGAAGTCCACGGACTGATCACCCGCCCAAAGCATCGGACAGGAGGCCTGGCTACCCGTAAAGCCGGCACGCATAAAGAATAGAATCTCGCCTGTCTTCCCGCGTTCAGCCACTGCCTCCGCATTAACTCTGGCCCAGAGCTCCGGCCAGGCGTTGTGCATGAATTTAGCCTCCACCCCATTGCTCAGGAATACATTGTCAATCGGCAGATATTCACCAAAATCAGCCATCCATCCGGAAACCCCGAAATCAATCATATTCTTCTGCAGAATCTCCTGTTTGAACCATTCGCAGGCTTCCTGCTTCGTGAAATCAAGAATGCCACAATAAAATTCGCCAAAATCTACCAGCGCAGTTTTCCCTTTTCCATCAAGAGCAACCAGCCCCTTTTTCTCCGCTATTGGGAATAGCTCACCATCACTGCACAGATAGGGAGAGACATAAGCCATGAAACGCACATTTTTCGCACGCAGTTCCTTAATTTTTTTATCTAGATGTGGGTAACGCTTTTTTCCCCATTTCCAATCCCAAAAATTGCGTGTGCCAAAGGAGGTCATACGCACACCTGCCCAGTCCTCACTCCAAACAGCAGCCACTGGAATACCGCACGCAATCGCATGCTCTGCACGGGAAAAAGTATTCTCTTCGCCGCCTTTGAGTCCGAGAATCACGCCCTGATAAATCCATTCCGGCAGTCTGGGCTGCCGGCCAAAGCGCAGACTCAGAATTTCAATGAGCTCCAGATAGCTGCTGCCAACATAAAACTCGATAGCCTTAGGAATTGTCCAGGCCTGCAGTTCATGGAAGGCTGGATTTCTGAAATCAAAATCCGCATAGGCGGTTGTATCCATATGACAGGCATAATAGCGGGACGAAACAAAGGTCGGTTGTGGATAATTCGTATTGTAATAATCACCGCCCGCCTTGTTTTCGATATCTGATTGGAAGGTGATTTCTGTCGTTTTGTCACGGCCTACACCTGGCTCAGAGGTCCATAGCGGGAAATGTCTGCCACGGAGATTGAAATACGACATTTGCTCACCGCATCCCCATACCTTTTCCTCTGCCTCTGCAGGCAGGCGCAGCCAGAAACGATTCAGGCTGTCATCCTGACAAAAAAGCCTGAGAACACCAGCTCCTGCCGACGGACAACTCAGGCGGAGCAACAGTAAGGTCGAACCGCCCTCCTGTATCGAAAAAGCTACCTCATCGTCATGGATAACTGCATATTTTAACGGAATACGTTCTTCTACATAATCCTCAATATCAAAGTTTCCATGATAAATCTCCATTTTTTCCTGTCCACGACCAACAAAAACCATCGGCTCGGCTGTTGTATGGCGTAATAAGACCTTGCCCTCATGGCACAAGGTAAAGCCCTGCGCAATCTCTGTAAATTGCATAGCCTGCTCCTTCCTATTTTCTATTCTAACAGTTTCTATCCCAATACCTTGAAAACTGCATTACAGTCCTCTTTGCCATATCCAGCCTTCGAGGCCTGCTCGTAAAAGTCCTGAGCCAGCTGGGTGAAATTCGCCTGATAGCCCCATTCTGCTGCCATCTCGCAGCCCAGGCGCACATCCTTGAGTGCGAGATCTACACCAAACTTATTGGCAAAATCACGTTGCCGAATTTCTGTACCCCGCATCTGCAACTGCGCCGAATTTGCGCCAGTCTCAGCAAGCAGTTTCTGAAACTGCTTGCCATCCAGGCCGGCCGTCTCTGCCAGATGGATACCCTCCGCCAGCACGGCTAGGTTCGTCATGCCAATCATATTGCTAATGAGCTTAAATGCATAAGCTTGGCGAACACCGCCCAGATAATAAATTGGGCTGCCAACGATCTCAAGTACCGGCTTCAGAGAGTCGAATACTGCCATATCGCCGCCAGCAAATATTGGCTGCTCAGCCTTTTCTGCCTGTGCCGGTCCTTTGCCAAGCGGACAAGCCAGAAATCTGATGCCGCGTTCTTTTGCATAATTCTCGACTGTCTCTGCCGTCTTCGGGTCGATAGTACTCACATCAATATAGGCACTGCCCCTCTTCATATGGTTCAGCAGACAATCCTCACCGACCATCGTTCCCAAAATATGCTTTGGCAGCGGCAGGCTTGTGAAAACAATATCACAGTCGCTGAGCTCCTGCGCATTTTTCACCGCATGACCGCTTGTGCCAACAGACAACGTACGGTCAATACTCGCCTGCTGCAAATCAAAAACCGCCACATCCTTGCCAGCGCGGATCAGATTCCGCGCCAACGCTCCTCCCATAAGACCTAAACCGATATATCCTATTTTCATGCCAATCTCCTTTTCCTTTATCAATATACGAAAGTGCGTATACCCATGAATTTGCACATCATTTCCAGTGTGCCTGTCACATCGCCATAGGCAACAACAAAATTAGGCTTACAACTATCCTGAACAAAGGCCTTAATTCTTTCTACTATCTTCTTACTCTTAGGAAAATACAACATTGATTAAATCTTCCCTGACTTCTTAAAATTATCATCGAGACTTTCCATAAAATCTGCCAAAGACAAATACTTATATTCCCAAGGCCCCACAATAGGACGAAGCCAATCTAAAAACTCCTGTGTTACCTGCTTATGCTGCGGATTATAGAATTTTTCCGGCACACATTTTTCCTTGCCGCCGACCTCTCCCAACGGCAAAAGCGTATAGCCATGCTGCTGCGGATGGCAGCACACCATGTTGCCATCTTTCTTGGTGTTTAGTGCTTGTACAGCACTGCAGCCAATTTTATATGCCAACTTTTCATCCACTGATGAGCGCATAGGACCGAAGCTGCGCTGTGCCATAGTCAAATTCTGACATCTCGCCCGAACCCCGAGGTTCTGTCCCACCATATCTGCCAGATAGGCCGAAGCACCACCATAAATTTTGCTGCCGGCTGTCAGCTCTGCAAAGGGCGCATTGCCTATTGGAACCCCGCATGCATCATGGATTCCTTCGCCAATCACAGCTACAGCAAAGCCGAAGCGCTCATACACCTGCCGGATCTCCCGCAGAAATTCTTCTTCATCAAAATTCTGCTCTGGCAGATAAATCAGATGCGGCGCCGTAGCCTCACCATGCCGTGCCAGGGCAGACGCCGCAGCCAGCCAGCCGGCAGAGCGGCCCATCACTTCAATGATTCGGACCTGCTCAAAGGTTTTCATGGTCTCCAGATCGATGCTGATATCCAGGACCGCCTGTGCTATATAACGGGCTGCGCTGCCAAAACCCGGTGCATACTCGATGCCTTCAAGATCATTGTCCACGGTCTTTGGAGCTCCGATGACCTGCAGCATCAGCCCCTGCGCCTCGGCAGATTCCCGGATTTTCTGTGCAGCATACATTGTCCCATTGCCGCCGATCATCACAAGAGCATCCATCCCCTGCTGTACCAGTTTTCTAGGAATCTCCTCAAAGAGCTTTTTA
This sequence comes from Megamonas sp. UBA1796, assembly GCA_002319795.1. GTDB lineage: Bacteria > Bacillota > Negativicutes > Selenomonadales > Selenomonadaceae > UBA1796. The sequence goes on from DCFU01000004.1 coordinate 7,187, forward strand.
GTTAGGAATAAACGACTGGAGCCTAAAAACGCTCCCGGTGTTGCCCTCAGACGCTGCAGGTCTATATATTCCATGTAGGAAAGCTCATATTTTGCATCCGCAAGCAAGCCCTCAAAAGCATTCTGATACCCCCAGACCTGCTGCCTTGCCTTTTGTGCTTCCTGCACAACTCCGGCCAAAGTGCTGTTGATAACCGCACTGCTGCCGCCGGTCTGCACGACGGCCAGCGAGCGGGGATATTGTCCCGTGCTTCTTCTACTGCCTGTTTTTTCTGCTTTTGCTATATTCATAACTGAAACTCTCCCGTCTTAATACTTTTTCCAACCCTCGGCAAAGAAATCCAAATCAGCAGCAACGACTTCTGAAACTGCCTGCTTGACCTTCTGCGGCACGCCAATCAGGTCATAGCTTTGGGTGTCGTTGCTGTGTTCGCGTACAAAGGTATCCATATACGCCCGCTTGATTTCCGTACCAATATTAACCTTCTTCATTCCCAGTGAAACCGCTTTGGCAAACTGGGCAGCCTCCAGGCCCGTACCGCCATGCAATACCAGTGGTGTTGCCGTCAACGCCGCACTCTTTTCGACGACCTCAAAATGGAGCTTTGGAATCCCTTTGTATAGACCATGTGCATTGCCAATAGAAACAGCCAGCGCATCCACATCTGTCTTCTCGGCAAATATAGGCACATCGGCTGGATTCGTAAGCTTTAGTTCCGAGGATTCTCCATCCTCGATACCCGCCAGAGCACCCAACTCTGCTTCAACCGATACACCAACAGCATGCGCCGCTGCAACCACCTGCTTGGTAAGCGAAATATTCTCCTCAAAAGGAAGCGCAGAGCCATCAATCATGACAGCACTAAAACCCAGACGAATTGCCTTCATGCACGAAGCAAAATCCTTTGCATGATCCAGGAAAACCGCCGCCGGTACACTGGCCTTTTCGGCCAGATGAACCATGATACGACCCACCTCATCATTACCTTGACGGTTTAAGACACCGGCGCCGATCATCATAATGACCGGCCTTCCGACACGCTCAGCACCGGCAATAATTCCCTGTGCCGAAAATAAATCATACGTACTAAAGGCACCTACAGCTCCCAAATTTTTATGGATACACAATAAATCTTTCAAATTTATAATTGACATATAAACCTCACATTCCGTCGCTATTGTTTGCGACATAAATAATAAAAACAAAGCTGCGACCAGATCGTATGTACTATAGTTAAATTAGAGAGAAGATATAAAACACAGAGATGTAGTCTTCTTAATCAATTCAAAGCTGTATAGGCTGCTTAAAGTTGGCCTTTTCAATATGCAATGAATTGATAAGTTTTTACGATATATCTTCTCATATACAATGGCAATCATATCGCATATTCTGGCATATTTAAACTTAAATTTTCACAAGAATCTTTGCACCACTATCTCCTTGAATAGCTGCTTCAAATGCTTCCTGCATTTCTTCCAAAGAATATATACGATCAGACACAATTTTTTGTAATTCATTTTTGAAATCCGTAGCCATCAATTGAGCAGCCTGTTTGATATCTTCCTTATTATACATCTGATTACCTACGACAAGCATTTCTCGTTTACAAAGCTCAAATATATTAATGTCTTCCGTACGATCAAAAGTTCCCAAAATAATCAGCATTTCTGGTGCTGGATCATTTTCTACAATAGAATCTAAAACTTTTTTGTTGCCTGTACACTCAAAAACCACTATATGATTTTTACTAGATAGAGCCTCTCCAATATCAGTATGTACCTTAAAACCTAAATCTTGTGCCATTTTTTTTCGTTTTTCATTAATTTCTATAATATGAATATCAAACTTATGCGTATATCTCAAATATAAAGCAATAGATAAGCCAATCATGCCTGCACCTGTTACGATAACCTGATGGGATTGATACTTGACCTTGTCTAACAGCCGTACGCTATGAACAACAACCGCCATAGGTTCTAACAACGCCCCATCCTGAAGGCTACATTCTTTCGGTAATAAAACCATATTGCCGACAGGTACTGATACTTGATCAGCAAAACATCCTGGTAATTGGAATCCAATTACATGTCTATCAACACATAAATTTGCTTTTCCATCCGCACAATAAACACAATTTTGGCAACCTACTAAGGGAACGATAGCAACACGATCTCCTATATGAATGCCTTCACTATTTTCAGAAACATCAGAAACAACGCCTGTAGCTTCATGGCCTAAAGGAAACTGAGTAGGTGGCTTGACTTTAGGATGCGTTCCTTCAAAAACATGTAATTCAGAGCCGCAAACTCCACAATACTTAACATCAATAATTGCTTGTCCATTCCGTATTATAGGATTCGTAGTTTCTACAACTCTTATCTGTTTAGGTGTAACAACTTTCATTTCACGCATTTTATAATCCTCCTTGTATAGATAAATACTAATATCTAAAATTATATATCCTGTTCTTGTGCTTCTTCTGTTTCAGAAACATCTTGCCTGAATGTTTCCACTGCCAAATATGCGCAAATAAGTGATATAAAAGCGATTAAGCAAAGATAGCCTGCTACATACCAGGGTTGTCCGCCATCGCGAGCCAGTAATGCAGTTGCAATCAGTGGCGTAAAGCCGCCCACAATAGCAGAACCTTGATACGCAATGGACAATCCACTATATCGCACTTGTGTCCCAACCAACTCAGAAAAAAATACTGATTGCACTGAAAACATGAGTGTTGGTCCCAAATTATATCCTAATATAATTGCAACCCACAAAATCGTTATATCACGCATATTGATAAAATAGAAAAAAGGAAATGCAAATATTACTAAAAAAGCTGCTCCTGCCATATAAATTGGTCTACGCCCTATTTTATCAGATAAATAGCCATACAATGGACAAACAAATAAACCTATAACAGATGCTAATAAAATACCTGTAAGCGCATCATTTTTAGGCATTCCCAATTGCGTACTGATATATGCGATACAAAATGCATTAAAAATATTAGATGATACTGTTTCTGCTAAGCGTGCACCAAAGGCAATTAGGATATTTTTAGGATATTTTTTAAATAATTCTATAAGTGGTACATTTACGTTCTTCTTTTTTGCCTTCATTTTCTCAAATTCCGGTGTTTCTGGAACGTTTGATCGAATAAATACACCTATAATCAATAAAACGGAGCTAAGCATAAATGGAATTCTCCAGCCCCAAGATAGTAAATCTGCTTCAGGTAGTCTAGTACAAAGAGCAAATACACCTGTAGCAACCAAAATTCCTGCTGACGTAGCTGACTGTGGTAAACTTCCCCAAAAACCACGTTGGCCACGAGGCGCATGCTCAATTGTAATTAAAGCGGCTCCACCATATTCGCCACCTAAACCAATTCCTTGCAAAATACGCAATATTGTTAAAATAATTGGTGCAGCGATACCAATTTGATCATATGTTGGTAATAGACCAATCAAAAAGGTTCCTCCACCCATGATAATTATAGTTATTATTAATATTTTTTTTCGCCCTATTTTATCGCCATAATGCCCAAAAACAATTCCACCTAATGGTCTGGCTAAAAAACCTACACCAAAAGTTGCAAAAGCTAAAATTGTACCAAGCAAAGCATCTACTTGCGGAAAAAACAACTTATTAAAAATCAGTGCTGATGCTGTTCCATAAATGAAAAAATCATACCATTCCATTAATGCTCCAGCATAACTTCCTAAAACAACTTTAATCATTTTTTTTCTGTCTGTTACAGATTCAATAGTATTCACATTAATGCTCCTCTCATAATATATCAATAGACTCAATTTCAATAAGAACCTATACAATCATTATATCAACGCCCTTTAAGAAATATTTTTAAATTATGATAAAAAATGTATCAACGCTCTTTGCAAAAATCTAAGATATTTTCATGTTGATTATTTGATCGTTATAGTATATTGTGTCGAGAATTTTTCCCCGATGGCAAGCCTGCACAGACCTTCCTTTTCCTCAAACGTTGTTTGTTTCAACCCATCCGTCACACCATACCAAGGCTCAATGCAGACAAACGGTGCACCCTCAGACTTCGTCCAGATTCCCATATAAGGAAAATCCGAAAAATCAACCTGAACGCCATGCTTCCCGTCTTCATACAAAAGCTGGACGGATTTGGACGCCGGTTGGCGGAATGCCAGAACCCCCTTGGAGAAGAGTGCCTGCCGCAAGGGCAATGTGAGATTCTGAAGGGCAATCTTTTCCTTACGCTCTGCGATGAATTCGCCTTCGAAATAATAGCGCTCCATTGGCTCCTTCGAAAAAACCAGCTTCGTATCCACGAATTCACCCTGTGCATCGACAGAACAGCGGAAAGCAGTATGTCCGCCAACGGAAAAGAAGATTGGCTGCTCATCCATATTATCAACCTCATAGGAAACCTCGACGGTTTTCCCATTCAGGTGATAGCTGATGCGAAAAACAAATTTATACGGATACAGCGCCAGCGTAGCTTCATCGCTTCGCAGCTCATAGACCAGTGCATCCTTCCCCTGGCGAATTAGCTGAAAATCACGGTCACGTGCAAAGCCATGCACCGTCAAATTAACCTCCTTGCCAGCCAGTGTCTTCATACCGTCATGCACAACACCTACAATCGGAAAACAAACCGGTGCATGCCATTTCCAGTACGTTACATCTCCCTGCCAAAGGTATTCGCGTCCATCCGCCTTATCCACCATGCTGTGCATCTCGGCTCCATGCGGAGAAACCTTCAAACAGATTTGCTCATTTTCAATACAATGCATTCCTCTTCCCCCTTGTTTACGAACCAACAATTCATACAATTCGTTAAATTTACTTAATAATCGCTTACTTGAATCAAATCAACCTTTTATTTATTCTGAATTTTACTTGACTAAATATACTACTTATAATATATTTAGTCAAGTATATTTAAACAAATATATTATAAAAGATATATTTGTTTAACGGAACATCATTATGCCTGATAAAAGTAAAACAAAATAAACCAACTTGCTAAAAGTCTCACCCTTGATTCTTTTATGTGCCATATTGCCAAACACCATACCGCCAGCAAGGAAAGGAAGAGAATAGAGCAACACCTGCAGGACCTGCTCTGTCATGACACCCGTGCGAAAATTATTGATTGTCAGCATCAAATTCAGGCTTACCCACAAAGTACAAAGGGTAGCACGAAAGTGGCTCTTATCTGGCAGCGCCTGCGAGGCATAAATAACGACAAACGGCCCACCGGAGCTAAAGGCTCCATGTACAATACCACCTAAAAACAGAAGGAAATTCAACAGATACTTTTTGATACCGGTCATCGAAGATGGGACTGTCTTTAAGGCTGCAAAATACGAAATGTAGAGTCCTCGCAGGGATACCACAATCATAAAAACGCCTAAAAGCTTTTTCAGCAAATCCTCAGGGAGATTACTGAAAATCCATATCCCAATTGGCAGACCCAGCACAACGAAAGAAATAATCTTGAAATATTCCTTCCAGACAATATTTTTGAAATCAACACAGACAACATAAAGACATAAGAGCATTCCCAGAACAACAAGCACAGGAATGGCGGTCGTCATTCCGGCCAGCGCGATGCAAAACGGCAATGCCAGAACGGTACAGCCAAATCCGGTAATCCCCTCCAGTAAGTGTGTGATAAATATGACAATTCCAAATAATATAGTCTCATAAAATCCCATATTACTCAATTCCTCCTCTACAAGATTGCATTTCGCTCTTTCAATAAACGAATTATATTCTATACAATATATTTTGTCAAGTATATTTCATAAGATATATTTTATGCAACAGTAGGCCATCCATTATTTTACAACGGCAAGGGAATTCTCAGGAAATCCTAGGGGTTTGCTCGAAGCGGGCTGTCTATTTTGCTTTTCTTATAGTTTATGTTCAGCTTAAGTGTTCCTTCAAGATACCTTACACTGCTTACCATTACAAGCTTTGCGGCAGGTTATGTCTTTACGTAGATATTGTAATCATCTGCGAACCTTACGAACTTATGCCCTCTGCTTTCCAGCAATTTGTTGAATTTCGTCAGATAGATATTGGATAATAGCGGTGGCAGTTTTCCTCCCTGCGGTGTTCCCGCCGCCATCGGACTTATTATGCCGCCTTCCATGAGTCCTCTTTTCAGATAGTTCCTCATAAGTGCGATTACTCGATCATTTTTCACTTCTTCCCGGAGCATATCGATTAGGATATCGTGACTCAATGCGTCAAAATATTCTGCAATATCTAGGTCTATAATTTTCGTATACCTTTCCACAAATTAGGCTTTTGCCTGCTTTATGTCTTGCTGCGCATTCCTTCCCGGTCAGAAGGCATACGTCAACTATTATATTTAAAAAAATACCTGCACAGTCCATAAAAAAACTGTGCAGGTATTTTTTTCATTCTTCTTTTTTTGGATTGCCTTTATATGCGCCTGGAACATAGCTGCGCTTCGATGATTCCGTCCTTAATGGCAGAGCTCTTCTCGTAGTATCTCTGTTACCTTGGAGCGGATATTGTTCACTGACCTTACCCATTCTATCGGATCAGATGCCTTCAAATCCTCTGTGATCTGCTCACGTTCTATTGTTTCCTCTACTAAAGCCGAGAATTTACTACTGTACTCTTCCTCTATCCGTTCCAGGTATGGGGACAATTTTTGTTCTCGTAGCATTTTTTGGAAAGTTTCGGGGTGTTCTGCCTGAAGGCAATGTGCCTTTAATTCGGCCCAAAGACCTTGATACGCTATTTTCATTTTGTTTTCCATTCTGTTTCCGCCTTTCATCTTGTCTATATTTCCCGATAGGATGCAATATCTGCTTTACAATCTCTCCTGTGTTTTCTGTGGGCAGGGACGATAACCTTGGGCATGTTCCATGCACACCCAAGCAGTTTCAATCCCGCCCCTCGCAAATATGTCTGGAAAGACACACTTTGCCTATTGCTCGGCAATTGCACATGTCGCAGGCTTTTCAGAAGCATACAGATGCAACCCGATTTGTTGTGCCAAACCATATTTATGGAATCTCGCCATTATTTCCATGCAGGAAAGGTGTTTCTCCGTATCCTATGGCAAAACAAGTAAGAATCTTTTGTTTTATTTTTATAGGTCTATCATATTATATAATATTTTTCTCTCTATGTCAGTATAATTTCATGTATATAAAGGTAAATCATATAGGTTCATCTATTCAAATTTTCTACTAATAAGTATTTCATATGCATAATTTCCTATATACTGTTTTAGCTTTATCGCTTTGCAGTCACATTCTGAGTAGAAGGTTTCGGTATTAGTCTGCTCAATCAGACTGATACCGAGTTGATGTAGCGGCAGGGCGTTACAAAAAAAATTAAAACACAGGCCTCAGGTGGTGACATGAACACCGAGAAAATGGCATATAAAAAGAGCCATCCATGTAGGGTGGCTCTTTAGCGATTGAAGGGCATATATTAAATAGCCCACTTTAAGATTCTTAGCAAAGATCTACCTGCCTCACAGATGAATGCTCCCCATAAAGAAACTTCGCACCTGGTTGAAATATCTTTATCAAGCTCACTCATCCCGTTATTGCCACTGGCAGGGAGACGAGCCTACTCGCTGCATTAACGGTAATTCTGACATATTGTAGACCTTACTTTCGGCTGTATACTTTTCCCTGTTCAGCCACATCACATAAGCAATATAGAAACGACGAAGCATGCTTTACTTTATTCTATTGTGCCATGTTCCCATTTTCCATTTTCAAGATCCTGAGAAAGTCTTTGATATGTTTCGTCTGACAAGCCATACAAAATCCCAATAATACTGGCTGCCAAAAGAAGTGCTATTCCCGGATATAAGGTCATTGCCGCCTTTATACCTGTAAGTGTAACTTCCGTCTGTACAGCATTAGCCACATATCCCGTAAGAGCCAGTATGCCAGAACTGACAATTGCTGCAAGCGCTTGTGCGATTTTACGAGAAAAATTAAACGCGGCATACGTTAGGCCTTCTTTACGAATTCCCGTATGCCATTGCCCATAGTCAATAACATCGGATACAAACGCCCATGTTATACCATTAGGAATGGCAAGTGCAACATAACCAATCGTTACCAGCAAAACAAACGTATAAATATTTGTCGGGATAATAAAATTTAGAATATTTGCCATCCCACCAATCAGCAGACCAATTATTGCTGTCCTTTTCTTTCCAAAACATTTTACTAATTTAGGTATCATCAGGATACCTGCTATCGAACATCCCATCATAATACCATTTACTATTGGCTGCAATGCTACATTACCCAGATTATATTGGCAAAAGAAAATCATCATCTGATTATTTGTATTCATTGCTGAAATTGTAAATAATGTCATGAGAATCAGGCAAAGAAGAGGCTTATTCGTGAATACAGTTTTAATATAATCTTTGAAACCGGCCTTTCTTTCGACTTTACTATTACGATTAACTAATACATGTTCTCGTGTATTTCTATAACAAATATAAAAACCAAGAATACCAAGAACTGCCATTAACAGAGATGCTACAAAGAATCCCTGATGAGGATTAGAAAACAACATTAAAATTGGCACAAAACCTACCCCCGTTAAAAGCTGTGCCGAAATCGAACCAACCTGACGGGTTGTTGCAAGCTGACTACGTTCATTCACATTGCGTGTCATAACACTTGCCAATGAACCATATGGGATATTAGTAAAGGAATATACTAAGCCCCAAGCCATATACGCCGCATAAGCAAAAACAATTTTCCACCCCATATCAACGTCTGGCATAGTAAAGGTCACAATAGTGAACAATCCCAGAAGAATACTAGATAACATCATAACAGGTCTAAACTTGCCACCAGCTCCAATATGCTTACGTCCATCTATGATAGATCCCGCAATTGGATCCATAAATGCATCAAATATTTTTGTAAATGCAAAAACCCCCGCAACAACAGTGGCAGGTAAAGTACATACATCAATCCAATACTTTGTTAAATAAGCCTGACCCAGATCAAACATGAATCCATTGCCGCAGTCTCCAAATCCATAAGAGATTTTTTCTTTCCACGTCAACTTTTTCGTTGCTTCATTTTGCTCTTGTATTACAGAAGGTCCTTTTAACTGATCTACTAACCCATTCACCCAAATTTTCATCCTTTCGCATAATAGTTTTTTGTAAGTGTTTACATGAAAAATAAAAATAAATATCTATATTCTGTCGATTTTTCCTTAAAACATTTAACTATATGCTCAATATTTTATATTATTTGAAAAAACGGCAATTTTATTTTGTAAGCTCTTACAAAATAGATTATACGACTATGTATTTTTAATGTCAAGATGCGATACTATTACAAAAGTGAGATGAAACCTATCCATGCAAGAGATATGCCCGTCTTTCCATCACCAGCAATAGTACATTTTGCATGCCTAAAGCGCCATCCACGCCTTAGCCTGAAGCTATATAACGCAGGTGGCGCTTTACGGATTCAAACAGGCAGGCTACCATTCAACAGCTTGATTTGATAATTTTCCCGTTTAGCGACAACTATATTGATACATCCATAATCCTGGAAAAGTCGGAACATATTAGCAATTGGCATATCCAATAACTTGCATAACAAAAGGCGATTGATGCCCGCATGTCCCACAAGGATTAAATTTTCCGCTTTGTCCAAAAGTAATGTAGAAAATTCTGCTACGACCCTTTTCTGGGCTTCGATGAAAGTCTCACCGCCTGGTATCCGGTAATTTGCCAGGTCCTTCCCTCTGGCGGCAAATTCATCTGGGTAGACAAGCGCTACTTCTCGAAAGGTCCTTCCTTCCCACAATCCCATATTGATTTCTCGGAGATTTTGCCGATGGACAGAGTTGGCAGCTATCTTTTTTGCAATGATAGCTGCTGTCTCAACTGAGCGCTTCAAATCACTGCAGTACACCGTCGTGCAGCCGGAATCTGCTAAAGCATTGCCCAGTTTTTCGGCCTGGGCGATTCCCAGCTTTGACAGAGGAAGGTCCAACCGGCCTATGTAGCGAGGTTCTTCCTGTGGATTGGACAAAATACTGCCATGCCGGAGCAAATAAATCGTTTTTTTCTGCATAATGGTTAGGCACCTCCCACCAAGATCTTGTTGCCTGTTATTTTGAAGCATCTTTTGCCCTGTGGCAGAGGTGTATTTCTATCCCATGGAAGAATAGCAGCCTTCAGACAGAGGTGATTTTCGGATTCCAGCAAAGCAAGCATTGGTATTTGTCGTAAAGCCTGTAATATCTTTTTTTCATCTAATGAATCACTCAATGCTGTGACGATGATATTGAGGCAGTTTGGTTCTCCCAAATGCACTTTTGCTGCAACATCGATTATCCCAGGCAACAAGAATAACACTTCATCCAGATCATTCAGTGTGAAAGTGTGCTCTGGACTAAGCACAGCGATTTGGCTCTTTCTTGTTTTGATTTTTTCTAAGCGTCTGAGTCCGCTTCCACAAGGGCATGCCCCCGGAATAAAGCGGGCTATGTCACCGGTCCGATAACGTATCAATGGCATACCCTCTCGTGTGAGCGTCGTGAATATGACCTCGCCATATTGTCCTTCTGGCAACGGTTGCTCCGTATGTTCATCTATGATCTCAAAGAATAGATCCATTTCCCGTAAATGGTATCCATGATGTGCACTGCATTCTATGCCTCCGCCTAATCCCATCTCTGTCATGCCATAATGGTCAAAGACTTCACATCCCCAAATCTGCTTGAGCCTGGTTATGATGCTGTCAGGAACTCGATCTGTACTTAAAAGCACTGCTTTTGGGCGCCAGGAGTCGATTTGCCATCTCTCAAAAAAATTAGCTATCGCAAGAAGCTGTACGGGTACACCGACTAAACAGTCGGGCTTAGTTTCGCACAAGTAACTGACGGCTCTCGGCACGATGTCAACCAACCCATAAAGCATGCATTCTGCCTTGATACGTCGCAAGCTTTCGGCTAAAAGATAGCCCACGCTTCCCGGTCGTTCACCTGATAAAAAGATGAGAACCCGCTCACCGGCCTCGACCAAAGAGGACATCCCACAGGCAAAAAAATCGATTGTAAGCTCTTGATCTGCAGCCGTAAAATAGATTTTCTTTGACATTCCTTCTGTCCCGGATGTAGCCAGCGTGACCACCCTGCTTATCTGGCTTTGCGAGACGCAAAGCAACTGCAGTCCCTGAGTAATCAAATCCCCTGCAGAAGTCAGCGGATAAGCTGCCAGCTCTGAACTGTCACGCAAGTCCGGCAAGCCCGCCAAACGCTGGCGGTAAAAAGGGCTTGCCGTCCGAGCCTGTGCAATCACCGCATTCAATCGAGTGAGTTGATACTTTCGCAATGCATCAATCTGTAGGCTGGAACCTGTCATGGCCAGCTTAGCCATCATCCAGGCATCTAAAGGTGTACGAACCATGACTTTACCTCCTTCGATACAAAGCCTGTCCCTTACGATCCGTCAAATTATAAGCACAAAAAGGTATCAATTTCTTATCCGGAGCCACTACATGAATGAAGCATTGCTTCAGCCTTTCAACATCAAGGTTCCAGGCATCTTGAAAGGCCATGCCTGATATCGCAAGCGTAAATTTGCCCACACGTGCTAAGAAATCATCGAGACTCGATACATCGCCTGCAAGAAGCGTATGAGCGGCTTGATTTCCTGCCTTTGCCTTTTTGGCTGCTGCCCATTGTCGCGCCACGAACTGTCTGGCCCGTTTCGATTCCTGCCCATCGGATACACCAGGAGCACAACAAGCTTTATGTATTCCTGGGAAAACTTGTATGGCTCCGTCCGGCAGTAAGAGGAAGCTGCCATGGAAAGAGCATGTGGCATGTTCCGCATTGGGAGGAGAAAAGTCAATGGCCTTCATTTGTCCCTTGGTTTGTTCTTCGATATGTCGCAGCAGCTCTGGGATTGTGATGCGATCTTCATCCCTTGGCTCCTGCGGATATCTGCCAAAATAACTGATGGGCTGGAAATGTACCCCTCGTATCGTAGGCATATTGTGGATAGCAAATTGGATGATATCCCCAATTTGCCCTACATTGATCTTAGGAACTAAAGTTGGTACAAGCACGACCCCAAGATCATATTTGCAGCACATAGCGATGACTTTCTTTTTGATAGACAACAAAGGTTTGCCTCGTAATTTTGCATATACATCATCCGATATCCCATCGAATTGAAGAAAAACACAATCCAGACCCGCCTCTTTTAATCGCTTTACATAAACTTCATCTGCTGCCAAGCGCAACCCATTTGTATTCACTTGGAAAAATCCAAAGCCAAGCTTACGTCCAATGGCAATGATTTCCGGCAAATCATCACGCAGGGTCGGTTCGCCGCCCGATAGTTGGATGTTGAAAGGACCGCCAGACTCCAGCAGCATCCGGAACCAATCTTTGATTTCCTGTAAAGTGGGATCATCACCGGTATTTCTATCTGCTGCGGCAAAGCAGACTGGACAATCCAGATTGCAATGTTTTGTGACCTCCAGCAACACACAGCAAGTCTGTTGACGATGTTCCGGACATAATCCACAATCTGCCGGGCACCTGTCAGTTGTTGTATCGTCGTGCGTTTCAGGCCGCTCTGGCGATTGCATACGATTCCAGCTTGTATAATCAGGTTTTCCCTGCCAGATACGGACCTGATACCTGCCATGTTCTGGACAATATTTTTGCAGATATATGGCATCTCCCCGAGCCACTCGTTGGGCCGGAATACGCTTTAAACACTCTGGACAAACACTATACGTTGAGGACAGCACATGCTCTTCTTCCTTGGCAACATCCATATTTATCATCTCTCCCTTATCGGCAAAGCTTTTTTTGCAGCATCGCTGCCAAAAGTTTTTCAAATTTTTGTTGAGGCTCTATCGACATATCCGGAAAAACGACTTTGATGATTGTAGCATTGATGATTCCTTTTACTTGAGTGCCATCCGTAAATGTGACTTGAAAAAACGGGCGGGGAAATTTTCGGTAATAATGGATTTCTCCTGTCAATCCAAGTGATTCTATGTATTCTTCATCAAGCCTGATATCTAAGCGATATTCATACACATTCGCCCCGGAAAAACAATTCTCTACCTTTTTCGATTCATAATGAAGCATGCTGCATCTCACCAACTGCCTGGATACAGGCATCGATTTCTTCCTGTACCGTGAACCGTGACAGGCTCAAACGAATCGTTCCGTGCGGCCCTGTCTCGAGATGAGGATAAATGCGTGGTGCACAATGCAGTCCGGTACGGCAGACGATATCAAAGCTTTTATACAAAACTTCGCCCACATCTTCTACATCCCAACCGGGCAGAGTGAAAGAAATCACCGGAGTTCTGGGGGCTCCGACCTTGATGAGTTTTGCTCCAGCAGCAATAAGGCCACGTTCCAGCTCATTCAGCTTGTCCATCAAAGCAATAGAATCCACTGGGTTTGCCCGGGTCCACTCCAGGGCTGTAGACAATCCCAGAATAGCAGGGTCATTTGGTGTACCTGCTTCAAAACGTGTTGGCAGCTGTAGCGGCATGTCTTCAAGATCGCTTTGGACACCAGTGCCACCCACCCAAACGGGATCCAGAACGATAGAAGGGCCTATATATAATCCACCAGTACCGGGCGGACCCAAAAGGTACTTATGCCCAGTGAAAGCCACCATATCCATCCCCCAGATTTCTGGGAATACTGGTAGGATGCCCAGGCTTTGCGAGGCATCCAAAAGCGTCATAGCCCCAGCCTCTCGGGCAATTCTGCCAAGCAACACAGCATCGTTGACAGCACCAGTCACGTTGGAGGCATGGGTAAACACAGCCAGTTGTGGATGATACTTCCTTATCGCGCTTTCCCAGGCTTCTGGCAAAATCCGCCCTTGCCCATCCACAGCGACGACATGTATGGTGATTTTTTGATGTTGTACGAGAAAATGGAGTGGACGCAGCACCGAATTATGTTCGGCTGCGCTGGTTACCACTACAGCATTTGGATGCCAGTTCATGCCATGTAAGGCGATGTTGAGTGCCTGTGTGGCATTTGGGCAAAAAATAATCCTGTCCGGATGGCGGCTCGCCAAAAGCTCTGCTAGCAGGCTGCGGCATTTCCCGGGAACATCTTGGCCTTCATTGAATCCAGAACGCCCGGCATGGTGGGGCAGACAATCGATACCACGTCCTACTGCATTTCCTACGCCGGGAGCCTTCGGCCATGCAGTCGCTGCATTGTTCAAATAAATCGTCATAATGCCTTTCACCTCCTGTCTATCGAGCTGGAACACATTCTGCCAATCGGCAAATCTGTTGTAAGATGGCTTCTGCGGTATGTTTTTTTTGCAGAACCTTAGCTAAAACAGCCGGTTCCTGGGAGAATTTCCGTAAAGCAGGAGCAAAGCGCTCATCGAGAGATACAATCCTGTCCTCCTGCACTAATTTATCGGCAATAAAGAGCAATGTCTTTTCGTCTGGCAACGTTTCCTCGATGAATGGAAGTTCCATATGTGTTCCTACCAAGGAAGCCAGAGTCGGGTACCCTTGGCAACGAAGCCATCGTTCACCTCGCTTGGCATGGTTGGGCCTGTTCTTGCCTATATCATGCATAAGACAGCCTGTGCGCAGCAAATCAATATCAAATTGCAGGCCAGACTTTGCCAGAGCAATTGCCAAATCCATGGCTACATCGGCCACCTTTTGCCCATGCCGCCATAATTTTTCGTTTCCTGGCTGGTATCTGTACAGTAAGGCCAAGCATTCTTCAGCCGAAGGCAAATCTCGTCGGAAGAACATCTTTTGCAGCCGCTGATAATCTTCCGGCGTATCTATATCCACCAGGACACCTTGATTGGGCAGATCGACTTCAATGCATCTGTTTTCAAAACCATACAGTATTTCGCGCAGACCGCCTTCGCCCCGCCCCTCGATGATAGGCGAAAAACATTCTGCTGCAATCAAAGGAGGATGCCCTCGGACGCCTTTATAAACAGGATATATCACCGGTGCCTTCGTTTTGCGGTATACATGAAGCAAAGACCGGATGCTATGCGGCCGAATGAGAGGAATATCTCCTGGTAGCAAAAAAAAGGCTTCACATGCATTTGCCAAACCGGCAAGCCCGGTAACAATCGAAGAAAACATACCTTGCGCATAATCCTCATTCTTGATTATCGTGACCGACATATCCTTTAATAACGGAAGCAGACTGCCAGATTTATAACCGACTACTACTCGTATATCATGGATGCCGCCTTGTCTCAAGCTGTTCACGGCCATTTCCAGCACAGTTTTATTACCCAATGGAAGTAAAGGCTTAAAAGTTCCCATCCGCGAAGAATATCCACCTGCTACTATGAGACCTGCAATGTTGGTGCTACAAGGTTGCCGCATCTCTTTCACCCCATTCCTTCCCTGCCTTACCTCCTACGATTCAAACGAATAACCGTTTGCGCCCAATATTTCCTGCACTTTTTCCAGACTGGACAGCACAAGCTGTGGACACCGCATCATTCGATTGGCAGGATTTTGTTCCAAGATCATGTTGCAATCCGTTCCGCCATACATAGAAACAGTTTGTTCAAACCAATCGACGAACTCTTTGAGCATATCATTAAGATGGCTATCTTCTAATTCTTCAGGCAATCCCTTACCGGCATAAAGCCCAATCAGACATGCTCCTCCCGTCAATATCCCACAAGTCTTGCCACAAAAACCGATACCTCCATTCAAACCGGACATCGCTCTTACTAAATCTGGGTTTTCTTTTTCTTGTGCCCTGAGGCCAATGATAAGCATAATCTGGCTACAATAAAAGCCAACTTGGGAAAGCTCCATTAATTTAAAAATTCTGTCTGTCATCGCCATCTGCATCTCCTTTATGCCTTTCCCCCAGCTTTCCCACTATCAATCGTACTCCTCACCGCTTCCTTCCTGCTGGTGCTGGCAAAGGCTGCGGCTGCCACAACTGCATCATATCGAAGTTGTTGGGCAAAAGCTGGTCAAACGTATTTTTTTATTTCTCTGAGCCACATCGACCTTGGTCTGGCCCTTTACCGATCAAAGCGTTGATTTTTTCCAAAGCTGTCCCTGACAAAAGATTAATATGGGAAGGTCTTCCCTCAATGTCTTCACCGATCAGCACAATTCCATTGTCCGTTTCTAAGTAACGGATTGGAACATCGCGCCGATATACTTTCCTGGTGTATTTATCCGTAATCTCGATTATAATCGAATCTGCTTCAATCTTGTCCACAGCTGTTGTTTCGCGCTCCATTGGATGACCTCCTCATACCCTTATTTTATCAAGCGTGCACCCATCTTACATTTTGGACAATGGCGTCCCGCATCGCTATCCTCACAACTCTTGCAATAAATGGTAAAGCATCGGCAGCACTGGTATAAAACATCTTCCGCCACTTCCCTGCCACAGCTGGGGCAGCGTCTTTCCTGAGGGCTATCATGCATATTTTCCAAATCATTCATCCTCTCTTGTCGCTTTTTCTGCCATGACTAAAAAATAACCCGGCTTTACTTTTTTGATACTCTCCAAACCTAATCTCAAAATCCCTTGTTCCATAATCAGCGAAGCAAGAAATCCCGGCAATAAGTTGGAACGATCTTCCCAACATCGAATAGAAAAACCATGTTGCAGCAATATGTCTTGCCATTCTTTACAGGTCTTGTATTCTGGGACAAAACCGCCTGCTTCGTTCCGGGCATAAACATCCGTTATGGCCAGGATGCCATTTTTGTTCAATATACGTTCAATCTCGGTAAGCACCGCCCCTGCTGATTCCATAACGGAAAGGCTGCATTCAGCAATCACGCCATCCATCGTCGCATCAGCAAAAGGCAAGCACTCACCTGGTGCTTGGAGCAGTGGTAAGCCAGGCGTCCGATTCCATCCTTGCACTAAACGTGTTTCAGATATATCAACACCGATTGCTTGTAGTTTCCAGACGTCACGCAGATATTCTACTGTAGTTCCGATACCGCATCCAATATCCAAGACCTTCGCTCCCGGAGAAAAACCACAAAGTTTGATGAGTTGCTCTGTAAGCCCCAACCCGCCGGGATGTTCGTGCAACATCATTTATCCTCCATAGATGCCTCTACTTGCTGCATCTTACCATTAGCAAGCTCTTCCGGAATGTATACCAGCCCGCATTGCGAACATTTATATAGTTCCACAGGAAAAGTAGTACCAAGATATTGCAAGGTTGTTTTTCCTAAGGTAAGTTTAATGCCACACTTGAGGCATACGATGTCAACTGCCTGTTTTTCTGTCAAAGCACTCATTTGCGGCCTCCGTTTTCAGGGATTATCGTGAGCCTATGACAATAGGCATTACGCACGATGAATCCATCGGCTTTCGCTTCATACTCTATCCAGTAGGTTATATTGGCAGGCTGGAAATAAGCGATATAAGATCCGCTTCCGGCGGTCTGCATTTTCTCTCCCGTGCTTTCGGCATGGGTAATGACCTGTTTTACATCATCGATGAGTATCCTTCTGCTTTCCATAATGCGCAATACTTCTTCAGAAATGATGAGTTTCATGTCATTGTTTTCTTTTTCCATCCTTTCACCCCAAACTTCTTGCAATAGCAAGCGCTTTAGCCTCGCTTTGTTTTCCTGACGTTCTGAAAAGCCTGGGCTATGTAGGGCTCCGTTGGCAGCTGTGGAACCAAAGATAATATCCAGCAGATGGTAGGTCTGTTTTCCCTGCCCCACGAAATTATCCCGGCACATAGAACAATAAACCACATAATCGGCTTCGCTTTCATGGATTCGCCTATCAATCACTTTATTGGCCACTTCTTGATTAGTTAAGAACATCAGGCCGCCATAACCACAACAGACGGTATTTTTCCGATTCAACGACAGTTCTTCGAAGGAATGTCCCATTTTCTCCAATAGGTGCCGGATGCTTTCCTGCAGTTCAGCATCGAGCCTGGTTGTGCAACTATCATGTATAGCCAGTTTTTTCGAAGTGCTGGTCTTTGTATCTGGTAAACCGATACGATCCAACAAAGTCCATAACGTCTCAACCGGCATATCAGGCACATATTGCTTGAAAAGGCTGTAACAAGTAGGACAGGCCGTTACGACTTTAGGAGCTCCCAGGCTGCGCCAAGTATCCTGCATGGCCTGCATGGTTTCCTGAAACAAAGCCTTGTTTCCGCTCCAGTCGGCTGGGGCTCCGCAGCATCCCAGCATCAGACCGACCCCACCCGTCAGCTTGCTGCATAAGTAAAGATACATATCTTTGACATGTCCAGGTGCAGAAGCGGCAAGCTGGCAGCCTGGATAAAATACGAAACGACTTGTAGTATGCCCTGGCTGATGCCTGGTGAGTAAAAATTCATCACCAGTGCTGAACTGCATGTCCCTTAAGGCAAATTCATAGACCGATGGGGGCATTTTGCCTGTTTCTACCATCCGTTGGCGGGCTTGATGACAAATCTCTCCCATATTCAGCTTGCCGGGGCAAACTTGTTCGCAAAGGCCACATAGGCTGCAGGAGTTGATCAGTTTGTTCGCCCTGTGGATACCCATGACAATGGATAGGTTATTATATATCTCACGCACGTATTGTTTCGGGAATTTGTGAAAATGGGCGAGGTATTCACAAACCTTGACACATTCCATACATTCGCACAATAAGCAGCGGCCTGCCTCTTGCAGGGCTTCCTCTTTCGTATAGCCATTTACGGGGTCAGCAGCCGCTACCATTGATACAGGCACTATGCCTTTTGTGCTGGGACAGAGTAATGAATTGGATAACCCTTCGTTTTCCCTGTTTGCTGTCAAAGACGCATTTTGCAAAAATCTGTCTATCGAGATAGCCGCCTTCTTCCCTTCTGCAACCAAAGCGATTGGGGAATCAGCCCGAATAGGACTGCGCAGGCTGCCGCCAGCAAAGATCTTCTTGTGACTTGTTGCCAAAGAAACCGGATCAACCTTTATTCCGCCTTCTGCTGTTGCGTCCAGGCGGAATTCGTTCATTTCCAAAGGAATCGTCGCATACACAGCATCAAAATCTGCCAGAAGGCTATCGAGAAATCTTATCCTGGTATCGTAATGGATTTTTAAAGGAATTTTTGCAAAAACCGAAAAATCATCAAGTATCGCTTGACGAGGCAACATTTTTTCAGAAATGTCCCATAGACTTCCCCCTAAACGGTCAGCCGCCTCGAATAATTCCACAATATATCCCTTGCAGCCGAGTTCCCAAGCTGCCGTCAGGCCACTCAGACCAGCACCAACGACAGCCACTTTCTTGTCTTTTCTTGGGAGTACTGTGATTGCAATTGCTGTGTGGTTCTGATTCACACAAAACCGTTCCAAAGCACTTATAAAAATTGGCATTTCGATTTCTTTACGGGTACATCCCTGTTGACAGGGCATATCGCAGATCCTGCTGATGATTCTCGGAAAGGGCACCATTCTATGATACAAAGCAAATCCCTCTGCAGGATTGCCTTTCCTAATGGAATCGACTATGCCCCGCACATCGACATGGATTGGGCATCTGGTGATGCAGCCGGGAGGATTGCCCTGAATGCATCTGGCTTCGCGTTCCCGCAATGTTTTCTGATCCATAGCAGCTCCCTTCTCCTTAATATGGAACAACCAAACCGAACACTATCATCCAACTTTCCGGATCGCTATGGGTTTATAGGTTTTTATACAGTTCCTTGTTTCTTGGCAGCCAGAGCATCCAATCCAGCCTTCACTTTTTCCGGCAGAGCAGGAACCGCATAGAGACGTACGCCACAAGCGTTATAAATTGCGTTGAGAATTGCTGGATGCGGAGCTGTCAAAGGACCCTCGCCTACACCAGCAGCACCATAGGGGCCATTTTCACGCGGGGTGACATTATAGATGATTTCCATGTCATCCGGAATATCTTTGATGAATGGTAAACCGCAGCCGACCAGGGTCGTATGTTTTTTGAGGTCTTCAAAATCTTCGGTGAGTGCCAGGCCTATGCCTTGAGCTAAGCCACCATAGACCTGACCATCACAAGTCGTCCTATTGGTAAGTGTACCAACATCCTGAACGGTCACAAAGCGAACAACCGTCACTTTGCCGGTCTTCATATCGACTTCGACTTCAGGCATGAACAGTGCATACATATAAATTGGGAACGGCTTGCCTTGCATAGTTTCCAAATTACAGTCAGTGCACATGGAAGCTGTCCAGGAACCATCATAGTGGAGCGGCAGTTTCTCATCGACCATTTCCTGATAAGTCCGGAAGGTTCCATCCGGTTTACGCATCGCATTGACAAGCATCTCACTGGCCACCCGGGTGGCATTGCCGGTCATGACGTTTTGTCGGCTACCGCCAGACGGGCCGCTTGCCGGGGTAAAGGCTGTATCATTCATGACGAGCTTGATCTGCGCAGGCGTGATCCCCATTTGGCGGAGTGTCTCATGCGCATGTGTCAGGGTTGCCAAATCGGCCCCTTGTCCATGATCCTGCCAAGAGTTTCCTATGGTCACTGTACCATCGGGGTTCAACTCGGACCAGGCGTGGGAACTGTCGGCACCATCCAAGCCACAGCCATATATACCAAGAGCTAAGCCTACACCACGTTTCTTTTCAGGGGTCGAAACCTCTTTACAGCGCTTCTTGGCCTCTTGCCAATAGGGACGAAGCTTGTCCAACATTTCTGGCAGGCAGAACACTTCCGGCTCCTGTCCGGTCGGCGTAGTCGAGCCGGGACGATAAACATTCTTATAACGTAATTCCAAGGGGTCCATACCAAGCTTTTCGGCGAGTTCATCAATGCAGATTTCGGAAGACAAAAAGGCTTTTGGAGATCCATAGGCACGGAAAGCGGAACCCCAAGCATGATTGGTGCATACGCACTTGCCTTTGCCGCGAATATTCGGGATATCATAGCCAGCACCTGTAAACTGTCCTTGCCGGATACAGTTCAGGTCACCGAATTCACTATAGGGACCATGATCGAGCCACCACCGGGTCTCCATCCCCAGTATTTTGCCCGTTTTATCAGCAGCAAGCTTGGTCCTTACAAGTGCTGGGGAACGCTTGCCCGTATAGGTGATTTGTTGGAACATGTTGAATACGAGCGAAACCGGCTTACCGTCGCAGGCCAGGCAGGCAACCCCCAGCAAAGCTTCATTCGTCGGGCTGAATTTATAGCCGAAAGTCGCACCTGTCGGATTTGCGACGAGACGCAATTTTTCTGGTTCAATTCCAATACCTGCGACAATCATGGCGTGATGCAGATGCAAAGCTATGCTCTTGGAATGGATGGTCAAACGGCCCTCTTCATCCATATAGGCCGATCCACAATCAGGCTCGAGCGGCAGATGCGGCTGGCGGCTACAGTAAGTTTCAACTTCGGAAATGATGACGTCCGGTCTTTCCATAATTGGCTTCGTGTCTTCCCCTTTTACTACGCCTGTTTCAAAATAAACATTCGGAGTTCCTGGATGTATTTCGATGGCATCCGGAGCCATTGCAGCCGGAGCGCTCATATATGCCGGCAATATTTCAAGATCGACTTTCACGGCTTTAGCCGCCGCTTTGGCATGTGCTTCCGTGTCTGCAGCTACGATTGCAATGGCATCACCGAACTGGAATACCTTTTCATCGCATAGGATAGGACGATCCCAGCCATCTCCTTTATTGCTTGGGAACGTGATGAGCCCGGCGATCCTGTTTTTCCCTTTTACATCTTTATGCGTGATGACTTTATACACACCAGGCATTTTTTCAGCAGCGGAAGTATCGATTCCTTTGAGATTCGCGTGCGATACCTCAGCTTGGACCAAAGCCAAACGCAAGGTTCCTACAGGCATCTGCAGTGCAACATCAGCACCGAAGTCCCAGGTGCCAGTGACCTTTTGCAAGGCAGAAGGTCGAATGTACGTCGTTCCATAGATTTTATTCCCTACAGGTTTAAAGATTAAATCATCCTTGCGCATCTCGCCCCGCAAAATCTTAGATGCTGCCATGACTGCATCGACTAAAGGTTTGTAACCTGTGCAACGGCAAGCATTCCGGTTCTTGTTGAACCAATCACGTACTTCTTGCCTCGTCGGATTAGGATTTTCGTCGAGCAGAACCTTGGATGACAAGATAAATCCCGGACTGCAAAAGCCGCATTGTGCGCATCCATAAGCCATCCAGGCCACCTGTAACGGATGGAGATTATGCGGGGTCGCCAACCCTTCAATCGTAGTGATATTGGCTTCGTCGGGCACGCGCTTCATCTTGACGATACAGGACCTGACCACCCGCCCATCCATAATAATAGAGCAGGTGCCGCATTGCCCCTGATTACAACCAACCTTACAGCCTGTCAGCAACAATTGCTCTCTCAATACGCTAGCCAAAGTGCTTTCCTGGTCGACAATCAATGTTCGAGGAATACCATTGATATTGAGTATTTTTTTTTGCATTTTTTTTACTCCTTTTCATATGCTGTAGCGCAATAGACTTCTTCCCGGGCATTGGTAAAGGGCTGCCTGATTCCCTGAAAAGCAAAAGTCCCACTTGATTATCAAAGATGCAATATCCATGCCAACCCAATCCTACCAAGAGGAGACGACACTACCACCTTGAAAAAGCACGTAAAAAAACCAACTATTTCAACAATAGTTGGTTTTTACAGGGAGCCTATTATACAAAAGTGTCACATAGATGTCACAAAAGTGTCACACAGAATGACAGACATGAAACGATTAATTATAAATGCCATATTGTTTCATTTTCCTATACAAAGTATTGCGTGAGATTCCCATGCTCTTGGCAGTCAGGCTGACATTGCCCCCAAATTTCGACAAAAGTTTGAGAATTTTACCCTTCTCATGATGTTCGAGCTCTCGGCGCCGCTGTTCTCGCCAATAGGACGCTTCACCTCCAGGTAGAGAAGAATCGCCCTCGGCATCGGCTGTTTTTTCGCTATCGTGCCTATCAGCAGGCTGGTATCGTAATATTTCCTGTGGCATATTTTCCAAAGTAAGTCTATGTCCTTCCGTCAAGCTGACAATCCGCTCCACGACATTTTGCAACTCACGCACATTTCCTGGCCAGGTATATTGTTGAATTTGGACAAGAACCTCCGGGTCGATTGAAAATCCTCTATCGTGTTTATCTAAACGTTCTAAGAAATAATTAAAAAGCTGCACGATGTCTTCGAAACGTTCCCGCAATGGAGGTATCATGATTGAAATGACATGCAAGCGATAATACAAATCCTTGCGAAAAGTTCCCTTTTCGACTTCTTCCTTTAAATTTTTATTCGTCGCACAAATGATACGCACATCCACTGGAATCAATTTATCACCGCCAAGGCGTGTGACGCTTCGCTCTTGTATCACTCGCAGTAAAGCAACTTGTTGCTCCAACGGCATATCGCTGATTTCATCCAAGAAAAGTGTACCTCCACCGGCGAGTTCAAATTTCCCAGGCTTTCCGCCCCGTTTTGCTCCCGTAAATGCACCGTCTGTATAACCGAAGAGCTCACTGCCAATCAATTCGCGCGGTATAGCGCCACAATTCACAGCAATGAATGGTCCGCCACGGCGGTCACTTTTATTATGGATTGCCTGTGCAAAAATCTCTTTGCCGGTACCGCTCTCTCCCTGCAATAAGACATTGGACATGGAATTGGCAGCCAGCGAGGCTATGCGGACAGCCTCGGAGATACCCTGACTCGTACCGATGATGTCGCTGAACTGCAATGTCCCATAATGTCCACTGAAACGATTTACCAAATCCTGTACTTGCTGAATGGACCGTAGGAGAATCACCCCACCGAGTACTTTCCCCTGCTCATCGGTGATTGGCTCTACTGAAACCAGACAATGCAGGAGTCCCTTCCCGGAGTCCAGCATCAATTCTACATCGGCACAGGCCTCGCATCGCTCCAAGGTACGGTAGATAAACGCACACTTTTCTCGGAAAACAGATTCAATTTGGAATCCCGGCTTTATTTCGGATTGATGCTGGTCAAAGCCGAGGATCTGCCGTGCTATAGGGTTCATTTCACTAATAATCCCCTTGCTGTTGACCACGATGACACCATCCGACATCGTATTGAAAATATTGGTGAGGCGCTGGTTGGTTATCTTCAATTCATGGTTCTTGTTGCGGATGCTCAATTGCGCCATAATAGCCTCAGCTCCTGCTACAGCCATTCCTAAGGTATGCAGGTGAGCTGCTGCGGAAGCTCCTGAAATATCAAGAGCACCCAACAGATTCCCCCCCATGTCAAGGATGGGAGAAGCAGAACATGTTAATCCGTGATGTTGGCGGCAGTAATGTTCGGGGCCAGAGACCTGAATAGGCTTTTTCAAAACCAAGGCAGTACCGATAGCATTCGTACCAGCCTCGTTCTCACTCCAGCTGGCTCCTTGGTAAAAGCTCACGGTCATGGGATTTTGTAACGTATCTCGGTCTCCCATGATTTCCATGATATATCCGCGCACATCTGTCAAGGCAACGACAAAACCCGAACCGGCGACTACTTCATAAAGATTCTGCATGAACGGCTTGGCAATTTCAATCAATTCTGTATTTTGCTCCAATAATACGGCCAGACTGTTTGCGCCCAGGCCAGCATGCACACGATGCTCCATGGGATCTGTTGAGGCTTTTCGACAGCGGATCCAAGAATCCAAGATATCTTTTTTCACCTTAGGAAAGGCCCCCGCATTGATTTGTGACGACATAATAAAGTTTTGCCATGATGATCCAATCGTGTCGGTACATTTTTCAATAGAAATCTGCATATTGTCACCCACCTGTCATTCAATCCCCGAAAAGCCATTATTTTTATGATTACAAATAGCTATACCAAAGGGTCTGTAGCGTTTCTCCCTGCAGCTTCAGTGCTGCCCACAACCAAAAACTGGTGAAACAGGGCATGTCAGCTATCGAGTAGTCATCCTCCCGGTAATCCATCTTTATATTATACCCAGATGGATAAAAAAAAAGCAATAGATAGCTGCGTCAAAAACCTTTCCAGCGCTAGGTTTACCATAGATATGTTACAAAAACAAAGCATAACACAAAGCTCCCCTTTGTGTTATGCTTTGTTTGCCGGCAAAAACGTTGCAAGACGTAGTACAACTGCCACGAACTGTATGTAAAAAAAGGACAGAGAATATATCCCCTGCCCTCTTTAAAACACAATATTTGACAAAGAACGCATTCTACCATGAACGTCTTCCTGAAATGAAGTTAACCAAAAACATCACGACGGCAATTACAAGTAAAATATGAAGCAGACCGCCCAGTGTATATGAAGTAAGCATACCAATCAGCCACATCACGACTAAGATAATGATGATTGTATTTAACATGTTTTACCTTCCTTCATTTTTTTATTTACAGATCAGAACATTTTTACAACGTTCTTTCATCATCCAACAACGTTGTGCGTTGATGAAAGAATGATTTATTAATTTGTAACTCAAAACTGTATCTGTGAATAGCTCGGCCTCATCTATCTATGAGTAGTATGCAATACTTTCATTTTGCGATGTAAAAAAATATTGTAGCTCTGATTTCTCAAAACCACAACATTTATTATAGTGTCTTTTAAATTTAGGTTATTTATTATTTGGGAACAACTGCAGTACAGTTGCTTCAATTTCAACAACCTTCAAATCATGTTGTTGATTTTCAATCCATTGACGGTCATTCCAATCCTGCCATTCTTCATTATCGTAACGTTGCAATGCAACTTCATGTCTTTGCATTTCTAGTTCATTAAGATACTGTCTTTCATTATCTTGCTGAAGATACAAATCATGTCGTTGGTTTTCTTTTACCTGGCGATCATTCCAATCTTTCACATTTTCATTAGCATGCTGCTTTAGTTCTACGGAATGTCGTTGAATTTCTTGTAAATGTTGATCATTATGTTGTTGTTGCCAATCCTCCCTGGGAGAAGCCTCTGACAGCGTTGTATTAAGACCAATTTGCATTACACCTGCCATCAACGAACAAATAAGAAGTTTTTTTATAAGTGTTTTCATAATTCAAATCCTTTCATACAATAAGTTTTCCGTCAACACAAAATCACTGGTAAACTTGTTTAGGAATAAACAAGTTTTATGAATCTGCAACAATTCTGTTGATTCGGGACTTCATTAAACTTTTAATCTGCCTTTCAATCTCAGTTACAGGTACTTCTTTGCCAACATGTCCAGCAAAATTGATTGGGTCTTGGCGCCCCCATTATTATGCTAAGTTTACTTTAAAAATTGTACCTCTGCTGAAAGATAACCTTAGAAAAATACGTATGCCAATGATTTCAATATTTTTCTCTCCTTTTTCATACCTTTTATCGCAATACGATAGGTCTATATTCTCTTACCAATGCTTCAGCAAAATGAAATCGATATCTATTCCATTAAAAATCATTGATAAAATCAGCAGATATATGAACCTGCTATTAATAAAGAGCAACGTATATTATTGATGATCTATATTTTTGGTATTTGAACAACAAAAAAACCCCCATCGATGGGCATCGTATCTACGAGAGAATTACGACCATATTTACAAGGGTTTAAAAAAGTTCTATTAAATTGGCTCTATTTGTATTATAACATAATTAATAACAATTGTCTAAGAATTTCTTATTTTTGTTTATATTAATTTAAAAACAACATAATCTATCCGCAATAACATAATATCCCAATGGTTGCAAAATCTTTACACAAACAATGTTTGCTTGTGCCCATACATGTACTTTTCCTTGTTCGTAAAATTTTGCGATGGCGTGCATTTGCCGCAGATATTTCTCGACAATAGACTTTCCATCCTACAGGGGGCTGGTAACAAACTCCAGCTTTCGTGAAGAATGAATTTTTCATTATCCATTCTTCACGAAATCCCATACGTAATACTTAATCTATATGAATGACCTGACTTACACAGCAATGAATGAACTGTTTACCAAAGGTGTGTTGTAACTCTGCCATCATAGCAAATCCGGTACAATGGCTTGCCGCAACAAAGTCTGGCGCAAAGTTTTTAATTGCTTCCAAAGATTTATTTCTTTGTTCTGCCGCTACAGGTCCCAAATGCATTCCGCCAATCCAACCCCGCAGATGTGTCATTTGTGTGATTGCAAGCCCATATTCGATGATATTGATCATTCCAGAATGTGCACAGCCGCTAATAACAACAAGTCCGGATGCAGTTATATAATAAAGCGAACTATCATCTTCAAGCTCATCCTGGCAATCCATACATTTGTCAATCGTTGTGATAAGTTTTGTATCACCCACTTCATAAGAAGTCTTACGAGGTATCTGTCCTCCAAATACGAGTTGCTCACAAATTTCCAAAGGTTTATCTGAAAAATGCCATTCTGCACCCCATGTGGTAAGTTTCTCCTTTATGCACGATATGCCTATCTCATGTTTATGCCCTCCTGCAACAGAGAAACGCTCTTTAAAAATATTGGGATGTGCATACACTGGTATTGGCTTGCTGCGATGCTCCAATATATACTCCAGCCCTCCCGCATGGTCATAATGTCCATGGCTTAAGACAATTGCATCAAGTTGATCTGGATGAACACCTAATAAACTCAGATTGTGAATGACTGCTCCCGACTGGCCTGTATCCATTAAAATCTTATGTCCAGAAGTTTCCAGAAGTAAGGAGAAACCATGTTCGCCTAAAAAAGGACGTGATGCAGAAATAGGTACATAGTTATCAATAACAACAGTAACTTTCAAAATAAATTTCCTCCTTTATGAATCGATGTTTTTTTTAATAAATGTACAGTAACACAGTGCAATGTGCCGTACATTTATATACAATTTACCTAAAAGATGACATACTATTTCTGTATAGGATACAATCATAACATACGAACAGGTCTTTGTACCATTGTTTTCAAAGCTTATGAAGCACAAACCTAAAATTTCACCGCAATTTTCTACAATACAAGCTCCTTTACAAAGTTTATACTGAACAAAAAAACTTAAAAGGAGTCCTTTGTTATGTTTTCTATTGGTAAAAAAATCCTAAATAGTGCTTCCTTCAATCTTTCTGCCGCCATGATTATCGTCGGCAGTTCGGTTATTTGCGGTAAAACGATTACCCAGGATTTCCCGCTTTTTCTTGCATCGGAACTACGTTTTTTAATTGCTGCCGGACTTTTCCTGCCACTAAAAATTTATCGCCGTGAACTTTTTCATTTGCCGCAGCATGACTGGATACTACTTACAATCATGGCCTTTTGCGGACAAATCCTGTTTACAATTCTCTTACTGCTCGGCCTTCGCTATACATCAGGCATGAATGCAGGAACCCTGACCAGTACGACCCCATTTTTTATGGCCCTTTTTTCTTTTTTTATCTTAAAGGAAATACTTGGTCTGCAACAAATTTTTGGTCTGCTATTTGCCTTCAGCAGTATTTTTTTATTGGGCTTTGATACATTCCACTCACTGACAACCGCCAATGGTCAGCAATGGTTTGGCAATCTGCTTGTCCTAACCGCCGTCGCAAGTGAAGCAGTATTCCTGCTGCTTGGAAAAAAACTCCATACCCGGATTTCCTGTCAATCTACTACTGCACTGCTTTGCTTGCTCGGCGCTGTTTTCTGTCTGCCGCCCGCACTTTTTGAGTCTATGCATTTTGATTTTTTATCCTTGACCGCAACAGATGTTGTTGCTATGCTTTATTTTGGAGTTGTGTATACAGATATTGCCTATCTTCTTTGGTTTCGAGGTGCTGCCCGCTCCAGCGGAGCGACAGCCAGTGCTTTTACCGCACTCATGCCGCTATCTGCTTCATTGCTATCCGCCTTCTTTCTCAATGAACATATGTCCTATTGGCAAACAAGCGCCTTGGCAGCAGCAGTCACCTCTATATTGTTGCTCACTCTATAAGCAAACCAATAAAAAAGGAGTCTCATGCCATGCATACCACAACCATGCTGCCTAAAGATGCGATTGTCTGTAAACATATTCCACTATTTGGCGGATTTGAACTCCTGCAAGCCACGTACTACCGACAACGTTTCAGCCGACATACACATGCCGGCTACGCCTTCGGCATCATTACGAACGGCCAGCTAGATTTTTCCTATCGCCACCAAAGCTGGCACGCCCTGCCCGGTGATATCAACCTGGTTGTCCCCGGTGAAGCACACGATGGACAAGCAAAAGACGCTACTGGTTGGTCTTATCGCATGCTCTACCTGCCAGCCTCTATCCTACAAAATGCTGCATACCAACTGACAGAGCATGACCAGATGCCTTGGTTTTTACCCGGCAGTATTGAGCATAGTCCTTTAGCGTCTTCCCTTGCCGTATTGCACAGTTGTTTAGCCGATACGGCTGCAGATTCCCTGCAACAGGAATCTGCGTTGCTTTATTGGTTAACTAACTTCATATGCTACTATGGTGATCTAAAAAAATGCAAATATCCAGTTGGCCAGGAACCTGCAGCC
Source organism: Megamonas sp. UBA1796 (assembly GCA_002319795.1). Taxonomy (GTDB): domain Bacteria; phylum Bacillota; class Negativicutes; order Selenomonadales; family Selenomonadaceae; genus UBA1796. Next base: position 36,682 of record DCFU01000004.1, read on the forward strand.
ATTTCCCGTATCATCGATTATCTGCACACAAAATACGCCGAAACCATTCCTCTGCAAAAACTTGCAACAATAGCCGGACTAAGTCCCTATCATCTGTTGCGCGCCTTTGAAAAATCCACAGGGCTGCCACCGCATCTCTATCAACAGCAGTTACGCATCCAAAAAGCAAAAACACTTTTGGCACAAGGTCATCCCCCAGCCATAGTTGCACTTAGTACTGGTTTTTACGACCAAAGCCACCTAACCCGGCAATTTAAAAAAATAACCGGCCTCACCCCAGTTGGCTATCAAAAAACAATACTATAGATGAATACCTTGCGGACACACGAACACATAGAGTTCAGCAAAAACAGTATCCTCAAGCAACAAATAACATATGGCTTTTTTAACTATAGATATAGCCAATATGGTATTTTATTATTATTTGGAGGTCTTAGCAATATGAAATTAGCTGCCTATCAATCAATTGCTACCGATATTGCCAAACGAATTGTGAATGAAGATTTTCATATTGGTGACAAAATTTCGGGACGTACACTGCTCGCAGGCCAATATGCAGTATCACCAGAAACGATCCGAAAAGCAATTGGTCTTTTAAAGTCCGCAAATATAGTGACAGTATCCCAAGGAAAAGAAATCAAAATTTCTTCTTTAGAACAAGCACGTCTATTTATTGCACATCAAAAAGAAATGGATTCTGCTTATTCCTTAAAACAAGAGCTGGAATTATTGGTCAAGGAAAAAGAAGAAATTGACCAACGTTTTCATAACATTACGAACAAAATCATGCAGTATTCTGACCGTTTAAAAAACATTATGCCCTATAATCCTATTGAAATAAACATTACAGCAACATCAACAATTATTGGAAAATCTTTGCAGGAACTTAACTTTCGCCAGGAAACTGGCCACTTAGTCATTGCTATTCGCAGAGGTACACATGTCTTTATTGCACCCGATCCAAATGAACGTTTATGGGAAAATGACCGAATCGTAGTTATTGGACCCACAAATTGTATTGAACTTGTCAAAATGTTTCTTAAAAAATAATTTTCCAAACGTCGTTCTTACTTTTCATTATTTTTCTCGATAGAGATACCTGCCAGTTGCATGAGTTGATTGATTTGCTTGTCATCTCCAAATATATAAAGATAATCTCCACTTTTTAGCAGTGTATTTCCGGTTGGTATAACTTCTACTTCTCCTCGTTTCAAATTAACAACCAAAGTATGCTTCGGCCAAATCACGTCTTTTATTAATTTCCCCGCCATTGGAGCTCCTGGTTCGATTACAATTTCATAAACGATCCGTCGCGATTTTACAGCTTGTTTCCATTTCTGTTGTTTGATTAAAGAACGCTCGAGTAACTCATCATACACTGGTTTTCCTTTCAAAAAATCAGCTACCACATAGGCTACCATAGAGACTAAAATGAGTGGCAACATATGCGCAAATGATCCTGTCATCTCCATAATCAAAATACTCCCAGTAACTGGTGATTTTACGACTGCTGCAAAATAGCCAGCCATCGAAAAAACAATTAAATCTTCCACATAGATTGTGGAAATAAATCCTAATGAAGATACTATATATCCAAAAATACTCCCCAATAAAGCCCCGAGCACCAACATAGGCAAAAATATACCACCCGGAGCACCAGAGCCAAAGCTCAACATCGTAAACAAAAATTTTCCCAAAAATAAAATACATAAAAAAACAATTCCATAATTGATGTTTCCTAAACTATCAACCAGTTGGTTCCCACCTCCGAGAACTTCCGGCAAAAACAGGCCCAAAATACCAGCCAAAGAAAGTGGCAATAAAAATCTCTTCCAAGATTGCTGTGGTAGAAAATGTTCATATAAATCAAGTGATTTATTCATAAAAATATTGAAACCGCGTCCAAATATGCCATGAAAAACGCCCAATATTATTAACAAACCATAAGTAGATACTGGGAGTACAGGTAATTCTGGCAGATGAAATATTGGTCCATAGCCAAAAAAATATTGTGCTATGATAGTAGAAACCAGTGTAGCCGATACAGTTGCCATAAGAACAAAGGGCGAAAAATTCTTTTGCAGTTCTTCCAAACAAAAAACCACGCCAGCCAGGGGTGCATTAAAAGCTGCTGCTAATCCCGCACCGGCTCCGCTGGTAAGTAAAAATTGTTCCTCAAAACGTGACCGTCCCAAAAGACGGCTCATGCCTTGTCCGACAGCAGCCCCTATTTGCACAGATGGGCCTTCCCTACCTAAAGACAGCCCTGCTCCAATAGCAATAATCCCGCCAACAATCTTCCAAAATAATACAGAAGCCCAATGCATATGCATCTGCCCACACAAAATTCCTTTAATTTGCGGAATACCGCTGCCCGATGACATCGGTTCTTTTTTTAAAATCATTACCAAAAAAAATGCAATCAAAACATAAGCTATAATGCATAGGAAACACCAACCATATGAAGAAAACAATAACGTTTTATAATACGAGATACGGAAATTTTCCAGCTGCTCTATAGAAAATCGAAATATTACAATCAACAGACCCGTAAATACACCGACTAAAATTCCCTGTACGAATAAATGTAAGCGAAAATATCTGCCATTTGATAATATACCCATTACTTTTCTAAAATTTTTTTTATTCATTTCACTTGAATGCTGCAAAAAAGAATATCCTTTTTTGCTTATTCCCCTCATGCCCTATTTGTCAATATATATTTTTTCAACTGAGCCTGCCATATACTGTATCCCTCCGCATTTAAATGGAGCCCATCACTCGTATATTCTGCTGACAGTCGTCCGGCGCTGTCAGAAAATACATCAACCATATCAATATAAGAATCATGATATTTAGCGGCTAATTTTTTAATTCCAATATCAAGTATGGCGATATTTTTATTGGAGCGCAAATAAACCGAAGGAAAAATCTGATCATTAAACGGTAATACACTCTCTATATAAATCTGTGTATCTGGCAATTGACGATGTAGTGTTGCTAAAATCCGATCATAATTATCCAAGGTATCATCAAGCAAACGATTATAGCAAAGATCATTTGTGCCAATCATCAAAAAAATCTTTGGTGGCTTTAAGGCTATAATTTGATCCAAGCGATTTAATACGCCATGTGTTGTATCACCGCCAATGCCCCGGTTCACTACAGGAACGCCCGGGAAAAGTTTTGCCCAATCGCCCTCATCTGTCATGCTGTCACCCAAAAACACAATAGGATGAGCCGCATGTGGCTCTACCATAAAAAATAAATGCCGCAGACGATAATGAAGGCTTAGATAAGCTGGCGTATCGTCTCCCCGGCTCATATCATCCATATAAACATACACTTTCTTTTCCCACTTTGTCCCTTGTCCACCACTTCCCCAGGAAAAGGTTTTGAAACAAACCCCACTGATAAGCAACACAGTCAATAATACATATACGCTTCGACGCAACCAAACAAGCTTCATATGAAAGAACACTCCCTTAAATAAAATACATAGGTAGTATTCTACATAAAACTAACAACTCCTTTATATATAAAGGTTTTTAGATGTAATTTTTAAACGTTTACGCCCTTTTGAACCTAAGAACCTTTCCAAGGTACATCATAAAAATGTGCCCATTGATAATAATAAGTTTCTACCACATCTATGCTTCCAATAGATAAAAGCAATATGAATCCATTGCCTTTTTAATTTTACTAAATTTTCTGTTTTTACTTTCAACAGAAACATCCTGTATTCTATACTTTCATACTCTTATGCTGGTGAAAAGCTTCCTTTATGGCAAATAAATTGGAACATTAAAGGCGTAAGGATGCAGCACTTACGCCTTGATATAAACCGATCTTATACCTCCATCACGCCATAATGCACCGGACTGTATTTTCCCCCAGTAACATGAGAAAATCCGAGTCTGGTAAATTCCAAGCTACGACTATTCTCCTTAAGGATAACTCTCTTGCGCGCTACACGTAAAGCTTCTCCAATAGCTTCGCTACTTACAGCAGATGAATTTGCTACCACACGCAGAGGGTCCATGTTTGTACTTGTTTTTATAGGGTGCCGAAACATTGGATCAAAATAAATGACATCAAAACTTTTATCCGGCTGTTTTTTTAAATAATTTAAGTAGTCCACATTATAAACAAAGACCCGATGCATAGCCTCCTGAATTGGATGATTTTCTGCTACAAAATTTTGCATTCCATAACCAATGACCGCTGCCACAAGCGAGCTGCTTTCCAGTCCGATTACGCTGCCTGTAGCTCCAACAGCATAGGCTGCCACAATCGCATCGGCTCCAAACCCCAATGTGCAGTCTAAAACACTCATACCAGGTACGATCCCCATGGCTTCAAGCATATTATCTGTTTTCCCAAGGCGCAGATTCTTAATACGTAAGTGTGCCATACCTGAATGAAAGATTAACTCTCCATCTGGCGTTATAAGTGTCAATACCTTGTTTTTTGCCACAAGTACATTTTGTACACCCTGCTGTTCCATCATCAACGAAATAGATGTATTCCCGCGATCTACGAACAACAGATTCAAACGTGCTGCTATCTTTCTGGCCAATTGTGAGTTATCCTTATTGTACTTATGCCCTGTTGTCACAACAGCACTATCCATATGCCTCATCACGTCCGTTTAAACATTTTTGCTAATTCGTCACTGCTGAATCTTAAAATTGTAGGCCTGCCATGTGGACAAGTATAGGGCAGGGATGTGTGTGCAAGTTCATCGAGGATGATCTGCATCTGGCGAAGGTTCAGCTCGTCTCCTGCTTTGATTGCAGCCCGGCAAGCTGTTGTTGCAAGACAGGCATGACGAATCTCCTTAGCTGTCAAACCGTGCATATTAAACAAAGACTCTAATATCTCCCGAATGATATCCTCCGCTTCACTTACAGGAATATCCGTTGGGACTTCCCGCAGACGAAATTGATTTTCTCCAGAAGGTTCCATATCAAATCCCAGACTTCGAAAAAGGTCCTGATGCAGCAAAATAAGCTCAGTCTCTCTGGGTGAAAAATCAAGCAGAGAATGTACAAGCAGCTGCTGTGAGGGAATTCTATCCGCCATAGAAGCAAATTTATCGTAAAGAATACGTTCATGTGCCGCATGCTGGTCGACAATATACAAGCCTTTATCCGTTTTAGCTACAATAAAGCAGCGAGCAACCTGCCCGATTGGTGTTAAAGGCTCCTGTAGCTTTTCCACTGCTATATTCAAAGCTTTTCCCGTTTCTGCAACTTGCTCAACCGGCGCAAAATCGGCCTGATATATTTGCTCTGCAATATTTTTCTCTTGCAATGGCATCTGCGTTGTAACAGGATACATGTCATGCTCCTTGGCTGCCTGCCATCCTTGCACGGCACTGGCAGGTATTGGCGCAGACACGGACGTTATAGCATTTTCGGCTGGTATAGAGGCCGGGACAAAATGCATCGGTTCCATTGTATAATGGCGCTCCGGATGCTGTACGCTCGCAGCCACAGTTTCCAGCGTTTGGCCCGCTGGCCGAATAGCATCGACCACAGCCTTATAAACGGCTTTAAAAATACGTCCCTCATCTTCAAATTTCATTTCGCTTTTTTGTGGGTGGACATTAACATCTATAGAATTTGCTGGTACTGTAATCTCTAATACAATCAACGGATAGCCTGATTTTGGCAAAAGTGAATGGTATGCATTATCAATAGCCTTGGATATCGCTTTATTGACAATAATTCTTCCATTTACTATAAAGGTCTGCCAGCTACGGCTGCTCCGAAGCATGGATGGTTTGGTAATATAACCTGTTATATTGATATCCGTGTCCTCAAAGTCCATCCCCAGCAAAGCCTCACTGACCTTGCTGCCATAAATACTTTGTATTGTATCTGCCAAAGAACCATTGCCCGGTGTAGATATAGAAAGCTTATTATTATTTATGAACCGAAAAGCTGTCGATGTATTGGACAAAGCCAGCTTAATGATAAAATCATTGATTTTCCCCCCCTCGGTATTCGTTGTCTTTAAAAACTTCTTGCGGGCGGGAGTATTAAAAAAAAGATCTTCCACTTTGACTGTAGTACCGATATTGCATCCGGTCTCACGAATATCAGGTATCTTTCCGCCGATAAGATCAACCTGTGTCCCAAGCTCATCATTTTCCTGTCTGGTCATCAATGAAAAACGGGATACTGAAGCAATGGTAGGCAACGCCTCACCCCGAAAACCAAGTGTTTGAAGACTGTTTAAATCGCCAGCCTCCTGAATTTTACTTGTTGCATGGCGTAATATAGCAAGCTGGGCATCTTCGCGACTCATGCCACGGCCATTATCGGTTACACGCATAAAGCTCGTACCGCCAGCCATAATTTCCACCTCAATACGGACAGCACCTGCATCAAGGGAATTCTCCACAAGCTCCTTAATTACAGATGCCGGCCTTTCCACAACCTCGCCTGCAGCGATTTTATTGATGGTACTATCATTTAAAACATGTATATTGCTCATGACTTACCGGCCTCCCCCTTTGCCTGATTTTGGAGTTTGTAGAGTTCATTGAGGGCCTCAAGCGGCGTCATCGTCATAATATCAAGTGATAATATTTCATCACTCAACGAAGAAGAAAACAACGAACCCATAAGTGAATCGGGTTTCCTTTCCGTTGTTTCTTCAACATGAGACGGTATGGCAGTAACGTTTTCCTCTCTTGCATGCTGTGACTCCAAAGCATCCAAAATAGTCTGCGCACGCTGTGTAACAGCTTTAGGTAAACCAGCCAAACGTGCTACATGGATCCCATAAGATTTATCCGCACTGCCGGGAACGATACGCCGCAAAAAGACAACTTGTGTGCCACGTTCCTTCACGGCAACACAATAATTTTTTACATGTTCATCTTCCAAGTCTGTAAGTTCGTGATAATGTGTAGCAAAAAGTGTCTTGGCATGCACACGGTCACGCATATGTTCTATAACGGCCCGTGCAATGCTCATGCCGTCAAATGTACTGGTTCCACGGCCTATTTCATCGAGTATAACAAGGCTGTTTTTTGTTGCATATTTCAATATTTGCGCAACCTCATTCATTTCCACCATAAAGGTACTCTGACCGCTTACAAGATCATCGCTCGCCCCGATACGTGTAAATATACGATCAACTGGTGAGATTGAAGCCTCACGTGCGGGAATAAAACTGCCCATCTGCGCCATAAGTGTCAACAACGCCACCTGGCGCATATAAGTAGACTTGCCAGCCATATTCGGCCCTGTAATAAGGATGATCTCACTATCGGCATGATTCAGTCTGGCATCGTTCGGTACAAAAAGATCCCGTGTCAATATACGTTCTACTAAAGGATGTCGTCCATCCTTAATCTCAATTTCTCCGTTCATGGCAATCTTAGGGCGTGTATAGTTATACGTAGAAGCAGCCTCTGCAAGACTTGCCAACACATCGACAAGGGCTATTTCATGGGCTGTATGCTGAATACCACTGAGGTTTCTCTTGATGATTTCCCTGACCCCAGTAAAAAGATTGTATTCAATATTTACAATTTTTTCCTGTGCACCCAATATTTTTGTCTCAAACTCTTTGAGTTCCTCCGTAATATACCGCTCTGCATTGGCAAGTGTCTGTTTACGGACATAACGCTCCGGAACAAGGCTTGCCCCACTGTGACGGACCTCGATATAATAACCGAACACCTGATTATAGCCTATTTTCAGGGATCTTATACCCGTCTGCTCGCGCTCCCGTTCCTCAATTTCCTGAAGCATTTGCTTACTGTCATGTGAGACACGCCTATAATCATCCAGTTCCTCATTGTATCCGGTTTTAATGATACCGCCCTCTCGGACGGAAAATCCCGGTTCATCTACGATAGCATTTTGCAAAAGGTCTACAATATCTGTATAGAGCTCAATGTTGGTATAACAACCTCGCAGCATATCAGACCTAGACATCGCCAATTTATTTTTTATCGCTGGAAGTGACATAAGCGAAAGTTTTAACGCAATAAGATCACGTGCATTAGCGGTACCAACCTCGATACGTGTCAAAAGGCGCTCAAAATCATAAATTTCCCTGCAGCCCTCACGTACATCACCACGCATACTAAAGTTTTCATGAAGTTCCTGTACTGCATCTAAACGATCCTTGATTTTTTTGATATCAAGTAAAGGATACTCAAGCCATTTTTTCAAAAGACGGCTTCCCATAGCCGTTTGCGTAAAATCAAGCACATCTAAAAGCGTATCCTTTTTGCCACCATCCCGTAAATTACGCGTTATTTCCAAATTACGCAAAGTATATGTATCCACTACAAGATTATCCGAAGCATCAAGATACGTAAGACGGTTCAAATGTGTAAGATCAGTTTTTACAGTTTCATGCAAATAATCCAAAAGGGTGGCTACCGCCTCTTTTGCATTCTGAGAAGATGGCCGGTTATCTGCATCGAAATGTTGTACGACACGGTCCTCCACAGCCGAAGATACATGTGTTATCTCTGTAAATACACAATGGGACAGACGCAGCGAAACAAACTCATCAAGCTCATCACGATATGAAAAATCTCCTACAATCAAAAGCTCCGGCATCATAAGACGATATAACTCATCGAAAAGCATCTGCTTGCGGTCCTGCCCGGAATAAACGCCATAAAAGCATTCACCAGTCGAAATATCTGCTCCGGCAAGAATAATTTCATCATTTTTTTCATATAAGAGAGCAATGTAATTATTTTGAGCTGCTTTCAGTGCCGATTCGGAAAGTACAGTTCCCGGAGTTACAATTTTAATAACCTCTCGTTTTGTAAGGCCCTTGGCCTTTGGATCGCCAATTTGCTCAGCAATTGCTACCTTATAGCCCTTGCTGATAAGTTTATCAATATAGCTTTCTGCCGCATGATAAGGAATCCCACACATAGGTGCTTTATCTGCATTGCCGCTACGGCTTGTAAGTGTAAGTCCAAGTTCTCTTGAAGCCACCTTCGCATCTTCAAAAAACATTTCGTAAAAATCACCTAAACGAAAAAAAAGAATTTCGTTCGGATGCTGATTTTTTGTTGCCTGATACTGCTGCATCATTGGTGTCAGCTCCATAAACTTTTCCTCCCATGTGAAAAAGGGCTGCATAGACAGCCCCAACATCCGCTTTTATCAGCTGTTTTGCAATTCACCCTTTAATACCCATGTCTGCGGGTGCGTAACTGCTACCTCGGCTAAACTGCCCTTTTGCTCCGTTCCCTGATAATTCCAAAGAACAATTTTGTTTGTACGTGTGCGTCCTGTCCAAACAGTATCATCTGTACGGCTGGCCCCTTCGACAAGCACCTCAACCGTTTGCCCCAGCAATTTATGATTTATCTCAAGGCTGATTTCATTCTGTATCTCCATCAATTTATGTAAACGTTCTTTTTTGCATGTTTCTGCTACCTGATCCTTCATGGTTGCAGCAGGCGTACCGGAACGCTTGGAGTATAAAAACGTATAAGCAGCATCATACCGGACTTCCCTTAAAAAGTCCAGCAATTGGGCAAAATCATCATCTGTCTCACCGGGAAATCCAACAATAAGATCTGTAGTAATGCTGGCATTCGGAACAGACTTACGGATTTTTTTTACAAGTTCTTTATAATACTCCACCGTATAGATACGATTCATTGCCTTTAATATTCTATTGCTGCCATATTGGACAGGCAAATGAAAATGCTCACAGATATGCCTGCTGTTTTTCACAGTCTCGATAACTTTGTCACTCAGATCCTTAGGATGCGACGTCATATAACGCACACGTTCTATTCCCTGAATATTGTCAACAGCCTGCAGCAGATCTGCAAAATCAGCTTTCTTATGATCCTTCCCATAAGAATTCACATTTTGCCCAAGCAGCGTTACTTCTTTAAAGCCATCCGTTACAGCAGACTCCACCTCACGCACCACATCCTCAGGCAAACGGCTGCGCTCCCTGCCGCGTACATACGGCACAATGCAATAAGAGCAAAAATTATTACAGCCATACATAATGGGCACCCAGGCAGACAGTCCATCCCCTCGCTGCACCGGTACATCGTCTGGAAGTTCTGTATCTCCCAGGAGCACATCCACAATATGTCTGCCAGTTATGACCTGAATCTCCTCAACTACATGTATAAGCTCATGTACCTTGTTCGTCCCTAAGACAAAATCGATATGTGGTGCCCGCTTGATAAGCGCGTCACCCTCTTTTTGAGCCATGCAGCCTGTAATACCAAAGATAAGTCTAGGATTTTTTTGCTTTAAATGCTTGATTTCACCTATTTTTCCATAGACTTTATCCTCTGCTGATTCGCGTACACAACAGGTATTTAATAGAATTAAATCCGCCGAAGTTATATCATCTGTACGCTCGTAGCCGATTGTCAACAGTTGTCCCAGCATTCGTTCTGCATCAGATTGGTTCATCTGGCAGCCATAAGAGTGCATATATACGCTTTTTTTTTGTTTTTTTGTATTGTTATCTATTTTCTTCAAAGCTTAATCGTTCCCCTATTCTTAGAAATCATTCTCATTATATCATAAATTACGAATAAAAATAAAGGAGGATTCCCAACAAAGGACACAATTCATATATTCTCATGAAAGTTTTCGGCTCGTTCATATTCGCATCACTGCTAAAAATTTTATTTACCACTTACCAGGTTCCAATGCACTTTTATAAAGAACCTTTGTGCTTTATAAACGAATATGCCGCTTCATAAAGAAGCGGCATATTCGTGATAAATAAAATATATGTACCCAACATTGCATATATTTAATAAAGTCCAAATTGCTATCTTTTGTCCACACTGCGCCGCTCAGACCGAATTGGCTATCGTTAGCCATGTGAATGATCTCTTCTTCTGTATGGAATTTGATAAAGCAAGCAATCGGACCAAAAATTTCCTCTCTGGAAAATCTCATGGAGTTTGTAACATCACCAAGAACCGTTGGCTGCATGAATGCTCCGTGCGCGAGTTCTTTCTCTAAATCATCGGCGATTTTTCCGCACGGCAGATTTTTTATAGCGTTCTGTTAAGGCAATAACCTCTTCTTCCGACATAATGTGTGAAATAAATGTGGTAAGATTATCTGTCATTTTCATTTCAAACCATTCCTCAAAAAATTTTCCCTTCATATCCCCAATCAATAAAACAGTCGGACGTGCCTGCATCTTAGGACGGACATCCGTGACAATACCGATGTATTGCCTGTCTAAGACAACAAAAGAACCAACCGGATACAGTGGCGCCTTCATCAAGAACAAATCTGCAATCCGCTTGTCTAAATAGCTGGAACTCAATGCCATGACAGCTTCATATGCCTGATGCGGCAAAAGACATTCCTTTCCCGGCTCAGGTGAAGATACAAGCCTGTCATAAACATCAGCAACTGCAGTAATTCGTGCATACTCATGGATCTTATCCCCTGCTATACCACGGGGAAAGCCCGTACCATCGTACTTTTCATGATGTGCATAAACCACATGGGCTGATAGCGTAGAATATTTGCGTATTTTTCGTACATACGCAAATCCCCTCGATGGATGTTCTTCCTCTTTTGCACTATCATCCAATACCTTGCCAATATCATGCAGCAAAGCTCCCATAATCAATCCACGCATACGGACGATATTATAGTCCATGTCATGTCCGATAACCGCCGTAAGCGCAGCAACATTCAGACAATGTCCATAAACGTAATCCTCTGCAACCAGATCATTGTCTAAGCGAATAATCTGATTTAACCGGACAGATTCCAGAATCATTCTGGCCGTCATAGAAATGCTGTCGATATCCAGGACCTTTCCTTCCCCTGCATCATCAAAAGCGCGTTTCAGTGTTTTTATCGCCTCTGTTTTTTTATCTTCCGGTAAAGTCTCTTCATAAATGAGCCCTGCACGTTCCAAAATTGGATTGGATATTGCCAAATTATGTATACCCATGCTTTGTATCCTTTTAATATAAGTATCCGTCAAGCGAATGCTGCTGCCTAATAGTATTCTTCCATCGGCTGTGCGCAAGCGGCTATAAGTCTTCATTCCTTGTTTTAAATTTTGCACCGAGATTTTTTGCATAAATAAATCACATTCCCATTTTGCTTTAATAATCTATCAAATGAATTAAAATAAATATCACAATGCTTTCATACGTTTTATGCAAAGTAAACTCATAGAAATAATATACCTATTACACAGGTTTAGAGCTGTATTCCTCAAAACTTCATATATGAATATATTGTACCAAAAAATTTTTTTCTGTACCTAAAGTCATGATTCTTTTTCTAATTTCGCCATAACAATGCCAAATCCTGCTTAATATTCAATGATGTATAATATATATGTTTTAAGCAATTCTCTATTTTTTGAATACTTTCCCTTATTATAAAAAAACATCTGAAATGATTTTTTATACCATCTCAGACGTTTTATATCCTTTATATGAAAATTATATTTTACCAACCGTGGCTGCATAGACAGCAAATTCATCCTGTCCATCAATCCCCAAAGCAGCATTGAGCTCTTCATCGTAAAAGCCACCGATAGCACAAACCCCCAAATGCAGCGTATAAGCAGACAGATATAAATTTTGGCAAACATGCCCTGCTTCTATAAAAAGATAGCGATAAGCACGATTGCCAAACGCATATGCCATAGCTTCAAGCCGCGCTGTCCATATAAAGGTTACAGCACTGTCTTTTATCATGTTTGCAGCTTTAAAACCAGCCAATAAAGATTTTTCTGCATTATCAGCTGTATCTAGGAAGACTAATGCGTGCTCTGGTGCTAAAAAGCGATAAAGCCCGGGACGCAAACCCTCCACACGTTGTATGTATAAATAGGTTTCAAAAGCATGGCATGCTCCGGCAGAAGGCACATTGCGTATGGTGCTTCCTCCCGGTAAGCCCATTTTTACGCCTTGCGTGCACCAAAGCAAACAGGATAATTCCTTAAGCGTCATATACGCAGTACTGTATTGACGTACAGACGAGCGCAGCTCGATGAGTTCGAGGAAATTTATCTGCTTGTCTGGCAAAAGCTCAGGTTCCGGTAAAGCAATCAAAACAGCGTCCGCAAATAAAGGCCTTTTTGCGGGCGGTGGTAAAGCTTGTGACTTTTTTGTGTTTTGACAATTTTTTAAATAAGTTGCCTGTAAAAATTTCTGACATATATTCTCCTGCATCACAATTACATATCCGGGCGTACACCCGTTTTCCCTTCAAAGTTATGGTAGTTTCCACCACTGCGCCGATCCATAAGTTCAGCAAACAGCTCTTCAGGCGAAATATTATGGAACGCCAGTAAAACAAGACAGTGATACCAAAGATCACCCATTTCATAGAGTATCTCACTCTGTTCCATGTTTTTTGAGGCAATGATTGTCTCAACGGCCTCCTCGCCCACCTTTTTAAGTATTTTATCCTGCCCCTTATCAAAAAGATAATTTGTATAAGAACCCTTTACGGGGTTCATGCGACGATCCTGTATCACATTATATAGTTCGTTGAGCACCCGGGCTAGGGAAACTTTCGGTGATTCCGGTATAACGGCAACACTTTTAGGATTCTCTCCCAGCCGTCGGCCGCTAAAACAAGAATAGGATCCTGTATGACAGGCAACACCCGTTTGATGCACACTGAGCAGCAATGTATCTCCATCACAATCATAGGAAATTTCTTTTACCTTTTGTACATTACCAGAGGTTTCTCCCTTTTGCCAGAGCCTTTGACGGCTGCGACTAAAAAACCATGTATACCCAGTTTCCAGTGTCTTTTCCAGTGACTCCTTGTTCATATAGGCCAGCATAAGCACCTGACCATTTGCCTCTTGTACAATCGCAGGAACTAACCCTGTTTGATCAAATTTTACCATTGATATATCCATCAGAATCTTACCTCCACCCCTCGCGATTTCAAGTAATCTTTTACCTGTCTCACTGTAAACTGACCGTAATGGAATACAGAAGCCGCAAGCACGGCATCTGCCTTTCCCAGCGTAAGCACGTCATAGAAATGCTCCAGATTTCCTGCTCCTCCGGAAGCAATAACCGGTACATCAACCGCCTCGGAAACCGCTTTGGTCAGGGCAATATCATAACCATCCTTCGTGCCATCTGCATCCATGCTGGTGAGCAATATCTCGCCTGCACCAAGGGCTACAGCCTTTTTTATCCATGCCAGACAGTCCAGTCCTGTCGGTGTCCGCCCGCCATTTATATATACTTCCCAGCTATCTTCACCATTTCTCCGGGCATCAACGGCAAGCACAATACACTGCCGACCAAATTTTTCAGCCCCCTGGCGAAGTAAATCCGGATTCTTTATGGCCGCGGTATTAACCGAAGTTTTATCAGCCCCAGCCTTTAGCATAATGCGCATATCCTCCACCGTGCGAATGCCACCACCAACCGTAAAGGGAATAAAGACCTGCGAAGCACAGTCAGATGCCATCCGGACCATAGTGTTCCTTTTTTCATGGGAAGCTGTAATGTCAAGAAACACCAATTCATCCGCACGCTCTTTATCATAACGCGCAGCCAAATCAACCGGGTTTCCGGCATCTCGAAGGCCTACGAAATTTGTTCCTTTAACCACACGCCCATCTTTTACATCGAGACAAGGAATAATTCGCTTTGTATACATTTTATCCCTCCTGTGAAGCTATTTCAATAGCCTTTTGCAAGTCAAGCGAGCCTGTATATATTGATTTGCCAACAATAACCCCAGCGATACCATCTTTTTCATATGCTTTTACAGCCCAAATATCCTCAAGGGATTTGACTCCGCCCGAAGCAATAACAGCAATCCCGCTTTCTCTGGCCAGTTTTGCGGTAGCCGCTGCATTTACACCGGAAAGCGTCCCATCTCGGGAAATATCTGTATAAATAATCGTTTTGATACCAACTGCCGCCATTTTTTTCGCCAGCTCTTCAACTCGAACATTCCCTGAGATGCCCCAGCCCTCTACGGCAACTATACCGTCCTTTGCGTCTATTCCAACGACAATCCGTTCTCCATATTTAAAACAGGCTTTTTTTACAAGTTCAGGGTCCCTGACAGCTACAGAACCCAAAATAACACGGCGAACCCCCATCGATAACACTTCATCAATATTCTCCATAGTGCGTATGCCGCCGCCGAGTTCAACCGGAATCTTTACGTTTTTTAAAATCCTTTGGATTACCGGCAGATTCACAGGTTTTCCTGCCCGGGCGCCATCAAGATCTACGAGATGCAGAAAACGTGCTCCCTGCGAAGCCCATTTTACGGCCATTTCTTCCGGCTTGTCAGAAAAAACGCTCTCCTGTGAGAAATCTCCCTTAAAAAGGCGTACACACTTTCCTCCGCGAATATCTATTGCGGCAAAAATAATCATAACTTTCCACCTGCTATCCCTGAATGAAATTTTTCAATATATCCAATCCTACATCACCGGATTTTTCCGGATGGAACTGTGTTGCCTGAACATTTCCTCTGGCCACAGCTGCAGTAAGCGTTTCCCCATATTCAGCAGTAGCAGTTATAATATCCTTATCCGCCGGAACCGCATGATAACTGTGGACAAAGTAAACATAAGGGATACTGGCCAATCCGGCAAACAAGTCAATCGGTTGGTGTGGTTCTGCCACATCCAGGGAATTCCATCCCATGTGCGGTATTTTTAGTCCGGGAGCCTTGATTTTTCGCACAGTACCAGAAAAAACACCTAAACCGCTTACTCCCGGAGACTCTTCACTGCCTTCAAAAAGAATCTGCAATCCGACACAAATTCCGAGCAAGGGATATCCCTGCTGTACCATATCCATAATAGCTGGAATAAGACCGCTGGCTCTTAAATTTTCCATACAGTCACCAAAAGCCCCTACTCCGGGAAGTACGATTTTTTGCGCTTGACGGATGACAGATTCATCGTTTGTTACCTCTACCTGCGCCCCAAGCTGCAACAGGGCTTTTTCCACACTGAATAAATTTCCTACTCCATAATCAATTATAGCAATCATAATCCGGCCTCCTATAGAACGCCTTTACTAGAGAGTACACCCTTTATACGCGTATCGATTTCCACAGCCTGACGGAGCGCATGCCCCAAAGCTTTAAAGATTGCCTCGACCTTATGATGCGAATTTTTCCCGTATTCCACCCTGACATGTAAAGTAATGCCTGCATTGAATGCGAACGCACGCAAGAATTCTTCCGTAAGTTCGGTATCGTAATCTCCAATCGACGAAGCCATTTCTCCGCCATCATAGACCAGATAAGGTCGGCCGCTTATGTCAATAGATACAAGCACTAAGGTCTCATCCATAGGAAGATAAACCGTTCCATAGCGCCGTATGCCCTCCTTATTTCCCAAGGCCTGCCTGACCGCAGTTCCTAAAGCGATGCCGATATCCTCGATGGTATGATGCCCATCCACTTCAATATCGCCATCACAATCCAACTCCAGATCAAAAAGGCCATGTACAGCAAACAATGTAAGCATATGATCAAAAAAACCGATGCCTGTATCAATATTATTCTTACCGCTTCCATCCAGTTGCAACGTGACCGAAAGGTCGGTCTCTGCCGTTCTGCGATCCACGGTTACTTTTTTCCTCATAACGCCTCTCCTCCTATAAAATTCTGTGCAGCCTTATACCAACTGTCATTTTCCTCTCGTGTCCCCATGGATATACGAAGACAATCTTCCAATCGGGGAGCATCTCCAAAGCTTCTTACGCCTATCCCAAGAGACTCAAAATAAGAATTCAGCTGCTGAGCCTTTTCATATTTCACAAGTATGAAATTTGTTTCCGATGGATATACACGCAACGACTTAAGTTTCATCAGCTCACCATACATACGCTTTCTTTCGGCAATCATCATCTGAATACGCGGTACATACTCATGGCGCATCTGATAAACAATATCTGCGGTTACCAAAGATAAAACATCCATATGGTAAGGCATGAAAGCCTTTCCTACCATCTCGACAATCGGCGCAGCTGCCAGCATATAACCCACACGTGCAGCCGCCAGTCCATAAGCTTTGGAAAATGTACGCGCAATGATCATACGAGGATATCTGGAGAGCAGCTCTGCCGCGGACTGTCCGTGAAATTCAATATAAGCTTCGTCGATTACAAAAGCACAATCAATATTTTGCGCAATATATTCAATATCCGCCAAAGAAATCGCATTGCCCGTTGGATTGTTAGGTGTGCAGAGAATCGCCATTGCCGCTTTGTTTTCCAAGACAGCTGTAACAAATTTATCCGCATCCAAGCTATAGTCCTCTTCAAGATCAACTGGAATTCCTACAGCTTCCGCACTTTTTGCATATATCTTATACATCGAAAAAGAAGGCTGCGGATAAACAATTTTATGTGCACGCCCGCCAAAGCAGTAAAAAAGCTTCTCAATGATTTCACTGGAACCGTTGCCAATCAATATATTTTCTTTTTGCAGGGAAAAATTTTTGGCTATTTGTTCCTTCAAATCATCGATTTCTTCATTTGGATAGCGATTGAAGGCCACATGAGATAAACGTGCCATAACCCGTTCTTCTACTATAGGAGGCAGATTCATATTGCATTCATTGGCATTTACCTTGATGCGCCAATCCCTTTCTACAACATCATAGGAAGGCATATTTGCCAGACTTGTTCTATATTTCAACATCATCATTTACTCCCTCTCAATCGGATGGCATTCGCATGGGCCTGAAGCCCTTCGGCATCAGCCAAGCGAATGATATCATCACTGACATCCTGCAGAGCTGGCTGCGTATATGAAATAATACTGGTCCGCTTCATAAAGGTTTCAACATTTAAAACGGAATAATAACGTGCTGTCCCACCTGTCGGCAATACATGGTTGGGGCCGGCAAAATAATCTCCAAGCGGCTCTGGTGAATATGGCCCGAGGAAAACAGCTCCGGCATGCCGGACATATGGCAGCAGCTGAAATGGCTGCTCTGTAAGTATCTCCATATGTTCCGGCGCTGAAACATTCGCCAGCTCCACTGCCTGCCGAATGTTTTCCGCAATGACAATAAGGCCATTTTGCTCAAGCGACGCACGGGCAATTTGCTGTCGTGGCAGCTGGGCGAGCTGTTTCTCAACTTCCTGCGTGACCTTGTCTGCCAATTCCGCACTATCTGTAATGAGAATGCTGGAGGCAAGCATATCATGCTCCGCCTGACTGAGCATATCCGCTGCGGTATAAACCGGATCCGCTGTTTTATCAGCAACAATAAGGATTTCGCTTGGACCAGCAAGCATATCGATATCACAGTGCCCATATACCGCCTTTTTCGCCAATGTCACAAAGATATTGCCCGGTCCGGTGATCTTGTCGACATGCGGAATGGTCTCCGTCCCGAATGCCATTGCCGCAATGGCCTGCGCTCCACCAATCTTATAAATTTTAGAAACGCCGGCAGCACGGGCAGCGAGCAGGACGTAAGGATTTATTTTACCATTTTTAGGCGGTACCATCATGACGATTTCATCTACACCTGCAACAGCGGCCGGTACCGCATTCATAATTACAGAAGAAGGATAGGCTGCTGTACCTCCTGGCACATAAATGCCAACGCGCTCTAAAGGAATGATGGATTGTCCCAAAATTGAACCATGTTCACGGTATGTCATCCATGAATTTGGCTTCTGTTCCTGATGGTAACGCCGTACATTTTCAGCCGCCTTTCGTAAAGATGACAATACCTTTGGGTCAGCTTCTGCTTTTGCCGCAGTATATTCCGCTTCGGTAACCAGAAAATCTCCCGATGTGCACGTAATACCGTCAATGAGCTTGGTATATTTTATGACAGCCTCATCCCCATTGTGCCGGACATCTGAAACAATACGCTCTACAATCGCCGCCGCAGTGAGATCCTCGCCAAAAATCCTTTTATTTGCTTCCCTTATTTTGGGGTTTAGCTCTACCTCATCAAAGGCACTTTTGGTCAGGAACCCCTTGATATTTTCGATTCCCAGTTCTTTTAACCTCAAAATTTTCATTTATCTTCCCCGCTTTCCAGTATCGTACGCAAATCCTCTGTCATTTGCCGGATACGTTCAAACTTCATTTTAAAACTCACACGGTTTGCAATAAGCCGGGCTGTAGCATCCATGATATAAGCAATTTCCTCCAGATTATTTTCCCTGAGCGTTGTACCAGTTTCTACAATATCCACAATACTCTCCGAAAGGCCTACAATCGGACCAAGCTCAATGGAGCCATTCAGCTTAATATATTCCATCTGCATCCCCTTACTGTTAAAAAACCGTTCGGCAATATGCGGAAATTTTGTTGCCACACGCGTATGCGCATAACTGGTCAATTTCGCACGCTTTTGCGATTGAGGAACTGCCATCATAAGATGACAACGGCCAAACCCAAGATCCAGTAATTCATAAACATCTTTGCCTGATTCCATAAGAACATCCTTGCCAATAATTCCAATATCGGCAGCACCATATTCGACGTACGTCGGAACATCTGCTGTTTTTGTAATAATAAATCTTATTTTCTTTTCGTCATTTGTAATGACAAGCTTACGGGATTTTTCATAAAGACCGTCGGCCGTATAGCCTATCTTGGCAAAAAGCTCTGATGATATGCCAAAAAGCTTCCCTTTTGGTAAAGCAATCGTAAGATAACCTGTGTCCTGAATATCCATAATGTGCCTCCTGGAGTATCTCTTTAGTTGTTTAAAGTATTAACATGATGATATATTAACATATATTTAAAGAGGCGTCAAGATTCCCAGCATTTTTTATGAGCGTAAGCAATCTTACAAACTAATTCATGTTATCCGCTTTGCGCAAAATGCGAAGTTCCAAAGCATCTGACTCCTGAAAAGACATATGATGCCGGACTATAATCGCTGCTTCTTCGTTTAATCCTAAAGACAAAAGCTTTTGAGCGCCTATTTTCGGATGATTATAATAAATATACAGCACATGGCGTGGATAAGTCCAAAAAGGTGTTTTTCCATATTTTGACCAGGAAATTGCCCCGTTGCGTAAAAATCTATCCATACAAACGGCAAAAACCTTACTGAAGGTTCCCATATCGCCATACACCCGTCCCACATCATGCAGCAGCGCACAGCGAAGTAAGAGACCTCTCCTGACATTTTCGCTGCTTTCCACTTCCAATAGTTCTAACGCGCTGCGGGCAGTATGAAGTGCATGATATTGATCCGGGATGCTCATAGCAAAAAAAAGCTTTTGCTCCGGGATGGACAGCAACTCCCGGACGAAAGCAACATCATCTGAATCTAACTTTGCTGCAATTGCTCTGAAAAACTGCCGTATACGGTTTCCATTCATTTTATGTAGACCAATTCGCCATAATCTTTACTTTGCTGATATTTCTCTGCTTCTGCCAGGGTTTTCGCAGTGAGTGCCAATTCTGCTATCTTACCCTGTGCTCGGACTTCACTGATTTTTGTGATGGCATCTGCGGCTTTTCCCTCCGCATAGGCTACATAAACATCTTTTTTTATACTTGGCGTTGGCAGTCCCTCACGTTCCAGTGCCAAGAGAATACGCTCGATACCCAGAGCAAAACCCGTTGCCGGACAGAAACTGCCAAAATCAGAAAGCATGCTATCGTAACGTCCGCCTCCACAAAGCGGGAAACCAAGTACAGGTGAATAAGCCTCGAATACCATGCCCGTATAATAATTAAAATCACGGATGACACCTAAATCAAAACTGACATAGTCTGCTGCGCCATAAACTTTAAGCAACCGGTAAATTTCACAAAGATTATCAAGTGCACGGCGACTCTGCTCACTCATGGCCATCGCGTAAGCTTTTTCCAACATTTCTTCCCTGCCATGCAGCAAAGGAATTTTTTTTAATATATCACGGGTATTTTTAGGCAAATCTATATGGTCGATAATATTATCTAAATCAACAAAATTACGTTTTTCCATAGCCGTCTTTATTTTTTCCTGTTGCTCATCTGTAAGATGTACCTGATGCATAATTCCATTGATAAACGCAACCTGTCCAAGGCATATCTGAAAATCCTTCAGCCCCGCGCGCCGTAATCCTTCTATAGCCAAAGCAATAACCTCTGCATCAGCGGCAACACTGGCACTGCCAATGAGCTCCACGCCTGCCTGATAAAACTCACACTGACGCCCTGTTTGAGCCTGTTCGTAACGAAACACACTGCTGATATAGGATAGCTTAATCGGTAGTACCTCATCCCGCAGCCGGCTCGCCACAACACGTGCAATGGGTGTTGTCATTTCATGGCGCAGAGCCAGCGTGCGGTTGTTTTTATCGAAAAACTTGAACATATGCGGTTCAAGTGCACTACCACTGCCAATTGTCAATGTATCCAAAAATTCAATAGTAGGCGTAACAATTTCATCATATCCCCACTGGGCAAATAATTCAGCGAAACCTGTTTCAATAGCCCGTTTTGTAGCAGCTTCTGTAGGTAAAAAATCGCGTGTTCCATATGGTATTTCTAAAACAAATTCTTGATTTTCCATGCATCGTTCTCCTCAAATATTTTTATTGTCTTCATTGCCGCCCTTATTACCCAGACGGGCCAAAACGATCTTATAACCATCCGCACCATAGTTCAGACAGCGTTTTACACGGCTGATGGTAGCCGTACTTGCCCCAGTATGTTCTACGATATCATCATATGTATGTCCATCACTGAGCATACAAGCTACTTCAAGTCGCTGCGACAAAGCTTTGAGTTCACTTATTGTACAGATATCCTCAAAGAACTGATAACATTCCTCAATATCCTTCAGGCAAAGAACAGCCTCACAAAGATGATCATTCAAATCATCTTTTAATTTAGGGTTTACCATATTATTTTTCACCTTCTTTATAAACAGTTTCCTTTATTACTTTACTTTGTGAAAATGTAACTTCATTATAGCATATTCGTTGAAATATGAAAATAGAAAATAAAAAGGAAGACTGCCATTTATTATAAAATCGCAGCCTTCCCTTTTATCTTTCCCTATTTGATTGAAAATTGCACATCCGCCTTCATGCCGGGCTTAAGTTCAAAGTCCAAGTTTGTTGGCAGGGATATTTTTAATGTAACCTTATCTGAATCGGTTTGCTCTGGTGCAGCACCTTCCGTATTCTTATTCGAAGCCGCTTCGCTATCTGCCGGATCCTTAATATCAAATACCGTTCCCTGCAATTTATGATTATCAACTACATAAGAAGTGAACTGCCCCAGACGAATCTTCGTTTTTTGTTCAGGTCTTATATAAGCCTCCAGCCAAATATTACTTGCATCGCCTATATTCAGGATAGTCTGCCCTGCTTTAACCTTTGTGCCAACCGTAACATCTGTATAATATATTGTTCCGGCTACAGGAGCTTGAATTTCGGTTGCCGTCGAATCCTGTTTGGCCGCTTCAAGTGCAGCTTTCGCCTGCTTCACCTGAAGCTCAGCATTTCGGATAACCTCCGGACTGCTCGGCTGCAACGTACTTTGATAGCTTACCGAACTTTGTGAGGCTGCATGGACCGCTGCCTGAGCGGCAGCATAATCAGCCGCTGCCGCATCCCGCTTAGCAGCACTGATAGCCCCCAGTGAGTATAACTGATCCATACGTTCCATATTCGTGCTGGCACGTGCAAGCTCTGCCTGAGCCGCACTGCTGTCACCGCCTCCACTCACTATAGGCTGTGTTATAGTTGTTCCTGCCTTTATAGTATTTAAATTCTTTTGTGCAAGATCCACGGTCTGCTGTAGCTGTTTGAGCTGCTCTTCGGTAACGTTGACCTGAAGACGCGCAATGACCTGCCCTGCTTCTACATATGCGCCATCCTCAACCGAAATTTCTTCTATAGTGCCAGCAGCCTTCACCTTCGTGCTGACCAAGTTGCCCGTAATCTGTGCATCATGGATAGTCAGCACATTATTTTGCTGCTGATAAAACCATATGCCTGCGGCACAAAGTAGCGCCAACAAAACTAACCCTGGCAAACTATATTTCAAAATATAATTTACTTTTTTACTTATATCGACTTCCAAAAAGAAAACCTCCTGTCAGCTTTCCCTATCTCATATTCATCTAATTATAAAAAGCCAGCAAAGGAATGTCAAATAAAAGACGCGCAGTAACATAAAGCCGCGCGTCTAAATCCATGATTGACTACTTGATTTGTGCCTGAATGATTTCACAGGCCTTTTCAAAAGCCAAGGGGAGTTTATCTGCCTGTTTGCCGCCGGCTTGGGCCATATCTGGCCGACCACCGCCGCCGCCACCGACAACTTTAGCCGTATCCTTGATGATTTTTCCCGCATGGACGCCTGCAGAGACAGCTTCTTTACTTGCCTTCACGACAAGATTGACCTTCCCATCGTTAGTCGCTGCCAATACAACAACCCCATGGGAAAGTTTACCACAAACCATATCCGCAATACTGCGCAGTTCATCTACATCAGCTACTGTTACCGTACCTGCAACGACCTGTATATCGCCATAGGTATACATTGTTTCCAATAACCTCTGTACATCTGCCCTGGCACGAGATTCATTGACGGTTGCAAGCTGCTGCTGCAATTCCTTATGTTCCGCCAGCAACACATCCAAATGGCTCAGTACATCTTCTTCACGCGTCCTGAGTTTTGCAGCCACGCCCGTCAGCTCCTGCATTTTAGCATTTGCATAGGCAAGAGCCGCCTGGCCTGTAATCGCCTCAATACGACGTACGCCAGCTGCTATACCTGTTTCACTTATAATCTTGAACATGCCAATTTGCCCGACGTTCGAAACATGTGAACCACCGCAAAGCTCCATACTAAAGCCAGGAACCGTGACAACACGCACAACATCACCATATTTCTCGCCAAAAAGAGCCATAGCCCCCATAGCTTTTGCTTCATCCTGCTTCATCTGTTTGAGTTCAACATCCTTGCCCGTCAGAATCTCCGCATTGACAAGCCCCTCTACATCGGCAAGCTGCTGTGCGCTTACAGGCTCGAAATTCGAAAAATCAAAACGCAAACGCTCCGAAGTTACGGAGGAACCAGCCTGGTTAACCTGCTCGCCTACAATCCGTTTCAGAGCAGCCTGCAAAAGATGCGTTGCCGTATGATTCCGTGCCGAAGCAAGCTTCTTTTTGGAATCCACTCTAATCTTAACCGAATCGCCAACTCTGAGCAGGCCTTCTTCCATATATGAAATATGATAAATTGTGCCATCCGGAAGTTTTTTTGCGTTAGAAACCTTTATTTTGCCAAACTCACTCACCAAAAGTCCGGCATCGCCAACCTGTCCGCCGCCTTCAGCATAGAATGGCGTAACATCCATAATGATACCTGCTTCCTCGCCATCATGTAATTCATCAACGATTTGTCCATCTTTCCATATGCATACGACCTTTGCTTCTGTAGCAGCCGTATCTGCCTGCAAAGATTTCGTATCCAATCCGCGCAAATCCGGAACCGTTACACGCTGATTTTCCTGACGGGCGGCTCGGGCACGCTCACGTTGCTGCTGCATTGCTGTATCAAAGGCCGTTTTGTCAAGCTCCATGCCGTTTTCATGGAGGATTTCATCCGTCAGCTCCCAAGGGAAGCCAAAGGTATCATAAAGTTTGAAACCAATTTCACCAGACAGGATAGCTGTACCCGCATCCTTAAGTGTCCGAATATGTCCCGTCAAAAGCTCCATTCCCTGTGAAAGTGTTATATGAAAACGATCCTCCTCCAGACTGATAACCTTTTTAATATATTCCTGCTTAGCAACAAGGTCTTCAAAATCAGGAACGCCGCCATAAATACGGATAACAGCATCGACAGCTCCCGTCAGGAATTTATCTGTAATGCCGAGCATGCGTCCATGGCGGACAGCACGACGCAAAATGCGGCGCAGAACATAGCCTCTGCCCTCATTGGACGGCAAAATGCCATCCATAATCATGATTGCCATACTGCGCGCATGATCGGCAATAACCTTAAGCGATATATCCTTTGCTGGATCCACGCCATAGACAACGCCTGATACATTGGCCGCGTATTCTATAATGGGGAAAAGCAAATCCGTCTCAAAGTTTGTTTTTTTGCTCTGCAATACCGATGCCAGACGTTCCAACCCGCAGCCGGTATCAATGTTTTTATGTGCCAAAGGCAAATATTTGCCATCTTCCGTACGGTCATATTGCGTGAACACGAGATTCCATATCTCTAGATAACGATCACAGTCACAACCAACGGCACAATCCGGACTGCCGCAGCCACGTTCTTCACCAAGGTCAATATAAATTTCCGAATCCGGACCGCATGGTCCAGGCCCAATTTCCCAAAAATTGTCATCCAACTTTACAATATGTTCGGGATTGAAGCCAGGCTGCTGTTTCCAAATCTCAGCAGCTTCATCATCCTTCGGATAAATCGTCACCCACAGCTTCTCCTTCGGAAGATCAACCACGTCTGTCAAAAATTCCCAGGCCCAAGGTATCGCTTCTTCCTTGAAATAATCGCCAAAAGAAAAATTGCCGAGCATCTCGAAATAGGTCTGATGCCTGGCTGTACGGCCTACATTTTCAATATCGCCGGTACGGACACAGCGCTGGCTGGTTGTAATACGCGTACGGGGCGGCTTCATTTTACCTGTAAAAAAAGGCTTAAACGGTGCCATTCCGGCACCAATCATCAATAAAGTCGGGTCGTTTTCTGGAATCAAGGAAGCACTTGGTAATCTAAGATGCCCCTTTTTTTCGGCGAAAAACTGCAGATATTTCTCACGCAGTTCATTACCACTCATATACTTCAAACTAATCTACCCCCACTAATAGGTCTCTTTCAATAAAATATCCATCTCAGTATAACACATTATTGCCGCACATTTCCAGCTTGTTTTATTTATTTTTGGCAAGCATGCTATGAGATATTTACCCTCCCTGCGGTCTGTGATACACTATATCTATAATCTGGTAAAAGGAAGCGATAAGCATGCGGCACTTTTTGTTTCTAGTTGCATTTTTACTAATTCCATCTATGTGCTTTGCAAATAAATATGAAGATGCTCCTGAGCAATATATTTGTATTGATATTGGACAAATATATGAGACCTATCTGGATAAAAATTCAGTTACATCTTTACAATATGCTCCGCCCTATTATGTCATCCAGTGCAATAATATAACATTCAATTATATGAATAATATTACATCCAAAATGGTAGTAAAATATTTTTATGATTATGAAAATAAGGCTATACAAGTCCAAATGCCAGAAGCTTATGCTTATGACGAAGACGGGACACTTTCAGATGAGACAATAATAGATGAACCGCCTATAGTCGTTGAGCCTTCAAGCCCTGCCTTTAACGAGGCCATCATTCTATTCAAACAAATTTACGGTGCCCAATATGCCAATACCTTCCAGGAAACGACCTCCTCGGAAGATGAGAACACGCTGCAAGGACAGAACCTTTAACCATGCACCAGATGCAGAATACATAAGGTTTTCAAGAACACAGCGGGTACTCTGAAAAAGTACCCGCTGTGTTCTTGAGCTTTATTCTTTTTTATCCTTCTCTTCCCGTGATTGCCTCGACTCGTCTATGATTTTTTCTGCCATTTTTTCCGGAACCTGTTCATAATGGGAAAATTTTAAAGAATAAGTTCCTCTTCCCTGGGTAATAGAACGAAGTTCTGTCGCATATTTATAAAGCTCGGCGACTGGAATTTGTGCCTTGACCTCACTCATACCCTTATTTATACTCTCCATGCCTATAATGTGTGCACGCTTGGCGTTCAACTTTCCCATGACATCACCCATATAATACTCCGGTGCTTGTACCGTCATATCACAGATTGGCTCTAAAAGTACTGGTGCGGCTGCCATGATACCTTTTTTCAAAGCAATTGCCGTTGCGGTTTTGAAAGCCATTTCTGATGAATCAACTGCATGATAAGAACCATCTATAAGTTTGACATGAACATCGACTACTGGATAACCCGCTATGATACCGTTAGCCAGTGTTTCGGATGTGCCTTTTTCAACGGCGGGAATATACTGTCGGGGAACGCTGCCGCCAAAAATACTTTCCGTAAAAAGGTTACCTTCACCTGTCGCTTGTGGACTTATTTCCAGCCATACATGACCATATTGACCATGCCCCCCGCTCTGCTTTTTATGTTTTCCTTCTACTTTGACCGTCTTGTGGATTGTTTCACGATAAGCAATTTTAGGCTCCGTCAGCAAAGCTTCTACCCCAAATTTTCGTTGTATCTTTTCAGTAAAAACCTCAAGATGTACTTCTCCAATACCCTTGAGCAAAGTTTCTTTGGTTTCCTTATTCTTAACAATGCAGATTGTAGGATCTTCTTCCTCCTGCTTGGAAATTGCTGCAAAAACCTTATCCTCATCCCCCTTTTTTCTGGCATATATTGCCATCTTAAGCATAGAGGACGGATAATCTATGTTATCATATCGGATAGGAAAGTTTTTATCACACAGGGTATCACTCGTTTTTGTTCCCTGCAATTTAGCTGCTACAACCAGATCGCCCGCATGTGCCAGCAAGAGATTCACCTGATGTTTTCCCTGCATGGTAAATAATGTTCCCACACGTTCGTTAATATCCTTGCTGCTATTATAATATGAAGCATCTCCCTTCATCTCACCGGACAATATCCGCATAAAGCTCAATCGTCCGACAAATGGGTCCACAATGGTTTTAAATACCTGGGCCGAAAATGCATCCTCCGTTTTACGTTCAAGTATATCGCCTGATGCAGGTTCCAGCCCCATAGCAACTTTAAAATACGGGGTTGGCATATATTCTACGATATCATTCATGAGCTTTTGAATACCTACATTCTGTAGAGCAGACCCGCAAAACACAGGAAAAATCTTTCCTGCCTGAATACCTTCGATAAGAGCCGCTGCTACTTCGGTTTCTCCAATCTCAGCACCTTCCAGATATTTTTCCAAAAGTTCATTATTAAATTCCGCAACCGCTTCAATCAGTTTTTGCCGGGCCTCTTCAACCTCTTTTTCCATATACTCAGGAATTTCACCGATAATAGTTTCATCATCATGTGAAAGAATTTTTGTATGCAATGACAACAAGTCCACGACACCTTGAAATGCAGCTTCTTTGCCGATTGGCAATTGCACAGGAACGATTCCGCTGCTGAATTTTACCCGCAGTTCCTCAAGCATTCCATTGAAATCCGCATGTTCACGATCCATCTTATTAATAAAAAACGCCCGTGGCAGTTCTTTGGCCTCTGCAAAATGCCATACCTTTTCAGTTTCAACTTCTACACCCGATGGTGCCGATAGTACGATAAGCACACTATCGACGGCTTGTAACGCACTCTTGACCTCACCTGCAAAATCAGGATATCCTGGAGTATCAATAAAGTTCAGCTTATAACCCTTCCACTCACAAGCCGCTAACGAATTGCCTATACTCAATCTGCGTTTTATTTCTTCAGGCTCATAATCCAATAGAGTGGTTCCGTCGTCTACTTTTCCCAGCCTTTTTTCTGCACCTGTATTAAAAAGGCAGGCTTCTACCAGACTGGTTTTTCCAGATTTTCCATGTCCTACTACCGCTATGTTACGCAAATTCGTACTTTTATACTCCTTCATCCCGATCCCTCCCCAAGGTTTGTTATATTATATTTTTCTTTATTCTCTGAAAATACAGTAATTCCTGCTAATTCATGAAAAATGCTCTAGAGAAAAAAGAGACTACCCAACGGATAGTCTCAGATATAACATATGTAGTTGTCAGCTATTAATTAAAAAAACAGGATTTACCAATAAACTCCCGCAGGATGGAGTTATTTGGGATATCATCTTCAGCATAAATGTCATCGAAATATCTGCAGAAATCCAGCAGTCGGATGGCTTTTGTATATTCCGGTTCTTCCGGAGTAATTTTTTCCAACAGTGGTGTTACATATTTTTTCAATATGCCCACTTCATAAATCAATGCCGAATTAAACATAACATCCGCTTCTTCCTGAAATGGGAAAATATTTTTTTCCTCACCTGCACGGACATCCGGCCATTGGCGAAGGGTTTTCAAGGCAGAAGAAGCTCTTGTCTGATAGTCCCGCACGATGCGTCGAAGCAGCCGCGCATCTGTGGTAGGTATGCGGTTATGTGCATCAATATTAAGCTGTGTTAACGCACTGATATAGATTTTATATTTTTTTTCACGTGGAATAGATGCCGTAAGCTTCTCATTTAGTCCATGAATGCCTTCTATAATAATAGGCTGCTTCCTGCCAAGGCTTATTGGCACATTCCCCTCCCATTCCCGTTTTCCAGTGACAAAATTATAGTGTGGCAGCGTAGCCTCACGTCCCTTTAACAGTTCCACAAGATGCTTATTGAATAGATCCACATCCAGAGCCGCCAAGGCCTCAAAATCATATTCTCCTTTTTCATTTTTTGGTGTTTGTTCCCTGTCACAAAAATAATCATCCAGTGATATCGATACAGGCTTAATGCCATTTACCCGAAGTTGTATCCGAAGCCGCTGTGCAAAGGAGGTTTTTCCAGACGAAGAAGGACCGGCAATAAGGATTAAGCGTAAGGTGTCAATATCTTGTGTAATATGATCGGCAATCTGGGCTATTTTTTTTTCTTGCAGGGCTTCTGAAATGCGAATAATATCGCCGATATCACCCATTTTATTATGCCGGTTCAGATCCGGTACGTAGTCGCAATGCAGAATACCCGCCCACTCTTTCGACTCAGCTAAAACAGTCGTGAATTTTGCCTGGTTTGAAGAAGCCGGAACAACTTCCGGATTGTCCTTTTG
Organism: Megamonas sp. UBA1796; assembly: GCA_002319795.1. Lineage (GTDB taxonomy): Bacteria > Bacillota > Negativicutes > Selenomonadales > Selenomonadaceae > UBA1796. The sequence continues at coordinate 66,478 of DCFU01000004.1, forward strand.
CGGCGTGCGGATGAGGATTCCCGGAGCGTAATAATCCAGGGCAAAACATCCCAGACAAGCAGTGGAACCAAGCATTGCTCCATAGAGATAATCATAGAACTCTCCGCAGTAATAAATGCTGACGCGTTCCTGGGATAAAGCTGTTATAAGATTGGCTTTTTCTATTTGCTGTGATTCTTTAAAAATACGGACAGCCTCTTCACGAGGCAGGCTTTTTTTCTGGATGGGTCTGTTTTCTATCACAATTTGCCGCATACAATCTTCTATCTTTTTAACGACTTCTTCATTTAGCCCGCCTTCCATGGAAATATCACAATATAATCCCTTATTGGCTGAAAATTTTACAACTACTTCCGCTGAAGGATAAAGCTCATGCACGGCTGTTATAAGCAGGAACACTACAGAACGGCGATATATATTAAGTCCATCTTCACTTGACATATCGATGAACTCAATAGTTTGATAATTCCCTACCGGGGTTTGCAGATCACGGATTACATTATCAAGTCTTGCCGCTACAATTTTGTGTTCATATGAATGCTGATGCTCTTCAGCAATCTCCTGCAAAGTGACAGATTGTTCGTACTTTTTTTCGTAGCCTTTGGTAATCATCATATTAAGCACCCTTTTCCTATCAAAATTAAGAAGGATCAGACAAATATATATACATATATTTACCCAATCCCGCATTCATTAAAATATCCATAATACAATCTGATAAGCCAGCGCTCCCATGAGTGCCGTACAAGGAATCGTCAGTATCCAGGCAATCACCATCTGCTGCGCAACACCCCAGCGAACCGCACTGATGCGTTTTGCTGTGCCTACTCCCATGATAGATCCGGAAACAACATGTGTCGTACTTACCGGCAAATGAAGCAAAGTTGCAGAAAAAATAACGATAGAAGAATTAAGATCCGCTGCAAATCCGCTGATTGGCTCAAGTTTAAAAATCTTGCCACCGATAGTCTTTATAATTTTCCAGCCACCGATAGCCGTGCCAAACCCCATAGCTGTAGCTGCCAGAATCTTGACATAAAAAGGCACCTCAAAAGCATCGATATACCCTCCGGTCAATAAAGCCAATGTGATAATACCCATTGATTTCTGTGCATCATTCGATCCATGTGAAAACGCCATCATCGCTGCCGAAAGAAGCTGCATCTTCTTGAACTTCCAATTGATTACCGAAGGACTGAATCTCCCAAATATGCGATAAAGCAATGTCATAATTATGCACCCTGTCACAATGGCAATAATGGGTGATACTACAAGGGATAATATGATTTTACCTATACCATAAAAATTCAATCCTGAAGGCCCCGTAGAAATAAGCATAGCACCAATGATGCCCCCAACCAGAGCATGTGAAGAACTGCTTGGAAGAGCAATCCACCAAGTAAGCAAATTCCATATGATAGCACCGATCAGAGCTGCTATGATAATATGCTCATCAACATGCTGTGCTGATTTTACGATATCGGCACCGATGGTTTTGGCAACCCCCGTACTATACATTGCCCCGAGAAAGTTTAAGAAAGCAGCCATAACGATTGCTGCACTGGGACGGATAGCCCTAGTGGATACGGACGTAGCAATAGCATTTGCCGTATCATGAAAGCCATTAATAAAGTCAAAAATCAAAGCTAAAGCTATAACAGTAAAAATCAGAATTTGTAATTCAGGCATATTTCATTACCACGCCTCTAATCATATCAGATACTTTCTCACAATGATCCAGTGTATCCTCCAAATATTCCAATACATCCTTCCATTTTATCAGCTCAATTGGGTCCTTAACCTTATCGAACAGAAAAGCAACCTCATGCCGATATACCCGATCCCCTTCACTTTCCAACCTGCCAATTTTATGAGTAGATTCAAGAATCTGTGTTTGATTTTTTTTGATATCTTTCAGCAGGGAAAACGCTTTTATTATTTCTTCCGTACATTCAATAAGCAGCTTTGTCAGAGAAACTGCACCTTCCTTTGCGGGCCCGGTACGGTACATAACAATACGCTGCAGTGTGCCCTGCAGGAAATCGACACCATCATCCAAACCATTCGCCAACGCGTAAATATCCTCACGGTCAATAGGTGTAATAAATGTCTGATTCAGCTTATCGATAATCTTATCATTCACTGCGTCTGCCTCATGTTCGAGGTCAATAATTTCCTTCATCTTGTCTTCCGCCTTGCTATAGTCCAGCATGACTTCATCCATCATCAAAGCGCCTTTATAAAAGTACCCTGCACTTTCTACGAATAAATCAAAGAACTCCGTATCTTTGCGCTTAAAATTAAACATAGCGTCCTCCCCGAACTCTAATTTTGCTTTTATACAAATTTTACTATACCATTATTTCTTTGATTCATCAATATAATTTTGCCATATATACAACAATTAGCAACAATAAAAGGAAAGGAAATCTTTCACATAAAGACTTCCTTTCCTTTTGTTAAATTTTTAACTATTTAATTACTATTTACCCTCAACAAAATTCAAGGCATTCAGTGTCTTTTGCGCTATCCCTTTCATTTTCTGTGCAGATACCGCACATACGGCAATCCTTACACCTATCTTGAGCGGCACTGCGAAAATAAGTTCTTCATGAAGCTTATTGCATACTGCTCCAGGATCTTTTGCAGGAACCGAAAGGAAGAAACCCGCTTTATAGGGCAGTGCCTTCAGTCCGCAAGCCTGTGCCTCCTGCATGAAAATCGCGCCTCGTTCACGAATCATCTGATACAGTACTTCTCTTTCCGCTTCAAACTTTTTCAAAAGTGCTGCATCTTGCTGTATCCTCGTAAGTACTGTCATCGCTCCACGATTGATATTTGACCAGGTAGCGCGGCTTGTATATTTATTGATATTTGCAAACTCTGTGATAATCTCCTTATTCGCAGAAAGACCAATCAAAGCACCTGTGCGCTGACCATACATGGTATAGCCCTTCGACATACTGAAGGCAAACATTACAAAAATGTTCTCTGGCAGACCACTGAATTGCTTCATAAATTTGCGTGTAGCACTTTTTTCTCCGGCATAATCTATATAAGCAATATCAACTAAGATACTAATTTTTTTTCTGTCACCTTTGGCATGTTCCCTGCATACATCCAAAACCTTTGTCCAGTCGTTTTCCGACAGGCTGTAACCCGTTGGATTATGTGCCGGTGTATTAATAACAATAAGGAGAGATTGCTGTACCTGTAGAAGTTCATCTACCTTGGCTGCAAAAGACTCAATATTAAAATTCTGCGCTGCATCAAAGAGTTTATACGTTGCCAGCTTGCGTCCCGCTTCACCACAGAGCACATTATACGGACCCCAGAACCAGTCTGCGGTAAGCACCTGATCTCCTTTTTCCGAATAATTAGCAATTGCATGGTGGATTGCACCCGTACCACCTGCCGTAGCTACTGCGGCAAAATAGCCTTCTGGTTTCTGGTCGGCAAAGGTAAGGTCGATAACCGTATCCAGATAAGCCGGTATACCGGAAATCGGCGCATATGGGATAATATCATTCATAGGTAAGGAACGAAATACCTTTTCCATTGTTGGTATGCAGGAGATTTTCCCTTCATCGTCCATAATAGCACCAATCGTCGCATTCGTAACCTTATCGGCACCAAATTCCTGCGCAGCCTTGACCGCAGCGCCACTAGCACCAAAAATTGCATCATTCAGGATTTTTCCCACAGAATGGGAAGCCGCCATACTTGTAGTCATATTACAATGTCCCCCTCTTGTTTATGCTTTCATATCGCTTTATTTATATTCTTGTTTTGATTTTTATTTCCTGCCAAAATATCTAAGTATACAGAATAACTATACCATCTGTATGATTTAAACATAAAAGGGCCGGCACATTTTGATGCACCGGTCCTCTCTGGTTATTTTTCCGGGAAGAATTCTGCATGAATAGCGTTTACGGCTTCCGTAATTTGCGCATCCTTGATGAGACATGAAATGCTGATCTCTGAAGTGCTGATAACATCGATATTGATTCCTGCCTTAGAAAGCGCGCCGAACATTCTTGCCGCTATCCCAGGATTACCAAGCATACCAGCTCCCACAATAGAAACCTTAGCAACATCTTCTTCAATAAGTACGGCAATTGCATTAAGTTTATCTGCAACCTTATCAACAATTTTCTTTGCCTGAGGTAAATCGCCGCTGGCAACCGTAAATACCATATCTGTAACATTTTTTTCAATATTACGTATGCTTTGGACAATCATATCAACATCAATATTGGCATTCGCCAGTGCTGAAAAAATAGAATGTGCAATGCCTGGATTGTTTGGTACACCAAGGACAGCAATCTTCGCTACCTTGGCATCATGCGCGACGCCCCTGATTACAAAATTTTCATCTTCCATTGTATAATCCTCCCTAATCATCGTTCCAGGCTTCGTTGTGAAGGTAGAACGAACATGTATCGGTATATTGAAAAATTTCCCCATCTCGACAGAACGTGGCTGCATGACGCCAGCTCCCAACCGAGCCATTTCCAACATTTCATAATAAGTAATCTCTTTCATTTTACGAGCATTTTTTACAATACGCGGATCAGCGGAATAAACGCCATCTACGTCTGTGAATATCTCGCAGCTATCCGCTTTGAGCGCACCTGCCAAAGCGACAGCCGATGTATCGGATCCGCCGCGGCCCAAGGTAACAGGATCACCGACATCATCACACCCTTGGAACCCGGCAACAACTACAATATTTCCCTTAGCAAGTTCTTCGTGGACACGTTTGGGCTGGATATCCGTAAGTTTTCCCTTGGTATGCACAGAATTGGTATGCATTCCTGCCAAGGATCCGGTCAGGGAAATGGCCTTATGCCCAAGCTTGTTAAAGGCCATTGTCAACAAAGCAATTGATACCTGTTCACCCGTTGTCAGAAGCATATCCATCTCCCGCATATAACGATATGGATCTTTATCAATGCCCTGTGCCAAATTGATGAGATTGTCTGTCGTATCCCCCATTGCCGAGACTACCATAACAATCTGGTCTCCGGGCTTTTTTTCATCAAGAACCCTCTTAGCTACTGCCATAATTTTCTCCGTACTGCCTACGGAGCTGCCGCCAAATTTCTTTACAATTAGAGCCATGACTCTCCTCCTAAACTGACATCAAATGCCTATGAGAAACATCGTCGATTATGATAGATGTTCTTTTACCAAAAGACATTTGTTACAAAAATATTTTAAATAAGCTCAATTAGGTTATATTATACAAGAATTTTATGTCTGCGTCTATAACAAATAATAAATTAAGCTATGTTAAAGAGATATAGACATTTCACGAAATATATGGTATCATCATTTGAGAAATTGGCCTTTAAATTGATCCAGAGAGATTAAAAAGGCAGATATTGCGTCTGTAATACCGCCTCTTTAATCTCTTGCAACTTTTTGCAAGAGATTTTTTAGCGCCAAAATATAAAACTAAAGGAGAATCACGTTTTATGAACGAACGCACTATTCCTGTAGACAAAAGATTACCTCTGTTAGAAACAATTCCTTTGAGCCTGCAGCATCTTTTTGCTATGTTCGGTTCCACGGTGCTTGTCCCAATCCTTTTCAAGGTAAATCCTGCAACCATACTTTTATTCAACGGTATCGGCACGATTTTTTATCTCGTACTTTGCAAGGGTAAAATTCCTGCGTATCTTGGTTCAAGCTTCGCTTTCCTTTCGCCCGTATTCATCGTTCTCGCACGATACAGTTATGAGGCAGCTCTGGGCGGTTTCATTGTCGTCGGCATAGTTTTTTGTCTTGTCGCCCTCATCATTCGGATGATAGGCACTTCATGGATCAATGTGATTTTTCCTCCAGCTGCCATGGGTGCTATTGTCGCAGTCATCGGCCTGGAACTCATGCCGACAGCTGCCGGCATGGCTGGACTGACCACTGAAAAAACAGACCCAACTACAATTATGGTATCTATACTCACCCTGGCGATCACCGTCTTTGCCTCGGTAGCCTTTCGCGGTTTCCTGTCCATCATACCAATCCTGATTGGTGTCGTAAGCGGCTATATCATTGCTGCGTTTACGGGTATCGTCGACTGGTCCGTTGTAGAGAACGCTCCATGGTTTGCTCTCCCTACGATTTATACTCCAACCTTTGACCTTGGTGCCATACTGATCATTCTGCCTGCTTCGCTGGTCGTCATAGCGGAGCATATCGGGCATCTTATTGTAACCGGGAATATTATTGGTAGTGACCTCACAAAGGACCCAGGACTCGATCGCTCTATTCTGGGCAACGGTATATCGACCATAATTTCCGGCTTCTTTGGTTCGACACCAAATACGACTTACGGAGAAAATATCGGTGTCTTGGCAATAACCAAAGTATACAGCACCTGGGTCATTGGCGGAGCTGCCATATGCGCTATCCTGCTTTCCTGTTTTGGAAAACTAGCTGCCATTATCCAAAGCATCCCGACTCCTGTCATGGGCGGCGTGTCTATGCTGCTTTTTGGTGTCATAGCTGCATCAGGAATTCGTATCCTGGTTGAGAGCAAAGTAGATTATAATAAACCGACGAACCTGCTTCTCACTTCGATTGTCATGGGCCTTGGTGTAAGTACAGCCAGCATCACGGTTGGCACAATCACCTTAAAGGGAATGGCACTTGCCACTGTTGTAGCCATTATCCTTAGTGTGACCTTCCACTTCATCGCTCATTTGCGCAAAGAAGCAATGTGATGCTTATGGAATATATTGTCCCTGAAGCTCTGGCGGTTATGCCCGCCAGAGCCTTTTTTAAACAGCATATCAATATATCCTCCCGTCTCTGGAAAAAAATAAAGCACTCCGGACATTTTACCCTAAACGGAATACCGGTCAATCCGGCTTTAACCATGGTAGTTTCCGGCGATATCATTACCTACGATATAGAAGAGCCTGCGAATACGATTCTTCCCATGGAACTGCCGCTTGATATACGTTATGAAGATGACTATATGCTGATAGTGAATAAACCTGCCGGCCAACTTGTGCACCCCTCTGTAAAAGAAAACACTTATACTCTCGCTAATGCTGTACTGGGCTATTATCAAAAAAAGGCATATCGCCATGCTTTTCATCCGGTACATCGCCTCGACCGGCTTACCTCCGGACTTGTGCTTATCGCCAAGTTGCCGCAAATACAATACCAGCTATCAAAATACCAAGCTTTCCAACGAGCCTATCTGGCCTTGATTCCTGGAAGACTTTCTCCTGCTGAAGGTCGTATAGAAGCTCCAATTGCCAGGAAAGAAGGGAGCATCATCGAACGTTGTGTTTCGTCAGATGGAAAATGTGCCGCTACCTGTTACAGGACACTGAAATGCTCTGAAGCATGCTCTTTGGTAGAGCTCCATCTGGAAACAGGCCGAACCCATCAGATACGTGTTCATTTAGCCCATATAAAACACCCCCTGCTCGGTGACGATTTATATGGCGGTGACCAATCACTTATACAGCGGCAGGCTCTGCATGCGTATCATATAAAATTTCAACATCCTGTAACCGGAAAAATGATTACGCTTTTTTCTCCGCTTCCGGAAGATATGTCCAGTATTGTAACATCTTTCCTATGAATTGATATGGAATTTTAGTATTGTTGCCCATCGTTTATACGTGTTTGCAAAACTTTATATTCCTGCACTCTTTTCTATGATATAATAATCTCGTTGGTACTATTATTTTATTAGGGGGTAATGATAAATGCCATTAGTTACAACAACTGAGATGTTCAAGAAAGCTTATGCCGGAGGCTACGCTATCGGCGCTTTCAATGTGAACAACATGGAGATTGTCCAGGGAATCACCGAGGCTGCAAAAGAAGAGAATGCTCCACTCATCCTGCAGGTTTCCGCTGGTGCGAGGAAATATGCAAAACATTCCTATCTCGTCAAGTTAGTAGAAGCTGCTCTCATCGACACAGATCTGCCGATTGCGCTGCATCTGGATCATGGTGCGGATTTTGATATCTGCAAATCCTGCATTGACGGCGGTTTTACATCCGTTATGATCGACGGCTCCAAATACAGTTTCAAAGAGAATATTGAGCTGACGAAACGCGTTGTTGATTACGCACATGCACACGGTGTTGTCGTTGAAGGCGAACTCGGCAAGCTTGCTGGTATCGAAGACGATGTCAATGTAAGCGCACATGAAGCTTCGTACACCCAACCAGAAGAAGTCGAAGAATTTGTAAAGAACACTGGTGTGGACTCTTTGGCGATTGCCATTGGTACAAGCCATGGAGCTTTTAAATTCAAGCCTGAGCAATGCACACGGAATGCAGCTGGTGTGCTTGTACCGCCTGAACTGCGCTTTGACATCCTGGCTGAGGTTGAAAAACGTTTGCCGAATTTCCCAATTGTTCTGCACGGCGCGTCCTCGGTAATTCCTAAATACGTAAAACTTATCAACGAAAACGGCGGTCAGCTTGCTGATGCTGTCGGCATTCCAGAGGAACAGCTCCGCAAGGCAGCAAAATCTGCTGTATGCAAGATCAATATCGACTCAGATCTCCGCCTTGCCCTCACGGCAGGCATTCGTGAATACATGAGTGCCCATCCGGATCATTTCGATCCGCGCCAGTACCTTACCCCGGCAAGAGCCTACATCAAAGAACTCGTCAAACATAAGATCATCAATGTTCTTGGCTGTAAGGACAAAGCTTAAGGAAATGAATATCAAAGGGCCTCTCTTATTGGCAGAGAGGCCCTTTACATGTTCCAATTTAAAATTATTCATCATATACCCGGTAACGGTTATAAAATTGATGTACTTACACAGGAACCATCACCACGCCATTCCATTCAGTCAAAAACCTCTGTAAAATAGATGACTGTAACCGTATCATCCATAGTAATCCTTTTCTTATACATCTGTTCAAAGTCGGTAATAAGCTCTTCGCGGGAATTGATTTCCGGATTTTGATGGCCAAGATCTCCTGATGTGAGATCGGCCATGGTCTTTACTCGCACCTTATCAATAAACGCAGTGTATAATTTGTGTTTTGGCTGGGATTTCGCCCCTGTCGTTATCCATACAATAGAACTCTCTGGATATTGTTTACTGACATCGCCTAAGCGTACCGTACAGTTTTTTGTACGTGCAACCAGCATTTTTTCATGTTTTGGCACCTGGAAATTCAATGACATCATAATGAACATCTCCTATCGATGATAATTCAATTTATTTGTCTTTAGTTTAACATATTTTTTTATTTCCATAAAGAGGCACAGCTTCATATTTAACTCTATATTTAAAACAATGCCTCTGCCCGTACTTTACAAAAAACAAAAATCCAGCTATTATACAGATAAGTGTTACTTAAGGAGAAACATCCATACATGAAATATCAAAAACATCTAAGCAACAAGACACTTCTGCCTTTTAAGGGCCGTACATTACAACTTATGGTTACCACTTCTCTTTGCAAACCCTGTATTCGTACTACTGCTGAATGTTTGCTGGTAAATCTTTATCAGGAACAAGTAACCACCCAGCCTTTGGTCGAAAACATTCTTCTGCAATGGTATAAAACACAATCTTTTATTTATCTGAAAAGCCGTACTGCCTTCTGGGCTGATAGAATTGGCGTTTCCTTTAGGCGTATCTGTATAAAAGATCAGCGTTCACGTTGGGGGAGCTGTTCTTCCCTTCATAACCTGAATTATAATTGGCGTATCATCATGGCTCCTGAACCTGTCATTGATTACCTCATCATTCATGAGGTATCGCATCTGGTTCATTTCAATCATTCAACACATTTTTGGGAACTGGTATCTATGCATGACCCTATATATCAAGAGCATAAGCTTTGGCTGAAGCAAAATGGCAGCCAGCTCTTTCAAATATTTCCCCATAATTAAATTTTATACAAGGAGACGATTGTTATGAGATTTTCTAAAGGAATACTTCTGTTATGCATTGCAACTATATTTTTATTGCCTGCTTCTTTGGTACATGCAAATGATAAATCTCCCTTTCCTGTCCTTTCTGTTGATGGCACAGGCAGTACGCAGGTTGCGCCGGATCAGGCCTCAGTTATGATTGGAATCACTACGCATGCGGAAAATGCACAGGATGCACAAAACAAGAACGCTTCGATAGCGTCCAATATTCAGGACGCCCTGCGCAGCATGGGGATTTCCGAAAAGTACATACAGACACGCAACTATACTTTCCAGCCAACTTTCAGTACAGAAAAAGACCATGAAAATGAATACGATGGTTATACGGTCTCTAATACCATAAAGGTACTACTAAATGATACAAGCCTGGTCGGACAGGTTGTCGACAAAGCCCTGGCCAATGGCGCAAACCGAATAAATTCACTCGATTTTTCTGCACGTAATACGCAGAAACCAAGGAAAGAAGCTTTATTGGCGGCGATTAACGATGCCAGAGAAAAAGCCGATATCATAGCAGCGGGTCTGGGAAAAACCATCATAGGCGTACAAAATATTTCTGAAAACAGTTCCATGCAGATACATAATTATGACAATGTAATGTTTTCAAAAGCCTCTTTATCAGCAAATACGCCTATAGCCCCTGGAAGTTTGGAATATTCTGCTACCGTTCATATAGATTTTATACTGAATAATTGATGCATTTAACCTGGGAGGAAATTTTTTCATGCAAAAACCACGCCTGCCGGCAATTGAATATATTCGTGGCATTTCAATGCTGGGCGTTATCGGAATACATGTCGGCTCACAGTATTTAAGCAACACATCGGCCAATATCCATTTAATTGCCTTGTTTGAAATCGTATCTCGTTTCAGTGTGCCTATCTTTTTCTTCATCTCTGCTTTTGGACTGTTCTACAATATGGATATCAACAAAGTATTCAATTATAAAGCCTTCATGCTGCGGCGCTTCCGCACAGTCCTGATTCCATACCTGATCTGGTCCTTCTTTTACCTGCTGCATGATGACCTGCTTTATCATACAGGCTTTCCTTCGATACCTTCCCTGTTTGGTATACTGTTTTTTGGCAACGCGAAATATCAGCTTTATTTTCTTGTTATCTTGCTGTGGTTTTATTTGCTCATGCCTCTTTGGCTCTACATGGTCCGGCATGCAACATGGAAAAATCTGACGTTGCTCTTTATATTGCAAATTGCCTTTGATTATTTTTCAAGTTTCAATACCACTTTCAACTTAATGGTGTACAGCATAGAAAATCCTTATTTAAAGCCTTTCTTATTGTATCGCTTAAACTATTGGGTATTGCATTACACCTTTATATTTGTAGTAGGTGGCTATCTCGCTGTACACATTGAAGCGTTCCTGGTTTTTATGCAAAAGCGTCGAACCGAAATTTGCCTATTTTTCTGGATATCAATGGCTGCACTCACAGGTTATTATTACCGCCTGCTGTTTTACAAAGGCTACACTTTGGAAGAAGCTGTGAATACAGCCCACCAGCTCTGTCCTGCAGGGATTTTTTATACTCTTGCCGCATCGTTGTTTTTCTTTACAATATTTACCTATCAAAAATTCCCCAAAACGTTGAATCCATTGCTCTCGCTATTAGGCCGTCATTCTTATTTTGCATATCTTGTGCATCCCGTAGCTATTACCTATCTTGCTTTACTTTTGGAACACTATGGACGCATCATGACGGCTCCGATTGCTATTGTATTCTATTGTGTCGTTATCCTATTGGCCATATCAGCTGGAATGTTTTTCCGTAAACTGGGACAGCATTGGCCAATCGTCAATATATTGACGATTGGCATCTATCCCAAGAAAAAATAATATCTCATCCAGTACATACAACACAGGCCCCGGCTTCTTTTTGAAGCCAGGGCCTGATTACGTTGAAAGGACTTTCTTGATCAAATATTGATAAAGAAAGTCCTTTCCAATGAATCCTTCCATGAATCCTGCTTATGATCGTAGGTCCTTACCACCAGCTTATCATCATAAAGATACAATGAGTTTGTCCATATCGTGGTACGATCCATATCCGTATTATGTATGTCCACAATATGGTTTGCATATGTATTGAGGCTGCTATCCGCATATCCGGCGTTTGTCACAGGCGTATGTGTATGACCCGACACCCAAAAAAGGACCTGTGGTGACTTCACCAGTAAAGCATCCAGTTTTTCCTTGATCTGCGGAATAAAATCAGGCGTGTTGACATCTTTATTATAATTTGATAATGTACCGAAAAGTGGAGCATGAAAGAAAATAATCGTTGGGGCATTTATATTTGTTGATAATTCTGTTTCCAACCAGGAAAATTGCTTGCCGCTGATTTCTGTCAAATATTTCCCTGTAGCATCCGGAGTAAGATATAGCAAACGGTATTTCCCGAGTTGCTGCGCATAATATAATGACTCTAAACGCATCCTTGTACGAAATAGCTCTAATTTTTCTGTCATCGATGCCGGCGTTCCCTTTTGCAATCGTCCCCTCGCTGAAAGCTCATCCTTATATCTATAATCATGATTGCCACCTATAATATATACCGGCTTTTGCAAACGGGCAAAATATTGCTGTGCAAATGCATATTCCTCTTCAATACCATATCTGGCTGCAATATCACCGACTACACTGATTTGGTCAACATCATCCCACAAATTCACAGCATCAATGACTTTATTCTTCAAGGCGATGATTTGCTGCTGTTTTTCCTGTTCCTTATATTTTTCCATCCGCACTGGCAAATGAGGATCTCCAAAAACAACAATACGATAATATCGTCTTGTCTGCTGAGATTTTGCTATCTGCATCTTTTCGCCCAAAAGGAGCTCATCTAAACCCAGCTTACCTAAGCTTATCATACCCAGACCTAGAAGGCATCTCAATATAAAACCGCGTCGATTCATAGTCTGCACCCTTATTCATAAATTATCTAATGATAAAAATCATTATTGCATTGCAGCAATCCTGTGCAGAGTTCCTATAATAAGCTTTACCTGTGGAACAATCGTCTTAAGCAAAAGCTTTTCATTTGGACTATGGATGTCCATGGTTGTAACTCCTATAGAAACCATATCCAACTTTGGATTTTTAAAAAAATACCAGCCGCATTCAAGCCCGGCATGAATCGTCTCAACTTTCATAGGAATATTGTTCTGTTCCTCAAATATATCTCTCATAAGTCTTGCCAAACGACTGTCCTTTCGCTCTTTCCAACCGGGAGACTGGGTTCCAATATTTACTTCAAAACCGCTCATATTACCTAAAATCACGGCCATAGAACGAAATTCATCAATCTTCTGATCAATAGCAGAACGTGGGAAAAACTGTATTTTAATAGTCTTATTATCGGTATCTACTACACCCAGATTCGCAGAGGTCTCAACCAAACCTGGAATTACCTGCGACATCCCATACACCCCTGTATGGAGCACAATCAGTAAATGCAGAAGTTTATCCGTATCATCTGCCAAAAACACCTGCTGCGGAAGTGCGGTCTCCTGAAGCAAAAGCTCCATCTCCGGCTCCATTTCCCCATATATCTGTTTAAAATGCTCTTGTTGTTCCAACAGTACCCTTTGTATATTATCTACAGATGCATTTGTAACGACAATGGCCTCTGCAGCTGCAGGTATAGCATTGCGGGCCTTTCCACCATGAAATGCCGCCAGATCAAACGAAATATCCGCTTTTTGAAAGGCAAGCAAAACCATGGCAAGCAAACGAATGGCATTGCCATGTCCATTGCCAATGCATTCTCCTGAATGTCCACCCCTAAGACCTCTGACAGCTACTTTCCATGCTTGAGGATATTCCGGTAATTTCCACGTGAGTTCACGAGAAAAATCCAGGTTGACACTTCCCGCACTTCCTACAGTGAGTTCATCGTAATTTTCTGAATCACAATTAATCAAAAATGATGCTTCTGATAAATATTTCTCTGCTAAATAAATGGCTCCGCTCATTCCCTGTTCTTCATCCACGGTAAAAACAGCACGTAAAGGTCCATGTTTCTTACAGGATTCCATGATATAGAGTATCTCTGCCACACCAAGGCCATCATCTGCTCCCAGACTTGTTCCAACGGCTTGTAAATATTCCGGGCCAAATTTCAAGTTTATAGAATCCTGCAACGGATCATAGGACACTCCTTCTTTTGCAACACATACCATATCCATATGTGCCTGCAAAATAGTCAACGGCGCATTTTCATATCCAAAGCAAGCCGGTTTATCTGCAATAATGTTTAGTTTTTCATCCTGCCTAGTTTGAAATCCCATAGAAGATAACTTATGATACAAATAATCACTTACTGCTTTTTCATGTCCTGATGGACGTGGAATCTTCGCTATTTTGGTAAATTCCTCTAAAACATTCTCCAATATCTCTTCCCGCATATTTTCCTCCTGTTGCATATACATGCCAAAAAATAGACAAAGCAATCAATACGTGACTGCTTTGTCTATCAATTTTATTATTATCCAAATACCTTTGAAACAGCATCTGCTACGCTCACACCATTTGGCACATAGAGCACCATCGCTGCAGAAATGCGTTTTGCCGCGCCATCTATCACGTAACAGGCCCCATTGATAAAATCGCAGATTCTCCGCTGTTCTTCGGTCGTGACACGTTCATAATTTACAATAACTGCCTTATTATTCTTTAAATCATCCGCAATCTCCATCACCTGATCAAACTTGGAAGGAACATACACCTGGATCTTCAATTCCGGCGTTTTGGTTACATGTACAGTGAGCTGTGGACGCGAAGATACTGCCGGAGTGTAAAAAGCATTCGTTCCATTGACTACCTTACGCTCGGAGAAAGCGGCTTCTTCTTTTCTTGCCACTGGTTTTTCCTCAACAAGCTCTTCTTCAATAACTTCTTCCATCGGCATCAATATATTTGTGAGTTTATCTAAGAATTTCACTACATTCGCCTCCAACTATTTATACAAGCATAGAACCTAAGAACATACTTAACATTAAGTTTATTTTCGGCATCAATAAGAAAAATCCTGCAAAAATATCAAAAATATTTCTGCAGGACTATAATTATTGGACAAACATCCCTATTTAGAAGTATTTTTACGCTCACGCCCGCGCGCTGTACGATCCAATACAGTTTTACGCAAGCGAACACATTGCGGTGTCACTTCAACAAGCTCATCCTTATTGATATACTCCAAGGCCTGTTCAAGGCTTAGTATACGCGGTGGAACCAAACGAATGGCTTCATCTGAAGAAGATGTCCTCATATTTGAAACGTTTTTCTTTTTACAAGGGTTGATATCTATATCCGTCTCACGCGAGTTCTCACCAACAATCATGCCCTCATATACTGCCTGATTTGGAGAAATGAACATCGTACCGCGATCCTGCAGCGTATAAATACCATAGCCAGTAGTCTCACCTTGTTCAAAAGCTACGAGTGAACCACGGGCACGTCCCGGGATATCACCCTTATATGGTACATAACCATGGAATACATGATTCATAATACCATTTCCCTTTGTATTGGTAAGCATTTCCGAACGAAAACCTATAAGACCACGGGCCGGAATCACAAATTCCATACGCATATAACCGGATACCTCAGTCATATTCGAAAGCTCGGCCTTGCGAGTTCCCAAAGATTCCATAACCGTTCCCATATATTCCTGCGGAACTTCAATAGTAAGATTCTCCAACGGCTCACAACGCTGTCCATTAATAGTCTTATAAACAACCTCTGGCTTCCCAATTTGCAGTTCATATCCCTCACGACGCATCGTCTCGATGAGAATAGAAATATGCAGTTCACCACGACCGGAAACCTGAAAAGTATCCGCCGTATCCGTTTCCTCAACACGCAGACTGACATTGGTTTCAACTTCCTTGAAAAGTCGGTCACGTAAATGACGTGATGTCACAAACTGGCCCTCACGTCCCGCAAAAGGACTCGTATTGACACCAAATGTCATAGAAAGCGTTGGTTCATCAATATTAATTGTCGGCAAAGCTTCGGGGCTTTCAGCGTCCGCTACCGTATAACCGATACTTATCTCACCAAGCCCAGTCAAGGCAACGATTTCACCAAGACCAGCCTCTGCTACCTCAACACGTTTCAGTCCCTGATAGACAAAGACCTTGCCTACCCTGGCCTTGCTTTCCTGATCACCATTAATAACTACCACGGACTGATTTGGTTTTATACTACCACGAATAATACGCCCTACAGCGACACGTCCAACATACTCATCAGCATCCAGCGTAGTAACCATCATCTGCAACGGTCCCTCTGCTTCACCATGCGGAGCAGGAATTTCTTTTATAATAGTTTCCATAAGCGGTTCGAGATTATCACTCTCATCTGCCATTTCATATTTTGCAATACCAGCCCGTGCCGTAGCGTAAATAACCGGAAAATCAAGCTGATCATCATCTGCACCAAGCTCCATGAAAAGCTCAAGAATTTCATCGTAAACATCATCCACACGCTGATCCGGACGATCTATTTTATTGATAACTACAATTGGCTTAAGCTTCTGTTCCAATGCTTTACGAAGAACATATTTTGTCTGTGGCATTGGGCCTTCAAATGCATCTACAAGTAATAATACACCATCGACCATATTCAGCACACGCTCTACTTCACCACCAAAATCAGCATGGCCCGGAGTATCTACAACATTAATCTTAATACCCTTATACATAATTGAGGTGTTTTTCGACAAAATCGTGATTCCACGTTCACGTTCCAGATCCCCCGAGTCCATTACACGTTCTGCAACCTGCTCATTTGAACGGAAAACATGACTCTGCTTTAGCATGGCATCAACCAATGTTGTTTTGCCATGATCAACGTGAGCAATAATCGCGATATTTCTCAAACTTTCACTTATACTCATTATAAAATAACTGCCTCCTAATTAAACGAAAAAAGGTCTGCTATATTGCACCCTTACCGTATTCGCAATACTACAATTCTATTATAGATAATGCCTGCTGTCAAATATTTTTTTAAAATCAAAAGAAGTATTGCATTATAATGTTTTTCAATACGAATAACAGCGTTCGTTTTTTCTAATTTTAGTTCTTTTTATCGCATGAATTCACCTAGAAAGGTTAGCGATAAATCACTAACTAGAATAGATGAATTATCCATATATTTTTCACAATACAAATACCGGTGCCTGTTATGAACACCGGTATTTGTATTGTGCTTAAGAAGAATCACGAATTCCTTCATTCTGTCATCCTGGCGGATCTTTTTCCACCTGCCTGCATCGGCCTTATCTTCTTGTCAGACGAAAAATCTCCTGTCAAGGCACTAAGCTTATTAAATCAACATTCCCTTAAATCTCCGCACAGGAAAAATACATATTTGCTTAATCGTCTACACCTACCATGACAGATGTAGCTTTAACTAAAGCATATACATCCTTGCCTACCTTAAGTTCTAATTCCTTAACGGCATTGAGTGAGATTGTAGCTTGCATAACCTCTCCACTGCGAATTTCAATTCCTACAATAGCATTGACAGCGCCCTCCTGAATCGAAACAACTTTTCCCTTTAGCTGATTTCTTGCACTGATTTTCATAAGTAACCGCTCCCTTTCTATAAATCTATGAAACGACAAAGGTAACCTATTGTTTATTTCTTGAACTATAGAGAAACTCCTGCTTTTTATTTGGCCTTGCAACATAAAAAAAATTATTCTATCTTTTATGTTGCTCCATGTCGAAGCAAGACATGCCATTACCTGACTGCATTGCGTATAAAACCATCTAGTTTTAGTCAATAAATATGATACTTCTTCCATGGAATTTGTTGTAAACTAACACTTTTTAAAAATTCTACTATATCTTTACGTCCAAAATAATGTGGCCTGCCACTATGATCCTGCGACATGAGGATGATGGGCATATTAGGGAAAAACGGGGAAATCTCTTGTCGAAAAGCCATCATACGTGCCGTATATTGTGTAATTACAGGCTTTACAGAAATGATAGCAAACGTCACACCCTGTTCAATAATTACAGCACCATGGATTACCATCCTCACATCTCCTTTACATACTAAATTGCTATATTTAATGTATACAACACGAATCTAATTTTCACCTTATAAATAAATTCAGTTTCATTCAGGCGTATACGATGCACCTGAAAATGATTGAAAATTCTCGCTGCAGTTTGAATGTAGTATGATATCTAATATAAATAGCTTGGACTAGTGTAAAATAATTTTTCAAAAGTCCGGCTTTTGTGTAATAAAATAAAAAGTGCTTCCATCTATGAAAATTATATCACAAATGGAAGCATTTTTTATTATTTAGTAAGAATTATCAAGCCGCTATTAAAAGTCTAAAGTTGATACAATCAACTTTATTCCTTTCCAGCCAGCTTTTTATAACCTGCAAGTCTGTTCTTGGCATCTTTTTCCGTCTTCTGATAAAGTGCTTCTGCCGTATCAGGGAAAGCACGTTTAAGAGAAGAATACCGGACTTCACCTTGCAGGAATTCCTGGAACTTGCTGTAATCCGGTTCTTTAGAATCAAGCGAGAATGGATTTTTATCTGTATCAACCAGTTCAGGATTAAAGCGATAATTTGCCCAGTAACCAGCTTCAACAGCACGCTGTGCTTCCATATGGCTCTTGCCCATGCCAATGCGGATACCATGGTTGATACACGGAGCATAAGCGATAATAAGAGAAGGTCCCTTATAAGCTTCAGCTTCAGCAATGGCTTTGAGTGTCTGATTCTTATCAGCGCCCATAGCAATCTGTGCTACATAAACATAGCCATAACTCATAGCCATCATGCCAAGGTCCTTTTTCTTCGTTTTCTTGCCGGTTGCAGCGAACTGCGCAATGGCTGCCGTAGGAGTTGATTTTGAGGACTGCCCGCCTGTATTCGAATATACTTCGGTATCGAGAACAAGGACATTGACATCTTCTCCTGAAGCAAGAACATGATCTAAACCGCCATAACCAATATCATACGCCCAGCCGTCACCACCGAATATCCATTGCGAACGTTTAATGAAGAAGTCCTTGTTCGCATAAATCTTATTCAGAAGTTCATCTGAGCCTTTTTCTGTTTCTAAAAGCTTTACTAGTTTATCTGAACGGTCCACCGTGCCTTCACCATCAGACAAATGTTCATTCCAGTCTTTCATGGCAGCCTGCAAGGCGCTGCTCCCCTTACCGGCTTCAATAGCAGCAGCAACATCAGCAGCAACTGCATCACGTACAGCCTTTGTACCAAGGAACATACCAAAGCCAAATTCAGCATTATCTTCAAATAAAGAGTTTGCCCAAGCCGGACCTCTGCCTTTTGCATTCGTTGTATAAGGCATAGCAGGTGCAGCAGCTCCCCAGATAGAAGAACAGCCAGTTGCGTTAGAAATCATCATACGCTCGCCATAAAGCTGTGTAATGAGTTTAGCATACGGTGTTTCGCCACAACCTGCGCATGCACCGGAGAACTCAAGCAACGGTTTTTCAAACTGACTTCCCTTAACCGTGTTCTTATTCATTGGATTGGTTTTCGGTGCTACCTTGTTTACACCATAATCAAAATTCTGCTGCTTATCAAGCTGCGTAGCAATCGGCTTCATCACAAGGGCTTTTCCCTTTGGAGCCGGGCAAACCTGTGCGCAGTTACCACAACCAGCACAATCCAATGCAGAAACGACCATAGTATAATTGAGTCCTTTTGCACCTATTGCAGGGTTAAATGCCATAGTAGACGGAGCGGCTGCTTTTTCTTCGTCCGTCGTAAGCACTGGGCGAATAGCAGCATGCGGGCATACAAATGAGCACTGATTACACTGAATACAATTCTCAGGCTGCCACTCCGGTACATTGATAGCAATACCACGCTTCTCATAAGCAGAGCCGCCAACCGGGAATGTACCATCTTCCATGCCATTTTTAAAAGTACTGACTGGCAATTTCTCGCCTTCCTGACGGTTCATGACATTCTGTATCTTCTCAATGAATGCAGGAGCATCGGATGATTTCAAGCCGGCATCCTTCGCATCTTTCCACGCAGCCGGAACACTTACTTTATGAATTGCCTCAATGCCCTTGTCTATAGCACCATTATTCATATCTACGATTTTCTGGCCCTTCTTGCCGTAAGAAGTGACCACAGCGTCTTTAAGATATTGAACCGCCGTATCAATAGGAATAATATTAGCCAGTTTAAAGAAAGCTGACTGCATCACCATATTGAATCGTCCGCCAAGACCCAGTCCCTGAGCGATCTCCACTGCATTCACCGTATAGAAATTAATTGCTTTATTTGCTATACAACGTTTCATAGCAGCTGGCAAATGCTCATCGAGTTCTTTATCGGACCATGTTGTATTTAGAAGGAATGTTCCACCATTTTTAATACCTGCCAACAAGTCATATTTATTAGTATAGGACTGCTGCGAACAGGAAATAAAATTTGCTTTATTAATAAGATACGGAGAATCAATTGGTGATTTGCCAAAGCGCAAATGCGACATTGTAATACCACCGGATTTTTTGGAATCATAAGCAAAATAAGCTTGTGCGTACATATCCGTCTTATCGCCAATAATCTTGATGGCACTCTTATTGGCACCAACAGTGCCATCGGACCCAAGGCCCCAGAACTTGCAGGCTGTCGTTCCTTCCGGTGTCATATCGACATCTTCCGGATATGGAGCCAGCGACGTCTTCGTTACATCATCTTCAATACCAATTGTGAAATTATGCTTTGGAGCATCCTTTTTAAGTTCTTCATAAACTGCCAGAATCTGATCCGGGGTTACATCTTTACCGCCAAGACCATAACGGCCTCCGACAATAAGCGGCCTGCTATCAGAACTATAATATGCTGCTTGTACATCCAAATAGAGCGGCTCACCAATGGCTCCAATCTCTTTCGTCCTGTCGAGAACTGCAACCTTCTTGACTGTCTTTGGTAAATATTTGAAGAAGTGCTCGATAGAGAATGGCCGATAAAGATGCACACTCAAAACGCCAACTTTTTCACCCTTGGCATTCAAATAGTCAACAGCTTCATTTACCGTCTCGCAGACAGAGCCCATAGCAATAATCAGACGCTCAGCATCTGCCGCACCATGATAGTCAAACAGATGGTATTCACGCCCTGTGATTTTTGCAATCTGTGCCATAGTATCTTCAACAAGCTGCGGAATAGCTTCATAATAATCATTGACAGACTCACGTTCCTGGAAATAGATATCCGGATTCTGGTTCGTACCACGAACTACCGGGTGATCTGGGTTCAATGCTCTATGACGGAAAGCTTCAACGGCATCATGATCTAAAATTGGTTCAAGGTCTGCATAATCAATCATTTCAATCTTTTGGATCTCATGCGATGTACGGAAACCATCAAAGAAGTTAATGAACGGTACACGCCCTTTGATGGCTACTAAATGCGCTACAGCAGCTAAATCCATAACCTGCTGCACACTGGTTTCTGCCAACATTGCACAACCAGTCTGTCGCGCGGCCATGACATCCTGATGATCACCAAAGATATTCAGGGATGAAGTAGCAAGTGCACGAGCACTTACATGAAACACTCCTGGTAAAAGTTCACCAGAAATTTTATACATATTTGGAATCATCAATAAAAGACCCTGTGATGCTGTATAGGTCGTAGTCAGAGCCCCCGCTTGCAAGGAACCGTGTACTGCGCCAGCTGCACCAGCTTCAGACTGAAGCTCGATGACACGAACCTTTTGCCCAAAAAGATTCTTTGCACCTTTGGCAGCCATTTCATCGACATGTTCTGCCATTGGCGATGATGGCGTTATCGGGTAAATTGCAGCCACATCCGTAAAAGCATAGGAGATATAGGCAGCAGCGGTATTACCATCCATTGTTTTCATTTTTTTGCTCATGTTTTGTATTGCTCCCCTCTTTTAAGAACTTCTTTAAAACTTACAGAATTGCCTAATCTCATTGCAAATTAAAATATGCAACATGATATTTATGCATATTTATAAATAAAATCTGATATATTATGCATCATCAACATAGAAAGCAAATCTGAAGTTCCCATCCAAGTGATATTATACACCGTCCATAAACAATTGTAAATAAGAAACAATTGCTCAAAATCAAAAAGAAGTTTGCACACTTTTTCACGCAAACTCCTTAATATATGTAAAATTAATCTTAATATAAGTTCTTATAAATATTGTATGCAAAGAATTTTTATACAAACATTACAATAATGATTATTATCTATTGCTTAGGCTTGTTTTCTTTACTATGTGAAAATCCATAAGCAAAATAGATAATAATGCCTATAATACTCCATATGAAAAACCTTTCCCATGTCATAACAGAAAGGTTATACATAATATACGTACAGCTTATAACAGCTAAAGTTCCTATAAAATAAATTGCTGGGCAACGAAAAGGCCTATGGGCCTCTGGTGCAATTCTGCGCATTATCATAGCCCCTATGCATGATATAATAAATGCAAATAATGTGCCTATACTACACATTTCAGCAACAATATTAATTGGCGTAAATCCACTAATAACCGCGACGGTACATCCAACCATAATAGTAATACGATGTGGTGTAGCATAACGGGGATGTATTTTACAAATGGATTGTGGAATCAACCCATCCCGTGACATAGAAAAAAAAGCTCTTGTCTGTGCATACATCATGACAAGCAAAACTGTAGTAAGGCCGGCAACGGCACCCGTCCCTACAAGTGCTGAACCAAACCGATAACCAAGAGCACGCAGTACATAGGCTACAGGCTCGGCATTATTCAGTTCTTCATAAGGTACATTCCCTGTCATTACAGCTGTAACAGAAATATACAGAACTGTACAAACAATCAATGAGCCAATAATGCCAAGAGGCATATCCCTTGAGGGATTTTTAGTTTCTTCAGCAGCCGTGGATATTGCGTCAAATCCCAGATAAGCAAAGAAAATAAATGCTGCGCCAGCAGAGACCCCTGCAAAACCAAAAGGCATGAACGGTTCCCAATTCGCCGTATCAACCGATGGACCAGCCAAAAAAAGAAAAATAAAAATGGCAATTAATTTAATAAAAACCAAGAGCTTGGTCACGGTCGCGCTCTCATGTACCCCCCTAATCAGCAAATATGTTAAAAAAAGTGTTATGAGCATTGCTGGCAGATTCACCAATCCCCCATCTGCTGGAACAGCTGTCCAAGTTTTGGAAAGTTCAATCCCAGCCGATTTCAATAAACCAACCACATAAGCGGACCAACCACCAGCCACAGCACTAGCACCTACTGTGTACTCCAGTACAATATTCCAGCCAACCAGCCAGGCAAAAAATTCACCAACAGAAGCATATGCATAAGCATATGAGCTGCCTGCTACTGGCACCATCGCCGCCAACTCCGAATATGCCATACTTACGAACCCGCAAGTAATACTTGCAATAAGAAACGACAACATCAGCGCCGGGCCTGCATATTTTGCTGCTGCTACACCCGTAAGTACAAATATTCCTGTTCCTACTATAACGCCAACACCAAGCATGATAACATCCAACGTTCCTAAGGAACGTTTCAGCTGGGAACGTTGCGCATCTATTTGATAATCAGCGATGCTTTTCCTGCGAAAGATATTCAACATAAATTCCCCCTAAAAATATTTATAATACCAACAAGTATACAGTATAACATAATCTATTCTATCTGCCTATAAATTATTCGCGCAAAAAAAGCCTGTGATACACACCCTTATGGCACATATCACAGGCGCAAAACATATTTTTATTAAAATATATTTGCATTCTCATCTTCACAAAAATAACGCATACTCGTTTTTTTCCACTCTTTTACGCTAAATAACATGACCCGGCTTGATATCCCATTTTGGCTCCCAAGTGTGTCGGCAATCTGCTCACACTCCTTCCGGCTATGTCCATGTATCATAGTATAAAGATTATATGGCCATCCCGGATGGACATCACGATCATAGCAGTGTGATACTGCCGCATTACTGCTCATATTCGCAGCAATCAAGTCCATACTATCAATCGGAACCTTCCATGCACATAAAGCATTTGCAGCATATCCTACCTCACGATGCTGCAATACTGCCCCCATTTTTCGGATTTTTCCCTTCGCCTTTAACTCCTGCAGGCGCCGTAGAAGTTCTTCCTCTGAAATATTGATTTTTTGCGCCAAGGCTTTATACGGCTCATGCACGAGTGGAAACTCATCCTGCATAACCCGTATGACCTGCTTATCCAATGCATCCATGTTCTATCACCTATTTCAAATTAAATTGTACATTGATTTTGTATTTTTTTCTTGAAACAAGGCTCATCATATCCTCAACACCAGGTAATGAACGAATTTCCGCCAAAATTTTTTCACAAAGTTGCCTATCCGGCGTAAGTAAAGTGAACCAAAGATTATAACGGCCTTCGCGCTCATAATTATGCGTTGCTCCTGGATAGCGGTTAATAGCCGACGCAACAAAAGATATATTGGATGGTTGAACTCGCAAGGCGACAAGCGTGCCCTGATAGCCGAGTTTATTGGAATCGAAGAATGGTCCCACGCGGCGCAGATATCCAGCATTTTTCAGTTCCTGCAAACGATGCAGCACCGTATTTTCATCAGACCCTAGTTGCGCAGCGAGCTCTGCAAATGGATGATGACAAATTGGAAGTTTCGCTTGCAATAAATTTAACAAAGCTTTGTCAAAAGCTGTAAGCATGATCAAACCCTTTCTATCGGCTATATAACTCATATGGCAATAACCGATCCTTATCTGTTTGACCCTATTGTATCAAAACATTACCTATAACGTCAAGCAATTCTGAACGCCCTTCATTTTTTACCGAAGAATATTGCAGTACATCTATGTCTGATATCCCAAGTTTTTCCCTTATAGAAGCTATATTCTTTTCACAAATACGCTTTCCAATTTTATCTGCTTTGGTTGCGATAACAAGAACAGCTATTTCATGCCGGACGAGCCAACGAAACATATCAATATCTGCTGGCATAGGTTCATGACGAATATCGATCAGCTGACAAACAAATTGCAATTCACGTGATGATAGCAGATATTCTTCAATAAATTTAGACCAGATTTTTCGTTTTTCTTTGCCAGTTTTCGCATATCCATAGCCTGGAAGATCTACCAGATAAAACGTCTGCCGTTCTTCTACATCTTTGATTTTTGCACCAATTTCATAAAAATTAATTGTTTGCGTCTTGCCCGGCTGACCGCTAACACGGGCCAGATTCTTTACCCGAACAAGAGAATTGATCAAAGAGGACTTCCCTACGTTAGAACGACCCATGAAAACAATTTCCTTCCTTGTTGGTGAAGGGTACTGTTCCTTACATACTGCAGATGCAATATATTGTCCTTGCGTTATAATAACTCTTTCCTGCATATCAACTCTCCAATGCATGTTTTAAGACTTCATCCATACTTGCTACCGGGACAAATTTCAATTTTTCCCTTACGCTTTCGGGAATCTCATCAATATCTCTTTCGTTCTCACTCGGCAAAATGATTGTCCGGATTCCTTCACGATATGCAGCCAGCACTTTTTCTTTCAGTCCACCAATAGGCAGGACCCGCCCACGCAAAGTAATTTCACCTGTCATGGCGATATCGCTCCGCACCTTACGATGTGTGAGAGCTGAAATCATCGCGGTAGCCATCGTAATGCCCGCAGAAGGACCATCTTTAGGAATAGCTCCTTCTGGCAAATGTATATGAATATCCTGTTTTTCATAAAAATCATCTGATAAATGAAATTCATCCAGCCGGCTACGGATATAAGATAATCCAGCCTTGGCAGATTCCTGCATAACATCGCCGAGCTGCCCCGTAAGTATGAGATTTCCCTTCCCTTTGACAACAGCAGCCTCTGTCGGTAAAATATCACCGCCTACCTCTGTCCAAGCCATACCTGTACATACACCAATCTGAGACTGCTGTTCTGCCTTAGTGTGCGTAAACTTAGGTTTTCCCAGGAAGGTAATTAAATTTTTTATCGTAACATGGACGCTTTTCTTTTTACCTTCAACAATTTTGCGTGCTGCCTTACGGCAAATATGCCCAATCATACGTTCTAACTCACGTACACCGGATTCACGGGTATATTCGGCAATAATTTTTGGTAAAACATCCGCAGCAATCTGTAATTCCCGAGGTTTCAAACCATTTTCCCGGCGTTGTTTATCGACAAGATACCTTTTACCAATCTCAAATTTTTCTATTTCTGTATAACTGGATAATGAAATAATTTCCATGCGATCACGCAGTGCCCGCGGTATATTTCCCAAGTTATTCGCGGTAACTATCCAAAGAACATGTGATAAATCAAACGGTAACTCTATATAATGATCACTGAACGTCGAATTCTGAGCAGGATCCAATACTTCTAATAAAGCTGCGGAAGGATCCCCTTTATAATCCATAGCAATCTTATCAATTTCATCGAGCAGGAAAACAGGATTCTTCGTACCTGCATCGCGGATTCCTTCTAATATCCGCCCAGGCATAGCTCCTACATAAGTACGGCGATGTCCGCGTATTTCGGCTTCATCACGAATGCCTCCCAAAGATGCGCGAATAAATTTACGACCAATTGCATGCGCTACCGAACCTGCCAAAGATGTTTTTCCTACTCCTGGCGGCCCCACTAGACAGAGGATTGGTGCACGCTGATCTTTAGATAGTTTATGCACAGCCAGGTATTCAAGAATGCGTTCCTTGACTTTATCCAAACCATAATGTTCTTTATTCAGTGTTTTTTCTGCAGATGGAATATCAATGGTATCTTCCGTCATAATTTCCCATGGCATATTAAGCATCCAATCGATATAAGTACGTATGACTCCGGTTTCTGCTGACATATTCGACATATTCTCCATACGCCTTATCTCTTTTTCAATACATTTTCGTACATTTCCCGGATAATTGCCTGTCGTCAGACGTTTCTTATATTCCTCGATTTCCTCTGTTTTATCATCTTTGTCGCCAAGTTCTTTTTGGATAGCTTTGATTTGCTCGCGCAGGTAATATTCCTTTTGAATTTTTTCCATTTGTCTACGAACACGTACACTAATCTTGCGTTCAATTTCAAGAATTTCCATCTCGCGTATTAACAATGCATACAACTTTTCCATACGAGCTTTGACATCAATCAATTCCAATAGTTCCTGTTTTTCTTCCAGCTTGAGATTTAGATGGCTGGCAATAAGATCCCCCAATCTCCCGGTATCCTCTATAATCGCTACGGAGATAAGCGTTTCTGGTGGAATTTTTTTGCTAAGCTTGACCCACTTCTCAAATTCATGAACTACTGCTTTGGTAATTGCCTCCATATCCACCGAAGTATCAATTTCATCTGTATATTCCTCAATACCTACTTCAACATATTTTTCCAGGTTTGTATATTCAACAATGCGGGCCCGATGAATCCCCTCTACCAGGACACGTATAGTCCCGCCGGGAAGTTTCAATAATTGTCTGACTTCTGCAATCGTGCCAACTTCATAAAGTTCTTCCATTTTCGGAGCATCAACCTCAGGATTTCTTTGCGCTGTCAGCATAATCCGCCGATCCTGTACCATAGCTTCATCCAAGGCAGCGACAGAACGATCCCTCCCAACATCAAGGTTGATAATCATATATGGGAACACCATCATTCCTCTAAGCGGCAAAAGCGGTAGCTTACGGATTTCTGCCATAAAATAACCCTCCTATTCTATGTTCTATTTCAAATGAATTCGTGCCCCCTTTCTCGATTTGATGGA
>DCFU01000008.1:0-32076 GCA_002319795.1 Megamonas sp. UBA1796
CCTCTAAACCGAGAAGGCCGCAATAGCAACGGTTTCCATCCAATTAACTCCTTCTGTGATTGCCGGTCTGGTCATGGCCGCCGTAATATCTGCTACTCTTTCAGCAGGTTCCGGTGATCTTCTAGGCGCTGCTACAGTATTTACAAAAGATATTTGGCAGCAATACGTTCAAAAGGGTATGACCGATCAAGAACTGGTAAAATTTAGCAAAATAACCGTTTTGGTTTTTGGCATATTGGCAATTGGAATTTCTCTGTGCAGTAAAGAAATAATTCCCATGCTGGTTTTTGCTTTTACTATGCGCTCAACCGGACCTTTTGCAGCTTTTATTTTAGGACTATCTTGGAAAAAAGCTACCCCTTACGCAGGAATATGGTCAATCGTATTGGGCACAGCAGCAGGACTATATTGGCAATATATTAATGAACCATACGGTATTATGGCAATTATTTTTGGGGCTGTAGTAAGCTGTGCTGTCTTTATCATTGTTGTCTGGATAGAAAAATTGCTGCACCATAATCCCGCACCACCTGCCTTGTAACTTTTTTTATAAATGTGTATTAGAACTGTCCAATCGAGTAGGAAGTCATTGATTGATCGACCTCTCAGTCGAATAGCCCATAGGAATTTTACCCGCAGGCTCTCACAGAACCGTATGTGAATCTCTCAATTCATATGCTACATGATTGCTTTAATAGGACAGCAAGAGGCCACCCATTAGCAGGGCGGCCTCTTTTACTTGTCCTTTTTCTTCTTTGCGTTAAGGTGATTTATAATATCGTAACCGAAGCGCTTTTTTAATCCGTCAATGGCACTATACAGCTCTTCTTTTTTATGATTATCCTCAAAAAGCGATGCCTGCCCATAGATGTCGAAGCTGCTACCCGTGATTCCCAGCAAACGTATACCACTATGGACATGCAAGGCATGGAAAAGCTCCCGTGCCACCCCATAAATGTCCTCATCATAACAGGTTGCAGCAGATAAAGTACGGCTTCTGGTATAGGTAGTGAAGTCACCCAGCCGCACCTTCAGTTGTATCGTGCGTGCACAACAATTTACCCGGCGCAATCGCCAGCCAACCTTTTCCGCCAGTGCTAACAGTGCAGCTTCTGCCTCCTCCTGTGTCACGATATCCTGCTCGAAGGTAACCTCGTTCCCAACAGACTGTGCTTCCCGTTCTGTTTCTACCAGGCGGTCATCCCGTCCATTGGCAAGTTTCACCAACTGCCTTGAAAGCTTTTGTCCAAAATTTTTGCAAAGCTCTGCTTCACCTGCTTGGGCAACTTGCCCTATATTCTCATATCCCAGACGGTGAAGCCTTTCTTCTGTTTTACCGCCAACGCCCCAAAGACGGCTTATAGGGAGCGGCCAAAGCACACGTTTTATTTCTCCGGAAGCAATAATCACCAGTCCATCCGGTTTCTCGAGATCCGATGCGAGCTTTGCCAGGAACTTGTTCGGCGCTATACCTACAGAAGCAATCAGCCCTGTTTGCAAATAAATTTTCTTTTTTAATTTTTGCCCATATGCACGACAATTCTTCATGAGCTTTTCCATGCCGCTAATATCAAGGAAAGCTTCATCTATGGATAATGCCTCAACGGCAGGTGAGAAATCATGGAAGATGCCAAAAATCTGTTGGGAAACCTCTTGGTAATGTGCATGGTTGCCTGAAACAAATATCCCCTCGGGACAACGACGCCGGGCGATTGCCATCGGCATAGCAGAATGTACGCCAAAGGCACGCGCTTCATAAGAGGCTGTCGCCACAACGCCGCGCACACTCTGGCCACCTACAATCACAGGTTTGCCGCGATATTCCTCATGATCACGCTGCTCTACAGAAGCAAAAAAGGCATCCATATCAACATGCATAATATAACGTTCCATCTATTTTGCCTCTCTAATTCTTAAAAAGCTCGCTGATTTCATTCTCGCTGAGCTTTGATAGAAAGTTTTCACCTGACTTGACCATCTGGTCGATAAGGGCTTTTTTCTTTTCCTGCAGAGCAAAAATTTTTTCCTCAATGGTATTCTTTGTAATAAATTTCAATACTTGTACATTATTTTTCTGGCCGATACGATAGGCCCGATCCGTTGCCTGATCCTCTACAGCCGGATTCCACCAAGGATCATAGTGTATAACCATATCCGCGCCCGTAAGCGTAAGACCTGTTCCCCCTGCTCTCAATGAAATAAGAAATACCGGCTGTTTGCCTGCATTGAATGCCTTCACCAATCGGATACGTTCCAGTGCCGGTGTCTGCCCATCAAGATATTCATAATCAATAGCAAGCTGCTCGAGCCGGACAGAAATATGCTGCAACATAGTCGTAAATTGCGAAAAAATAAGCAGCCGATGTCCACCCGACACCGCATCCTGTACAACCTCCTCCAGTAAATCGAGCTTGCCGGACCCCCCCTCATAATCCTGAAGAAAAAGGGACGGGTCGCAGGCAATCTGGCGGAGCCGTGTGAGTATTGCCAGAATTTTGATGCGGCTGCCTTCAAAACCATGTGCCTTGAGCTCCGCCGCAAATTCTTTCTGGCCCTGCACAAAATATGCCGCATACACCTTT
This sequence comes from Megamonas sp. UBA1796, assembly GCA_002319795.1. Taxonomy (GTDB): domain Bacteria; phylum Bacillota; class Negativicutes; order Selenomonadales; family Selenomonadaceae; genus UBA1796. The sequence goes on from DCFU01000008.1 coordinate 2,583, forward strand.
GCCTGTTTCGGCGTCATTTCGTTGAGCACGCGGCTTTCAACCTTATCGGGCAGCTCCTTGAGCACATCTTTTTTCATGCGTCGCAAAATAAAAGGTGCCACATGCCGATTCAGATTTTTCCGGGCATGCTCATCACTCGCCCGTACGATTGGTATTTCAAAGCGCTGTTTGAACAACTTATGCGATGCAAGATAACCGGGCATAAGGAAATCAAAGATTGACCAAAGCTCGGTGAGAGTATTCTCTATAGGCGTCCCTGTAAGCGCAAAATAACCACCTGTCCTAAGACGTTTTACCGCCTTCGCATTCTGGGTTGTCGGATTCTTTATATGCTGTGCCTCATCCAAAAAGCAATACCGAAAAGTCTGTTTTTCATATAATGCAATATCGCGCTTCAACATATTATAGGTCGTCACAATGATATCGTAACCAGTTACATCTGCAAGCGCCTCCTCGCGCTCCTGCTTCGTACCGGCAATGGCCCTGGCCCTGAGTTCCGGGGTAAAATGCGTAATTTCATCAAGCCAGTTGTACATAAGAGATGTTGGTGCCACAACCAGTGTCGGTGGTGCCTTTTCATCACGATGTGCCAGCAGAAAAGCAATCACTTCCAGTGTCTTGCCCAGTCCCATATCATCAGCCAGAATACCCCCAAGCCCATAGGCAGCCAAGGTCGAAAGCCACGACAAGCCTGTAATCTGATAATCACGCAGTATCCCCTTCAAATGAGGAGGCACTTCCACATCGGCATCTGCCGGATTGCGGATGTCACGCACGATGGCTTTGAATTCCTTGCTGCGTTCCAGCCGCAGCCCCTCTTCCTCCCGTGCGAGTGAATCAATATACATGGCCTTGGAAAGAGGCATTTCTACAACATTGTCTGATGCTTTCCGTATGCCGGCACTTTCAACGAAATCTGCCAGCGCACCAAGCTGCTGTTCGCCAAGCGAGACAAAGGTTCCATCCTTCAAACGGTGGTAACGGCGCTTCAAGCGATAGGAACCTAAAATATCCAAGAGTTCTTCAATATTAAAGCTGTCATTGGCGAAGGAAACCTGCAGCAGCTTCTCATCACTTACATTTACCCCTGCCGTTACCTTTGTCATCATTTGTACAGGTTTTTTATGAAAAATTTCCGCATAATATACATCGGCAATTTCCGACAGTTCCGGTAAGGCCTCTGTAAGAAAATCATAGGTTTTTTCTTCATCCGGCTGGATGAATCTGTCCTTGTCCTCCTCGAAATGATACTGTGTAAAATATCGCATTATCTGATGCTCTGTCTGCATATCGCGAATAAGAAGCTTGTTTTCCATACTCTGTTCCGGTGCCTTTTCACGCACAGGATTAAACGATAACTCAGCATAACGGAACACCGGCCGCACGGCAATGCCATCCTTATAATAATCTATATAAAGCTCTGCCGTAAGCGGCATAATCTCAAAACGCTGCAAAAACGCAGGTGCTACACGGACCTTTGCCACCTTCTCAAATTCCGGCAAAATCATGCTGAAGAAATGCCCCATTTGTCCAGCTTCTATTTTCAAATGATGCGAACTTCGAAAAGCTTCCGTCAAAGGGCGCAGCGTATGGGAAAAACTCTCCTTGACGCAATAAATCATATCTTCCAACAAGACGTATCGGCAATCGGCATCCAGAACAGCCATGCCTTCGGTACGCAGCGAAATACGTCCTGCTCCGGCACGTTCCTCAACTTCAATTGAAAGCTCAGGATTTCCCTGTACAACATGTACACTGCGCTCCCGCAGCTCATCGACCACGAGATTAAAATGATCCTCTCCCATCATATCTAAAAAGCGGCGCAGGTTACCCGGTGAAAGTTTGAAACGTTTCTGCTCAAAAATATAACTAGAGGCTGCATATGACGAACGAAAATACAGGCTATACGAGAGCAGGCTTTCTTCATCCAGCCAGGCACTGCGCAGCAGCTCCCAGAGATTTTTAGATATTCCTGGTGCAAACCGCATAGTCTTCGTATCAACTACCAATCCTTTGCCGAAGGTCATAGTTCCACCATCACGCACTGTAAGAAGAAACTCACGCAAATTCCGCAATACATAAAGCCGTTCTGTACCGATGCGTACTTCCAGCCAGCAGGTTGATTTGCCGTATTCACGGCTCACACAAAGCTTTGGCTCCAAAAATAACGGCTCAGAGTCCGACTCCTGTCCATCTCTGGTAACAATATTTTCAAAAGCGGCAAAGAGCTTCATACCCGAACCGGCATGTTCATGACTTTCATTTGCATGCCGCTGCTCATTCTGAATCGCCTTAAGTGCTGCGACCACGTGCTTGCATGCACCTGAATAAAGCGTAGCCGCCGGGCAGTCACAATAATAGTCGCGAACCGCACTGCAGTTTTCTGAAAGCTCCACTTCAACTTCATATAACGTACTGCCCTTGACCTTAGCTGTATACACCTTATCCTCGAACTGCTTCTTGCGCAATGCAAGCACAGCTCCATTCTCGTAGTAACGACAGCCGCGCGTATAGGCCGCATCGTTTGCTAACGAGCGAATTTCAATATCCTTGAGCAAGGCCCTTCCTCCTTCTGATAAACCAAAGACAAACATTCTTTTGCACATCTTTTTATATTATGGTAAAATCATCGTGTCGCAATATAAAAATCCGTATCTTTATATTGTACCATTTATTAATAATAGGGTAAATGCCTTTAGAAAGGCGATATAGCATGCGCTTTGAAAATACTCGTTTTCTCATTATACGCCTAAGCTCGATAGGCGATGTACTCCATGCGACTACGGTTGCCCACAACCTAAGAGCTGCCTGTCCTGCAAGCCATATCACCTGGCTTGTGAGTCCGCCGGCCAGTGAGCTGCTGCGTTATAATCCAGATATCGATGAACTGCTGATCTGGGACCGCAGACGCTTCGATCATGCTCTGGCAAATTTTCATTTGGCAGATGCTAAAAAAACCTTGGACGAACTGCGACATATTTTTGCTGTACGTACTTTTGATATCGTACTGGATATCCAATGCCTTTTCCTTACCGGGCTTATCGCTCAACTCAGTCATACAAAACGTCGTATTGGAATATATGACCGTCATGAATTCAACCAATTATTTATGACCGAACGCGGCCCCAGAATCACTGATCCGCACAAAATCCGGCATTATATGACTGTCCTTGCGCCTCTTGGTATTCATACACAAGATACCAGCCTGATTCTCAACCTGCCAAAAAATCTAATAGATTTTGCTGATTGTTTTTTTTCGAACCATAATATCAACGCACAACATCGCATTCTTATGATAAATATTCGCACAACCTGGCCAGACAAAAACTGGCCATTAGAAAATTTCATTGCTGTCTTAAACAATCTATCCGAAAAAATTCAAATCATTTTTTGCGGTACAGCGGAAGATCATCCCTACATCCAAAAAATCCGTACCAGCCTGGATCGGGACTCTGTATCAATTGCAGGAAAAACAAGTTTGCTGGAACTTGCCGCACTATTTAGAAAAGCAGATTTGCTGCTTACCGGAGATACCGGACCTCTTTATATTGCTGCCGCAGCCGGGATTCCCACACTGAGTCTCTGGGGCCCGACACATCCTGCTATTTATGGTCCTCTTACGGGGAAAAACACCTTTTTGGTAAGCCCTTATACCTGTATTGCCTGCTGCAAAACAAAATGCAGGTACAAAACCAATGCATGTATGAAAGCCATTACGCCAGAAATGGTAAAAAATATTCTGTACAAACTCCTGAACCTGCCTTCTGACGATATCTCCGCATAAAAAAGGATGCCTTTTCCGACATCCTTTTTTGCTGCATTATCCTTTACACCTCTATACCTTAAATTTTGTTACAGCATTTTGCAATTTCTGTGCCATTTCCGACAGGGAGCGGCTGGCATTGGCTATTTCTCCCATGGAAGCCGTCTGTTCCTCGGTAGCTGCGGAAACCGTTTCTGCCTCCGACGATACACTGCGGCTCATCGTATCGATTTTTTGCATAGCCGTACGGATTTGCTGCGAATTCTGTTCCAAGCCGCCGACAGCCTCTTCCATTTTTCTTGAATCTCCGGCAACCTGCGTTACCATAGAGGCAATGGAATGGAATGTCTTACCTGCACCCTGCACAGCAGCAGCACCTCCCTGTACCTTTGTCATGCCCTGCTGCATCGCATCTACGGCATGCTGCGATTCCTGCTGTATAGAACCGATAAGTTCGGCTATTTCACCCGCAGCTGCCTGTGACTGCTCCGCCAGCTTTCTGACTTCTTCCGCCACAACCGCAAACCCACGTCCATGCTCGCCGGCTCTCGCCGCTTCGATTGCGGCATTAAGTGCCAGCAGATTCGTCTGAGAAGCGATATGGGCAATCGTATCGACAATCGTACCAATCTGTTCCGACTGACGGCCGAGTCCACCAATAACTTTGGCAGATGCCGATACAGAATCCTCGATAATCTTCATCTGCTCTACCGCCGAAGATATTTCTTCACTTCCCTGCACTGCCGCTTCATTTGTCGACGCTACCTTCTTCCCTGATTCTCGTATGCTTCCTATAAACACCCGCATATGTTCAGACAGCCCCGTCGATTGCTTACCGGCCTCCTCGACTGCCGTAAACTGTTCATTACAAGAGCCGGCTACCTTTACAACCGAGTTTGCTACCTGCTCACTGACCTGCGCCGATTGATCAGCGCTGGAAGTAAGCTCCTCAGATGCGGCAGCCACATATTCCGCAGCCTCTACGATCTCATGCATAAGTTCACGCACACTCATATGCATCTTATGTAGCGCACGGCTCATAACTCCCATTTCATCTGTCCTGCGGGATAATTCCTGCATCGTCATCGAATCCTTTACCTCACGGAAATCTCCATCAGACATTGCTTCCATTCTTGCAGTTACGAATTGTATCGGCGCAGCGAATCTTTTTCCCACATAGAACGCAAACGCACCTAACAAAAGCTGCAATACAACAATATAGGCTAAAATACGCAGGATATTGTTCCTGAGATTACGACTCGCATTTTCTGCATATTCCGCTACATTTGTGTCAATTTCATCAATCCATACACCTGTACCTATAACCCATTGATATGGTGCAAAAGCAACCGTATAATTCCGCTTTAGCAGAGGTTCCGTCTCATTCGGTTTAGGAAACATAAGATCCGTATACCCGCCGCCGTCCTTTTTTCCATTCTCCAGCATTTCCTTAATGAAGTATTTGCCCGTAGGATCCACGGAATCAATCCGCGATTTTCCTTCCGTATCACGACCCAGAAGTACTACATTGACTCCATTGTAGGTGTCAATCCAAAAGTATCCTTTATTGTCATCATAACGAAGGTCCCGTACCAGATCTGCAGCCTCCTTCTTCGCCTGCTCCTCCGTAAGTATCCCAGCTTGTTGCTTTTTATAACTCTTTTCGAGCAAGCTGACCGCAACCTGCGTTTCCATCTTCAATTTATCTTCAACATTCAATGTGAGTATTTGTCGATAACGCTCAATATCCTTCTGATTTCCCTCAACTGTGTTGTAGATGAAGAACCCACCTACACAGGCAATCGTCATAACAGATACACCTAAAATAATAAAAATAAGCCGTGCTTTGATAGAAGAAATTTTAAACATTTGAACATCACCCCTGTTTGCTTATATCATCCTTGTTGAAAAATCTTCCCAATAGTACTATTTTGTATATTTTTATTATTCTATATATTTTATTATTCTCCTGCTAAAATTTCACAAATATTTCCATAACAAAAAAAACAGGCAATCTGTCCAAGTGATTGCCTGTCAAAACTACTAAAAACTACTAAAAACCACAAAAATTATTTTCTCAACTTCATCAATACCTCACGCATTCGCTCTGCATTTTCTTTAGCCGGACGTCCTATACCAAATACACGCATAGCTTCCTGCTGTTCTTCACTGCTGGTACTCTGCACAAGTTCGACACGGTTGCCCAGGATACGCTTCACTTGCTGCAGCACAAGTCGAAGACTGCAGCTGTTTGAAAGCATTACGTACGAAGCAGCAATATCACTATGTGCCGCATTGATAAGCTCCCCCACCGACGGGCTGGCGGTACGGTCACCCTCAACAATCACCGTCGCCCCACTTTTTTGCAAACGTTCTGCCCATTCCTGACTCTCGGCAATCGCCAGAACTGCTACTGGCATGAGCACAGACCGCACCGCCGCAAGTGCATGCGACTCTGACATATTAATGATCTTTACATCATGCAGTGCCCCCAATCCTACAGCCTGCTCGATAACACTTCCTGGACGTGCCGTATGCAAATGAATGTGCAGCATCATCCCACTGCGCTCAACGACTACAAAGCTGCTGCCTTCCTGCAACATCTTTTCAACCTCTCCAGAATCGGCTTTTGAATTTTCTACCAAAAAAGTCAGGCAATACGGCTGCACAATATCTGCCCGTGGATTCGGCAATGGCTGCCGGGATTTAAAAGTTGATGAAAAGTTTAACACGGGCGAAACAAAATTTCCATCCAGACCTTTAAGGCACCCCTGTAAAAAAACAATCATAATCTGTGTCCCGGCATGGATCATCGGATTCTCGGACATCGACTTTTCTCCCGCAGCAACAGCCGCCGTGAGAATTTCCGATATTGGCAGATTAGCCCGTACTGCATGATAAGCGCCCTTCGCCACAGCACGAGCCGCAGTGATAATTGGCCTTTCCGGTTCCTCCGGCAATACCCGTTGTCCATATAATATACCATACTGAAATGCTTTGCCAAATTCTGAGGAAGTAGCACTATACTTGCCAAAAAGCCCCTTGGCTATGCCACGAAAAAGTTGGGACAATACAACACCTGCATTACCGCGCGCTCCCAGCACCGCGGCGCTGGCCACACGCCTCGCAATGCCTCCGATACTCTCATCCCGTGAATCCGAAAGCGGCATTACCGCCGCTCCCATCGTACGTAAAATATTAGTTCCCAGCATTCCGCTGTTATCCGCACCCGCACGGCGATTAAGCTCATTTATATTTTCATACTCCAGTAAGAATTCACTATAGGCACCCGTGACCATGCGTTTAAAATCACTGCCCGTAATTACCTCTCTGTTTCCGGCCATATTATCACCCCTATTAACCTTTGCCTTCTGTCTGTAAGCAAAATATATTTCTACATAAAAAGGATTCTATTACTTAATTCGCGAAATAATAAAATTAACCTTCATTATTTATGTAGCAAGGAGATTTTTATGCCTATACAAGAAAACAACCCATCAAATAATACAATTCCATCCGGAGATGCTGTGGCTGCCAAAAAAACGCATAAGAGACATACAGCACATACCCATAGGTCTGCCGGATTCCGTAAAGAGCGCAAAGAACGTTTATTTGCGCTTGATATCGGTACACGCAGTGTCATCGGCATTGTAGCGGAAAAAGAAGCTGCCGGGCTCAAGATTGTTGCCACGGAACGGCAGGAACATACAACGCGTGCTATGCTCGATGGACAAATCCACGATGTACCACAGGTAGCCGCCATCATCAAAAAAGTCAAAGATGCCTTGGCCAAAAAAACAGGTCCTCTGCAACACGCAGCTGTAGCTGCAGCCGGACGCGCACTGTATACTATGACAGCTGAAGCAGAAATAGAAACCGGTGGCATCATTACACCAGATCAGGAGCGTTCTCTTGATTTTGCTGGTGTACAAGCCGCACAAACCAGTCTGGCAGCTTCAAATACGATTGAAGATCCCACAACTTATTATTGTGTAGGATACAGTACAATTAAATATATTTTGGACGGTGTGCAGCTCAAGACGCTCGTAGGACAGCGAGGTAAAATTGCTAAAGCCACTGTCATTGCGACCTTTTTGCCGCGTCAAGTCATTGATTCCATGCAATCGGCACTGCACGAAGCCCGCCTCGATATGCGTGCACTCACACTGGAACCAATTGCGGCTATCAGTGTGCTGATTCCTCCTACCATGCGTCATCTGAATCTTGTACTCGTCGATATTGGTGCTGGTACTTCCGATGTTGCCATCACCAAAAATGGCTCTGTTATTGCCTATGGCATGGTCCCGCTGGCAGGTGATGAGATTACAGAAGCAATTTCGCAAAAATATCTCCTCGACTTCAATATTGCTGAGCAAATCAAACGTGATGCAGCTGAGGGACAGAATGTACAATTTTCAGATATTCTTGGTACAAATTATGATCTCTCACCCAAAGAAATCTTTGAACCAATCCTGCCAAGCATCAAGAATCTGGCAGATGCGATTGCCAAACAAATCATAGAACTTAACGGTGCAGCTCCACAGGCTGTTTTACTCGTAGGCGGTGGTTCACTCACGCCACATCTGCCAAAATTTGTTGCCGAGGCACTGTCCATGCCAGAAAATCGTGTAGCAGTCAGGAGTCCGGACACCATTGATGGTATCCAACTTATTCCACCTGAGCTCCGCTCGCCAGATGCCGTAACACCATTGGGAATTCTGAAGGTAGCTTCGCTCAATACTTTACATTTCCTATCCGTATATGTAAATGAGGAAGAATATAGTCTTTTCAATTTCCGTGACCTTATGGTTTCTGACGCTCTGCTCAATGCAGGCATCAACCTCAAGAAACTCAATGGCCATCCCGGACTCGGCCTGATGCTCTCTGTAAACGGGGAGCGCAGATTCGTGCCTGGCTCCCTCGGCACATTTGCACATCTTTATTTGGATGGAAAAGATGCTACGCTTGACACTCCGATCAAGCAGGGCAACCATATTACCGTAAAAGCAGGTGAAAATGGCACTGCCCCATCCATAACATTAGCTGAAATTCTGGGAGCTGCACCAGAATACACGCTTTTCATCAATGAACAACAAAAACACCTGCAGCCACAATTTCTCATCAACGGTCGGTCCGCAGAAAGCACGCAGCTTCTATCGGATGGTGATATCGTAGAATCCAAGGAACCAAAGAGCGTAGGAGAAGCCTTGTTAGCTGCCGGTTATTCACCTACTGGTCGCAAGATTAAGTACCTGCTGAATGGCAATCATGCACAATACACAATTTCACCAGATATTTTATTAAACGATGCACCCGCTACACTCTCTATGCCTGTGCACGAAAATGATCGTTTGGAATACATCGCTCCGCCTGAAGCTAAACTAAGCGATATATTGAATATCTCCGAATTGGAAGCTTTCCTCGTTATATATTTCAACAAAGTCGAATACAAGATCCCCTCCTCCACTCTACAGCTCGAAGTCAACGGACACAAAGCGAGCCTCGGAACCATTATTGAAGAAGGAAGTTCTGTAAGCTATATACGTTCAGAAAGGAAATCTACTACTGTCAGCGAAGCGCTCTTAGCCGTAGGTTTCCAGCCTCCAGCCGCCACCAGCCGCGTTACCGTGACTTTGTTGGTGAATAGCAGCGTCGCAGAATTCACCAGTCCCATCAAGAATGGCGACACACTGGATGTTGTAATCAAGCCTATTGAAAAAGAACCCCTTGCTTCACATTCAAATTTATGATATAATATCTACTCGTAGGGCTGTTTTGCGGGCGTAGTTCATTGGTAGAATGTAAGCTTCCCAAGCTTGATAGGTGGGTTCGATTCCCATCGCCCGCTCCATACGGAAAGTCAGAGAGTCGTTAATTGCGACTCTCTTTTTGTTTTCAATATTATCTTTCTTGTCATCATGTTTATGTCTCTAGTTTTAAAGCGAAAAATGTTTTTATCCAGTCAAATTTCTACTATTTTTTTACAATATACTCTAACAAACATCTTTTACATATGAATTCCTCAATTTCATAGATTACCAGCAAACAAAACCATACCCAATAAAATATACGAATCTTTTGAACAAGATACTATATCTAAAAATCTTCTGCATCCTTTACATTGTATCTCCTATCAATTAAAGCTTTTGCAAAAAGTCCCTGCCCGGATACTAACCTTCCTGTAAATGTTCCGTCATATATTTTATGAACCCCGCAGGTAGGACTTCTCGACTGCAAAATTGCTAAATCAATTTGCTCATCCTTTATCTTTTCTAATGCACGCATGACTCCATCTCGATAAGCAGAATCTACATTATTCCCCCTATCATCCATCACGATTCCATTAACCATCTCAGCACAGGGACGAGGCGTTGGCATATTAACTAAAAGCTCTGGACAAATACTCAGTATTTCTTTTCCTTTTAAGTATTCAATCACAGATTCATTACGATTATTTTTGCCATTATATTTACAATTGCATCCTATGACACATGCACTTACCAATACCTTCATTACAACACCACCTGGAAAACATTTTATTTAATTGATATTATATACTGAAATGAATCACACCTTCCACAAAAACCCTCGTCATCTCACTTAAATTAAAAACTTTTGCTCCAAAATCGATTAATCTGTTCTCTATCCTTCCTAGTGTCAATAGTAGCTATCGAACTGATTCCACCCCAAACCCCAATTTTCTCTTCTTCAAAATCACGCTAAAATCCTCACGAGGGTTTCATCTTTTTATAAAAAACGCTTGATTGTTTATTGCCCGCATCGTTGCCAAAATCCCATCCAGATGATCATACTCGTGCTGCAGCAATTCGGAAAGATCACCTGCCAATTCCATCGAACATTCTTTCCATTCCAAATCCAGATAATCAATTCTGCACCGCTTATGGCGCATCACCTTAACAAGCAGATTAGGAAAGGACATACAATCATCCAGAACTTCCATCATTGCTTCATCCGAAAAGGACAGGACTGGGTTAATGAAAACGACTTCTTTATCAATGTTCATGTACAGAATTCTTTTTTGAATTCCAATCTGAGGTGCCGCAATTGCTCGGCCAGCATGAAACTGCTTTCGGAATGCAAGCAAAGTATCATGTAAGTCTTGAATGAGGGATGACATTTGTGATAGTTCCGTTCTTTCAACAGGCCTGCTAATTTCATAGAGCCTTGGATTTCCTAATTGTAAGATTTCTTTTTCCATTGTGTTGCTCCTTAATCAATATTTTCTAATTTGAGTATATACTCGATAATGTGTGCAATCAACGATAAAATTGTTTGCAAAACAATTTGGAACAGAGAAAAGAGTATACCTGTTAGTTCTTTGGAAAACCATCTTACATATAAATCGTTTCTAATGGACGTTCACACGTTCTTGCCATTCATTAATAAGAGGCAATAATTTATCTGTTATTCTTGAAACACGACTGTCATCTACATCAATGCCATACATTTCTTGCATTGTTTTTTGGATATCACAAGTGGACACGCCTTGTGAGTACAGAAAAATCACTTTATCTTCAATGGTTGAAATATCGGTTTGATGTTTTTTTACTAATTGTGGTTCAAGTTCTCCGTTGGAGCTTTGAGCAGTTTTAGTTTAATAGCCATTGCGACTATTCTTTGTTTTTTTATTTTTGTAGTCATATTTGGAGTAACCCAGTTCTTCATCCAATTCAGCATCAAGCACCGTCTGGATGGTTTCAGCCGTAAGCATTTTGACAAAATTATGGACCTCCGTCATGTCTTTAATACCATACTCTTTGATGAGATCCTTGAGTTTGTTATTTTCTTTATCTGCCATAATAAAATACCTCCAATATTAGTTTTATTTTACCTAATATTGGAGGTTTACACAATTATTTCAGCGCTACCGGAAATCATATCAGCCTATAAAGTATTTTTCATTGGATTTCTACTTTGGCAAGGCACATGTGTCTGACACAAACCACACCCTGCACCTACTGTCGACTCGCCTTCATATGATTTTGCTAATTTTTTTGATTCTTCCTCATACGTGTATTGAGCACACTTCATCTTATCATGCCCTTCAGCCGATATTGCATTTACAGGGCACCGTTTAATACAAGCTCCACAACTCCCTTTGCTGCACAACAAGCAGTTTTCAGTATGACTTTTAGCCTCTCTACGATCAGGTTCCAGCTTTAATTCTGTCACAACAGAAAGCAACTTTACTGCAATTCCTTTTTCGGTAATAAAAGCATCATTTATGGAAAAAGTCCCCAATCCTGCCGCATAAGCAATATGCCGTTCTGACCAATTGGACGATGGTCCATTCGGCTCAGTAGCCATTATTTTAAACCACTCCGAATGGGCTGGTGCCATCGTTCTATAGCCTTTAGATTGCAATAAATCTATTAAAAAATCAATAAGCTCTGTAAAATACTGTACTTCATGAGTACGCAGCAATGCCCATTCTTGCGATGGCCATATTGTCTGCCTGCCATTACTTTGTCTGATTTTTTCATTTATCGGCAATACAATACTTATGACGGTTCCTTCCTTATAACTGCCATCGCCAAATGATAACTCAACAGCCTCTTGAGGCATTAGGTAATAGGCACCAATCGTTTTCTTATATTCTTTGAAAAGTGGATCCTCTATAATGTCCTCGCTTGTCAAGACACGAAAATCGGTTTTCTAAGATAACGTCTCCTTCCTTTTTATGGATATTACGCCACTGCTTTATTGCGGTAAAAATAGACCGAACTAGGGGTAACATCACTAAGTCCTTGATGGTCTCGTTCATAGTTGTAATGCTTCATATATTCCCAAGTTATTTCTTTAACCTCTCGAACTGTTTCCGGGTACAGCAAGTACAATCGTTCCCATTTATAGGATCTGAAAAAGCGTTCAATCATGATGTTATCAGTGGCTCTTCCTCTGCCATCCATGCTTATTTTTATGGTTTCAAATAATATCTTCAATTTCTCGTGGCGTAGCATCATGCAGACTTCCTGCACCAATGCCGATTGTGCTAATTCTTTCGCCATGAGGTAATTTTCTATATTCCATATTTTCTTACCCACTTTCTAGAGTAACTTTATTTAAATGTAGCAAAAGCCGCTTTACACATGCACGCAACTACTGCATAGCCAATAAAAATCACAGTTAAATCAAAACTATATAGTAATGGGCTGCCACTGTCGCCGAAGTCCATCATATGCTCCATCATAAGGCTGTAATGACCTTCATTTGCCAAGTAGGCGCCGTGTATTTCGCTATTCAGCAATCGCTGAAAATCTTCTAAAGAACTCGATACCTATATTGCAGATATCGTAGAACAGCTCCATACTGTAGTAAATGCCAACTCCAATGAGACTTTGATTAAACAGATTGCTCTGGCAGACTCAATTCCTGGCATTGGCTTCCAGTCGTCAATTGCAATCATATATTTGAGAATTTCTCCGTTTTCCACAGGCCAAAGCAGCTTTTTGCTTACTTTAGGGAGGGATTCCACTGTAAAGGAATTAGGTAAATTCAAGGCCACGAATTTCTATATTTCTAAACGGAACTCCTGCATCGCCAGACGCTTCATCTTTGCAATCGCAGAACTCACAACGGACAAGCCATACATCCTTATGTACTGGAATGCTACCAAAAAGACTGCCAGCAACCATCTATCGTAAGCTTTATGTGCCACCAACACGCCTAAGAGAATCTTTTGTTTTTCTTCAATCAGGCCTTGACTTTTACTAGCAGATCTACGTTTAATTTATTCTTATTAACGGATAAAATTCGTGAAGATGCCTTCTTCTTGTTCTGGTAATGATACTCCGTTTTTTAGACCAACCTCTTTACATTTTAAGAAAAACGCCATATTGCGTGCCAGCGTACGCATGATCTGTAAACCTTCCAAGTCCTCTTTTACCTCTTCGGGTTTTGCTCCATGCACCATATTCCAATATTGCGAAGAAATAATCGGCATCTGCAGCAATCCAAAATATTTATTTATTTGATCATAAGTCGCAGTCGTCCCCGCACGCCTTGCTGAAATGACTGCAGCAGCAGGTTTCAAATAAAATGATTTTCTGCCGCCGCACAAGTCAGCGTAAAAGGCTCGATCCAAAAACGAAGTAATTGCGCCGCCTGCAGCTGCCCAATGCACCGGCGTTCCAAAAATAAAACCGTCATATTCTGCCGCAGCATCAAGAAATTCATTAACTCTGTCATCAAAAATACATTTTTTCTTCTCCACGCAACTTTTACAAGCAATACAGCCAGCAAGCGGTTTGTTGCCAATCCAAAAAAAGTCCGTGCCTATTTCTTTTTTTTCCAAGGTATCAGCAACCTCGCTAAGTGCGGTATAAGTACATCCTTTTTCATGTGGACTACCATTAACCAACAAAACTTTCATCGATTCTCACTCCTTAATTTAATCTTATATCCACCCGATGCAGATAACAGAGACCAATCATATCAATTTTCAAACTATATCCCTACAACAAATGTCCCAACTACAAGTGTTTCAAATATTTTTCCCGTTGCTTTTCACTCGCCCCTCGCCATCCTTTCTGCTATGCACTCATAGTTATACATTTTTACCCATTTCATAAGCTTCCTGTACTGCCTTAGTGCCTTTGATATCACCAACATTCCACGCACCAACTCCGTAAATAATACCTTTTTCCCTTACACCATCAAGACAGTCGGCAAAGCCACGAAAACATTCAATGGTTCGTTGCATCATCGGAATGCTTGTATCCGCCGCTGTAATAATAAAATACATTTCTTTATTCGTAATTTCCTTATACCGCGCAACAGTTCGATCCATCAGTGTCTTCATCTGCGCATCTAAAGTGTAAAAATAAACTGGCGACGCCATCACAATGACATCCGCTGCAATCATCTTTTCGAGAATTTCCGCCATATCGTCCTGCTGAACGCACTTTCCTGTATCTCTGCATGCATAGCAAGCAATACAATAGTTAATTTTCTTATCTCTAAGAAAAATTTTTTCAACTTCGTCGTTACCGCCATCCTTTGCACCTTGCATAAACTGATCACAAAGAGTATCTGAATTTCCGCCTTTGCGCGGACTACCTGATAGAATTAACACTTTTTTACTCATACAATACACACTTCCCTAAATATAATTTTTCTTTTAAAACTCGGCTTATCACATAGAACCGACTCAAATTCAGTAGATGACAAATATCGATAGGCGACCAGATTTAAATTAATTCACTGCACTATAAGTTCTGCCTATTTTCCGTTTCTGGCAATATCTCATTTATACAACACAGGGTATTGAGCGTACGCGGAAAACCAATGTACGGCAGGCACTGGGTCACAACAGAAAGGAGGGTTTTCTTATCATTACCAACACTTACATTACCTTGAATATGCCCTTTAAGTTGGTTTTCACAACCACCAAGTGAAGCGATCATAGAGAAAGTCAAAAGTTCGCGCATCTGGAGGTCAAGCCTGCCACGTGTATAGGTATCGCCAAAACAGAAAGCCGAAAGGTCATCTTGGATATTCTTTTGATCTTCCGGGGCCGCGGCACGCATTTTATCAGTATAATCACCGTAAATCGTCTTTTGTCAACTGTACACGATCACAAGCGGAAAATCCGCCCATTGGCCCCATAACATTTTCCGCCATCTTGGGAAATTCATCCGGTAATGCCATAGTCGCTCATCTTCAATCACTCATCAAATTCGCAAATTTAAAAACATAACCGTTAAGGCTTAAACACCAATTTCTATAACGTTTCCGTAGTTTTATTGATATTTTCATAATGTGCAATCTTAGATTCTAATCGTGCTTGCGTCGCTTGCATTTCAGCAATACGTTTATCCAGTCGCTGTTTCTCGTCAATGAGCAGATGTTTTCGTGCTGCCTGGGTTTGCGGCCCTTCTTGCCAAAGACGTACATACTCAATCAACGTTTCAACTGGAAGCCCTGCACTTCGCATACATCGAATAAACTCCACCCAACCACAGCTATGATTATCATAGTCACGAACTCCACTCGGTTTACGCGGTACTGGCGGAAGCAGTCCTACACGTTCATAGTAACGTAAAGTATCCTGCGTCATACCGTATTTTCCACTTACCTCTGAAATGGTCATTTGCATTTCTCCTTACTTTAAAAATACTTTTCTCTTGTAGTACACGCGCCCCTCCTAAAAAATCACATAATCTCTCACTGCAATTCAATGTTTTGCCAAATTCTTTCACTACTCTGTCCAACGCTTTGGTTATAACAATGTTCCTTATCTAAAGTGATACTTTATTTAACCAAATTCCTGTAGCATACAAAAATAATCTTCTTCCGATATGCAATCGTTAATCTCAACGCAGTAAAAATAGAAAAATAGCTGCAAAAGCCTCATATCAGCAGTACAATCCATGCATCAAGCTATTTTTCCATAAAATCAGCCTCTTTTTGTAAAGCAAAAACTATTCTCTATACTTAGAGCTTACTACTTGGTGCTAACGCTAAGTCAATACTTTTTATTTAATTTTTTGCATGGATAGCATTCGATAATGTATCACGGCAACATAGCATCCAAAAATCTAAAGAATTTTCAACTTGCTATTGAACAAATCCAAGCTTCTCCAGCCACTGCTTCACCTGTGGACTTACGCTGTCGGGGTTCTCCTGCGCACGTTTGCCTTCAATCCCCAGACCTTGCAGTACCTTAGCTCCTTTCGCATAGTTGGGTATGCTGCTTTCCTTGCCAGTCAACACATCACCAGCCGAGGTACAGAATGGCACGATGCTCTTGCCATTAAAATCATAACTTTCCATAAAAGAATAGATTGCCATCGGCATATCGCTCCACCAGATTGGGTAACCTAAGAAAATGACATCGTAATCCTTCATATTCTCCACTTTGGCCGCAAGATCCGGACGTGCATTATCCGCAAGCTCCTTTTTCGCAACTTCTGTGCATTCCTTATAGCTTTCCGGATACGGCTTTACGGTCTTAATCTCAAACATATCCGCTCCGGTTGCCTCTGCAATCATGTCGGCGACAATATGTGTATTACCTTTTGAAATATTGCCTACTGCATAATTTTCTCCGATGCGGGAAAAATATGCTACAAGAATTTTCTTGCCCTGCACTTTTTCTGGAACAGCCGCTTGTGCGCTGCCCGTTGACGAACCCTGCGTTGAGATAGCAGCTTTCCGGTCAGAAGCGTTACTATTTTCCACCCTACTGCCACAGGCTGCAAATAACATTACTACAGTCAGAAATAGTATGACCATAAATAACTTTTTCATAATCTCATCCTCCCCATCCAAATTAAAATCAATGGGTTTTCTTCAGGTACTGAAGATCGCGCCATACCAATAGGAAGACGTCGTACCTCCATCGATGAGGTAATCTGCTCCTGTAATAAAACGGCCGCGTTTGCTCATTAAAAACTCAGCCAGTTCACCTACTTCATCCGGCGTACCGGCTCGTCCTGCCGGGCACAAGGAAAGCATCTTGCGATAGCCTTCACCGCGCGGACCATTGAGTTCATCATTTGCCAGTGGCGTAATAATAACGCCAGGACTAATAGAATTGATTGTTGCGCCCCGTTTTCCCCAACGTGTTGCCTCATACATAACACGCAACCCATTGCAGCGCTTTGAATACTGATATGCCTTGAGCGTATCTTTGATATCCTTGAGAAATGGAAGCTCCAAAAGTTCCTCTGTCGGCGTAATTGCCAGCTGCATATTTTCTTTTTCAGAAAGAGCTCCCAGACGGTGCCCTGATTGGGAAGATATAATAATCCCCGAACCGCCATCTGCAATAATTTTACCAAACTCTTCCAACAAGACCGCTGTTCCATAAAGATCTACCTGCAAAATTGCCGATACCGGTGCCTGCGATGGGGATATTCCAAGCTGCTGGAATAAAGACAATTCCGAAGTGACCTTCCCCATACGAATAAGATTTCCCTGACTCGATTGGCCTTCTTTGGCAAAAAACAGCTCAAATGAAGGTCCACCCGTATAATAAGTCACATCACCATTCTTATAATTTGAAATTGTGAAACTCCATACGGGCTCCGCCCGGTTCAAAAATTGTCAGGCCAATACCAAACTGTGCAACTTCCTGCGCTACCAACTCACAAAATCCTTCAATACCGAGTTTCGTCGCATGATACAAAGACTTCGCCGAAGAGGCAACCTGACCACCATAAGATGAAATCCGGATCTTTCGATTGCGAGCCGTAGCAATTAACCGGTGCCCTTGTGCTAAAATCTGTTTTGTTATTTCATTACCAAAACCACTGGATACACCAGTAATAAACCAAGTATGCATTTTATATTTCCTCCAAATTTTTATTCATTACATCGGAATACAGCTCTCTTTTCTGTTTTCATTTTATAATTTCTAATAACTCCAATCAATTCCGATTTCCTACATTATCCATAAGAAAAACTTATCCATTGGCAGCAAAAAAGGACTTGCCGATGCAAGCCCTTCCTGGTCATCCTTCTTTATAAATTTAAATTTCCTTATCAATGGACTCTACCAGAAAATGCTTTTTCAAAAAAGCCGCAAAGTTTTCCATATAATTTTTCACTGCATCTGCCCGCCAAAAAGCATAATATTCGCGGTACACCTGCTTATCTTTCCAAACAATAGGAATATGGCGAACTACTGCGTCTTGATCTACCGGCTCTCGAGCGAACTCGATCGGCATAAATCCTTTTCCCGACACCACCATGAGATGTGCTTCCTCCAGACTGTCCGCAAAAATAAAGTCACTTTTAACACCCATATATTCCCGATAAAAGGATTCTTCATGTCCTTCTTCTTCCTTGGGTGAAATGATAATGCACGGTATGTTTTTTAACTCCTCCATGGTAATTGCATTTAATTGTATCAATAAATTTTGCACCGAAAGCTCCGCATAGAACGCTCCTTTGGTCAGATAATAATTTACATATTGATTGGAAGGCGTACGGCGCAGATCACTGATTACGATATCTGCTTTACCCGTACGCAGATGTTCATACAGTTCTTCATGTGTACCACTTAGAGTCTGCAATGCTACCTCGGGATATTCAACCCGAAACTCCGCTATTGCCTGCTGCAATTCTCTGCCTTGATAATATTTCAAATAACCAATTGTAAGATCGTGTACTACACCTTTTCCAATACGAACCGTCTCTGCACAAAGCTGGTCGAAATCAGTTACCAGCACTAAACTCTTTTTATAAAAGAATTCTCCCGCCGGTGTTAAAAAAAATCTACGTTTTTCTCTTTTTAAGAGCTCTACTCCCAGTTCTCTCTCTAACGCCTGAATCTGCTGGGAAATGGCTGACTGGGAAATATAACATTCTTCTGCCGCTTCTGTAAAATTTTTACAGCGTACAACCGCCTGAAAATATTTTATTTGTTTAATCAACAAAATCCCGCCTTTCTCATTATACTAAGTATACGACCTGGAGTAAGCTATAAGTCAACTATTATATTATATTTTTGAAAAATACCTGCACGGTCTATAAAAACCTGTGCAGGTATTGCTTTCCATTCTTCTTTTTTAATGTCCGCCAAATACCAATAAATCCATTTGCGCAAGAGCTCCATCATAAGAGATACTCCCATCAGCGCTCATCCCCGTATAACTTTCGGCTGTATCAAAAAAAGTATACCCCATCTCACACGCCTGCTGTAAAACATGGATAGACTCCACTTTTTCCATGGCTGCGCCGTAGGTATGGCTTAGTCCCATACAACCAATGCCTACAGATGAAACCTCTAAATTGCCTAATTTTCTTTTTTTCATGGCTACACCCTTCCTGGTGAATCTATTCCTATCATCTTCTTAATTTATCTTGTTAAGCCAGTCAGCATTTCTACTGTTTCCGGATCATAATGGGAGAAAAAGGCACTTTCTTTTTCATCCAAAGACCGGATCGTATTCATATCTTCTTCAGAAAGATGAAAGTCAAATACATTCAAATTTTGAACCATCCGTTCCTTATGCGTCGATTTTGGAATAACAATCACATCGCTTTGGATTAAGAATCGCAATGCTGTCTGAGCAACGGATTTATGATATTTCTCACCAATTTCTTTAAGTACCGCATTTTGAAAGAAATCTTTGCGTCCCTCGGCAAACGGTCCCCCAGACTCATGTTGGATACCATATTTCTTCATAATTTCATGTGCAGCCAGCTGTTGCTGAAACACATGCGTCTCCACCTGATTGACTGCCGGCATCACTTCGACGAAATGACATAAATCTATCAAACGATCCGGATAAAAATTTGATACACCGATTGCCCGGATAATCCCTTGCTTATAGGCTGCTTCCATCGCCCGATACGTTCCATAATAGTCATTGAACGGCTGATGGATAAACAGTAAGTCGATATGTTGCAGGCACTTATTATTACGGATACTTGTTTTGGTGGCAAATGCAATTTCATAAATCATCCTTCCGTTCTTTCAACAGGCCTGCTAATTTCATAGAGCCTTGGATTTCCGAATTGTAAGATTTATTTTTCCATTTTTTAAAAGTTACGTTTAATTACCTCTTCAGATTTCTCCTTACCAATACGATAAACCTCATCCGGGTCCATTTTGTAATATTCCGGGCGGAACAGCTCGAGTGATACCACGTCCTCTTTCCAGCCAATTTTTTTCAGTGTCTGGAAAATCTCATCGAGTTTAATACATCCTGTTCCCGGCCATACACGGTCTTCATCCAGCAAGGAGCCTATCGGAAAGTCTTCTGTATCATTCAAATGAACAATAAAGATTTTCCGGCCATCTCCATTAGCTAAATCTTCAATTTTTGAATCCATACTATGGAAGTGGAAACAGTCTAAGGTAATACCAACATTACCCATATTCACTTCTTCAATAATGGAATATGCTTCACCAAAAGTATTGATAGATGCGGTCGGACCACCAATGAATTCAACTGAGAGACGCATACCATATTCTGCTGCAATCTTTCCCATTTCCTTTAGACATTTCACAGCTGAGGCATGAATTTCTGTACGAGTAACCTTTGTGGATGTCTACGGTCGGAACCGTAATAACCGTCTTGCAACCAATCCGTTGGCCCCATTCGCACATCTGACGAAGTTCTGCAAGAACTTTTTGATAGTCTTCCGGCGTTCGATTATTAAAGAAGCATAGGGTATTGAACGCCAATGGTTTTACATGATGTGTTTTGAAATATGTTGCAAGCTCATCAATGGTATGCTCTTTCAAATAATTCGCCAAACAGTCCATCGTTCTCAGCTCAATCATGTCATAACCATATTTTTCGCAAAGCGCCAAATCTTTCTCCAAGCTTGATTTTTCCAAAACCGTAGCTTCATTCATGCTCAATTTCATCGTATTCATTCTCTCCTTTTGCTGTTCTCTTATCAAACTTAATAGATTAAGTATAAATCAATATTCAGAAAAATGCTTTATTTTTTTCCACAAAACATATACAAAACTTACTCATTTTTTGCCAAAACTCACAAATTCGATTCAGTTTTTTATACTGATTATCACCAACTTTATATTTTCGGTAGTTCTGCGGTGACATTCCAACAATCTTCTTGAACAAGTTATTGAAACAGCGGATTATACCGTAGCCTGTTTTCGCACTGATTGCCGTAACTGAAAAAGCTGTACTGATTAAGAAATGTCTGTGCCTAACCGATATTCCGCCGAATCATATATTGAATTGACGAAAACCCTGAACGCTTTTTAAATTGGTGAGCAAAACTTGATGCAACAGCATCCGCAATAAAATACTGAGCAAAGAATGACAAACCTACCTCCTAAGACATTTTATCTTACCATTTCATTTTAACAAAAATCTTCGCATGAAAACAAAGGCCGCACAACTTTTTCAATAATCACAAATTTATAAGCTAGATTTACATTATATACACCAAGATCCTTATCCACAATCCGAAATTTTTACTTGACAAACATAAAACGCAATGGTATTTTATAATCAATAGTTGTCCACTATAATATCATAATATCATCAAAATATTATCAAAATATGGATTCCTATGAAAATTAAAAAATGATTCAATTCGCCGTAAAAGATATGGCATTTTCCATCATCTCAACCACTGGTGACGGTCGCGCTAAAATTACCGAAGCAATCAAATGCCCCGTGAAGGAAACTCTGGACAAGCCGATGCCCTCCTGAAAACAGCTGACGCACACCTGCTAATAACGCATCAGCTGCAGACAGGCGAATTGCTGAAGAATGAAACAGAAAGTTCGCTCAAAAACCTATTCAATATTCGTGTTGCCCCACGCACAAGGATATGTCATGACAGGCATGTCCTTGAATGAACCAGCTTTAGAGAACTACTGATTAATTCATCTACCCATTCTTAGCATATCTGATGTGTCTCTCTATAGTCGATAATAAGTAAGCAAATACTCGACATAACACCGTGATGACTAAGAAGATTGCCTCCCTGGTAAAGTACAAATCATCTATGACAATCTGGATAACTTCATTTAATCAGTGCTTCCTTAAATAAATATCAAAATAATCAGGAGTGTGAATTTATTATGGCAATTGTACGGAAAAAGTATTGTATCGCAGGAGAATGGCTCGAATCAAAAACAGATACATATATGCCTGTTACCGATTCGAGCACTGGTGAAGTCATTGCTGAAGTCCCACGTTGTACCAAGGCAGAAGTAGAATCTGCTATAAGTGCAGCCCAAGAGGCTTTTCCGGCATGGTCTCGTTTATCGTTGAGCCATAGAGTACAGATGATGTTCAAGTGGAGAAATGTCATTATGGCTCATATGGACGAACTGACCACTTTGTGTGCCAAAGAACTCGGCAAGAATATGGACGAAGCCAAAGGAGATATTCTGAAGGCGCTAGAACCTACCGAACTGGCTTGTGCATTGCCTTTAGCCGTCCAAGGGGCTGGCGCATTACAAGTGTCTACAGGTTTCGACTGTAGTACTTACCGCACGCCGTTAGGCGTTGTTGCAGGTATAGTGCCATTTAATTTTCCTGCTATGATTCCTTGGGGCTGGATGGTTCCCTTGGCCATTGCTACCGGCAATACCGTTGTTTTAAAGGCGGCTTCCCCTACACCTTTGACTTCCATGAGAATGCTGGAGTTATTCTATACTGAAGCAGGTTTTCCTAAAGGAATAGTGAACATGGTTACTTGCAGCCACCATGAAGCCGATATATTGCTGACTGACCCCAGAGTCAAGGCAGTGACTTTTGTCGGTACTACTGCTGTTGGCAAGCATATTTACTCTGTAGCAGCCGCTAACGGCAAACGCGTTCAAGCACAGTGCGAAGCAAAGAATCATGCCCTGTTGCTGGAAGACGCTGATTTGGAAAGTGCTACGAATGCTATCATCAACTCCACCTTTGGATGTGCCGGAATGCGTTGCATGGCTCTGCCAGTGGTTTGTGTCCAGGAAAGCATTGCGGATAAGTTTGTAGCATTGTTAAAGAAAAAAGCCCAGGAACTTGTTGTCGGTTGCGCTTATGACCCGAAAACACAATTAGGCCCGGTTGTTTCTAAGGCTCATAAGCAAAAAATCTGCGACTGGATTCAAAAAGGTGTCGATGAAGGGGCCAAATTGGTTTTAGACGGCCGCGATATCGTGGTTCCTGGTTTTGAAAAGGGATTCTTTGTCGGACCAACCATCCTGGATCATGTTAAACCCGGTATGACCGTGGGTGACAGTGAAATCTTTGGACCAGTCACAGCAATTAAACGTGTCAAAGATTTTGATGAAGGATTGGCTATCATGAATGCCAACCCATTTGCTAACGGATCATGCATATTTACACAGAACGGTTACTATGCCCGTCAGTTTGAGTTTCTGACAGATGGCGGCATGGTGGGCATTAATGTCGGTATTCCTGTTCCAAGTGCGTATTTCCCATTTTCCGGAAATAAAGAATCCTTCCTGGGTGACCAACATGTCTTAGGTATAGACGGTTATCGGTTCTATACGCGCGCTAAGACGGTCACTACACACTGGTACGATGAACATTCCCGTAAAAAGGTCGTTGATTCTTGGGAAGGCACTGTAGAACGCATCTAATAAAACAGGACATGTTGAGATGGCATCAAAGGCCTGTCCAACATTGCGCAAGATTTCCATAAAGTTCATCAAGCACAACCAGTTACAAGATGGCTGATTGTACTTAAATCATAGTTAAGCTACTGACCAGCGTCTGAATGACGCTGGTTTTTTTATTTTGTGTAGCCATCAGGCGTTGCTTTGATGCAAAACATATAAATGCAGTCAGCCTGTTTTAGCATCCACCACTATGGGTTGTCAGATAAACACCACCACAAATCGCTCCTGCCCCTAAAAGTTCCGAGGGACCAATGACTTCTGCAAAAAGCATGGTCCCGCCTAACATGCCGACAACTGGCGTGATATTTTGGAAAATCGAGGTAATGCTTGGGCCTGTATTTTTAACACCAATATTCCAAAAAAGCATGGCCATGATACCACCAAAAATCACAGTATAAAGAAATGCCAGGAACAGTGAAGCATGCAAGGGTACGATATTGAGATTTCCAGTTCCCACACCATAAGCACTCGTGATCACTGCACCTAGAAGCCCTGCCCAACCAGTAGTAAGCATTGCCGATATGCGGCGCATGACCCGCAATCCAAGAAGAGAGTAGATTGTCCACGCAATCTGTGACAAAAAGAACAGGCCATCCCCCTCATTAAAAGCAAAATGCAACACAACTCCAAAAGAGCCATGACTGACCACCAGGAGGGCTCCGGTAAAGGATAAAAATATACCAAACCAGGCAATGAGATTTAAGCGCTCCCGGATAAAAACCGCGGCAAAAAGAGCCGTAATCGCAGGTGAAGCAGCTGCAATCAAAGTGCAATTTGTAACCGTCGAAACCTGCAGCCCGGTGAACTGCATGACATTATTCATACCGATTCCTGTCACTCCCATGAGGATGAGCCATGGCCAGCATTCTTTCGGTGGCAACCATTGCTCCCCGTTACGCGAAGCGAGAAAAATCAATACACTACCAATAAGAAAATAACGCATAGCAGTGATTGTCACTGGTGTCCATGTTGTCACAAGCCATTTGATGCAAAGGGGCTGGATGCCCCAGATTATCGTTGTCAAAGTTAATAAAAGATATGTTTTTTGCTCTTTCCTTTTTTCCATTCCAAGTTTTCCCCACTTCTTTTGCATCGGTAAACAGTGCATGTATAACTACATCATAGTGGAATTCCTGATGTGTGAAACCACCATAGGCGTAACCAGTACACCAAACTGCAGAACAGTATCATGATTAACATTCGGATACCTTGCTTCCTTTTCGCTCGATATGTTCTCCTAATGCTTCACTAACATTTGTGTCAGAGAGGACTTTAAGCGGAACCATAAAAGCATTACCCATAATATTGCACTCTGCTCAAACTATATTTTACAAAATCGATAACATGTTGGTTATTTTATGGTTACAATTTAAACCATTTATGCCATATTGTCAACATTTTTTCCATAAGATATACAAAGTACTTTATTCAAATAAATTGCAGTTTAAGACTTTGATAAAATGCTGGCATTGGTCAAGCAGCACATTTTCATCCTGTCACCGCCTGATTTTTGGCATAAGAAAAAGCACCCCGGCGGGATGCTTAGTGTGTTACTTATTTAGAGACTATTTTTACTAGAAAAGGCCATCCTTAAACCCAAAAGCAGAACAACTGTTGTGCCCAAAAGCAACATACCAATTGACGGTGCTGCTAAAAGATGTATTCCGGCTTTTACTACATGGATATCCCCTACGACCGGGGCACGGAAAGCAACAAGGAACCATGACATTGAATATCCTAAACCACCTAAGCCCAAGAATATTGAACCGACTTGTTTATATATAACTTTCGCCCGCAGGTTCACCAAGATAAGCATTAGAATCAATGTAGCTGTACCTATTGCTGCTGCATGCATATGCGCACGTTGCAACATTTTCCATGACTGATTAATTATAGCTGTAATTTTTTGTGGATCGTTCTGATAAATCGTAGACAATCCAGGCTGCGCCAACGTCTGCCAATAATCTTTGATCTGCGGTTCCAGGCCTCCCATAGCTGCTCCTAAAATAAATCCAAATAAGATCGTAAGAACTGCTAATAGGATTCCCCATTTAACAGTACTCATTTTTTCTTCCATTCTTATCACCCTCCAAAACTATTATAATAAATATTTATGAAAACAATTTGTACGCTTTCCTAATAAATAGCTTTTCTTTAGAAATTCATTATTTCGACAAAACAAATATAAATACTGCCATAGTTTAACAACCCTACCACAATTGGCATAAGAACAAATACCTGCGCTAAAGACCGGTCCCATAAGTGAAGCCTAAGTTAAAAATCCCGCTAGCAGACGATGAACGTCCGGCTTTAAAAGCTCTGGAACATTTATTGAAACGAATGGCTTACAGGACGTCGTCCATTCGCATTTAACACAAATTTAATGAATTATTAACGCAAATTCACTCAAAAAAACTTATACTGTAAATAGAAAAGTTATATAAACATCGATGTAGACTTTTCTCTCCCCAGGCTCTTTTCCTAACCATTAAAAACGCAGCCAAGCCTGTCTGCCAGAATTGCTTTGCATGACGAATATTACAAAACTCATAAAATAGAATTGTGAGGTGCATATTATGTCAAATATATTGATTTTAACGGCTTCGATAGGTAATGGTCACAATCAGATTGCGCAAAACCTGCAACAAATCCTCAGCACCACGGGCTGCAATGTCACAACGATTGATTTTCTTGAGGTTTCACCCCATGATGTAAATAATTTTTTCAGCAAAGCCTATAAAAATCTCCTTAAATATAAGCCTGATGTTTTCCGGCAAATTTGCCGGCTCAGTGGAAATGACAGCTTAAGCAATGTCAAATATATGCTGGCAAAAATCAACCGCCGTATAATTGCCAAACTTGCGCAACAATATCAGCCCGACATCATAATCTGCACACATTTTTTCCCCTTAGCCGCAGCTGCAGCCTACAAAAAAAAGTATCACCCTCGTTTTAAGTTAGCCGGGCTCGTCACGGACTATACCATCCACCCAATATGGCAGTTAGCATCCGTAGATCAATATTTCGTAGCGCACCCTTCTTTGGTCAAACAATTCCACACTCTGCCGCCAGGCACTACGCAAATTCTGCCTACCGGCATTCCTGTCGGAACCGGCTTTGTTCCCGCCTTACGAAGCAGCAACTTCCATCGGATCTTAGTTATGACCAGCCATCAGACTACGAACAGCATGGAATCGATCATCACCGCACTCCAAGGCCTGCCAATAAGCACACTCGTAACTTTTATAACCGGCAATGAGCTGAGACGACAGCTGGAACTCGAACAACTGGCAAAAAAACATAAAAATTTTGAGATTATCGGCTTTACCACACAAGTATCCAGCTTTATGAAAAGTTGTGATTTGCTGATTACAAAACCAGGCGGTTCTACACTGACAGAAGCTCTGGCAACGGGCACACCGCTCATTGTATTTTCTCCCATCCCCGGAATTGAAGAAGACAATGCCCGTTTTTTAGAGGAAAATCAGGTAGGCTATTGGGCAAGAACGGCAACGCAGTTAATAATTCTTATGCAGCGACTGCTCCATCATCCCCTCGAACGTCAGCAACTCAGTCAACGAATGCTTTCTCTTGAAATTTCGCAGGCTTCGAAACAAATCCAACAAGTGGTGCTAAGTGAACTGGAAGTGGAAAGTCAGGTGGCATTATGAGCCTGCGCTCAGCCCATTATCTAACCATGAGTCTTTCTGCCTTAAATACCATATCCGCCCCACTGCAATATTGCATGGATTACGGCAGCAGTCCTGATGAATTGTGCCTAACACATAGATTTTGCAACAATCAGGCTCTAGCAATCCTCAAAGAACAAAAATCAAGAGAAGTTGCCGCTTTACTGGAAAACGGTTTGCCATCACTACAAACCGGTGTCGTCTGGGCTGATCTTGAATTCAAGAACATCAACCACTTCTTCAATCCACTGACGCAAAAAGGCCTTTGGCGCTTTGCTCCCGCACGTTATATCTTTGCGATCTATCTGAGCAAAGCTTCCCGCCTAGCAAAAAAGGAAAATCTCTCCGAAGCCTTTTTTTACCTAGGCGCCGCCGCCCATTTACTGCAAGATATGTCCGTACCGCATCACGTCTGCGGCCATTTATTCAACGGCCACAAACGCTTTGAAAACTGGGTGCAAACCCATCTAAAAGAATTTTCCTTTCCTGTTCCGGCAATACCCTGTTCAAAACCTATGGACCTGATGCTCTACAGTGCTCAAACCGCCAGTAATTATATGCCACTGGTAAACGAAACGGCAGGTGAAGATTCCTATGCACAGGCCGCACAATCGCTCTTACCGATTGCACAGAACAGTTCAGCCGTCTTATTTAAATGGTTCATCGAAACAAGGATTCTGTCGTGCCGCTAAGGCACTATTTTTTTGTCCAGGATAAACTTTCCTCTTGCACAGTTTTTTGACAGCTGTCAAACCTTATCACTTACATTATAAAACAGCCATATAAATTGGAATAGCAATCAGTGACAGTGCCGTCGTTAACGTAACAAGTACTGCAGCGTATTCGGAGTCTGCCTCGTATATCTTGGATACAATTGCAGCCTGTGTCATGACTGGCAAGGCGGATTGTATGACAAATACTCGTTTCATTAAATCTGGAATGGGAATAAAATGAACGACTATAATGACAACCAAAGGTGATATCACAAATCTGCCGGCAACTACAGCCAACACGTCTTTGGTCAATTTGATGTCACGTAGATTTACACTGTACATTACAGTGCCAATGAAAATCATGGACAGCGGCGTAGTCATATTTCCTAAATACTTCGCCGTACTGATGATAAAAATAGGTAAATGAATCTCAGACATTACAACGGCGATTGCTACTAGAAACCCAATAAGTGGGGGTGAAAATATACTTTTAAGCGTTCCCCAGCTGATAATTTTAACTGAAGCAGTTTTACCATCTGTACTAATAGAATAATTACCAATTGTCCAAAACAAAAGAACATTGATTAAAAAATATAAAAGAACATACGGCAGACTGATGTCTCCAAACAAGGCCTGGTTAACCGGAATGCCCACAAAAAGGGTACTAGAACAGAAAAAAGCTGCACAGAATGTCCCCCTATGTTTAGGATTCACCTTCAATAATTTTGCAACCCCAACAGCAATAATAAAATTAATCAGCATGGATATGAGTGGTACCGACAAGCCATAAACCATGTTCTCTAAATGTTCCTTGTCAAATGAACTCGTTAAGTTCCATAACATATACGGTGGCAATGCAATATAGTTGACTAACCGCGGAAGAATTTTAGAATTTTCTTTATTGAACCAGCCTATCCGTGAAAGATAATACCCGATCAATACCATAAACAAAATACAAATAACACCTTCAAGTGCATGCAAAAAATCCACTTCTCAATCACCAGCTTATTTAGATTTTATGAAAACTTAAGCCAGTGTAATATCCACACTAGAAGCTGAATATATATGTGTCATTCTACCGAAAGTATTAATAAACAGCAAAATATCCGTTTAACTATGCACCAGGCTAAAGTCAATCACCTTTTATATAATACCCTATATTCTATCGGTTTTCAAAAATTAATTATATTATATGTGAGTCATAAGGGAGATAAATGAAACAGCAGGCTGC
>DCFU01000008.1:32353-95864 GCA_002319795.1 Megamonas sp. UBA1796
GCAGCCTGCTGTTTCATTTATCTCCTGTTCTTTCCTTAATAATCGCAGCAATTTTATGAGCTGCAGCTATAAGGTCACTTTCCGTATGTGTTGCCATGATAGCAGCACGCAGACGTGCACTTCCTTTTTTGACAGTTGGATAACGTATGGCCGTAAGAAAGATGCCCTCCTCAAAAAGCCTTTGAGCAATATCCATAGCTCGTCCTTCATCACCAATCAGAATTGGTATAATAGCCGAGTCAGTTTTAACCGAAATGCCTTCTTCATTCAGTGTCCGGCAAAAGCAGCGCGTGTTGTTCCTCAGACGCACAACGCATTCCGGCTCTGCCGCAAGAACTGACAGTGCCATTTCTGCCGCAGCCAAAGAAGCCGGTGCAAGGCTCGTTGAAAAAATAAAACTGCGGGCCGTATTGCGAAGATAATTGATAAGAAGCTGGCTGCCACAAGCAAAACCGCCTTCACTCGCAAGTGCTTTGCTCAGGGTTCCCATGAGTATGTCAGGACTCTCTTCCAGCCCATAATATTCAACAATGCCATGCCCGGTCCTGCCTATCACGCCAGTCGCATGTGCCTCATCCATCATAGAAAGTAGATGATATTTTTTGGCAAGCTTCATAATCTGCGGCAAATTTGCAATATCGCCATCCATGCTGAATACAGCATCGCTGACAATAAGCCCAGAGGATGGTGCAGCAGAACGAATTCTCGCTTCAAGATCCGCCATGTCGTTATGACGGTATACAATGATCCGGGCCTGACTCAGGCGGCATCCATCAATAATACTTGCATGATTTAGTTCATCGCTGAAAATAACAGAGTGTTTGGTTCCTAAGGCCGAAATAATACCCAGGTTGGCCATATAGCCCGTGTTGAAAAGCAACGCTGCTTGCTTTTTCTTGAAAGCTGCGAGATGTGTTTCAAGACTTTCATGCAAAAACAAATTACCGGTCGTGAGTCGTGAACCGCCGCTGCCTGTACCGTAACTTGTAACGGCAGAAATGGCTGCTGCTTTGACACGAGCCTCATCAATAAGACCGAGATAATTATTTGACGCGAGCATGAGGAGATCCTGTCCTTTAACGGCTATATGCGCACATTGTGGTGTGTCAATTGTTTTCATTTTACGATAAAGCTTTGCCCGCTGCCGCTGCTCAAGATTTTTTTTAAGAGGCTCCCAGGAATCAGCAGTCCATGCAGCCTGGGGAGTCGATGGCACGTTTCGTACCAGAACTTTTTTATTTTCCAAATACGAGATACAAGCCGGGACATCTTCATGCGGACCACGATAAAGGAAAATGCGTCCGCCGTCCGGACATCCCATTGCCTTAAGCCTGGTAATGCGCATATAGCCAATGGATGGTGCAGCAACATAGCCAGTTACGTAGTCCGGGTCATCCGACATGCAAATTTCAGCAATAATATGCGGTGCATGTACCACCTTACTCGCAAGCACGATAGCTTCCTGGAAATGGTTCTTGCAGTCATCCGCCTGTCGGTTTGGTGTATGCGCAGCATCCATATAAGTTGCACGCAGTCCGCGCTCCTGATCAGGTTCCAAGCGCTCAAGCGTATCTGCATCCAGCAACATTGCACCACGCATCGCATAAGTATTTTTAAATTCATGCATAATAGCTGCAGCATTCTGGATACCGAGCTTGTTAAGGAACTTGCAGATAGCCTGCTGCCCATCTTCCGGAGTCGCCGCATGAAACGTCGAAACTGGTAAGGCATCAATATAGGTAATTTCATCCGGCTCTGTAGCCTCGATTTTCAAATTGATAAAATCAGCCCGCCCTTTCGCGTGATGAAGTGCGCGTGATAAAAGAGCCGCAGCATTCTCTCCCAGTTCTTTTTCCGCCAAAATTTTTTCCGCACCCGATATATGCTGATTCTGTCCATTTTCCTGTCTGCTTGCACGCATCTTCATACTGTATAGTACCATAGCTGACTGCATCTCCTCGGAGTTTTTATGTGTTTTTTACATCATACGCACTCTAGTATAAATTGTCAACCTTTTATAGATTTATAGTTTACAATATAAAATCACGCTGGCTTTCAATATATGAATTCGTGTATACATTATATAATATAATTTCATCTTTACATTTTGCCAGAAAAGTAGTATTCTCCTTATTGTCAACTATATAAATAATATAAGTTAACGATAAGGAGGATATAATGAACAGAATGTCACCCACTATTTTAGCCGAAGTCGCCATACTTGCAGCCATGATTACCATCCTAGGTGCTATAAAGATACCCAGCCTGTTGCCAGGTTTGGAGTTTCAGCTTTCAGCCCCTTTGGCTGTTGCCATTTGCGCAGCATTTGGATTTAAGAAGTATATCATTGCCGGTATTTTATCAAGCAGTATTGGACTCATTCTCGGCACACATAATCTGCTTAACGTAGCAATCGCTATGCAGTTCCGGTTAATTGTCGGCCTGGTTCTCGCTTTAGGTGGACGCCGGTTGCTTTTTATCATGATTTCGGGGCCAATTGCCTCTTTCATTGCTCGTATTACATTAAGTATGTTCATCGGTAAAGCAGCCTTGGCTTTGGTATTAGCAGCTTTGCCAGGCATGATTTTTACGATGATCGGTGCTCCATTTATGACAAAACTCTTGATGAAAATACAAATTCTGCGTGGTGTGCCGTCTATACAAAGCAGGGAGCATTGAATCCCATTTAGGACCTTACAGCTTATAGATGCTTCGTGCCTGTGAAATTGTGTTTATACGATTGTTTTTTCACATACCAGAATACATTCGCCTTGCTTAATCGGTATACTGTTGTACCGGCAGTCTCGTATACTATTTTCTAAAATTTGACAAGCAATTATCTAATGCATTATTGTACAGAAGTAAATCTGCCCCCACAGCTACAAAGTTTGCGCCCCAAGCAATAAATTTCTTAGCCGTGGGAACATCAACGGCTAATGTTCCTGCTGCTTTGCCCAATTGACGCACTCTTTTTACACAGCGTTCCATGGTCTCCATCACTTCCGGTACACTGGCATCACCATAATATCCCATATCTGTGGATAAATCAGCCGGGCCAAAGAATACACCATCTACACCACATACCTGCGTGATCTCATCTAAATTTTCAACACCCTTGCGGCTTTCCACCTGGACTAAAAGACAAAGGTTTTCCTCGCAATAATGCATATAGTCCGGCAAACGGTTCCATCGGCCCGAGCGGGCTACACTCGCCCCCACTCCACGATACCCTTTTGGCGCATAACACATGGATTTATAAACTTCCTCAGCTTGTTGAGCAGATTCTACCATAGGAATCAGCAAAGTCTGTGCTCCCAGGTCAAGCACCTGCTTAATATTAGCACGTGTCCCTTCTAATGGCCGGACTACCCCATGACTATGATAAGGTTCTATCGCTTGCAATTGGCCGAGTATAGTCTGCGCAGTATTTGGCGCATGTTCTCCGTCAAACAGCAGCCAGTCATATCCTGATGTAGCTGCTATCTCCGCCATAACAGGTGCAGCACTATTCATCCAAAGCCCTAATTGCAATTCATTGTTTTTTATGGCACTTTTAAACGGATTATGTAAAATTTCCTTATTTAATTTCATCCCATATACTCCTCTTTTTAAGAAGGGAACTGTAAATTTGCAGTTCCCTTCTTTATATGCAGTTAATGTGTAAATGGCCGCTTCATTGTACATTTACGATTTAGTTCAACCCCAAAGCCAGGTTTGGATAGCATTTCTTTGCTGATCCGCCCATTAACCGGAACCGGTTCATCTATAAGTATTGGGTCAAATTGCGGACGCAGTGTAGAACAATCGGGGCTTGTCATTAAAAATTCGCTAAATGGTGTGTTTGTAAACGTGATAACCGCATGATGAGAATATACCGATGAACCATGCGGCACCACCAATTGTCCTTTTGCTTTCGCAATAGCCGCAATTTCACACAATGTTGTTAAACCGCCACACCAACCAACATCCGGCTGCATAATATCAATGCCTGTCTGTGACAACGTCATAAAGGATTGCAATGTCCCATGATGTTCACCGGTCGTAACCATCATACCGGCTGGTACACTCTGTTTCAGTATCTTATAATTATCAAATTGCTGTGGTGGAAAGCATTCTTCAATCCACTTCAGATTATATGGTGCACACGCCATTGCAAGCTTTGTAGCGTAGTTCACATCCTGACTCATCCAGCAATCCAGCATCAGCCAAAAATCCGGTCCACATAGTTCTCTAAAATGCTTTACCATTTCGGAATCCTTACGAACCCCTTCATCCCCATCATGAGGACCCCAATGCGTTGGCATTTTCCCACCTATAAAACCCATCTTTTGAGCTAAATCTGGTCTGGCTCCTGTAGCATAAAATTTTATTTCATCGCGGACTGCTCCTCCTAGAAGTTCGAATACCGGAAGACCAATGACTTTGCCAAACAAATCCCAAAGCGCCAAATCAACACAGGAGATCGTATTCATTACCACTCCGCCACCTCCAGCATAGTACATTGACGAATTTAACATCTGATCATGCATCAGCTTAATATCTGACACACTCTTCCCTTCGATAAAACGATTTAAATGGTTTTCTACAATGAAACAGCCAATTTCTCCACCAGTAGAAATTGCAAACCCTGTTGCACCGTTATCTGCTTCAACTTCAACAATCAAAGTTCCCAAAACATTAATGCCAAACGATTGGCGTGACTGTTCATATTCTTTATATTTGCTCATCGGTGTCGCAATATGATCATCAATCCAGTGATTGCCTCCCTGATCATGATAGTCTCCACCGCCGCTGCCTTTCTTTGCAGTGGCTCCTCCCATAAAATACGCTCTGATTTCTTTGATTTTTGGTAAACTCATATATAGCCCTCCTATAAAATTATTATATTATCTAAATTCGCATATGCGAATTCGATTCAGTGCTTTTGTCATAAAATATAACGCTATAAGTATTCGAAATCTTGTAAATATATTATATTTCCCATACATATCCTACAGTTTTTTATCTCACTATATTTTTATATGATACAACCTGGCTTTCTACCAAGCTGCATCATATAAAAAATCTTTTTGGAATCCCATTTTATGAGAAATTTCAAGCCCGACATGAATTAATTTATTGCTATATTCCATAATGCGTCTCTGATCCATTTTTAAATAAATAGCGGCGACACTAATAGCAGCTACCGCTCTCCCATTTGCTCCATAGATAGGCACTGCTACACAAAATATCTCATCTTCTCTCTCCCGATTATCAATTGCAAAGCCACGTTTTCTCGTCTCTTTTAATTCCCTCTTTAAGTCTTCTAAATTTGTAATAGTCGTTTCCGTATAACTTTCACTCCGATTACACATATCCCAGATCTTTGAAACCTGCGCATCCTTGTATGTTGCCAAAATCGCTTTACCAAGGCCTGTACAGTGAATAGGCCTTCTCATCCCAATCCCTGCCGCAGTCGTCAAAGAAGAAATCCCTTTCTCCACCCGGTCCAGATAAACAACATCGCCATCATTTTCACTGCCCAGAAAAATAGTTTCTTTAATATCATCACTTAATTTTTCCAAATATGGTTTTGATATTTTATACAAATCAGCTCCCTGAAGCACTGTACAGCCTAACTCAAACATTTTCATACTGAGTTTAAATGTCTTAAGCAATTCATTATCGAACTCTACAACACCTTTTTGCATTAATGTATAAATCAATTCAAACGTGCTGCTTTTAGGAATACCCAGCGCTTCACTAATACTCAATTGTGTTAATGGTTGCTTGCTTGTTGATAGCAACGCCAGTATATCTATTGCTCTGGAAGCAGACTTATTAACCTTATCCATAGAAAATCACCACTTATGTAATTCGTATTTGTGAATCAAATTCATAATATAGATTTTTAACAAGCTCATATTAACATAAACAAAAAACGATGTCAATGCGCCAATTTAAAAATAATTTATATTTCATTGAATTTTATTTATCTTTGTTAGATATTTTAAATTATCATGAACGCTCTTACATAGCTTTTACAAAACAAGTATTTAATAACAATGTATATCGTATATATAAAAGACAAAATCATTGCAGCATATCGGTAACATCTGGTTATAAAAAATAAGGATATCAAGCAGAATTTTTATAAAACACCTGCTCAATACCCTCTTTTTTAATATTTTATGTCCGCCTATAGCAGCGGTTAAGTTGTACCATAATTGCCTCGATATCCGCAATAAGTGCCTTTATCTGGAGCCAGGCTTTTCTATTCCGGCATATACTGCAGGGAAAAAATCAGCAGATACCCTACAAGGCCTATACTACAGAACAGCCAGAAGCTTACCACAACGCCCTGCCATTTTCGCGGGACCCCAAAGTTGCAGGCCTCGCCAAGAAAACCTCGCCGAGTGAAAATATTTGAGTTCTCTCTTTTCTTGAACCACGCGGCTTTGCGTTCTTTTCCCAACATCGCAGCTGTAAAATATATAATACCCAGCGCTATAAAAAAAGATAGCAATACTCTTATAGTCATTTTGCTTTCCAGCATACCGGCCTCTCTCCGTTTCTAAAATATTTAACTTCTTTCTGCCGCCAAATATTTATCTGGCAAAAGAATTTGCAATTTCTTTATAAAAATATCACTTGTTTTTAAAAGCACCGCATTCTTCTTGCCATTTTTATAAAAAACAATAATACGAATTGGCTGTCCATCAGCTGAACAATATTGATACTGATATTTTTTCATTCCAGAGTGCCGAAAAAACCGTTTCACATACTGATTGGAATAAGTTTCAATAGCAGCAAAGGGAATTACGCACCGCCACGATATTCCTAAAATCTTACTATAAATCAATAGTTCCTCTTCTGTTAAAACATATCTATAGGAAATCCCATACCGCCATATCATCAAACCGGAAAACAAAAGAAAATACGCTGCCGCTGTCAAATTCAGTTGTCCAGCAAGGGCTGCTTTGATTTGGAAAGCAACCCATAGGACCAGACAAAAAACTGCCAGCCACATCCACATCAATTTTTCTTTCTTATAGCCAGAGTACTCTATATATTGTCTCATAATCTCACCGCCGCTACGGATAAAATATAAAAAACGTTCACGCTTATTTGCATCATTTAGGGAAAAACGGCCATACGATAGGAATGATAATAATAGAAACTATAAAGCACACTACCACTAACCCGCTGCCGGCTTTTACATAATCCATAAACCTATAATTTCCCGGACCTAATACCAAGGTATTCGGAGGCGTCCCCACTGGCGTGGCAAACGCACAGGAAGCCGCGACTGCAATTGCCATGAGCACAGCATGCGGGCTGGCACCCAGACTTTGTGCAATAGAAATGCCAATCGGTGCAAGCAGTGCGGTTGCTGCTGTATTAGACATAAATTGTGTCAATCCGCAAGACAATGCAAACAAAGCAACCGTAACCGTGATTGGCGTAGGACTGCCACCAAGAATTCCGACAACCTGATCCGCAATCAATTTACCAGCACCGCTTTTATCCATAGCACCAGCAATTGGCATCATGCCAGCAAACAAGAAGATTGTTACCCAGTCAATGCCTGTATAAGCCTGCCGTTCACTCAGGCATTTCGTAAGCACTAAAAAGATGGCTCCGCAAATAGCTGCCACTTCCAAAGGGAATTGTGGCAAATCCAATGCCATCGCAATAACAACACCAAGCAAAGTAGCCGCAGTAATCCACATTTTCGAAGTATCGGTCGTTCCTGCCTTGGCTTCCTTCGCCGCGTCTTCATCAATTTCTATATTTAGTGATAAAGTTTCTTTCGGCAGCAGATATTTGCCGATAAAAACCATATAGGCAATGCCTGCAATCGTAAGAGGTATGCCAATCCAGGCAAACTCAAAAAATCCAAACGGTTCAAATCCTGCAGCCTTTAATGAGCCTGCCGCAATAATATTTGGTGGTGTTCCTACCAGAGTAATAATACCACCCAAACCAGCGCCAAAAGCCAAAGGCATCAATTGTCTTGAAGCCGGAATCTTGGCAGCTGCACAAATACTTATAATAACTGGCATTAAAGCAGCCGTTGTTCCTGTATTCGATGAAACAGATGAAATAGCTGCTGCAATAATCATCGTCCCTGCCATCAAGCCATTTTCACTTTTTCCAACAACCCGCACAACAGTCTCACCTAATTTTTGTGCCAGCCCCGTATGGAACATAGATGCTCCGATTACAAACATCCCAGCAAACAAAACAACAGTAGAATTGGAAAGGCCTGAAAAAACCTCTTTCATCGGAATGATTCCGATAATTCCTAAAGTAATGGCACCTCCCATAGCTGTAATAGCCAACGGAACAATTTCTGTCACAAAGAGCAGCGCTACAACAGCCAGGACAATAAGCGTAATTACAGCAGATGACATAGTATATACCCCCTTTGGTTCGTAATATTTTCATCCTGCTAATGATTGTAAAATCCTATTTGAGCATAGCCAGCATAGTTCCGGCTGCAACCGCCGTACCAATAACACCAGCTACATTCGGTCCCATTGCGTGCATGAGCAGAAAGTTTCCCGGATTCGCTTTCTGGCCTACAATCTGGCTTACACGAGCCGCCATAGGAACCGCAGACACACCGGCCGAACCAATTAACGGATTGACTTTTCCTCCGGACAAATAGCACTGTACCTTACCCAGCAATACACCTCCAGCTGTTCCGCCAATAAAAGCAATCAACCCTAAAACAATAATTTCCAAAGTTCTCAGGTTTAAAAAATTTTCTGCTGACATGGTGAGTCCGGTACCTGTCGCCAAAAAAATTGTTACGATATTAATTAAAGAATTCTGCGCTGTGTCAGACAAACGATCCGTTACACCAGATTCCCTGAACAAGTTGCCAAGCATGAGCATGCCCATAAGAGAAGCAATCGGCGGCAACAGCAAACTTATAATAATCGTTGTCACAATTGGAAAAGCAAGCTTTTCAAATTTAGAAACAGGACGAAGCTGGTCCATTACGATTTCCCGTTCCTTTTGAGTAGTCAAAAGTTTCATGACCGGAGGCTGAATCAAAGGCACCAAGGACATATAGGAATATGCGGCTACGGCAATTGCCCCCAAAAGATGTGGTGCTAATTTAATGGTAAGATAAATTGCCGTCGGCCCATCAGCTCCCCCGATAATACCAATGGATGCAGCTTCCTGCACATTAAATCCCAAAAGCATAGCACCAGCCAAAGAAACAAACACGCCAATCTGAGCGGCTGCTCCCAGCAGCAGCGTGGATGGATTCGCAATAAGCGGCCCAAAATCAGTCATTGCACCTACGCCCAGAAAAATTAATGGTGGGAATATTTCATTATTGATTCCATAAGAAATTGCCATCATTACACCAGGATCTTCGAAAAATCCTGTTTTAGGAAAATTCGCCAAAATGCAGCCGAAGGCAATGGGTGACAAAAGCAAAGGCTCGAAGCCTTTCGCGAATGCCAGATATAATAATACAAGACCGACTAGTATCATAATCGCATTGCCACCGGTAAAGCCGGTAAAGCCACTATCAGCCCATACAGCCTGCAGGGCTACTGAAAAAGCATTCAAAATTTCCATACCCGTCTTCCCTCCCCGATTTTCAGCTTAATATAAGCAATACATCACCCGTACCAACGGCCTGCCCAACAGAAGCATTCACTTCTTTTACAGTTCCATCCTGTGGCGCCATGATTTCATTAGCCATTTTCATTGCTTCCAGTACAGCTAAAACTTCACCGCGTTTAACGGCCTGCCCAGCGACTACGTTAACCGAGAGAATCTTCCCTGGCATCGGTGCTTGTATTGTTTTGGCACCAACAGGTGCATGTACAGCCTTATGAACCGGAGTCTCATGACCCGAAGGCATGGTTGCTGGTGCTGCTGCTTTAACCGGCGCTGCAACTGCCCTGGAGTTTGCCCCTCCATCTTGTATTCTTTCCACTTCAACTTCATGTGCTATACCATTTAAAGTAATTCTAAACTTCTCCATAACGATTTCCTCCTCAAAGTTAAACACGTTTTTCAAATAACTTATACTTAAAACATGTGGAAATTATTTTGCACAGATTCCATTCTTGCCGCCTGCGTCCAGCCTGGGTTCCGTACGGGCCGGATAGAAACAATGTGTGCGTTTCCATAGCCATAAGCTGCTAAAGCCGCAGCAATCAAAACAAGTGTTTCTTCCTCTGTATCGCTAACTGTTGCAGCCATTTCCGTTATCGGTGTTTCAGTTTCAATTGCATCGGTAGTTTTTTTTTGCACAGACGCATCTTCTGCGAATTTATGCTTTCTCGTCGGATCGACCACATAAATAAAACGTACAATCAGGCTGAGTCCCCATAACACAGCAAAGACGACTGTCATGTTAATCATCATAATAATCATTGGATTCGTTGTCACTGGCTGATTCATATTTTCACCTCATTTTTGTCTTTTTATACGGGCATATTTCCATGCCGTTTCGGCGGACGTCCTTCTCTTTTCATCACCAGCATATTAAAGGCATTGATTAAAGCGGGCCGGGTGTCCTTTGGTTCTATAATCCTGTCCACAAATCCACGTTTAGCCGCTTGGTAGGGAGTAGCAAAATTTCGTACATATTCCTCTGTTTTCGTTTTTATATCCGGATCTTTTTTAAAAATGATATTGGCTGCACCAGCAGGTCCCATAACGGCAATTTCAGCCGTAGGCCAGGCAATGACCTGATCGGCTCCTAAATCACGCGAACACATTGCCAGATAAGAACCACCGTATGCCTTTCGGACAACTACCGTCACCTTGGGTACTGCCGCCTCGGAATACGCATATAACAACTTAGCCCCATGGCGAATAATGCCGCCGAATTCCTGCGTTGTCCCTGGTAAAAAACCTGGAACATCCACGAAATTACAAATTGAAATATGGAATGCGTCACAAAAACGTATAAAGCGAGCTGCCTTATCAGAAGCATTCATATCCAGTGACCCCGCCATAACTTTCGGTTGATTCGCTATAATTCCTATTGTCTGACCGTCCAATCGGGCAAAACCAATGATGATATTAGCCGCATAATACGGCTGTACCTCATAAAAATCTCCATTATCTACAATTCTTCCCAGCAGTTCCTTCATATCATATGCCTGATTTGAATTATCCGGGACAATGGTATTCAGTTCTTCATCCGTTCGCAACGGATCATCTCCAGTATCAACTACCGGCGGACTTTCTAAATTATTACTTGGCAGGAAACTAAGCAGCCGCCGAATCTGCTTCAAACAATCCTCATCATCCTGTGCCACAAAATGTGCTACGCCTGAAATTGTGTTGTGCGTCATCGCCCCGCCCAATTCCTCAGCAGTAACCTCCTCTCCAGTAACCGCTTTAATCACCTGCGGTCCTGTAATAAACATCTGGCTGGTGTTCTCAATCATATACACAAAATCTGTCAAAGCTGGAGAATACACGGCCCCACCGGCACAGGGTCCCATAATCGCTGAAATCTGCGGTATCACACCGGAAGCCAGCGTATTTCTATAGAAAATCTTCCCATATCCGGATAAGGCATCCACTGCTTCCTGTATTCTTGCTCCACCGGAATCATTTATTCCTATGACCGGAGAACCCATCTTCATCGCCATATCAAGTACTTTACAGATTTTCGCCGCATGCATTTCTCCCAGTGAACCACCCATGACAGTAAAGTCCTGCGCAAATACATAAACCAACCGTTCCTCCACGGTACCGTATCCTGTTACAACACCTTCTCCTGGTATTTCTTTTTCTCCCATACCAAAATTAGTACAACGATGTGTAACAAAACGATCTAATTCCACAAAAGATCCCGGATCCAATAGCATTTCTATACGCTCACGTGCTGTAAGTTTGCCTGCGTCATGCTGTCTTTGCATCCGTTTTTCCCCGCCACCAGCAATTATCTTAGCTGACTTGTCCCGCATATCTTCGATTTTTTTCACTGTTGTATGCAAATGCTGCACCCCCCATAATATGAATATACACATTTTTACGAATTTTTTTCTGACACATATTCACCTGCCTCTATAAAGCATTCATACTCTTATCTTCTTTAAAATACCGTTTTTTCAAAATAATGTCTATATTTTGTAATTTTTTATACTATTATGTAATTAAAGTTACAAAAAAATAACCAAATTAGGATTTTAATACATCCCTCTTTTGGTTATTTTCCATCTTCTCTTATTTTTTCTGTATATTTATAATTTTAAACATACCGGGCAATAATTTGCTTAGCACCTCCGGTACAATGATACTGATATCCTGGCCGTCCCACAGCACCATAAATAAGTTTTAAGTCCAACGCCCCCAATTCCCTCATAAATTCCAGATATTTCCGCATAGAAACACGTGAGATTCCAACCTTCGAAGCAAGTTCTTCTGTCGAAAATGATTTCTGTTTCTGCTTTTGAATTTTTTCCCAGCTGCGTCTCAATGTGTTCTGATCAATCCCCTTAGGCAGCTGCAGCTGCAAATTAACTACATGCTCTTTATACAAAATATAATTATCAAGGTCTTCCTGATTCATTATATTTTGTTCCTGCATGACGCTTATTAATCCCTTATAATTCATCAATGCATCTTTCAAACGCGAAAACTCAAAAGGTTTAATGATATAGTCAATCGCCCCAAAGCGCAATACCTTCATAATTGTAGCATTATCGCAAGCTGCACTGACAACAATCACATCAATACCTTTTCCTATCTCGCGAAGCTTCATTAATAGTTCAATGCCATTCATATCAGGCATAAATAAATCCAAAAGAACTAAATCGACTTCACAAGTATCCACGAATGCCAACGCCTCATCAGCCTTATGTACGGCAGCCTGTACAGCAAAGCCTTCGACTAATTCAATATATTGTTTGTTCAACTGTGCAACCATCGGGTCATCCTCTACAATCATTACGTTAATCAAAAAATCTCTCCTCACATTTATATGGCAAATTCACATAAAATGTAGTTCCTGTACCCTTTTCTGAAATAACCTTTATCGTGCCACCCCATCGTTCTACACTACACTTTGTTATATACAGACCGAATCCTCGATTCCGGCCCTTGGTTGAATATGTACTTTGATAGATTTCTTGCCTTTTTTCCTGTTCTATGCCTTCG
Organism: Megamonas sp. UBA1796; assembly: GCA_002319795.1. Classification (GTDB taxonomy): domain Bacteria; phylum Bacillota; class Negativicutes; order Selenomonadales; family Selenomonadaceae; genus UBA1796. The sequence goes on from DCFU01000008.1 coordinate 45,485, forward strand.
CCTGTATCGCGGATCTCTATTTTTAAAACATCATTTTCTGTTACGATTTTCAGATAAATTTCTTTCTTTTTTACTTTTTTTAATGCATCCAATGCATTGTTGACCAAGTTCCCAACAATTGTGATAATATCATGCACAATCTCTGCATCATGTAAATCCGGGACAATACATTCCTCACTCAATTGCATCTTAACGCCGGATTCCCTTGCCAAGCTCAATTTCCCAAGTAAAAACCCTGCCAGTACAGGATCTCGTATTATTTTGGCTACTGCTCCGACCTCAGTCTGATATTTATGCGCAATTTGTGAAATATATTCTTTCAGCTGCGTATAATTTTCCAGATAGGTCAAACCAACGATAACATGCAGTTTATTCATAAATTCATGTGTTTGTGCCCGAAGCGCTTCAGCATAAATTTTAAGGTCTACTAATTTTTCTGCTAACTTACACATTTCACTTTTATCACGAAAAGTAGCAACAACTCCCACAATTTGATTATTGACAATAATCGGCGTCCGATTCGTCAGAATCGTCCGGCCATGCAAATTCTGTTCCTGGTCAAGTTCCGCCATACCTGTCTGTAATACATTTTTCATTCTGCTATTCGGTACAACGTCTTCCACTTTTCTCCCTATTAAATTCGGGCAAATTTTTGTTTCCTCAAACAATTGGTGTGCCGCCTTATTCACCATCGTAATATTTTCATGTTCATCAATCGCAATGGCACCTTCACGAATAGATGCCAAAATAGCATTGCGCTCTTCTAATATTTTAGCCATTGCAAAAGGTTCCAATCCAAAGGTGAATTTTTTTATATGATTTGCTAAAAAAAGTGCCCCTAAAATACCTACCAGCAATCCGCAAAAACTTCCAAAAAGAAGATTTTGCCTGGCTTTCGCAACAGCCGCATCCACCTCGTCAAGCATCACACCGACAAGAACTACACCAACCTGTCTACCATCCGATGCATAAACCGGCACAAAAGCCCGCAGCGACCGTCCAAGAGAACCATTATCAATTGATGTCCTGACCTCGCCCTCAAAGGCCACATCGCCATCATGATTTTGATAATATAAACCTAACTTGGTACTATCCGGATGTGTTTTTCGAATTTTCTGCATATCCATCACCGTAATAAACCGCACACCACTAATAGCAGAAATTTTCTCAGTGAACTCCTGCAATGCTTTTTGATCGTCTTTCCTGCCTCCCGCAAGCGCATCGATTACAACTGGCGTATTGGCTGTAATATCAGCTATTTCTATTACCTTTGTCTGCAAATTATCGTGAGCTATTGCGGTAACCTTCGTACTAATCAAAAAGTCCGTTACAGCCAATGACACAGCAATCACCAAAAAGGTCAGTAAAAGAAAATTATACTTTAAATTAAAGATCTTCCTCTCAAAATTCAACGCTAAACTTCACCCCCGCTTACACAAAACATCACAGCTTATGTGAAAAAGCATTTATACAGGGAAAAATAAATAGGAGGAACCCGTTTGACAGGCTCCTCCTAAAAAAACACCGAACTATTATATTATACTTTACATTACTATATTACATTTTTAATAAAAAAATGTCTTCGTAAAACCGAATACTCTTTCCGATATTCTTAGTATAAATCTATTTTTATACCTTTGTCAAGAGCAAAAAAGGTCCCGCATATATGTCAACATTTTCTCGGTAAAAATGTTTTTCCTGTATAATGTCAGCTTTCATCCAGTCTCCAGCTTCTTGCCCTGCCAATAAAATGGCAGGTATTGCGACTCACAAAAAGCTATTTGGCCAACGCATCAAAAGCAGGACTGTCTTGCCGCTATAAACCGGAATTTAGCAGAAACCCATTGCTTCTTTTACAATCTGCATTTGCTCAGTAGAGGTAAGTCGCTCCAGTAATCTGAAAACCACCCCCGCGGCTGTTTCAGGACAATATGAAGTAATTACATTTTCATCAACTACAATGGGGTTGTTCACTACATTTACGCCGAATTGAGCCAGTTGCTTTTGCCGATGACCTCCATGTAAATGATACGTTGTTGCATTTCTACCTTTCAAAATACCACTTCTTCCAAGTGCCAATGCTGCAACACATATTGTGGCAATTATTTTCCGCTTTTCATTGAATTTCCGAATTAAGTCCAGCAATTTTTCGTCATAAGCTTCTTCGTAAAATCCGAATTCTTCAAAACCTCCGGGAATTGCTAAGGCATCGTAATCATCAACATAAATTGCATCAATCAGTTTATCCACTATGACAGGAACACCAAAGGTGCTCATAACTGTTTTTGAAAATCCGCATGTTATTACATCAATATCATAATGGTAATCATTTCTTGCCCACCCAAGTATATCTACAAAAGCGCTGAACTCCATGGTTTCAAAACCTTTAGCCAAGAAAAGCAAAACTTTCATTTAAGCCTCACATTCCGCCACTGTTGTTTGCGGCATAAATAGTAATGAAAAACAAGGCTGCAGCAGTGCCTCGTTTGTTATAATTTTTTTGATTCAAATAAGTATTTAGATTTCTGTTTATTTATACGACATTTTAAAACTATTTTTAATTATACAACTCCTTTTCTAATTTCACAATTGTACAACCACTTTGAGCGAAATTTGAGGCGTACAACAACCCAGTCTCTTCCCAACTTAACCTTTATTTCAAAAACTGCGACGACAATTATGCGAAAGCCCTTGCCCGAAAGTTTGCGAACGACAATATGCGTAGTCGTGAACTACAGCCAAATAAAATAGCTGTTTCCCTTCCAATCTTTTTGCTATGTATCCAGCTTCCCCAGGAGCTCATTCATGCTGCCGGTACGATAGCCAGCTAAATCAAGCGTCACAAATTTGAAACCCAATTCCCGCAATGCACGATCGATTGTCTGCGCATTCTCTGGTGCCGCTAATGTCTGGATATCCTTCTTTGAAACCTCGATACGGGCTAAATTATCATGATGACGGACTCGGACCTGCCCACTGCAATATTGTTTTACCACCTTTTCTGCTTGTTCTATTTGTCCCAAGCGTTCTTTCGTAATTGTCAAACCATATGCCACACGGGATGACAGGCATGCAGCACTGGGTTTATTCCACGTAGGTAAGCTCCATTCCCGAGAAACTGCCCGTATCTCAGCTTTCGTCAGTCCAACTTCTAAAAGAGGACTCCGCACATTTTCCATCTCAGACACAGCCTTCATACCCGGCCGATAATCCATACAGTCATCCGCATTCGCACCATCGAGTACCCATGCATAGCCATGTTTCTGCGCCCATTCTACCAATGCCCCAAATCTTTTCTTTTTGCAAAAATAGCAACGTTGTCTGCTATTTGCCGCAAAATCCGCGCATTCCAGCTCATCGACCGGTAATAATACATGATGAATCCCCAAGTGTCTGGTGATTTTTACTGCTTCTTCTTTTTCTGAGCTGGGAAATGTCGCCGAATAAGTTGTTACAGCTGCCATCTTCTCTTTTAAACATCGGCTGGCGGCAGCCATCAAAAAGGTACTGTCAGCTCCAGCAGAGAAACCAACAACAACACTTTTCAGCCTGGATAGAAGCTGCATAAGCGCCTCTACCTTACAACAAGTCTCCGTATCCATATTTTGCACACATCCCTTTCTTTTTTATTTTGCCCATACAGCCAATGCTTTATAGGTTCATGGCATAACAACCTCGTGAATTTATGGGCGCGTTCATCCAAGCCAAAGCTATTGCCTGACATTCCGCCAGACTTATGAAATAAAGCATCCCTATTATTAAATTGTCTTTAACAATAGGGATGTTTTATTTTCTGCAAAAACGTCTCTTCCTTATTTCATATATAACCCGCCGTTGACATCAAGCGTTGTCCCCGTAATGCAGCGGGCCTCCTCAGACACTAGAAAGGCCACTGCATTTGCTATATCCTCTGGCTCCGCGATACGCCTCAAGGGTATGTTCTCAAGCACTATCTTCATCTTTTGCGTCATTTGCGTACGCACAAAGCCCGGCGCAACTGCATTGACATTGATATTATACGAACCAAGCTCACGTGCCAATGACTTGGTAAGTCCCAATATAGCTGCTTTACTGGCTACATAGTCTGCCGCTGTCGCAATCCCGCCAATCTCACCCGCCAAAGATGCAATTTGAACAATCTTGCCGCTTCGCTGAGCTTTAAAAAAAGGAATACATACACGCGTAAACCGCACAACACCGTACAAATTCACTGCAAACGTTTCCTGCCAAAGCTCTTCAGGCAAATCTGCGAAGTTTTGCGACAAATGGCAGATTCCCGCATTATTTACCAGGATGTCTATTTTCGCAAACTCTTTTTTTATTGTTTTCCCAAAAGCAGCAACCGCTGCGGCATCTGCTGCGTCAATTACAAAGGATTGCACCGCTCCAGGATGTTTTGCATTGATTTCTTTCTCCACAACAGCATTATCATCTGCACTGCGTCCTGTAATAATGATATGGGCCTTTTCATTTGCCAAACGCAAGGCTACAGCTCGTCCAATCCCACGATTCCCACCCGTTATAACAGCAATTTTTCCTTCTAAGCTCATAAGTATTCCATCTCTTTTTAAATATTATATTCGACCCCTGGCAAAATGCGACGCAGAAAGGTCTTCGTACGTTCTTCCTTAGGGCACAAAAAAATTGTTTTCGGATCACCCTCCTCGACAATTTTTCCATCCGCCATAAATATGACATGGGTTGCAACATCAGCCGCAAACTTCATCTCATGCGTGACAATGACCATCGTTTTTCCTTCCTTGGCGAGCTGCTTAATCACGTTCAGCACTTCTCCCACAAGTTCAGGGTCAAGCGCAGATGTCGGCTCATCAAACAAAATAACATCCGGTTCCACAGCAATGGCGCGCGCAATTCCTACTCGCTGTTGTTGCCCTCCGGACAATTGTGCCGGATAATATCTATAACGATCCGCCAGCCCGACTTTGTCCAAAGCCTTCATCCCGATTTCCTGGGCCTTGGACTTATCCATACCCCGCCCTATGACAAGCCCAACCATCACATTTTCTAAAGCTGTTTTATTTTGGAACAAATTATAGTTCTGAAAAACGAAAGCTGTTTTTTTACGGATCTTTCCTACATCATGTGAGGATGCATCATGCAGCTTTACATGATATTCATCAAAATCCATGCTTCCTTCATCAGCCCGCTCTAAAAAATTCATGCACCGCAAAAGTGTGGTTTTACCGGAGCCGCTAGGACCAAGGATTGTCACAACATCGCCCTTATCCACTGTAACATCTACACCCTTTAATATCTCATTTTCATGATATCTTTTATGTACATTTCTAATTTTCAACATAAACTCACCTATTTCTGCCGTACCAGACGATATCTGCCGACATGCCTTTCCGCAAAATGGAACAACACCTGCACAATCGAGCATACGATTACATAACCCACTAAAACGTCCATATAGGCTTCAATATAATTATACCCATAGGATGCTGCAACCTTTGCAACCGCTGTCATGTCCTTCACCGTCATGAGAAATGCAAGTGATGTCCCTTTGAGCAAATTTATCGTGAGATTGCAAAGATTCGGCATGGCCGAAACCAGCGCCTGCGGCAAAATAATATGTATATATGCCTGCACCCGCGTCAGACCAGCACAAAGGGCTGCCTCCATCTGTCCCTGAACAACACTACCAAGAGCCGAACGAAAGACTTCAGATAGAAGCGCTATTGTATTCAAGGTAAAAACAATGTACGCGTAAAGGACAGGATCCCAGTCAAAAACATTAATTGGAAGATTCCAAGCCAGAGCTACCGCATTCAGCACACTCGGCAACACACTATAAATCATGAGAATTTGCAGGACAATAGGTGTTCCCCGCATAAACGTCACATAAGCCTTTACAATCTGACTCAAAATTCTTCTGCCGCTCTGCCGCCGAACCATGGCGATTGCAAATGCAAAAGGTGTTGCAGCCAAAAGGGAAACAAAGGTAAGCTTCAATGTTGTCGGTATCGCACCAAGAACCAAATAAAAGGTCTGTACTAAAAATTTATAGTCTAAATCCATAATTTGCTCCCCCTCCTCAGCTTATTTTCTCAGATGCTGAAAAAGTATGTTCCAAATAAAGGAAAGATTTTTCTACACCTAAAGTAAGCAGCAGATAAATGGCTGCCAATGCCAAATAGGTCTCTAATGCATATGCACCATAATGATGTGCAATAATCAACTGTCCCTTGCCTATAATATCTACAAGCCCAATCGTATAGGCCAATGACCCTTCCTTCATAAGATTGATTACCGAATTCCCAAAATTCGGCAATGCTGTAACGGTTGCCTGGGGCAGCACTATATGAAAAAATGCCTGCCATGGAGAAAGTCCTATACTCACAGCGGCCTCATACTGTCCATGATCGATAGATTCATAGGCTGAGCGCATAACCTCGGAAATCGGCGCCGAAAACAACAGAATAAAAGTTATCCATACAAAAACGATTTTGTCATAATCATTTATATTTGTATCAAATACCTCCAGACAGAATTTCGGCAAGCCATAGAATACGACAAACAGCATAACGATGGATGGCGTACAGCGAATCATATAAATATATGCCTCGGCCACATAGCGGAGAATCGTATTCCGCCCCATCCGGATCCAAGCCAGCAGTCCGCCGAACAGCGAACCGGCAAGCACCGTCCCCACAACGACAGCCAGCGTCACTCCAAGAAACGGCAGCAGCATCGGGACAACCCCAAACATAAAATCCGGTGAAAATGGACGCATCGTATTCTCCCCCTTTCAAACGCAGTCTTTCACATATCAGTCTTTCACGTATTGGAAAATATCCTCGCCAAAATATTTCTGTTCCAATTCCTTCAACTTACCATTATCCTTTAATTGCTGCAATGCCTTATCATATTCATCCGCCAACTGTTTATCTTTTTTATTGAATAGCGGGTAAGTTGGAATTGCCTTGTATCTTACATAAGCAAGCTGGTCGGCAAATTTATGGTACGCACCGTCTTCTTTTTCTACATTATTTTTATAGCTGAGCTCAATATCAAGAAATGCATCGTAACGGCCCTCAAGCACCCATGTATAAGCATCCGCTATATTGAATTCTTCTGAGGATACAAGCTTGACCGGTGTATCTGCGTGTTCTTTATTGAAATTTTCAATAACTGCGTACTGGGCATTCTGCGGTGCAATTGGAACGAGCTTCCCACTGAATTTCGCAAAGGATTCCATATCCTTGATTTTTTCCTGATTGTCCTTACGGAATGTCAATCCGATGATACTAGCTGAAATTGGTTGCTTTGGGAAAACGAATTTCTCTTTGCGCTGCTCGGTGACCCACGCTCCTTTAGTACCTACGTCATATTTCCCGGATTCGACTCCAATCAGCAGATCATCGTCTGAGGTTGGCACAAATTCAAACTTATACTGTGGAAGAAGCTTGGCAACCTCCTTCATGACAGCTACTTCAAAGCCATCAGACTCACCCTTTTCGTTCACATAATCATATGGCACATACGTCTGCGTATGTGCTACACGGACTGTCTTCGTGCCTCCATCAGACGAACCATTCGAATCCGCATTTTTGTTTCCCCCGCAGCCAACAATACTCAACGCCAGTGCAGCTGTCAAAAAAACTCCGGCCATACGCCTTATTTTTCCTAAATCCATGATTTCCATCTCCTTCATACATTCTGTTCTGCTGCATCAACTATGTGCAGCTTCGCGTACCCAGTTCAAATGCTCTAAAGCAATATTACTCGGAACCGTGCAATCAGCTCCCAGGATAATCCCGGAAGAACCGGCATTTTTCAATAAACGGCGAGTCTCTGCCTGAATAGTTTCCTTATCACCCTTATAAAGAATATCATTTTCCGTATTGCTAAAACCGCCCAGGACGGTCCTTCCTTTAAAAAGCTTTTTCCCCTGTTCGAGCGGGATATTTTCTACCTTGACTGCCCAATTATAAGCTTTTGCATCATAATCTGTGTACCAGCTCAAGTCATTGTGATGTCCCTCATAACCACAAATATGTAAAATATTATTTTTACTGACAGCATTTGCAGCCCGCAAAATTTTCTGTTCGCCTGGAGCAATAACCTGTTCATAAATTTCCTGTGTCACTCTTTTGTCTTCAATATTTTGTACACTGAAGTAAATACCGTCCGCACCTCCATCCGCAATTACCTTTTCAGCCAGCGATGCAATATCATCCGCTATAACATCCAATCCTTTTTTAACCGCAGCCTTATCTTCTGCAATAAAATCGCCAAGCAAAGTCTTTGTATAGTCTGGCAATGACCATTCCAACACGCGTGCCGGCGCAAAAATATTATAAAAAGTAAAGACTTCCTTACCAAAAATCTGTTGTAATTGTTTAACAAGTGCTACTTGTGCTTCAATCCAAGGATGTTTGTCTCCAAGCGGCTGCAAACTGGAAAAATCGGCGGCCCGCCGCACTTTTTTAAGTTCCGGATGTGGATAAAGGAAATAACCATCACTCATGAGCTTCACGAAATCAGGCAGAAAGCCTTCATAAAAGCTGCGATGTCCGTCAATATTCTTTCTTAGGTTCTCCTTATCCGTAAGCGAGTCAGACTGCTCCGGATGTGCTAAAAAATGAAACCAAAAACCAACGGGTACACGATCGACCGCCCTTCCATCAAGTGCAGCTTGTAAAAGTTCTCTCTTTGTTTGTGCCATATAAATCCCCTCCAAAATAATTTCATAGGTACATCACTCGTAAGCATATTATTTCTATATGTTTTATTTGTTTCTTGTTAAACATAATATCATACTATTTATATATGTCAAGTATTTTATTTTCCGTAGAATTTGTTCCTAAATCTATGAACTCTGCTATATAATAAATCACCTGAATTGTGCAGCACGCTAGCAAAAGTTTAGACACTAAGGAAAAAAAGTAGTACAATACATTCATAAGTTACTTCTGACGGCCAGGACTTTTCCGAACTGAAAGATGGGAGGCTCATACCTTGTTAAAAATTGCAGTTTACGGAAAAGGCGGCATTGGCAAATCTACTATTACGAGTAATTTGTCAGCTGCTTTTTCTTTTTTAGGAAAAAAAGTTATACAAATCGGCTGTGACCCCAAGGCAGACTCTACGATCAACCTGTTAGGCGGACAGCCTTTACTTCCTGTCATGAATTATATGCGTGAGTATGAACGATATCCTGCATCCATTGCCGAGGTTTCCAAAATCGGATATGGTGGTGTTCTATGCATTGAAACGGGTGGTCCTACGCCCGGCCTTGGCTGTGCTGGCCGCGGCATTATTGCCACTTTTAATTTATTAGAGGAGTTGGCTCTGTTTAAAACCTTCGAGCCAGAGGTAGTTCTTTATGATGTACTGGGAGATGTCGTCTGCGGCGGTTTTGCTGCTCCCATCCGGGAGGGATATGCCAGCAAGGTTCTGATCGTAACCTCAGGTGAAAAAATGTCTCTCTATGCGGCAAATAATATCAATCGTGCGGTCAACAACTTCGCTGATCGTGGCTATGCCAAGGTACGGGGAATCATCCTGAATCGGCGAAATATAGACCACGAAACAGAAAAGGTACAGGATTTCGCTGTCAAAAACGGCTTAGAAATTATTGGCGATATTCCACGCAGCAGGGATATTAATCACTTCGAGGACGAAGGAAAAACAGTTATCGAGGGTAACACCGACCTGCCCATCAGCCATAAATTTCTGGATTTGACCCGTATGCTTCTGGCCGATGAGCAGCAGCGAGGCAGACTATGAAGAAAACACCCTATTCTATAACCGCGCAAGTTCTGGCCGATGCCGGACGTACGCACATTCCGCCTGAGCTTGTCGCCAGCACACATCTGATTTATAGTTCTCCCGCTACACTGGCTTTCAATTCTCCCGGAGCACAAGGATTCGGTGTCAAAAGGGCCGGCCTTTCTATCCCCGGTTCTGTCATGCTGCTGGTTGCCCCTGGCTGCTGCGGACGCAATACAACCGTCCTCAGCCAATTGGGTGGATACAGTGATAAGTTTTTTTACTTGCTTATGAATGACAACGACATTGTGACCGGCAAACACCTGAACACCATCCCCCAGGCTGTAAATGAGATATGTCAGGCCTTGTCCCGAAAGCCATCCGCAGTCATGATCTGCATCACCTGTGTAGACGCTTTGCTGGGTACGGACATGGCCCGGGTTTGCCGTAAGGCATCTGCGCTGGCGGGCCTGCCTGTTCTGCCTTGCTACATGTATGCCCTGACGCGTGAAGGCCGCAACCCGCCGATGTCAGCTGTACGCCAATCCATTTATTCCCTGTTAGAACCTCAGTCTAAGCACGCCGATATGGTAAACATCTTAGGATATTTTGCTCCTCTGAACGATGCTTGTGAATTGTATGCTTTGCTACGGCATATTGGCATCCGGCAAATCAACGAAATTTCCCGCTGCCGGGATTTTTCTGCATATATGAGGATGAGCCAGGCAAATTTCAACCTTATTTTGAATCCAGAAGTACGCCTCGCGGCAGATGAAATGGAGAAAAAACTGCATATCTCCGCTATTGAGCTCACACGTATGTATCAGATTGACAAAATCCACAAGCAATACCAAATATTGGCCCAGACATTGGATACAAAAATAGATGATACGCTCTATTATGAAGAAGCACGCGCGGCAATTGAAGCTTTTGTTAAGCTCCATAACAATATAGTCATTGCCGTCGGCAGCGTATTAAACGCCAATTCTTTTGAATTGGCCCTTGCTCTCACCCGGTATGGTTTAACAGTAGCCGAAATTTACAGTGAACCAGGCGAAGAAGATTTTTTCTATATCAAGAAACTGGCACAGCTCAGCCCGGAAACAAAAATCTATACAAATATGTCACCGTCTATGCTGCACTACGAGCGAAATGCTGCCAACATCACCTTGACGATTGGTACTGACGCAGAATATTACCATCCTGCCTGCGCCAATGTTCCATGGAATCAAGAGTCCCAGCCTTTCGGCTATCAGGGTCTCAAACAGCTGTTCACTGAATTGAGGCAAGCTGCTGCAAAAAAAATCAATAAAAAAAATCAGGTGTCCTATGGCAGGCCCACAGCTTTCACCAGACAAGCAGCAGCCAATCCCTGCCTGTACCTTAAGAAAACAGCTACACGCGAAAAGATAAATGGCCTGCGTTTATATCTCTCCCCTTTTGCCCCCGATCAGTCCGGTGCATCTGCCGTATTTTACGGCTTAGGTGGTATTGTTGTCATTTGTGATGCCGGTGGCTGTGCCGGGAATATCTGCGGCTTCGATGAACCGCGCTGGTTCACGAATAAAACTGCTATTTTCAGCGCGGGCCTGCGAGATATGGATGCTATTCTCGGTCGTGATGACAAGCTCATCACCAAACTCTGCAATGCCAAGAGCCAGATTGAGGCTAAATTCGCCGTAATTCTGGGCACACCTGTCCCCGCCGTCATTGGTACGGACTATAAGGCTATAAAGCGAATGGCAGAACATCGGCTGCAGATTCCTGTATTAACCGTAGACACCAATGGAACTGCGCTTTACGATACGGGCGAGGAAAAGGCTTATCTGGAACTTTTTACTTCACTGGCACAGGACTCATTACATCCTGGAAATAAGGAACACATTCTTGGGGTTATCGGTGCTACGCCATTAGACACGAGTTCCTTAGATGCTCCTGCCCGTCTGCAAAAGCTGTTGAAAGAACAAGGATGGACACAGGTGTGCTGCTACGGTGCAGATGGCAGTCTTGACGCCATCCGCAATGCTGGTATGGCAGACAAAAATCTGGTGATTGCTCCGGCAGGACTGAAAGCCGCACATTATCTTAAGCAACGCTTTGGCACTCCTTTTGAGGTATATTATCCCCTGGTTCAGGAAGATCTGCAGGCATCTCTGGCGGCAGCACGTACGAGTCTGAATCCACATTGGAAGAAAATACTCATCATCCACCAGCAGGTAATGGCAAATACACTGCGAAACCAACTCCGAAGGAAGATTTCTGCTGCCAATATTACAACAGCCTCCTGGTTCATGCTGAAAAACGAACTAAAAGAACCACAGGATATCGCTCTCACAGAAGAATACCAATTGCAGGAGCTGGTAGAAAACGAAGGGTATGATTGCATTCTTGCAGATCACCTTTTCCAAAGAGCCATTCCAACCTTTCCCGGAAACTTCATCGATTTGCCGCACTTCGCAGTTTCCGGCAAAATATAGACTGCCTGCCCGCCGAAAATACAAAGAACCGCAAATGCCTACAGGCAGTTCCGGTTAGGAAGAAAGAGTATGAATCTATGGAAAATACAACCCTTAATATAAAGGTATACGGCATTGTGCAAGGCGTAGGGTTCAGGCCCTTTGTGAGCCGCATAGCCGATAAGCACCATATTCTGGGCAGTGTCTGCAACAAAGGACCCTACGTAGAAATTCTTGCCCAGGGAAGTAAAAATCACTTAGATGCCTTTCAACATGATTTAGAAGATAATCCACCAGAACGGTCTGCAATCCTTAAAATCAACATAGACCCTGCTCCTGCCAAACCGCAATATACAAACTTCAGAATCATTGCAAGTGCCAAAGAGCAGGGTGATATTTTTGTATCCCCTGATATCGCCATCTGTGATAAATGCAAAACAGAGTTGTTCGACGAACATAATCGCCGTTATCTGCATCCTTTTATTAACTGCACCGCCTGTGGCCCGCGTCTCACTATTTTAGACTCCATGCCTTATGACCGGGAGCGTACAAGCATGGGAGAATTCCCCATGTGTCCTGCCTGTCACGAAGAGTACATCCATGCGGAAACACGGCGTTATGACGCACAGCCTGTATGCTGTAATGACTGTGGTCCTGAAGTGTATATGGTAGGCAGCGGCGAACGCGGTGCCAAAGCTATCATGAAAACACGCGGCATCATCGCCGGCGGGGGCATTGTTGCTATCAAGGGGATTGGGGGCTTCCATTTATGCTGCGATGCCACCAATGAGCAAGCGACTGCGCGGCTGCGCAGCTTAAAGCATCGTCCGGCTAAACCTTTTGCCGTCATGGTGCGCGACATATCTACAGCGAAACGTGAATGCCTAATCGAATCCAGACACCAGCTTGATATTCTGGATGGCCATCAAAAACCCATTATTCTCTTACAGCGAAAATCGGACAGTAAATTATGCAGCTCTGTGGCTCCGGGAAACCCCAAAATAGGCATCCTGTTGCCCTATGCACCAATCCAGCTGCTTATTTTTACTTATCCGGATGCCGTTGCCATGCCGGATTGTCTCGTCATGACCAGTGGCAATCCTTCCGGTGCACCGATCTGCCACAATGATACAGAAGCTATTGCTGCTCTGAGCGGCATGTGCGACGGAATACTCTCCCACAATCGTAAAATCCGCATTCGTGCAGATGATTCTGTCATGGATTTTTTTGAACATGCGCCCTATATGATTCGCCGCAGCCGCGGCTACGCGCCACTGCCTGTCATGCTCTCAGATCAATTTACCGGACAAGTACTGGCTGTAGGCGGTGAACTCAAAAACACCTTCTGCATCGGGAAAAATAATTTATTTTACCAATCGCCCTATATTGGTGATATGTCGGATTTACGTACAGTACAAGTACAAAGAGAATCCATCCTCCGGCTGGAGACTTTGCTGGAAACAAAACCGAGCATCATCGCCTGCGATCTGCATCCCCGTTATAATACTACCCGTACAGCACAGGAATTCGGCCTGCCTGTTCTCCCCGTACAGCATCACTATGCCCATATTGTCTCCTGTATGGCAGAAAACAATTACGCCAAACCGGTAATTGGTATCGCCTTCGATGGAACCGGCTATGGTACGGATGGCACGATTTGGGGCGGTGAATTTTTGAAGGCAGACTATTATGGCTTTACCCGTCTCGGTTCGATCAAGCCTTTTAAACAAGCCGGCGGCGATATATCCTCTGTCGAAGGATGGCGTATCGCCGTAGCCATGCTTTATGCCCTATATGGGGATAAAGCACGTACAGCCGAAGTGGTACAAAATTTGCAGCTCTGTGACAAACCGAACCTGCACGGGCAATTCTTTATGGCGGATAAAAATGTCAACTGCATCACTTCCACCAGTGCCGGACGATTATTTGACGCCGTCAGTGCCATATTGGGCATATGCATGCATTCCACCTTTGAAGGCGAAGCATCCATGTATTTGGAATTTGCTGCCGAAGCCTATGCAAAAACAACTAAAAAATCAGAACCGTCACTTACCACAGCTATAGAAGAACCTCTTACAAATCTGCCCACCATATCGGACTCCTATTTCCTGCTGCCTACAGACCTTTTAGTCGGGCATCTGGTCCATCGCCGACTGCAGGGAGAAGCTGCCGGCCTGCTGGCCTACGATTTCCACAGACTGCTGGCCAGCCAGATTGCAGCTGGCTGTGAAAAAGCCCGTCGCCAGACCGGCCTGAATACGGCAGCTCTCAGCGGCGGCGTTTTTCAAAATCAGCTGCTGTTAAAGCTTTGTACGCAAAAGCTTCGTCAGGCAGGCTTCAGCATACTGCTGCACAGCCTCATCCCACCGAATGATGGCGGCATTGCTCTGGGACAGTCCGTAGCTGCCATGCAGCAGCTGAATAAAGTATAAGGATCTAAAAATAGAAACATAAAAGGAGATTTCAATATGTGTGTTGGTTTAGCCGCAAGAGTTTTAAACATCAAGAATGGTATCGCTTTAGTCGATGCTTCTGGCGCCAAAAGAGAGATTTCAGCAGAACTATTGGATGAACTTGATCCTGGTGATTACGTTATGGTCCATGCTGGCATTGCAATTGCAAAAATCACAAATGATGATAAAGCCGAAACGGATGCTATCATGGAGGCCTTATAATGGAACAAGTACCCGCCAAAAATGAAATGGCATCCCATTCTCCGGCCTGGAATATTATTACCAGTTACAACGGGCCAAAGGTGCGCATTATGGAGGTCTGCGGCACACATACCCATGAGATTTTCCGTCTTGGCATACGACACATTCTCCCGCCTGCGATTGAACTTATCTCCGGGCCTGGCTGCCCCGTCTGTGTCACTCCGGTCAGCTTCATCGATGAAGCCCTGTTGCTGGCATTGGAACATCATGTAACACTATGCACCTTTGGGGACCTGGTGCGAGTTCCCGGTACAAAAATGAATCTGGCCGACGCCCGGAGCAGCGGAGCAAATATCCGGATTGTCTACACACCATTGGATGCTTATCTCTATGCGAAAAATAACCCGGAGCAGCAGACCGTTTTCCTTTCTGTCGGTTTTGAAACCACTGTCCCGGCGGCCTGCCTGGCTGTGAAAAAAGCTTATGCCGACGGACTCACCAATTTTTCTTTGCTCACAGCCAACAAGACTATGAAAAATGCTTACCGTGCGTTAAAAAGAAGTGCGAATGCGTTTCTTTATCCCGGCCATGTCAACGCTATTACCGGCACAGCCTTATGTGAAAGCCTCACGCAGGAAGGTATTTCCGGTGTTATTACCGGTTTTACCGCCAATGAGCTTCTTACGGCCTTAGCCGTAATTTTAACAAAAACAAAAGAAGGCCGTCCTTTTTTCTACAATTGTTATCCCCGGGTCGTCACACAAGATGGCAGCAAAACAGCACAGTCACTTATAGCGGAAATCATGGAGCCCTGTGCGTCTGAGTGGCGTGGTCTGGGAATCATTCCGCAAAGCGGTCTGAAGCTGCAGCCAATCTACAAAGGATTTGATGCCCGTCTCCGGTTTCATTTGCCTGCGCTGACAGGCCGCAGTGATCCGGCCTGCCGTTGTGGTGATGTCCTGCAGGGAAAATGCAAACCAACAGACTGCAAGATTTTTGGCAATAGATGCAGACCAGAGCATCCCATTGGTGCCTGTATGGTTTCAAACGAAGGTGCTTGTTCAGCATATTATCAATATGGAGGAAACTTATAAATGGAAACGACAATCACCCTTGCCCATGGAGCAGGAGGCAAACAAACATCCGATCTCATTGCGCATGTTTTCAAAAAGCATTTTTCCAATCCTGAATTTACCGCCGATGATGCTGCAGTCCTCACGATACAGGAGCAAAAGCTGGCCTTTACCACCGATGGCTTTATTGTCTCTCCCTGGAAATTTCCTGGTGGCAATATTGGCAAGCTGAGCATTTGCGGTACCGTCAACGATCTTGCCTGCATGGGTGCCAAGCCTCTCTATTTGTCCTGTGCTTTTGTCATTGAAGAAGGATTCCCTCTGGACCAGCTGGAAGAGATTGCCACTGCTATGGAAAAAACCGCCTTGGAAGCTGGAATTAAAATTGTTGCTGGTGATACCAAGGTCGCGGGAAAAGGCCAGGTGGACCATCTCTTTATTACTACGACCGGCGTTGGCCAGATCATGAGCGAAGCCCATACGTCCGGTGCCAATGCCAGGCCCGGTGATGCTGTCATCGTGACTGGAGATATTGGTCGTCACGGCTGCACGATATTGCTCGCCCGCAACACGTATGGTATCGACGCAGCAGTTACCAGTGACTGTGCCCCGCTCTGGGGAGCAGTAGAATCCATGTTCACCACAGATAATAACATCCATGTGATCCGCGATGCTACACGAGGCGGAGTCGGCACCGTACTTTATGAGATTGCCGAACAAAGCAATGTGGGTATCCGCCTCAACCGGCCGGCTATCCCCGTAGATCCTGCTGTCAAAGGCGTTTGCGGCATGCTCGGTCTGGATCCTATGTACCTGGCATGTGAAGGCCGTCTGGTTGTTTTTGCACCTAAAAAAACAGCCTCAAAGCTTCTCGAAGCCCTGCACAGGAATAAGTATGCGCAAAATGCCGCTATAATCGGCGAAGTCACTGACAAAATGCCTGGAAAAGTTATCGTAACTACTGAAATTGGTACGGAAACGATGCTGCCGCCTCCAGGTGGTGAGCTGCTGCCGCGTATATGCTGAGGCTGCAGAATTCTATATGGAGGAAATGTTTCTATGTTAAAAAGAATCAATGGCCGTCCTGCCGCAGGCAGTGCCTGCGTAAAATTCAAAAATGCAGAATTTCCCGAACCATTCCCCACAGGGCTTGAATACTCATCTCCGGCCCGTGGTACCTGGAACATTGTACATACCGGCATGCTCGTACCTGACAGCCATCAAATTTATGTATGCGCCGCTGGTTGTCTGCGTGGTGTTGTACTCACTGCAGCTGAAATGGGCGAAATGAGGCGATTTTCCACCATAGCTGTACGGGAAAATAATATACTGCAGGGTGACATGGAAACGCTTCTCATCAATGGCGTCACAGATATTCTGAACCGTCTGCCGGTTCATCCGCGGGCCGTCTTTATTTTTACGGCCTGCATGCATCATTTTATGGGCTGTGACCTGCCGCCGGCTTATGCCGAATTAAGAAAAAGATTCCCCCATATCGCTTTTGCCGATTGTTATATGGATCCCATCATGCGAAAAAGCGGCCTTACCGCGGATCAATCATGCCGTAAGCAAATCTACAGTTTTTTGCAGCCGCAGGAATTGGAACCGCACGCAATCAACCTGATTGGCAATGATCTTCCTACACTGGAAACCAGTGAACTCACACAGCTTGTACGGCAGGTTGATTGGACTTTACGGGATATCACCCGGTGCCATACATATAGTGAATATCAGAGCCTGGCAAAAGCCAGCCTGAACATTTACTATAATCCTGCTGCCAAACCAGCTATCAAAGCACTGGAAGAGCGCTTGGGCCAAAAATCTTTATATGTACCGCTCAGCTACAATTATGAAGAAATCGCCGCTGCTTTACAAAATCTGGCACATGCTCTGGGGCTTCCCCCTCCCAATTACAATACGCATATCGCGCAATGTGAAGGAGCTTTGCAAAAAGCAAAGGCCCTCATTGGTACCACCCCTATAGCATTGGACTATACACTGACCTTCCGCCCTCTCAGTCTGGCACGGCTGCTCCTTGCACACGGTTTTAATCTGATTTCCCTTTATGCTGATACCATAAGTCCCGAGGAAAAGCACGATTTTTATTTTCTGCAGGCACATCATCCTGGGCTGCTGCTCTATTCCACAAAACATCCCAACATGCGCCTTACAGAGCGCCAGCATTCCGAAAAACTTTTAGCCCTGGGCCAAAAAGCAGCTTATTTTACTGGCACCAATTTCTTCGTCAACCTTGTGGAAACAGGAGGGCTATATGGATTCGATGGCATTATCCGCCTGGCTGGTCTCATGTGCGATGCCTTTACCACGGCCAAAGACACGAAAACTCTTATTCAAATGAAAGGTTGGGGGTGTACCAGCTGCTTATGAAACAAACTGCCAGCATTATCTCAACCTATTCAGCAGATATTTTTGGTGTCTGCTCCGCTCTGTTCGAACTTGGCGGCATGATCGTCATGCATGATCCATCCGGATGTAATTCTACCTATACAACACACGATGAACCTCGTTGGTATGATATGGACAGTATGCTCTATATCTCCGGGCTTACAGAAATAGATGCCATCATGGGAAATGATGCCAAATTAGTGCATGATGTAGCCGAAACCGCCTTGGAGCAACAACCAGCGTTTATTGTCCTGGCCGGTTCCCCCATTCCTATGATGGTTGGTACAGATTTCCCAGCATTGGCTGCATTAATAGAACAAAAAACACATATTCCCTCCATTGGCCTGCCTACCAACAGCATGCATTCCTATGTGCGCGGCATCAGCCTGGCTTTCGAGGCTCTGGCAAAGCGCCTGGTAAATCCCATACCGACGCCTTCATTGGAAAAGCATGCAAAGCACGCCTCCACCCGGGTAAACATTATCGGCCTCACACCTTTGGATTTCTCCAGCAATGGCAGTGACGCATCCATAAGACAATGGCTTACATCGGAAGGTTTTGTTATAAACAGCACCTGGGCTATGGGATCTGGCCTGGAGGATATCCGTCATGCCGGTACCGCAGATGTCAATCTGGTCGTCACCTATGGAGGTTTAGCCGCAGCCCGCATGCTTCAGCAGCGATTCCAGACCCCCTATGTAATCGGGACGCCCATCGGTAGCATGCAGAAAATTTTAGGAAACGCCCTGCTCCAGGCCGCGGCAACAGGCGAATGTATTTCACCCTGTACAGCAAGCCGCAGCAAAAACACGAATATACCCAAAATCACTATTATCGGTGAAAGTGTCTGCTCCATCTCCCTGGCAGCAGCAGTCACTTCTGCAACCAATACAGGAGTACAGGTTCTCTGTCCGCTAGAGACCGAGCCAAAGTTGCTGGGCCCTGCAGATCATCTGGCACAAGACGAAACCGATATTATCCCCTATCTGCAGCGCGCAGAAATCATCATTGCCGATCCTATGTATGAACCGATCTGCCCGCAAAATGCACATTTTGTCCGCTTACCGCATGAGGGATTCTCTGGCAGGCTGTACCGCAAAGAGATTCCGGACTTAATTAAGGATTTTACTATTTTCAAAGACAAGGAGCTATAGTTATGGGACTGAACGACACACCTTCCGGAGAACGAATTCACATTGGCTTTTTTGGCCGCCGCAATGCAGGAAAATCGAGTATAGTAAATGCTATAACCAGCCAGGAGATTGCCATTGTTTCAGCCACCAAGGGGACCACAACCGACCCGGTTTATAAATCCATGGAACTTCTTCCTCTAGGCCCTGTAATGATCATTGATACTCCTGGCTTTGACGATGCAGGGACGCTTGGTACATTACGTATCCGCAAAACAAAACAGGTACTAAACAAAACAGATATTGCTGTATTAGTGATAGATGCTGCCGAAGGCTTCTGTCCTTGTGACAAAGAGCTTTTACAATTATTCAAAGCCAGAAAAATCCCCTATATCATCGTATGGAATAAAAGCGATCTTTTGACAAGACATATATTGGCCGAACCGCAGGAGATCTACGTAAGTGCCTTAAAAAAAGAAGGGATTCCCGAACTCAGGGAACGCATCGGCAAATTGGTTCCCAACACCGAGGGAAAACTTTGTCTGGTCGGAGATTTAATTCACCCGGCGGATTTTGTCGTCCTCGTAGTGCCGATTGACAAAGCTGCGCCAAAAGGTCGGCTTATTCTGCCGCAACAGCAAACGATCCGTGACATTCTGGAGGCAGATGCAACTGCCATCGTCGTAAAAGAATATGAGCTGCGTGAAACGCTGAACAATCTGAAAAAAAAGCCTGCTCTCGTCATCACGGACAGCCAGGTCTTTGCTAAAGTTGCGGCGGACACGCCAGCGGATGTGCCTTTGACTTCTTTTTCCATCCTTATGGCCCGTTACAAAGGACTGCTGGATGAAGCCATCCACGGTGTCACGGCCGTAGAAAATCTAAAGGATGGTGACACCGTTCTGATTGCTGAGGGCTGTACGCATCACAGACAATGTGACGACATTGGTACCGTAAAGATTCCTCGCTGGCTACGCAGCTATACTGGCAAAGACATCAAGATCACGACCTGCAGCGGTACCGAATTTCCAGACGATCTGTCCCCGTATGCAATGATTATCCATTGCGGCGGCTGCATGCTGAATGAACGTGAGGTGCGCTGGCGCATGAAATGTGCCCGGGAACAGGCAATCCCGATCACAAACTATGGCATTACCATTGCTTACATGCAAGGTATTTTAAAACGCAGTCTGGGGATTTTCCCTTATCTGTCGGAGGAGTTGTGAACTATGCGGAATGAAACAGACAGTCTTGGCAGCCGAAACCTGCCCGATGATGTCCTATACGGCATCAATACCCTGCGGGCTGTAGAAAATTTTGCCTTGCAGCATAAGCCCACAAACCTGCAGTTGATTTATGCTATCGTAAAGGTCAAGAAGGCTGCAGCTCTGACCTATGAACACCTGCATGTCCGCGAACCCGGCATATACGACACCATTGCCCAAGCCTGCGACGACATCCTTTCCGGCACACATGATGAAGCCTTTCCCACCGAAGCCCTCCAGGGCGGGGCGGGCACCTCTTCAAATATGAATGTGAATGAAGTTATTGCAAATATAGCGTTACGGAAGCTGGGCAAAGTTCCCGGTGACTACAAATGCATTCATCCACTCGATGATGTGAACCGAGGGCAGTCCACCAACGATGTTTACCCCACGGCTCTACGTATTGCGGCAATCGAAGCCCTGCGGCATCTCAGTGAAGAATGCGCCGCTCTGCAGACAGCCCTGCAGGAAAAAGAAACTGCCTACGAACGAATCAAAAAACTTGGCCGCACCGAGCTCATGGATGCTGTTGCCATTCACCTGGGCGAAGAATTTGGTGCCTATGCGCAGGCTATATCCCGGGATCGCTGGCGTCTGTATAAGGTCGAGGAGCGCTTACGCCAAATCAATCTCGGTGGAACCGCTGTCGGCCTTGCCAATAACGCCTCACGGCAATATCGCTTCCAAGTAGTCGAAGTGCTGCGCCGCCTGACAGGTATAGGTCTGGCTGCAGCAGAATACCCTATGGATATCACACAAAACAATGATGTTTTCGTTGAAGTATCCGGCCTGCTAAAAGCTTTAGCCGTCAATCTCATGAAAATTGCCAATGACCTGCGCCTCATGAACTCCGGCCCACATGGCGGGCTCTCTGAAATACACTTACAGCCGCTGCAGCAGGGCAGCACCATCATGGCGGGCAAGGTCAATCCTGTTATTCCTGAAATGGTGATGCAGTGTGCTATACGCGTCATAGCCAATGATAGCGCAATTACCATAGCCGCTGCCCATGGTGAGTTTGAGCTCAACGCCTTTGAGCCGCTCATCGCCGATGCCTTACTGGAAAGTCTGCAGCTCTTAACCCGCAGTGTCTGCCTGTTCCGGGAAAAATGCATCTGCACACTTCAACCTGATATAGCCTCGTGTAAAAAACATTTGGACGCAGCCGCCGCTTTTGCTGCAGATTATATCGGTGCACTAGGCTACGATATAGTAAGCCGCATTGTCCGTGAACATTCTCCCCTGGAAGCCCAACAAATTTTAGCAGCCATGGCGGCGCATAGACCAAGTCCTTGAATATAGGACAGTATAAAGCAGGCCATCCCGAAACGGGATGGCCTGCTTTATACTATACGGACAACAAGGATCAAAGGATTTTTTTCTCTATGGAAAATCTGCCCATCATACGATTCAGGGTACTCATCCGCTCTATTGCGCGAACAGACCATTCGTTATTCCCAATTTATGCATATTTCCATGCTTTGACAAGCTCCGCAGCAGCTATCTCTGGATCATCCGCTTCCGATACCGCAGATACAACAAAAAAACCGGCAATTTGTGTTTTAACCAGTTGTGGTATGTCTGAAAGCTTGACGCCACCACCAACTACAATGGGCAGCGGACTACATTTTCGTAATTCTGTAATATCTGCAAAGCTTCTAGTAATTATCCTGCCATTCGAATCCAAACCACAATCCGGCTTGGTATGCGTCTGATGTAAAGGACCAGCGCCAAAATAGTCAATGGACCCAACATCCACGGTCTTAATATATGCAAACAATTCATCCGTTCTTGCTGATAAGCCAACAATTGAATCTTCTCCTAAATACTCCCGACAAATATCGACTGGAATATCCGTTTGCCCAACGTGAATTCCATCTACTTTTATGCCCAATTTTCTCGCAGCCAAAACAACATCTAAACGATCATTCACAAGGAGCGCAACTTCTTCAGATTTGCCAGCACTATGAATAATCGCCGCTGCCTGACGAGTCAACTCAATTAGCTCAATAGCTGAAGCCACTTTCGAACGGATTTGAATACAGCGGAAGCCAGCCGTAACAGCTGCTTTTATAATCCCGCCAACTGGTCGGCCTTTCGTGTTTTCAGGACCAATTACAAGATATGCTGAAATATCTAGATTTTTTCTTATACTCATTTTACATTCTCCAAAATAGTATTTACTCTCTCAACTTTTGTATGCATCATATTGGTAAATCCCGGACGTATATCCGCTTTTAAAATTACTTCCGTACGAATTCCCTTGTCAGCAAGAACAAACGTTGCATCTTTGACTACCTTCATCACTTCATCCCATTCACCCTCAATCTCGGTAAACATAGATGTCGTATGATTGGGTAAACCTGACTCGCGAATCACTTTCACCGCTTCAGCCACTTCCGCAGACAGTTCGTCGCTTAGGCCACAAGGAGAAATTGCAACTGCAACCAAAACATTCATACCTCCGCCTCCTCAATGTCAAATGGATTATCCGCAATCTCTTTGGCCGTAGCCTTATATAATTCGTCCAAAAACTGCGTTTGAAACCTCCCGGGGCCATCCACTTGTCTTTCCGCACGGTATCCTGCCAAATTATAAACTGCCGAAGCCGTCAAGGCAGCAATAAAAGGAGATGCCATACTCAGATAAACCGCCATAACCCCTCCTAATGAGCACCCTGCACCTGTGATTTTTTCAAAGAAATGTGATCCCCCGTGAGAAAAAACCTGTACCGTACCATTTGTTATGAAATCTGTTTCCCCTGACACAGCAACCGCGCCACCTGTCCATTTCGCCAAGGCTATAGCTGCAGCTTTAGCCGCAATAACAGAATCTGTAGAATCAACTCCCCGGACTTTGGACTGCTGGATTCCTCCCTCTAAATCCCACAAGCCAGCCAAGGCGATGATTTCCGATGCATTCCCTTTGATTACACTGGGCTTATATTCCTTAAACTGAAGCAATAACCTCGTACGAAGTTCTCCAATGCCAATCGCAACAGGATCCAACACCCAAGGTTTTCCTGCCTCATACAAAGCTTTAGCGGTTCTAGGCAAGGTCTCTTCATAAATTGGAAAAAGAGTACCTACATTAATATAGGTTGCACCCCCTGCCTTCGCTAAAAATTCTCCCTCATCCGGCAAATAAACCATAGCGGCTGATCCTCCAACTGCCAGTTGGGCATTAGCTACAAAATTGATTGTTACACTATTGGTAATAGATCCTGCCATTGGGTTTGTTTTTTTTACTTTTTCAACTGCCTGCACGATTTCTTGTTGAATTTCCTCTTTGTCAATCATTTTCTCATCTTACTCTCCATTCGTATTGATCTTCCCAACGTATACAACCATATAAACACGTATCTCATCATGCAAATAAAAAAGACACTTGCTGAATTTGGCAAGCATCTTTTGCAACACACTATTACTTCCCTACGTCAGTATTAACTAACAGGTTCAAAGGGTCAGGTTCTGCCTTCTCAACTCCTAAGAGTCCCCCCATAATCTATTCATTTTTTATAACGTACCACTTATTACCTGCCCTGTCAATATACAAGTCTTATCATAGAAAAGCTTATCCATTGGCAGCTTGCTTAGCCAGACCATAAAAACACCACTCTCCATAGGTTATACTCAAAAATCTTATCAGTAATCTTGTCTATCACAAGATAAAAGCTTTATTTATTAAAAATCATATAATTATTTTCTTTGTTTTGTTATTTTTTTGTTGAACATGCCCTGATTATCTTTTATAATAGAAAACAAGATTATCTTTTGGGAGTGATATTATTATGCTTGGTATAGAACGGCGCCGCAAAATTATGGAAAAATTAACACAGGACCGTAAGGTTTATGTATCCGACCTCAGTAAGTATTTTCAGGTCACAGAAGAAACTGTCCGGCGCGATCTGGAAAAACTTGAGAACCAGGATTTACTCCGCCGCAGTTACGGAGGTGCCGTGCTTAATGAGCATACCAGCGAAGACCTTTCCTTTATAAAACGCACAACCATCAACAGTGACGACAAGGAACGCATTGCCGAAAAGGCCTCCGACCTCATCAGCGACGGCGATACTATCATGGTCGATTCCAGCACAACTTGTCTCGCACTGCTCCAGCATCTCAAACAAAAAAAAGATCTTACAATCATCACAAACTCCATCCGTCTGGTAAACGATTTCGTAAATTCACCATTCACCATGATATCAAGTGGCGGCATCTTACGCTCCCACTCTTTTGCCCTAACGGGCACTGCCGCCTGCGCCACCCTCAGAAAGTACTATGTCGACCTTGCTATCATCAGCTGCAAGGGCATCGATCGTGAAAAGGGCCTCATGGAATCCAACGAGGAAGAAAGCGAAATCAAGCAGATTATGATTGGGCAGGCAAAAAAATCCATTCTGCTCGCCGATCATTCCAAATTTGGTAAAACTGCCTTTATCAAGACTTGTGATTTTTCTACACTCTCCGGTGTCGTAACAGATATGGACCCTGGCGAGAATTGGACAGAATTCTTTTCTAAGCAGCAGATTAAATTGCTTTTTTAATCTTGCTTATAAAAAAAAGCTTCGACACCGATTTTATCAAAAGCTGCCCCTCATAAGTTAGACCTAAAAATCTAACTTATGGGGGGCAGCTTTTGTATGGCAAAATATGGTTATGCGTTCAAGAAACAAATCATTGTTCCAATGGTTTATGGTGAAGCACTCACCACTATAGCACTTGTCGAGGCACTTAATCATGTTGGTAGCTTAATATATGGATATCTCCTTCCTATGAATTTTAATTTACTACCTTAAATTTCACTACATATTCGCCCGAACCAGTCTTCGTCTCATAGCCGTTTTTTAGCAGCGAAAAGGTCAAACCATCTGGTTCAATAATTTCGCTCACATTGTTCAGTCTTAATTGCGCTGTCGTGTTTACTGGTACGATAATTTTTACACAACCTGTATTTCCATCAATCTGCCAATGGATTTCCACTTTACCATAAACACTTTTATATGACGCTTTAGCATAAGAAAGTCCGCCGCCAAAAAGCGGCCGAAATAAGATATTTTGATACCCCGGATGACTCTCATCAATTTCCAGTCCGGCTGCCGCACGATAAAGCCATTCACCAATAGCTCCATAAGCATAATGATTAAATGAATTCATATCTGCACTCCACATTGTGCCATCCGGTTTTAATCCATCCCAATGCTCCCAAATGGTCGTTGCGCCGTGTTTAACCTGATAAAGCCAGGATGGGAAGTCTTCCTTCAACAACAGCTTCCAGGCTTCCTGTATATAGCCATTTTGGCTTAGTGCATGACAAATATAAGGCGTTCCTACAAAACCCGTAACAAGATGTCCACCTTCCTTCCGGATCAGCTCCACGAGTCTTTTTGCAATTTTTGCGCGATATTTGTCTTCAACAAGATTAAAATACAACGATATAACATGTGCGGTCTGCGTCTGCGCTATAAGATTACCTGCTGCGTCAAAAAAATTGTTGCGGTATTGCTGCACGATTTGCTTGTAACGAGTTTCATAAACCGCAGCATCACTTTTTCGACCAACAGCCTTTGCCATCTTTGCAAACAACCCGGTTGAATATGCATAGTAGGCTGAACAAACAAGTTCATTCGGCGTGGCGCCAAAATAACTGCCTGGTTCTGCATCAAGTGCTACCCAGTCGCCAAACTGCAGCTTATAATGCCAAATGCCTTTGTCATCTGCATGAGAGTGCATAAAATCTATCCACTTTTTCATGGAATCATATTGCTGATGAATAATCCCAGTATCACCAAAGGTCAGATACATCGACCATGGTAAAACAACCGCAGCATCTGCCCAAGCCGTCGCTGAATCCGTTCCCTGATTCATAAAAGTATCTTTTTCCGAATAGCCCGTCAACACATCCGGCACGACATGTGGTACCCCGCCCTCTGGCGTTTGATCCGCTACAACATCCTGAAGCCATTTTTCATAAAACGCATATGTATTCATAAGATAACAGGCTGTTCGACTAAAAATCTGCGCATCTCCCGTCCATCCCAAACGCTCATCGCGTTGTGGACAATCCGTCGGTACATCGAGAAAATTCCCTTTGAGCCCCCACAGAATGTTGTGTTGAAGTTGATTGATATCTGAATTTGAACACTCAAAAAATCCCGTTTGTTCCATAACCGAATGCACAGTACAAGCCACAAAATTTTCCATCCGCGGTGTTCCTGGCCAGGATACAATCTGTGCATATTGAAACCCCTGATAGGTAAAATTAGGATGATACCGTTCCGTACCACTACCATTGCAAGTATATTCAATTGTCTCTTTTGCTGCGCGCAAGTTCGCAAAGTATGCATTACCGTCTCCATCCAATACTTCAAAGCATTTAAGAATAACCCTGTCCCCAGCTTTACCGTTGACAGAAAACTCTATCCACCCCGTCATATTTTGGCCAAAATCAACAACTGCCTCTCCTTTTGGCGTCTGAAAAATGCGTTTTGGCTTTAGACAATCATTTATACCTGCCTTTGAAGCATACTGCGGTGAAAGAATACTTGTATCACCCGATATAATTTGTACACTATGCCATTCTTTGTCATTAAACCCAAGATCATTCCAGCCCGGCTTTTCTAGGCGTGCATCATAAATTTCACCATCATAAATTTCCGAAAAAATGACAGGACTATCCGTTCCCCGCCAATTTTCATCTGTAGAAAAAACTTTCTCACTGCCATCCTGATATTTTACATGAAGCTCTGCCAAAAAAGCAGTCTGCTTACCATAGATATTCCGAATATGATTAAAGCTCATCAATCCTTTATACCAACCAGCACCAAGATGTGCACCAAGAGCATTTGCTCCTTTTTTCACTAGACTTGTCACATCATAGGTCTGATACATAAGATGCTTATGATAAGATGTCCAGCCTGGTGTCATTTCATCCGTGCCAACTCGCTGCCCATTGATAAAAAAATGATATAAACCAAAAGCCGTTGCATAGACACTAGCTGACTTAATTTCTTTTTCCAAGGAAATTTCCCGGCGAAGATATGTCCCCTTAGAGTTATCGACATCCTTTTCCGTCTCTGCTGAAATGAACTTCGCCCGCCATGCATTGTCAATAACACCACTAAGAAAAGTTACCGGCACCGACCACGTACTCCAAACGCCTTTCATATTTTGCGCCTTTATGCGAATAAAATAGCGCTGTGCCGTCCGAAGCTCTAGCGCGAGCAATATACCAGCTGATGCACCGGATAAAACCATGCCGCTATCATACAAAATGCAGCTAAATATTTTATCCAATGATACCTGAATTTCATAGGCCGACTGGCAGCTGTTTCTCTCATCACTTACCATCTGCCAGGAAATACTTGGTGCTCTTACAAGCCCTGCCACCTCATTCATATAATTTAATTTCACTTTTATTACCTTAAACATAGCATGGCCTTCTTTTGCTCTTACTGGCAGATTTTCTATTCTAAATAAGACGAAACTAAAAAAATAAAATATTCATTATTTTTTATTGAAATGGATTTATGCAATACACATTATATAGAAAATTCATGCCAAATAGAATACCTGCTGCAGTTGTGGCTGCGCCCCAGTCTGCGGATCCATCTCCATGACCATAACATCTTTCATATATTCATTCCACTGGTCAACGACATGGCTCTCCGCCTGTTGTTTTTCAGCAAAAATTATCCCTTTTTCGCACTCAAAATAGCCGAAAAGCTCGTTACCAACATTCCATATAGAATAATTTACAATACCTGCTTCTTTCAAAACCGCCTTCATTTCCGGCCATATATTTGCATGACGTTTTTTATATTCCGCCAGTTTCCCTTCTTTTACTACAGCCTTCCAGGCAAAACGTTCCATTTCTACCACTCCTTTAATATCCAAACAGGGACAGTAACTGCTATCCCTGTTTTTTCATGAAATCAATGCGAATGCTTTAGTTCACATGTTACAAGATTGCCATCATCATCCACTTCGTTGCCATATCTTTCCTTGGTGATTTCATCCAGAGTCTTGCCGCGATCATCGCCGCCCCAAATTGAACCAGCCACCCAGCTGACTGCGACGAAAGCAATCATAAGGCCAGCCGCCACCTGGAAGCCAATCGTCTCCATGATAATTGGCACCGCAAATCCCCAGATAGCTGCCACAAAACGCGTAACAAAGAAAGTAAAGCCTTGTGCAGTTGCCCGATAGCGAACCGGAAACAGTTCCGAACTCCAAAGCTGATAGAATTGCTGCTGCATAGAAAATCCCCAAACAATCGTAAAGAAGAACAACATCCATGTCTGCAACAGATCAGCTGGCAGAACCCACACCACCCAACTAATCATTCCGAGGCCGGAAAAAATTGCATAGATTTTGCGACGATTGAATCGATCCGCTGTATACATAAAAATCACTGTTGTGACAATACAGACTGCAAAGTTCAGGCAAGTCAGCAAAAGCCCCATAGTATTGCTCAATTTTCCGACATGTTCATAGATATACGGCATAAAGAAACCATTTGTGCTGGCTGCAATGTTCCAAAGTGTATATACACAGCAGCAAAGGACAACTGTACGCAAGCTGCGGCCGCGCAACAAATCTGTATAGGTAACCTTCTTATGCTTGCCCTGTGCAATAAGTTCGGCTTCTTTTTTCTTAGCAGCCTCCCACTCACCGGATTCCGGCATCTTGAGACGCTGGTACCAAATCCAGGCCGCAACCACAATCAGATGAGCAAAAATAATACGATTGCCCAAAAGACCAAAAGCCGCGTTGAGCGGTATGGATGCAGCAAATACAACAACCGGTCCAAGCATCCAGGCAATCTGCGCCGACCCACAATGCTTTGCCCTGTTCTTAGCCGGGGCTTCCTCCGCAATGAAGGTCCAGGAAGCTACAACATCTGCACCTACCATTAGACCAATGATGACATATCCCAGCAAAAACATGGGATAATTCGTTGCAAGACAAATGATTGCCACACCAATCATATAAATTAAAAGTGCCCAGTTATAAACAAATTTTCTTCCATACTTATCACAGATTTTCCCGCCAATAAGCGCACCAATAGCCGCTCCACCAGTATTTGACGACAAAGCCGCCAAGAGTCCCATCTGTACACTGCTCATCCCTAGGTAATCCTGCCACATACTAAGCCCTGATGCTCCCGCCACAATCGAACCGGCATCGATGTAACTAATAAATCCGGCGATCAGCGTTTTTTTCCATGAAGACATATGATAGTCCATTTCTACGTTGAACATGAGTATAACCTTCCCTTCATTTTAGGATAATTGCTTATAAAAAATTCCATTTTAGAAGAATCTTCTAACTATTTTTTAAAAAAACAATTTCTATATATTCTCGTCAAAGGAAAATACTGCCTGGCAAGACCCCAGCAGCAGTCTAACCTTATCTTCCCCTGACGAACAAAACTTTAAAGACAGCAAATTTTAGTTTCCAATTTGCACTATCACTCCAAAAATTCCGTATTTAAATCAATGTCAAATTCCCTGGCCAAATCCAAAAACCCTTGCTTCGAAATGGTTTGCTGTTTGCCGCCCATAGCACGAACTTTTACATAGATGGAAGCTGCTTTCTCCACGGTATCCATAAGACCAAAAGCCTCATCGAAATCATCTCCGCAAACAAACATGCCATGGTGAGCCCATATGACGACTCGATACTTTTTCATAAGTTTCCCGGTTGCATCTGCAATTGCTTTACCACCTGGCACCATCCAAGGAGTGATACCAATGCCTTCTGGAAAAATAACCGGATTCTCCGTCGCCATTTCCCACAACTCACGCGTAAAGATTTTATCCTCCAGGGGCAGCACAAACGTAAGCGCAATCGTATTGGCTGGATGCGCATGATAAATCACGCGGTTTCTGCCTTGTGTAAGGTCTTTTTTAATGGCATGATTTGCAAGATGCGTGGGCAGTTCACTGGTCGGCTGCCCACCTTGCTCAAGCCCCCAGACAATGCCGTATTTTTCACCTTTTTCATTAATTTTCACGATAGCGGTATTATCCTGTGGTGCAAGGATGACATTGCGCATATATTTGCCGCTGCCCGTCACAAGAAAATATTCACCCGCCAGACTTGGCACGTTCGTGCCGATATCAAACCATTCCCCTACCGGGTTTAGTTCAGTCTTTACCGCTTCAATCTCTTCTGACTTGATACGATAGCTCAGATTGCCACCGTTCCTTTCATGCCAGCCTTTTTTGAACGCATCATCCGTCAAGCGGATGAATCCTTGCATAAACTTTGCTTTTCTGATATCCATAATTAAAACCTCGAATCTATTGTTTGATTTTATCTCTTAGACAGAACATCCGCTTCATATTTTTTCACTTCATTAAACCAGTTCTTGCCTTGCGGCACTCCCTGTTGCGCACAATACATATCCCAAACAGTACCAAAGGGCAGCGTCTTAATTTCTTCCATCGTTGCCATAAGCTCTGTGAAATCCCCCTCGTCCTGCATCTTCTGCAATTCCCTATTCGGCATCAAAAGACCATAGAGCAACGCTTTTTCCATATTACGCATACCAACAACCCATGCCGATATACGATTGATGCTCGCATCAAAGAAATCAAGCCCAATAAATACACGGTTCAAGGCATCGCAGCGTACAAGTTCCTTACCTATTTCCCTGAGTTCATCATCAAATAGAATGACATGATCGCTGTCCCAGCGTACTGGGCGGCTCACATGCAACGCGAGTCGTTCGTTAAAGAGCAACATGGAAGAAATCTTATCAGATACCAACTCTGTAGGATGGAAATGCCCGGTATCTAAAAGTGTCATCAAGCCATTTTTCGCCGCATAGTTCATATAAAATTCATGTGATCCTGCAGTATACGATTCAACACCGATACCAAACACCTTTGATTCTACGCAGTCTGCCAGATATTTTTCATCATATTTCTCTGCGAAAATCGCGTCGAGAGATTCCTTTAGTCGTTTACGAGGACCGAGGCGGTCCGCCGGTACATCTTTATAACCATCCGGCACCCAAACATTGTTCAGGCAGGGCATGCCAAGCTCCTTACCAAAATACGCGGCAATTTTTCGCGAGACTTTACCATGCTCAATCCAAAAATCCCGGATGCATTTATCCGGATTAGACAATGTAAGATTATCGGCTGCTTTAGGATGTGAAAAAAAAGTTGGGTTAAAATCCAGTCCCATATTACGCTCTTTTGCAAAATCCACCCAAGCCTGAAAATGCCTTGGTTCCAACTTATCGCGGTCTACCTTTTCATTTGTGATGCGATAACTTGCATGCAGATTCAACTTGTGCGTACCTGGAATAAGCGAAAGTGCCATATCTATATCTGACATAAGTTCCTCAGGGTTTTTCGCACGGCCTGGATAGTTACCCGTCGTCGAGATTCCTCCCGTAAGTGTATCGGAATCAAATCCCAATACATCATCACCCTGCCAGCAATGCATAGATACTTTTACCGGAGCAAGTTTTTTTAAGGCTGTTTCTACATCCACACCAAAGGCTGCATATTTTTCTTTTGCTTCATCAAATCCAATCATCGTTTCTACACCTCTATATAAATATTTAAATCATCAGATTTACACTTTACTTACGGCGAAAGATTTCGCAATCGCCTGACGTGCTGTTGGCAAATCCTCAAACACTTTATCCTTGAGCATCTGTGCAAGCAAATTGCCCAATGCTGTAGCCTCAATCGGCCCTACATATACTTCCTTACCGGTTTCCTTTTTCATAAGGACATTCAGAAATTTATCCTGACATCCTCCCCCCATCACATGGATGCGGGGGAAGGTTTTACCGGTAACCTCTTCAATTTCCGCTACCGTTTGTCCATAACATTTTGCCAGACTATTGTAGATACAATAAAGAAGCTCACATTCGGTCTCCGGTTTTTCCTGCCCTGTTTTCTCACAATAATCCTGTACTGCCTGGATCATGCTTTTCGGCGCCAGAAAATCACTGGCATTCACATCGACCACTGACATGAAATATTTCCCAATATCGGCCAGCTGATAAAGCTCAGTAAAGCTGTATTTATGCTTGAATTCCCTTCGAAGTGATTGCATCATCCAAAGGCCCATAATATTTTTGAGATAACGGTAACGGTAGTGATAGCCACCCTCATTCGTGAAATTATGTACCCGGCTTTTTGCCGTACAATCTGGAATCATCCGTTCTATCCCCATCAGTGACCATGTTCCTGAACTCAAATAGATAGAATCATCATCGTTTGCTGGAACAGCCATAACAGCCGATCCGGTATCATGCGTGGCCGGTAACACAATCTCCGTGTTGAAACCAATGATTTGCTGCATTTTTTCAGACAAGGTTCCTATGACAGTTTTTGGCATATTGAGCGGTCCGAAGATTTTCTTTGGCAACCCAAGCTTTGCCAATAACTCCCAATCCCAATCCTGCGTTTTTGCATTTACAAGCTGCGTCGTTGTAGCATTGGTATATTCATTTTTCCGAAGGCCTGTAAGTAAATAATTCAAATATTCGGGAATCATCAGAAAATTTTCTGCTTGATCCAATAGCTGCGGCTGTGTCTTTTGAATTGCTGCCAACTGATAAATCGAATTGAACAACTGCTTCTGAATACCACTGCGACTATAAAGCTCTGCTTCACTGACCTTTTTGTACACCTCTTTATCCATGCCTTGTGTACGATTATCACGATATGCCACCGTATTGCCGAGAACATTTCCAACTGCATCCAGCAGTACGAAATCCACCCCCCAGGTGTCGATTCCCAGGCTCGCCGGAATACGATCCAAACGCTTGCATTCTCTTATTCCCTCAACCACTTCATAAAAAAGATGATTGATATCCCAGCAAAGATGCCCATTGTTTTCCACCAGCTTATTTTCAAATCGGTAAATCTCCTCAATACGGATCTTGCCATTCTCCAGCCATCCCAGAATATGTCGTCCACTCGACGCCCCGATATCCACAGCCAGATAGTACTTTACCTCTGACATAATCAACCCACCTCATTAAAAACATTCAATCTTCTTTTTTCTTCTTTTCTTCTTTCATTTTCTTTACAACGATTATATTACAACATTATAGAAGATAAATCAAGATATTTTTCTGTTTTTATTTTGTTTTTATTTTGTTTTTCTTTGTATATTTTTATCCTTAAATATTTACATAAATTTTAAAATCAATACTACTCCTTGCTAATTTAAAAACAATTTTTAAAATCAGCAGACTGGATATACCCATCGATAAGTTGAAATTACTCAGCTGTGGTATTGTTAACCCACCACAAACAATTCATGATTTATAATCTTGAAACCATCCTGAAAAGTATCCATGATTTTATGCCTATACAATTTGACAGTTTATCGAAAAAGTATTATAGTAAGCTTTATGAAATTAACTAGTTAATTTCTTTTTGCCATAAGTTAACTAGTTAATTTATGGCAAATCATACCACAGAGAGGATTATTTTTTTGCAACCAGTAAAACTTTGGACTAAAAATTTCATAACACTCATCGCTACAAACGGATTGCTGTTCGCCAGCTTTCATTTTTTGCTGCCAACGCTTCCTATGTATGCAGCAGGACTCGGTGCCACAGGTACACAAATTGGTATAATCAGCGGGATTTTTGGATTTTCAGCAATTTTCATCCGCTTATTTACAGATACAGGAGTTCGCGCGCTGGGAAAGAAAAAATGCCTTTATGCAGGATTGTTCCTGTCCATACTCGCTACATGCAGTTATTGTGTCTTCAATACAATCAATGAAATCATATTCGCGCGTATCATCCACGGTCTTGGTTTTGGCCTCAGCACAACGTTTGCGGCAGCCATTGCCGCTGATATTATCCCAGCAGCACGACGCGGCGAAGGAATTGGCTATCTTGGACTAGGCAGCACGATTGCTATGGCACTCGCACCGGCATTGGGCATTGCCTTATTAGTCAACCTGGGAACGTATGCTTTATTCCCCCTATCAGCACTCATGAGCCTGCTTGCTATTTTTACGGCAAAGCTCTGCGTTACGAAAAAAAACTCCCCGGAACTGCCAACTCCGGCATTTCACTCTTCTATACGAAATAAGATTTTCGAACGCGGTACTGGTATCCCGGCAGTTCTTACGATTTGTTTTGGCGCCGCTTATGGCAGCGTGAATACATTTATTGCCATGATGGCACAGGAAGCTGGTATTGCACATGCCGGGCTCTTCTTCATTATCGGCACCTTATTTATTTTTATCTCGCGTCCATTTGGTGGCCGTTTATTTGACAGCAAAGGGGCTTTTGCTGTTGTCTTACCCGGCGGAATTCTTTTCATTATAGCATTATGCCTCATCGTTACTGCGAAATCTCTGCCAGTTCTCTTAATTGCCTCCATGTTTTACGGTCTGGGCGGCGGTGTACTGCTGCCGTCCCTCATGACCTGGATGTTAAATGTCGTCCGTGCGGACCGTCGTAGTGCCGCGAGCGCGACATTCTACAATATGCTGGATATCGGTACCAGCAGTGGCCTGCTGGTACTCGGCAGTCTGGCAGGCACTACAGGATATATCGGGATGTATAAATACATTATTGGAATCATGCTTTGCTTTATTGCTTTTTGTCTCATACAAAACTTTCTCAAGCCCAGGAAAAATCTCAATGAAGCAGAAGAAAACTAAGTGCTTTATACAGGTCAATTTGTTATAATAAAAAATAGCAAATTGGAAGGATGCGATTATTATCCGTCAGTTACTTGATAACGCAGCGTATACGCAGGATCGGCTGATTCATCAGCTTTATCAGACCATACGGGCATTTTCAAAAACATTAAACAGTGAAATTTGTTTTTCCGGCATCTACAGCTCGGAATGGACAATCCTGAAGCTCGTAAAGGAGCACGAAACCATTTCACAAACAGAGCTGATTGACTATCTTGGCGTCGAGCCTGCTGCTATTTCGAAAACCCTGACGAAGTTAGAAAAAAAACATATTATTGAACGGCACTACATAAAAGCCTGTCGGGGAAAACATATTTTTCTGACCGACGAGGGCCGTAGATTATATGAACCTTTAGAAGATGTTGTTACCTTGCATCGGCAAAAAGCCCTGGAGGATTTTTCTTCTGAGGAACGCCAGCAGCTTTTTATGTTCATGCGGCGCATATATCATAACGTTTTAGAGTAAACTACGGTTGCTGCCTTTCATTCATTTATTTATGGCAGCAGTAATAAGTCTCATACAGACTGATTTTTTGTGTGGCAGTGCATATTAACCGATCTGCCGGAAATATATACGTCATGCAATAAGCTTCATAAGTAAGCAAATTTCTGCTTATTTATGAAGCTTATTTTTTTACCGCATAGGCTCAGTAACAGCAAAGACTAGATATTTTCTTCTCTCCTCTGCTAATTTTTAACCGAAAGGATTTCTATAAAGTATCCTGCCTACATATGCAACTGATGGCAGTTCCCCGCTTCTCAACACACTACGTTTTGCGGCAGTACCTTGATGCTTTCCCCGCCCAGCTTCCTCAGACAATTCATGACAGATTAAAATTTCGTATTGAAATCTGCAATTCATTCGCCATTTTTGAAAGCTCTTCTGAGGACTCATGGATTTTTGTAATCGACATTGTCTGGTCTGCAATCGCCAGCGAAATGCGCTGTGTATCTCCGGCGGTTTTATCGCTCATGCGGTCAACGGCTGCAACCACTTCAATAATATCTTTGGCCTGATGCTCTACAGCTTGGACGATTTCATCCGCCGCAAGTATTTTTCCTGTGATGTCGCTGATTTTTTGCAGAATTTCAGTAAATTTCGCTGCGACCTCACGAACAGCCAGCAGCCCATTATCAACCTCTTCCGTGCCATTTTCCATAGTGCATACGGCATGCGCTGTATCCCTGCGTATAATTGAAATACGTTCTCCTATTTTTCCTGCGGAAATTTGCGATTGTACAGCCAGCTTGCCAACCTCCTGTGCGACCACGGCAAATCCACGACCATAGGTTCCTGCCCGGGCCGCTTCAATCGCGGCATTGAGCGCAATAAGGTTTGTCTGGTCGGCTATTGAAACAATGGTATCTATAATCTGTCCAATTTGTTCAGAATTCTCTCCGAGTTTTTTTACAACTGCCGCGGATTCACGTACACGGTCCTCAATACTTTCTATGCCCTGCATAGCAGTATCCATTAATACGCGTCCCTCCTCAGCCTTTTGGACGGTTTCCTGTGAAACTACCGTAATGCTGTTCGTTTTTTGAACAACTTGCGTAATTCCTGAAACAATTTTATCCATTTTCTCTTGTGTCGTATGCATATGCAGCTTTTGCTGCTCTGCACTTTGTGCAACCTGTCGGGCAATTTCATGGATCTGTTCGGCCGCAACTTTTGCACTGCCGGCATTTTTAATGACTTGCCCGGAAGAATCTGTTACTTTTTCAGCTGCCTGAGCTGTCCCTCTAATAAGCTCCAGCAGACTGTGCCGCATGACATTGAAGGACCCGGCAAGCTTCCCGATTTCATTGTCAGCCCCAACAGATAAATCCGGCTGTTCCAGTCGGCCCTGCGATAAGGAATCAGCATATACCATAAGTTTTTCCATTGCTTTTTTTAAGTCAGCTGATAAATAAATACCCGTTACAGATAGCAGTGCCATACCAATCAAAATAAGAATACCGTACAGAAGCCCCATCTCTTTCAACTGCGCATAAACGAGCGATTCCGGAATATAAAGACCGACAATCCAGCCTGTAGAAGGCACGACAGCATAAGAAAATATTTGTGTTTCTCCATCCTTCTCCACTTCAAAAAATCCCTCGGCAGTATCCTTCATTTGTGGATAGTACGGTCCAAGTACCGGATCATCCATTACAGAAGACATTCTCTCTTCCTTACCAGCTGTCGCCAAAATCTTCCCCGATGCATCCAAAAGGATACCAATTCCACTATTATGATATTGGATATTTTTAACTTGCTCTATAAGAGTTCCCACATAGATATCTTCGCAAATAACTCCCTGCAATTTGCCAGACGCATCTTTATACGGCACCGCAGCTGACAGAACCAGTCGTCCATTGCTTTTGCCCCCGGCATGTTCGTAAATACCGGTATAAATCATTTTCCCTTTGTCTTTTGCTTCCTGGTACCATGGCTGTTTTCGCGGGTCTATACCATCATCGGCCGAAATGTTGCCTTCCGCCCAGGAAAGAAGCCTTCCTGATTCTGTTCCATTCAGTAAATCCATAATTTCCTTATCACCATCTACCAGGCTTAAAAAAGCACGTACATTCGCTGATTCCCCGGATAAATGCTGGATCTGCCTGGCTGCTGCCGCTGCAACCTCGCCTTTACGCTGCAGCCAGGCATCCATGCTTTGTGCATGGTTCTGCATAATTGTAATGGTTTCATTCTCAATAGCCGCTGCAAGCTGCCTGTAGGCAATATAATAACCGATCATTGAAACGACAATTAGAATAAGGCCAACCAGCCCAGATAAAAACAAAAACTTCTTTCGTAAGCTCATAGCGCATACCTCGTTGATTGAAATTTTGTTTGACAGTTTTCATTATAGCTTCTCCTTTTTCCGATTCAAGAAGTTTAACGCAAAG
Source organism: Megamonas sp. UBA1796 (assembly GCA_002319795.1). Lineage (GTDB taxonomy): Bacteria > Bacillota > Negativicutes > Selenomonadales > Selenomonadaceae > UBA1796. The sequence goes on from DCFU01000008.1 coordinate 83,801, forward strand.
ATAACGCAACTATAACAGAAAGATAACAAATCACGGGCATGTTTATCTTAGACTAAAGTTACAGATTCTAATTATAGAAAGGATTTTGTTATGTCGCCTGAAGCGCTTGAATTGCAACGAATTATCAAACAAAAACTCATCACACCGGTATTTCAGCCTATTGTAGACCTCACCAACGGAAAAATTTTTGCCTATGAAGCCCTGAGCCGGGGACCACAAAACAGCTGTCTGTTCAGGCCGGACCGTTTGTTCGCCGAAGCCAAAAAAGAAAAGTGCCTTTGGCAACTTGATTATTTATGCCGCAGCCTGGCTCTGCTGCATGCTAAGGATTTCCTGCAGGAGGAACTTTTATTCATCAATGTTGACGCCAACATCCTCTATGATCACGACTTCCATCAGGGAACCACTGCCAAGCTTTTAGCTGAAAACCATATGAATGCTAAAAATATAATTTTCGAAGTCAGTGAAAAAACTGCTATTTCCGACTATGCAAGCTTTCGCGCCATCCTGGAAAATTACCAACAGCAAAACTACCGTATTGCAATTGATGATGTTGGAGCAGGCTACAGCGGGCTTAACCTGCTCACACAGATATCTCCGCAATTCATCAAGCTCGATATAGGACTCATCCGTGATATCGACTCGAACTATACAAAAAAGTCTATGATAAAGGCCCTGGCTGATTTTGCCTCAGCCACACATATTGCTACAATCGCCGAAGGCATCGAACGCGTTGAAGAGCTTAATATTCTTATCGACCTTGGCATAAACTACGGACAAGGCTTTCTGCTGGGACATCCTGCACCGGATTTTTCCGGTATAGCAGCGGGAATCCAACAAAAAGTCCGGCAAACCTATATTGAAAAAAAATCTTTTCAATTCTGTACGCTGCAGAATATGAACATTGGCAAAATCACCCTGCAGCAGAAAGCTTTCTCCCCTGATACGCCCGGCCATGTGATTTTCGACTATTTTCGCTCTGCTCCTGATGATATTGAGGATGTAATAATAGCCGAACACGGCATCCCCGTTGGTATCCTGAATCATAATCTTTTTTACCAGCATCTGGCAACAACCTATGGTGTTTCCCTTTACAGCGGCCGCCCGATCAAGCTGTTAATGAATACGCAGCCACTGATCATCGACTATGACACTTCCGTTGAAGAAACGGCCGCACAGGCTTTGGCACGGAATACACGTCACACGTATGAATCAATTATCGTCACACGCAATGGCCAATACTACGGGACCGTCACGATAAAAAAACTGCTTACAATTACAACACGCATGGAAATCAATCGTGCACAGCATGCCAATCCACTCACGGGCCTGCCCGGAAATAATATAATTGAAGGCACCCTGTCCCAGCATATCAAAAGTTCACTGCCATTCGCCGTCATCTATATAGATTTGGATAATTTTAAAGTATATAATGATATTTACGGTTTTGAGTCCGGTGACAAGGTACTCATACATACGGCCCATATTCTCCACCAGGTACTTGCCAATTATACCAATCATTTCTTTCTCGGCCATATTGGCGGTGACGATTTTATCGCCGTAATCAAAACGAATGATATCAGCAAGGTTTGCGAAGCCATTATAGATTGTTTTGACGCACAGTCAAAACAATTTTACTCAGCTGAGCATCAATTTCAACAATATGTTATCGCCAAAAACCGTCATGGGCAAACCGAAGAATTCCCACTTATGTCTATTTCTCTAGCCGTACTCCATATTGTAAACAAAAATAAGCTGACAACCACAATGCTCGCTACCAAGGCCGCTGAAATCAAAAAGAAAGCAAAAGCTACGCGTCAAAGCAGCTTCGTCATCGAGAATTGCGGCTGAAAATTTTCTGTTTATTTTGATGCTTAAAGCAGGACTTTTCCTTCCACATAAAGAATATCTATGTTACAGTTCAGGAGCTGAAGGAGGACTTTACCTTGAAGGAAGAACTCGCAAAAGATATTGTTTTGAAAATGCTTGAGACGAAAAGTATTTTGCTTGAATGCCAATCCACGGACAATCCATCTGCAGCGGAATTGTCTGAAATCAACCAACGTAATGCAAATATGGTGGGCAGCGTTTTTTCAACGATATGCCAAACCGTCAAAAAGACCAAAAAGCGCGAACACGAAAATTAAATATACTAAGCTGGCTCCTGAGCATCTGCCAAAATGCGGTATTGATGGCATCATCCTATAAGAAACGATGCTTTTCAGTACCGCCAATTTTTTCCTTTTAGCCAGATATATGAAAGAAACCGCTGCAACTTTACAATTTTTTTACAAAATCTTAACATGTCTTTTTTACCTCTGTTCTAAAATGAAGTTATACCATAATAAAGACTTTCAAGAAAGAGGGACGATATCATGTATGGCATCATTGACATTGGTTCAAATACGATCCGCCTCAACATTTACCGCATCGTAGAAAACAAACCTATCCTGCTTTTGAGTAAAAAAAATTCAACGGGGCTTGCTTCTTATATCAATCAGGGGCACATGAGCACAGAAGGCCTTGAACATGCCTGTACAGTCCTCACAGATTTCAAGGTTCTGCTCGATTATTTCAAAGTTGAAAGCTTCGCCTTTGCAACGGCAGCGCTGCGGAATATTGACAACAGTGAGGAAGCTGTAACCGAACTTTCGCAACGCACCGGAATGGCAATCGTCGTACTGCCCGGTGAAAAAGAAGCGGAGCTTGATTTCATTGGAGTAACAAGTTCTATGCCGGTTTCCGGCGGCATTCTCATTGATATAGGCGGTGCCAGTACAGAACTCGTTATTTATCAGGGAAAAAAGATTCTTAAAGCCTTTAGCATGCCGCTTGGTTCCCTGAATATGTACAACCAATATGTACAGCATTTGATTCCCAATCGCAGCGAACGAAAGCTCATTAAGCAGGCAGTGCTTACGGCCCTGTCTCAAGACGATGATTTTTTCCATGCCAAATACCAAAATATTACGGAAATTTGCGGTGTTGGCGGCACTATCCGTGCTGCTGGGAAATTAAACAATGAGCTTTTCGATCTGCCTTCCACCAATATGGAAATCAATACTCCAAACATAAAAAAGCTTATTCGCCTACTCGAAAATGATGAAGATGACGAGCTTATCTCCATTGATACACTTGATATACTTCTAAAAACAGTTCCGGACCGCGTACGCACAGTTCTTCCCGGTATGATTGTCCTGCACACACTGATCAAATATTTCAACAGTAAAATAATTCATATCAGTACGACCGGTGTACGTGAGGGCTATCTCTATTCACAGGTTCTCGGCAACAAGGATGTGAACACGCATGGACAGGATGCTTGATACCAGCTATACGCAAAACCGTGAGATTTCCTGGCTACGCTTCAACGAACGCGTGCTGGAAGAAGCAACGGACCAAACCGTCCCTCTCTTTGAACGGCTGAAATTTGTTGCCATATTCACCAGCAATCTTGATGAATTCTTCATGATACGCGTTGGCAGCTTGTATGAACTTTCATTGCTCCGTAATGATAAATTTGACAACAAAAGCTTTTTAAAGCCTTCCGAACAACTCGCACGGATTTTTGCTATTTCACATTCGCTTACTCAGAAAAAAGATCAGATATTCTCTCATCTTGAAAATCTACTGGCGGCTGAGGGACTCTGCCATGTCCTCCCCAAAACCTGCACACACACAGAAAGAATTTTTCTGCAAAATTATTTCGCAGAAAACATTTTCCCCATCCTCTCACCCCAGATCATCGATTTACACCATCCTTTTCCGCACCTGGCAAACAAGCGGCTTCATATCGCTGTTCTCCTAAAGTCCAACAAGCATCTGACACTTGGTATCATTGCCATACCCAAGGTGCTGCAACGGCTCATTTTCCTTCCCGGTCAAGGCGTCCGCTATACCTTGGCCGAAGAACTTATTATGGAACACATCCATGAGATTTTTTCCATGTACTCGATTGTGGATGAAGCGGTTGTCTGCGTCACCCGCAATGCAGACATCAGTCCGGACGACGAAGCCCCGGAACTCGGTGAAGATTATCTGCAGCATATGCGAAGCACCCTGAAAAAGCGAAATTTGCTTGCTCCCGTACGGCTGGAACTTCAGACAGAAGGAGATTCCCTGCTCGTCGATTACCTCCGCAAGCGTATTAACATTGAACGCGCACAAACTTACCTTTCTGCAGCACCTCTTGATCTATCTTATGTCTATAGTTTACCTGCATATTTTCCCGCCGAAAAATCCAGTTTTTTTCTTTATCCTCCCTTCATACCAGCAACTGCCTCCGTTATTCCTCAGAATACACGTGTTATAGACTATGTGCGCCAAAAAGACCTTTTGCTTTCTTATCCCTATCAAAGCTTTGATATCTTTTTACAGCTCATACGCGAAGCAGTTTATGACGAGCATGTACTCTCCATCAAAATCACAATTTACCGTCTTGGCAAACACCGGGCCAGACTCATGAACTATCTCATCACAGCAGCTGAGCTCGGCAAAGACGTCACCGTTCTTATAGAGCTGAAAGCCCGTTTCGACGAAGAAAACAACATGCTTTGGTCCGAAAATCTATTGGAAGCCGGCTGTCGTATTCTTTATGGGTTTGACGGTTACAAGGTCCACTCAAAGATCTGTCTTATCACACGGCGTACCGAGGGGAAGCTTTCTTATATTACCCAAATTGGTACTGGCAATTACAATGCCCAGACAGCTGCTTTTTATACAGATTTATCGCTCATCACCGCAAATAAGGCCATTGGCCGTGATGCGGATATTTTCTTCAAAAATATGGGACTTGGCAATCTGAACGGAACATACGAACAATTTCTGGTTGCACCTTTCGGCTTGAAATATACTCTGCTACGTTATATTGCCCAAGAAAAGAGCCGGGCAGAACGGGGTGAGCCCACCCGTATTATCCTGAAAATGAACTCTCTTACTGACCGGAATCTCATTGATGCCCTGCAAGCCGCATCTTCCGCCGGAGTGCAAATACAACTGATTATCCGCAGTATCTGCTGCTTGCTGCCGGGCATAAAAGGAAAGACAGAAAATATCCATATCCGAAGCATTGTCGGACGTTTTCTGGAACATTCCCGTATTTTTTGTTTTGGAACAGATTCCCACCTGCAAATGTATATTTCTTCAGCAGATTGGATGACACGCAATACAGAAAACCGTGTGGAAATTGCCTGTCCTATACTGGATAAAAAACTTCAGGCACAAATCATTGATTCTTTATCCATCATGTTTGCCGATACTGTCAAAGGCCGCGAACTTCAACCCGATGGAACCTTTCGACATTGCTCTGCGAATACCATACCCCTTGACAGTCAGGATTATTTTATGCATTCTTTTCAAAAACAAAAGGCCCCGGTCGCTTACAAGATTTTACCCGCCAAAAGCACATCAGCACACAACTAAACAGTATCGCTGACAAACGCCATTTACATACAGATAGCAAACAGCAACAGTTGCTATGAAGCTTACCGCAACCGAAGTAAAAATGATGTTCTCTTTTGATCTGCTTCCAGCTTCTGCAAGTATAGGGCTCTTTCTTGCATAGATTTGAATACCACTTTGATATGATCCGTATCATTCGCTTGGGAAAGAAATCTGCCTTCTTCTTCCTGCAGTACCAGCCGGACATCCATCCCTGTTAAGTCCCTGTCTATTTTTGACAGGGACTTTTCATATCATACAGTGCATTCAATAAATGACGAAGCCCCTCCTCGCCCAGACTAGAGGTTCGGATATCATCCAACATAAAAAATATTTGCTGAACTACTATGGATTCACCTCCCGGAAAGTTACAATCCCTGTCAATACCGGAACCGGAAGCGATTGTTTCCTCCGGTTCAAAATTCAGCCAAAAATTTTTGCGTTCCAGATAGGCTTTTTTCCCATGTATGGATTCCTGATAAAGTGCATCCATATAGGCCAGCAGCCCTGCACATATATTACTGTCATCACCGGTAGCAAAGGCCGGCCACCAAAGTGCCAGCAGGCTTTCCCTTATATAATCCTGCTGACGGATAATTTCATCGGTTTCTCTAAAAGGATGCATCCTGAAATAGGCTTCTGATACCAATACGGCTTTATGAAGTGAAACCCGCTTCCTCTCGGCAGCCTGATCCTCCCATGAGTCCAATAAAAAAATTGGCATTTCGATAATATCGAAGGGTGGATTTTCTTTCAACGGGATTATATGGTTATAAAATGCAAATTGCGGCTGAATCTCCTGCAATATTTTTTCTGCCTCCGGCACATGTTCTTTTGCGCAACAAACACGAAAATTCCCCTTGGCAGCAGCATATGCATATGGAGCTGCCAAGAGATACAAATCTTGTGCGGCACTACTTTCAAACCATGCATTTACACCTGCCGTTGCACAGACTGCCTTGTCAGACGGCAATCCCGTAAGAATTTCCATCGGCTGATCTAGAATTTACACACAGCCGGAAACGAGCCAATGGATGTGATATATACGCTTGTGACAGGATTTCACGAGATTCATTGTCCTTGATTCCTTTTCCCTGATAATCCTCCAGCTGGTACAAATGGTGATATCCCCCCATCGGATACCATGCATTTCCCGATCGCAGAAGTACCATCTCCGGTGCCACAAAATCAATCATGCCCCGCGGTTGTGCATCACAATCCGTAAAACACTTCCAAAACGCACCTTGATATGCGAATTTCAGGCTTACTGTCTGGCCCGGCAGCATGGCTTTATCCAGTGAAACCTCCACAAAATCTCCATGCTGCTGCCACGTCAGGGGCTTCTCCTCCATATCACAGATTTGTTTTATATGATATTCCGCCGTCAGGGTAAAAAACAGTTTATCCTTTAGCGCTTTCCCCTTATTTTCCATAGTCAGCACCGTCTGGCAGTCAACCATGTGCATCACAGTATGCAATTGTATATTGATTGCATAGGCGATAACTGGCACATCTGCCTGCTCCCGCTCTGATATTTCCTGTTCCTGCTTTGCCAGCCGCAACGTTTCCTGATATCCTGCTTCATAGGACTGGTAAATTCCCGATAAATGTGACGCACTAGCAGCGCCTCCAAACAAGGGGCCGACTGTCAAAAAAACCACCTGCCATTTGGGGCATCTAGCGTATGCGCGGTAATAAGAGATACAAAAGCTCAGCAATAGGAAAAACAGGGATAAGCAGCCTTGTTCCCCTATAATCCAGTATACAATTCCCGCTTTGGGAAATATGCCGGTAAGTGCCGATGGCATGTCTGCTGCGAATAAATTCGTACCAAAATTCAGCGGTGGCACCACATAGGAAAAGGCTGTCGCATGATCGCCTTCCCAGAAAACAGTTATAAAGACAACTGCGCAGACTCCGACCAGCGCAGCAAAAACATTGTTTTTGCAAATTGTCTCAATCAGCCATACCAGACAGAGTGCATTCACGCTCATCAAACAATAATTCAATAAATACTGTTTAAAAAGAGTACTTCCCGCAAACATATCTTGAAATAAATAATGATTCGCCAAAAACACCAGCAACACGATTTCAAGACCGAGCAAAAAAAGCAAACCAAGCTGTCCGCATACCCTGCCTGACATACGCAGCAATAGTGATACAGGGCAGCCCTCCGTCATAAAATTCATACCGTTGCGCTGCTCTCTGGATACCGTCCCGATTTCAAAAAAGGGGGAAAAGATATAAAAAAACATCGTAGCCCTTATGGCGATGTTTTGGTCTTCATACAATGAATACAGTACCAGTAAATTGCTTATAATGGCCAGTGATCAATATCCGGGACGCTTTATCCCATAGTGGAATTCAAAACAACATAACGAGGCTAACGTTCGCACGATTTTTCTTCCACACCCCTTTCCAGACACAAATAGCCGCTTTCCAGACTTCCATCCGGAGATAATTTTCGCAACACCGATGGCGCATCAAAAAAAACCAATCGTCCTTCATGAAGTATCGCTATTTTTCGGCAAAAATCAGCCATATTTTCCAGCATTTGTGTTACATAAACCACTGTCATATTTTCAACATCCTGCAGCAAGGAATACAGCCTTTTTCTTTCGCGGGGATCCAGCGCTTTAACTGGTTCATCCAAAAGCAGGAGTTCCGAATTGCCCAGTAAGGCTTGTGCAATCCCCAGTCTTTGCTTCATACCCTGGGAATATGCGGCGGTTTTCTCTCTGCCGGCATCAACGAGAGCAACCTTCTCCAACGCTGTATCGACCGCTTTTTTTCTTGCATGCCATCCTTTTATTCCTTTAAGTACAGCAAAATATTCCAATATCTCACTGCCTGTACTCTGTGGGTAAAAACCAAACTCCTGGGGCAGGTAACCCATCCGCTGCCGCAGCCAATCTGCATTTTTGTCCAAATCTCCGCCATCCGCCCGGATTGTACCTGTATCAGGCTGAATCTGCATTGCCAAAATCCTGAGCAATGTAGATTTGCCCGCACCGATTCCACCAATAATCCCTACGACTCCCATCCCAAAATGGCATGAAATATCGTATAAGCTCCAGGCTTCTGCATTTTTATAGCTTTTGCTCACTTGCAAAATATCAATATCCATTTTTTAGTCCTTCTGCGTCTTCCTTGTTTCCCAATACAGCCAGGCATCCTCCAGTGTCGGAACTGCCGGATATATTGCAGAAACATGTAACGGTGTATCCGCAATCAGCCGGACAAAATAACTGCCATCGGGCAATTTATCTGTCCGGCTAAATAACGTCTCATTCTTATATAATTTCCACTCAGCCTCACTCATACGGGCATTCCAAACCTTCCCTGCTGCCGACGCACAGAACTCTCCTGCCGAAAACCACTGTTGCAAATGATGATCCATAAAACAAAAAATTGTATCCGCTTCAGAAAAATCATCCAAAATTTGTGTTCCCAACAATACAATACACGATTGAGATAACTGCCAAAAAAGCTCACTGAAATATATACGTTCATTCGTATCGAGCCCTGCCATAGGTTCGTCAAGTAAAAGGAGACGCGGATTATTCAACAGCCCCTGCGCTATTGCCAGCTTCTGTTTCATGCCGCTTGTCCATTTTGCTAATATCTTATGATTATCCTCAAGCCTCGTCAGCTGGATAACCTCAGTGACTCTTTGCTCTCTTGCCCGCACAGGAACACCCTTCAGTCCGGCTAAATAAAGCAATAATTGTCTGGCATTCATGTCCGTATAAACGCCAAATTTCTGTGGTACATATCCTATTTGCAATTTATATACAGCCGGATCTGTTGCCAAAGCTGTCATATCAAGGCGTATCCGCCCCCTGTCTGCCGCTAAGGCTCCAGCCAATACACGCAGCAGTGTTGTCTTTCCTGCACCATTATGTCCCAACAGCAAATGTAGTCCGTTATCCATTTGCGTTGAAAACTCCGCAAATATGACTTTTTCCCCGGAGGATTTGCTTAAGTCCCTAATATACAACATCTTATCTATTCACCAGCATTTCTATACAGAATAGTGTTGTGCACCGATTCTGGCACTATAAAAATATATTCCAAACAACCCCATCCCAATACCCAATAAAATCCAGGCAAGCGATGGATTTTCACAAACCGTCAAAAATACATCCTTATGCCGGATTTGCAACGCAGCAAATTGCAGTCCCCATATACTCCAGGCGACGCAGCAGCCACGGAAAATGCCCCATTTTAGGGATAGGCTCAGGGATATCCCAACATAAAATATCATAGGCGCTATCCATAACAACACGATTTGCCACAATTTTATTTTTTCCTGCACCAGAAAGGATGAATGTCCCAGTACCAATATACCGGTCGCCAGCAGACAGAGCAAAATCGTACAAAGAAATGTTATAAAAATTCTCCCCCCCGCTATTTGCAAAGCAGTGTAAGGACAAGAAGCTTCTATTTCGGTCATGCCATATATTTCGCTGCGATACGTATAAAATAAAACCAGTAAGCTGAAAAAAGGCGCACTCTGGAGTAAAAACACTGCAGTAATAGTTTCCCTGAAAAAGATGATTCCCAAGGCAAGGATGATCCCGGCTCCAAATAAAAATTTCCATGGTAAAATTACAAGCTGCGATTCCAGCAAATGATACCAGTCCAACGGCTTTGTCCTCTGTCAGTCGGATAGTGCCCGCCTGTTTGCAGGATTTTGCATAGCAATTGCAGCATGCATCCTTGCCCATGTTTGCTCGGATAGCAACGGTGTTTCAGGAATCTCATCCTTCGCCATAAAATGCAGGATTTTTACTAACTCCTGATCCTGGGCAGAAAACTCCGGTTCGTCAAAGATATCTTCTAAAAAATCCAATATCTGCCCTTTTGCTTCATCTACTCCGAAAAAACCAATTCCATCCTCTACAACCTCATGCTTTTTCATCCTCTATTCCCTCCCCGCCCATTATTTTTCTTAGCTGCTGCAGACCATTGAACAGCTTGAATTTCACCTTTCCCTGCGGCACAGCCAGAAGCATCGCTATTTCATTTAATTTCATTCCCTCATAAAACCTGAGGATCAGAACTTCCTGGTAAATTTCCCGTAAAGGTCCCAAAGTATCTGCTATCCTCTCTTTTTCTCCCTGTTTCTGTAAGAACACTTCCGGTGTACAGTACTCGACCATCATATTTTTTAACGGTTCCTGCTCTACTGGAACGATTTTTCTTGCGTAGGCACTTTTCAAATAATCCTTACAGGCATTTGAAGCAATTGCATAAATCCATGTGCTGAAGCGGTAATTGCCATCATATTTTCTAATATTGCGGCAGACCTTGATCAGTACCTCCTGCGAAATATCCTTAGCCGCATGATAGTCCCGGCACATACGATAAATATAAGAAAAAATTTTTTTATGGTAACGCGTGACCAATACATCCAGAGCTTGTTCATTCCCCTTTTGCAGCAGTTTCGCCAGCTCCTCATCTGAAATAATGTTTACCATCTCTTTTCTGCAATGTACCGAATTCATCAGATCGGCAGCTGTATACTACGAAGCAGGTTATTTTTCCTGCAGTCTTCCTCCATGAAATCGCAATATGTTCACAAGACATCTGAAGGCCTCTTAAAATTTCCCACCCAAATTGAAGAAGAACCCTCCGAGCACAAGTTCTGTACGGCTGTCACTGGATGTATTCCCTACACGGTATTGTTCATTCTTATAGCCCAGCGTAAATTCCAGATCTTTATTCACAGGAGCTTTTATGCCTATTTTTTGTTCACAATAAATATTACGGCCGAATACAAACGGATTAATTTCAGCAAAAAAATTAATTTTGTTCCTAGTCTCCCAGCCCAAACCAAGACTGAAAAAATTATAGGTATTGTATTTTGAGGATTATAGGATAATTTATTACTATTTAAAAACATACACAAAGCCTTATATAATATAGTATTATATTATATTTTTCAAAAATTTTATTACAACTTATTTTGAAGGTCAATCGTGATTTTGTAGACAATTTGTAGGCAAAGTTTAGGCCGCTCTATCATTCAAAGCGGCCTTTTTTGTAGCCCTTAAAACATTATTTCTATTGCTTTCTGAAGGTTGCTTGTTTTTTATTTTCTATTAAATCATGTACAAAGATAGCAGGATTTATAAATGATTTGTAGAAATAGCTTATGTGAAAAGTGAAAACAGATTAAGATCATTTAGGACCATGTTTATGTTAAACAAAAATCTTTCTATTATTTGTTGGTTTCACTCCTTGAAAGCCTAGGGACCATTCCACCCTAGGCTTTCCTTTATATAAGGCTACGAAGTCCTACTATCTAAAAGCAAAAAATTTTATGCCAGTAAGAATAAATAACGAAGCCCTGGTAAAGACGATAAAATCTTAACCAGGGATAATTATTTTGCCATTATATCTGCTGTCACTTGTTCTACGTATACCCAAAATCTATACATATATAAGGTAAGCGTCTTATAAGGTAGTGGATAGCAGCACTCTACCCGGCATGAGGTATATTTTCTTGGATACAAAGCAAGTTGCTCGCCAATATCGTCTAAAAAAATGGTCTGCACTTATCACGGAGCGGCAGACCAGCGGTTTAAATGTGCGTGAATTTTGTAAGAAACGAAATATT
>DCFU01000043.1:0-73419 GCA_002319795.1 Megamonas sp. UBA1796
TCTCATTTTGTCACAGCCCCTTTTACTTTTAGTAGATGCTGTTCTATGGTATAATGCTGGAAGAGATAGGAAGGGAGAGATTACAGGTTTATGTCAATATATTTTATTTTGAGTGCGGTCATTGCTTATCTGATTTATCGCGATGCTAAGAATAAATGGGGATATTCGCAGAATACGGCAATGCTTTGGGCTTTGGGGACGCTGGCGCTGCCGTATGTTGTAGGTGTGGCCTATATTCTTTTGGGGCGCAAACCGCGATGGAAGATCCCACAGGAGGCGAAACCGTCAGATGCTGTAACGTATGAGGGCGGCGAGGATGCTGTCGACATAAGCGAGAAGATACCTTGTCCTATGTGTGGAAGCCGGGTGCCGTCCAGCTTCGGTCAATGTCCGAAATGCGGTTATACTTTGCATTTTTGCTGTACGCATTGCGGCAGTACACTTGAGCGTGGTGCGAAATATTGTCCGGAATGTGGTACGAAAGCTCCGGATAAATAATTGGGATATCAGGCAGATAAGCCATAAAGGAGATGCAGAGGCATGAAGAAGAAATTGTTGATCGTGGTCTTGCTTATATGTGCTATATCGGTATCTGTCGGACTGGCTGCTGAAAGACCGGCTGTGCCGGAGGGGATAAGAGTACCGGAGTTGGCGTATGATAGTAACAGTATATGGTTGTTTTGGAATCGGCCAAAAGAGACAGATACTGCAGCTTATTATAATATTTATGAGGATGGGAAGTACCTTGGAAATACCCGAAATGACAGCGTGGGCATTGGCGTTGACAAGTTGCGGAAATTTACGCAAAAGAATGCACAGCTTGTAGGTAATCGAATTATTGTTCATAGTTATCATGTAACAGGACTGGACGCGGATACCGAATATCATTTTACTGTCAGGGCTGTAAGTCCAGCGGGTATGGAATCGTCAGACAGCCCTGTGGTCAGCTCCAAGACGACAGTTAAGCCAGAGATAACAGAAGCAAAAGAATATGGTGCTGCAGGCGATGGCATAACGCTGGATACTGACGCCTTGCAAAAGGCTATAGATGCATGTGCCTATGATGGAATTGTTGAAATTACGAATGGAACCTATAGAACAGGGGCGCTTTTTCTTAAAAGCCATATGACTTTACAATTCGATGCGGGGGCAATGCTGCGTGCTTCTGATGCATCTGAAGATTTTGCCCCGGTTCTGAATGGACGTTATCAGGGCATTCTGAATGTACCAGATGGTGGTGAAAATATCCGCATTGTGGGCCAGGGTGTTATTGATGGTAATGGCTGGATGCAGGGTACGGATGGCATCTATTTGAAGGCCAATAATAAAACGACAGATGGATATGATACAAGGCATGTGTTTAATATAGGCATCCTGGCGAAGCAACAGGTTAAAGCACTCATGGATGAAGAAATGAGCTTTAAGCAGGCATACGCAGGACGTTCTACGATGGTGATATTTCATGATGTAAATAATGTCTATTTTGAAGGGGTTACATTTGAGAACCCATCCAATCATGTTATGGCGGTGCAAGGCTGTAATAATGTTACACTGAACAATATAAGTATAAAAAGCTATGACTGCAATAATGGGGATGGTATTGATTTTTCCGGGAATAATTTTATTGTAGCCAATTCTTATATTGATACAGGCGATGATGGCATTGATTTCAATGCCGGGATAGGCAAGGGGGCAGAAAATAAACCTCCGGTAAGCGGAAGCTGGATTTTTAATAATTATTTTGCGCATGGCCATGGAGCCGTGGTTTTAGGCAGTCATACAGGCTCATGGATCGAAGATGTTGTCGCAGAAGATAATGTCATGGAGGGAACGGATATTGGATTGCGCTGTAAAACCGGGCAAGGGGTTGGCGGTGGTGCACGAAATGTAATATTCCGCAATAATATTCTTAAGTCGATGAAGCGGCAGGCATTTATTTTTACAACTGCGTATACGGATGCAAATGCGGTTGGTGAGTTTGAGGCAACTGTACCGGGACAATTTCATGATATTACGGTTGAAAATTGTAATGTTGATGGAACCGGAGCTCCGGCCATAGAGGTTGACGGTCTGGAAGAAATGCCTCATAAGAATTTTACATTCAAAAATATAGGTTTATATAATGCCCAGGCAAATAAGCTGGAGCATCTGGAAAATGGTATATTTGAGAACGTGGTATTTTTTTAGTGGGTACAGGAACGGCATAAAAAGCTGCCACATCGGTGAAAGTCATAGATGTGGCAGCTTTTATGCTGCTATACAAGCATTCGTATTCAAAAAATCTTAAATATGAGGTTAAAGCTTAACCAAAATTTAACGAAACGCTAACGAGTGAGCCTTCTTTTTTTCTTATACTAAAAGAAAAAGGGGGAGTATTTTGTGGAAAAATTATCTGCTATGCAATTATCACGTCGAAATTTCCTTCGTATTTCTGCCGGGACTTTGGCTGGATTGGCTGTACTGAATATGCCTGGATTTTCTTTTGCCAATGCGCCAGCTATAAAGAAAGTTTCCCTGCAGCAAGGTCTGACGGATCCAGTGGAAACTGCCAGGGGGTCGGCACTTGTACAAAACGCTTGGGAAAAAATCCAGCAAGTCGCTGGCAATCTTCAGGACGAAGAAGTTCGCCAAAAGATTAAAAAAATTTTAGCTGATCCGGCACCAACCTTTATGGAGCAGTATACGACGCAGGCTCATATCGAAAAATTGTATCATACATTATTCAAAGAGGGATTTGTCGATAGTTCCAAAGTTACGCCGGAGAATCTTTTCCCACCACTGGAAAGCAGCAACCATTCCCCGCAGCCGTTTTTCAGCGCTCCTGGCAGCGGGTATAACAGCCATCATGCTTATCCTGGTGGATTAGCCACACATACTGCCGTCAATATTTCTATTGTACAGGGAATCTGCGCCACCTATCAGGAGCTTTTCGGTTATAACGCCGGTAGAGAGACTGCTCTTGCTGGAGAAATCTTGCATGATCTGGCAAAACCATGGGTGTTCCAATGGCAGGAAGATGCCTCACCGCTTATTGAGCAAACGATTGCCGGAACGGGCGCCCATCATATATTCAGCATTGCTGAATCGCTGTATAGGGGAATTAACCCGGAAGTGGTCACGGCGCAGGCCTGTGCACATAACCATCCGGGAACTCCTCCGGATGAGGCACAGGTGGTAAACTGGATTAAGGCGGCAGCTTACATGGCTCAAAAAAATCCGATTCAATATGGTTTGCTGAATTCGGATGGTTTGACTCTGCCAATGCCGCATAAGCAAGCTGGCTATATCGTGCATCTTGGTGATCACGATTTTGTTCTCAGCGGCCCTGCTTCACAGCAAAGTGTTGCAATCCTGAAAAAAGTTGCGCAAAAAGAATATGGGATGAGTCCTTCTGATTTGGCAGGGGCTCCTTTCAATAAATTCCGTAATTATATCGGGGCACAGTTCAGCTTTATGCATTTTCACCAAATGCTTTCTATGGGGGATCCCTATGAGGAAGCCGCTCATATCGCAAAAAAAATCATTACCCTATAAAAGTCTAAAAATATATGCCATACATAATAAGCTTATGCGACATATGTTACATAGCAGCGATAAAAGATTCAACAAATTCATTGGGGGATTTTCGGTTTAAAGGCTGTATGTCTATACAGGCAGAACCTTTATTTTATAAATCTAAAAGCAAACAAATACATTTAATACAAACATCTTTAAACCGGGAAGCTGTGGGGTGCAGCTTCCCGGTTTGTCGTGCGGTACTTCATAACCTGGTTCTGTGGGCAAAGATAGCAGCCATAGTATTCATCATAAACATCGGTGTATTTATTGAAGATGCCGTCTCTCGTCATGGGAGGCCTATTTTTCACGCTAAAAACCTCCCTGTCATTTTTTATGTGGTTGCCTGGAGCTGTATGTATTGTAACAGGGATTTTTTTTGATTAAAGTCAAAATTGCCGATTCTGCTGGCTAAACCAGTGATTTATTCCAAATAATTAAATTAAAATTAAAATTAGATTAAAATTAGATTAAGATTTTGTGATTTAATGCCGATATAAACGTATAAAAACTTTTGGGTTGTAAAACAAAATATTTTTTAGCTTTTCAACTAATGACTAGTCGTAAAATGTGAGGTTGATGATATGAATAAAATAAAAAATTATTTTCAAAGTTATTCCACCAAGGTGAGTTATTTTTCAGCACTGCTAATGTATATTTGCTATTCTTTTATGAGAAACCAGTGGAATAATACGTGGCTGATTTCTACTTGTTTGTTTTTTGGAATCGTATTACCTTTTTTTTCGCGATTAAGTAATAAAATTGATGAAAAAATCTGTTTTAAAACAGCTGCAGTTACTCCCGGCCGAGTAGGAAGATTTGTTTTTCAATTTTTATTTAATTATTTGGTTTTTTATATATTTATTCAATATCATGTGATAGCCAGCTATTCCATTCATGATTTAGGAGGAATACTCGGAATTACCTTTTTAACGACAGCAGCATCGCAAGGTATACAATATGTAGCAATTGGTTTTGCTAACAGGGAAATTGGAAACTCAAACAGGAATGTGATTTTAGGTTTAACAATGAATATTATCATTACATCTATTGCTGCCTGTGGAGTGTCAGGGATAAAGACAATTTTTATAATAGTGGGAATTTCATCGGCTATCATTTTATTTTTAATAGGGTTTATTTCTGATTTAAGATCTATAATTTACCCTAAATTCGGAATAGGCATATTTTTTGGAACATTTAATCCGTTTCATAATACGCATTTGCAGTTAATAAAAGATATATTAGAAAAACGACAATTGGAAAAAGTATACATACATTTAACAATTGTGCCAAAGCTGCATTTAGATGCGCTTAAGAAAGGCGAAATTGAAATTTCCCAGTATCTGTATAGTATGAGGGTATATAAAAAGACTGATAAAGCAGATGTACATGTGAATTATTTTCCAACAGGTAATAAATTTTACGAAGCAGAAACAAGAAAAAAATTCATAGAGTTAGCCATAAAAGAAGCTGGATTAGAAGATAAAGTTGAAGTTTTATATTTACCGGATATATATGAAAAAAAAGGGTTTTATGGGGTGGTTGATTATATAAAAACAAGAAATCGGGGGAAAATAATACATGGAATACATGGGAGTGACTTAGGAGGAATGTGGATTAGAAGAATATACGATGAATCTGGATGGATCTATCCATATGCAGTAAAAAGAATAAATAATGTTTCTGGAACAGCTATTAGAAATGGAGCTAAAAATATGACACCATATAGTATAGAACGTATATTAGAGCATTTAAATAAAAATGAAGAATACTTTACATTAGGTAATTTAAAAATTTATGTGCGAAACGGGGTCTTGGACTATGAGATTAAATAATGATTTAGTAATAAAAATTGTTGAAACAGAGGAAGAAAAATTAAAAGCTTTTATAGTTAGAGGCATTGTATATATGGAAGAACAGAACTGTCCGTTTATGGAAGAATTTGATTCAAATGACTTTTCAGCAACGCAAATTGTTGGTCTGATAGGTGAGGAGCCTGTTTTAACTGCTAGGATAAGGTACTTTAGAGATTTTGCCAAACTCGAAAGAATTGCTATTAGAAAAAAATATAGAAATAATGGATATGGACATAAACTTATAAAATTCATGATAACTTTTTGTTTAAGAAAAGGATATAGAAAATTATATATGCATGCACAAGTCGGACTAAAGCGTTTCTACGAAAAATATTCTTTTAAACAAATAGGAAAATCATTTAATTTTTCCAATTATGATTATATAGAAATGCTAGGCGAATTTGATAAGCGGGCGGATCCGTCATTGTATATGGAATGCAATCCATTAAAATTAAATCAACCAGAAGGACGACTCTGATGCGGCTATAAAAAGCTGTTGTTTGAACTGTAGTGGCGCACTTGTTTTTGACACTGCGGAGTATACATACGCAGTTTTTAATATGTACCAAGGGGAGGTAAGACGATGCAGTGTAATGATAAGCCTTATTTGGAATGCTTTAGAGCTCGGTGATAACATTTTAAATACGGTTCAGGGTATATATTTATATATAGTAAAATTAACAGAATATATAAATAATATAGAAAATAAATATAATTATGTATAATGAGGGGTGAATACTGTGATAAAAACAAAAACATGGATATGTTATATGATGGGAGTTCTCTTGGGGTTCGTCGTTCTGTTTGTCGGGTTTTTTCCCAAGGTATATGCAGCAAATTATGAAGTTGTGAATGAGAACGAAGTATTTAATAATTACAAAAAAGCGGATGTCCAAGTGAATCTGGGCTGGGTCATTTGGGGAAAGTTGAATAATTACGACATAATTGAAATCGATAGGGATGCTCTGCTCGTTTGTAAGGCTGGAGGCAGGGTAATCAATATGCCAACTGCTACAGTTTACTGTAATGGTGAGCTGAGAGTGAACGGAAATTTTCAGCAACAAGGCACACTTTTCAATAATGATTTTTTAAATATCGCAGGGGGTAAGATGGATAATAATGGTATATTATATAATAACTACCAGATGACTGTTACTCGAGGGGGAGACTTTATTAATGTACTAACATTAGAAAATAAAAGCTCGCTGCACAGTGCAGGCATGTTGACCAATAAAGGTACGTTAATCAATCGAGGACTGATACTCAATGAAAGATATGGTACGCTGACCAATAGCGGCAAGATGGAAAACTATGGTAGATTACAAAATGAAAGTGGGGCGATGATGTATAACGAAGACAGGTTTTACAATTATGAGGGTAGTACTTTCAATAATAACGCATATATGAGCAATCGCGGCGAGTGGCACAATATCGGTAAACTGAATAATATTATTGCTATGACCAATAATTGGAAATTATATAATGAGTTTTATGGTGAGTTGAATAATTACGGTGAATTGACCAACTACAACAATGGTACGCTGAGTAACGATGGTATGAGTAAGATAAATAATCGGGGAAAGCTGAATAACAGCGGAACATTAGAAAATTATGGTATATTGATTAATGAAGGCACGCTGGAAAATACAATTGGCAGTACTCTGAAAAATAATGGAGCACTTAATAATAAAAACACATTGGTCAATAGGAAGGGAAGTACTGTAAGAAATGAAAAAAATGGTGATTTAAACAATGAATCGAGCGGTACGTTGAGCAATGAGGGAATGTTGATCAACTTAGGGAAAATAAATAATGATGGTAATTTAAGGAATTATGGTACATTGGAATTAAATGGACTGCTTGATAACCGACACAACGCCCTTATTATGAATGATGGTGTATTACAAATCAACGAAAAAGGCGAGCTGGTTAACAAAACCGGGGGTACTTTGAAAAATAATGGTGAATTGATTGTGGAAAGCGGTATGCTATTGAATAATGATTTATTTGTCAATAGAGGTAAGCTGCTCAATAATAGCGGTGGTGAAATGAACAATAACAGCATACTATTCAATTATGGGATACTAACGAATTATGGGATTATGACCAATCATGGAACATTAAATAATGAATATGGTGTTACACTGACCAATAATGGTACACTAACTATTGGTCAGGATGCTAAGGTGAATAATAATGGTATGTTGACTAATCATGGTACTTGGACTAATGACGGTTGGATGGCCAATATATCTACTGGTCAACTGACTAATGAAAAAGTTGGTACGTGGAATAATTCTGGAAAAATGACCTTAGATTGCGATAGTAATTTTAATAATAACGGTTTGTTTTCCAATAGCGGCACCCTGACGAATAGCGGCACCCTGACGAACAGTGGTACCCTGACGAATAGTGGTATCCTGACGAATAGCGGTACATTGACGAATAGCGGCATACTGACGAATAGCGGTACTATGACTAATAACAATATACTGACGAATAACGGGACACTTAACATTAGTGGTACGCTGATTAATAATGGCATGCTGACCAATGATGGCATGTTATTGCTGCAAAAAGGCGGTACATTGAATATAATAAGTGGCTCGTTAGCAGGGAATACCATCCTTGATGGTGGTACGATGTTTATCAACGGGGGTAATGTGACTGGAATCACAAAAAACAGTGGTTATTTGTGTGTTGGTGGTGGCACGATTGCTCTATTCGATAAGAAAAATATTGGACGAAATCTGATAATTGATAAACAGATTGGCAGTGCGACCTTTATTATTAATACTGACGTAGTACGTGGAAAATCGGACTATATTATAATTAATGATAACAATTCTCGAGGAGAGAATATCATCAAAGTGAATTACGATTCAAACAACCGAATGGGATATTACCAGGTTTTCGAAGTCGATACTAAATTTGCTACAACAGAATCAAAGAATGTTACTTTTACAGGTCAAACAACGGAATATGGAGCTTATACCTATATACCGACGATTCGAAACAAAGGGAACGATTGGTTCATTACCAAATTTAGTATAGCTTCTCATCCCAGTCAAACCGTTTATTCCGGTTTAGATACCGCGATTAGTACCCAGACCTTATGGACAAAAGAAAATAACCATCTGAGCCGCAGAATGGGGGAATTACGCAATTCATCGGGAACAGCGGGTGAATGGGCACGGATCTATCGGGGTAAACAAGAAACGGATGGGGCGAATAATCGTAGAATCCATCAGCAGTATATGGCTATTCAGGGAGGGTATGATACCAAGCATAAGGAGCGGGATGGCGATTGGTTCACTGGTTATGCTGTGGGATATTTAGATGCGAATACGACACTTGAACGCGGTAGTGGAACCAGCAACAGTCTCTCGGCAGCAGTGTATGCCAGCTGGCTGGGAAATAAGGGCCATTATCTGGATTTAATTGCGAAACAGGGCAGACTGCACAATAGCTATGATTCTTATTTAGATAATGCGTCCTACACAAAAGTCAGCGGTAACTATAGGAATTGGGAAACCAGTGTGTCAGCAGAATATGGGCATCGACGGAAACTGCAGAATGACTGGTATTTGGAACCACAAGTGGAACTGAGCCTGACGCGTAGTACGCCCGTCAGTTATAGCACCAGCGATGATACGTCGGTATATAACTATGCTGTTAATTCGGTCATCGGCAGAATGGGAGTCTCAATCGGTCGAGAGCAACAGAAAAATAGCTTCTATGTTACAACCTCGCTAGTGAGAGAAGTTGCAGCTAATCCCCGGGTTGCCATGTCCAATGGGAACTTGCCTGCGATTACCTTAGAAAACAATCTAAAGAGTACCTGGCTGGAACTTAACCTGGGCTGGACAGCTCATATAGCGGATCATGTGGACAGCTATGTGGAACTTAGTCGCACTACTGGTGGAAAAGTACACACTCCTTGGCAAGTTAATGTAGGGATTCGAAAAAATTTGTGATTTGTAAGCTTAAAAATGCTCAATATATCGTTGTTTCTTCATTTTCAACTTATTTCTCTTATTTTTATTTTGTGTAGTATGCATAATGAGGCGATTCTTTGAACTGGAAAATAATTTTAACCATAATTGTTACGAATGTGGTCCTGAGTTCAGCAAGTTATACTATGCTTACACCATTTTTACCCATTTATTTGGTAAGAGAATTAGGTGTCAATTTAGAAGATATTACAATATGGTCAGGTGCGATATTTTCGATAAGCTTTTTTGTAGGGGCAATATTGGCACCGTTTTGGGGGCGCTTGGCCGATAAAAGAGGAAAAAAGCTTATGGCGGTACGATATAATGATTCTATCGGGCATAGGGTTTAGTATCAGCGGTATTGCCGGAGTCATATCGGTCCCGCTTTGGGGAAAATACGGCCAGCAACGAAGTTTTTTATTTGCCTTGTATTACGCAATGGCCGGAGCCGGATTTTTTATGGTTATGCAGTATTTTGCCAGTAACCTGCTAACGTTTTCGATTTTTCAATTCCTTTTAGGGACATTTATAGCGGGCATTAATCAGTGCTATGCTTGTGACGGTGAGCGAGAAAGCTTTCCGTTCTCGTATGTTTGGTGCAATGACTTCGGCACAGCAAATTGGAGCAGCTGTTGGTCCTTTGATAGGTGGGGTAATTGGAACGTATATGGAGATTCGATATATATTTATTTTTGCTGGAGGGCTTTTAATTATCAACAGTCTGTGGGTGTGGATACATTTTAATAAAAAAGCAAAATAATCTGTAGCTATAATGTTTTTATCGATCATGTGAGATTCCATGATGATTTAAAAAATCGGATTTGGGTGGTATAAAAGTGCGTATCAAAGCCTCTAACATGATTTCTCATATGTGTAATAGTGGACAAGTAGAGAGTTAATATTGTACAACAAAAAAGCAGCTGCCTGAACGGCAACTGCTTTTAAACAGCAAAAAAATACGGATGTACTCTATCATAAAGGTTAAGGTTTAATTTTAATGGTGTGCCCGGTGGGAGTCGAACCCACGCTTTCAGCTCCGGAGGCTAACGCCCTATCCACTGGGCCACGGGCACACGAAAGCAACAAAAGTATTATATCATATCAACTGTAGTTTTGTCCAATGTTATTGTTTCTTCTTTGTATCTTCAAGCTCCTGCAGCAGCCAGGAACTTTTCTTTTTATTGTAGCTGTTTAAGGTATAATAGCCGCCATAGATGAAAAGGCAGCCCATGAAGATTGACGCGAAAAGCAGCTTTAGAACGCCCATGTTTGGGTTTTCGGAAAAATTGCCGAGATATATGATGGCTCCAAGCGATACAGCGAACCAGAGAAAGGAAATGCAGGCAAGCATATCTGCATGTTTCGCATCGTCTTCTTTAAAATTCTTATCCATTTGAATCACCTCATTCGTATATATACTATGTACGATAGATACTATTACCTGTTTTATTTAAGCATATAAAGGGAAAGAAAGCAAGCATTCCGCTGGTGGTGATATAAGCAAGTTATATTTTGCGGAGAAACCTTGCTGCTGTTTTTGTAACCAAATCACCGACAAGAAGAAGAGAATGGTTTATAATGAAATTAGAATATATGCAGGAAGCTGCTTTGAGGGGGATTTTTTATGGCGAAGGTCCTGATTATTGGTGCCGGCCCTGCCGGGGTATCGGCAGCCTTATATACAGCAAGGGCTGGTACGCAGACGACTGTGGTGTATTGTGGCAGCGGAGCGCTTGCGAAGGCAGAGATTATACAAAACTATTATGGTTTAGCCGAGCCGATGCAAGGTGCAGATTTGGCGCAGGCCGGAATAGAGGGTGCAAAGAAGGTTGGTGTAAGTTTTATAGAAGATGAGATTGTCTGGATTGGCATGGATGATAGCTTTACCAGATTTGTGGCCGAGGGAAGTGCAGGAAAAAAATATGAGGCAGATAGTCTGATACTTGCTGCCGGGGCCAGACGCAGCGTACCGAAGATCTTAGGAATTACAGAATATGAAGGCCGGGGTGTAAGTTATTGTGCTATTTGCGACGCGTTCTTTTATCGCGGAAAAAACGTGGGGATATTAGGAGCAGGTGAATATGCGTTGCATGAGCTGGAGATGCTGCGGCCTCATGCGGCAAAGATCAAGCTGTTTACCGATGGAGCGGAGCTGGCAGTGAATGTTCCTGCAGAGATACAGGTGTGTACGCAGAAGACGGCGGCTGTCGAGGGGAATAAGCATGTGACGGGCATACGGCTGGAAGATGGGACCGTATGTCCGGTGGAAGGCATCTTCGTTGCCTATGGTTCCGCAGGCAGCGTAGATCTGGCACGTAAAATAGGAGCGGCTATTGATGGAAGTCGTATCCTGGTTGGTGCAGATATGGCAACGAATGTTCCAGGGCTTTTTGCAGCGGGAGATTGCACGGGCGGCCTCATGCAGATTGCCAAGGCAGTCTATGAAGGTGCGGCGGCCGGACTGTCAGCTGTAAAATATTTACATAATAGGAAATGAGGCAGGATAGCAGATGCAACGTGGTGAGGCTACAGATTTATTTATACGGCATTTTTCCTTTTGGCCGATGCTTTCTGAAAGAGAGAAACAGTTGCTTTGCGAACATACGCAGCGCAGAAAATACGCTGCTGGGGAAAATATTTTTAATGATCAATCCAATTGTTTGGGCGTTCTTCTTGTGAAGAAAGGCCAGCTTCGGGCCTATACACTTTCTGAAGATGGCCGTGAGGTTACGCTTTATCGGCTTTTTCCGCATGAAGTAGGGATACTCTCCGCATCCTGTGCTTTGCGGGCGGTTACCTTCGCTGTATTCATGGACGCAGAGGAGGACACCGAGGTGTTGCTCACTTCGTCCGATGTGTTTCAGCAGCTGACGGCGCAGAACATTTATGTCAGATGCTTTGGCTATGAGCTGGCTTCGGCACGTCTTTCTGAAATGCTCTGGACTATGCAGCAGATTTTGTTCATGCGTGCAGATAAAAGACTGGCCCGGTTTCTGCTGAAGGAAGCTGCGCAGCGGAGGACAGATGAACTCAGGCTTACACATGAACAGATTGCACGCTATATGGGGAGCGCAAGGGAAGTTGTGAGCCGGCTTTTGAAATATTTTGTACAGGAAGGTATTGTTGTGTCTGCCAGAGGCTGTCTCAGGATCGTGGATAAGAAAAAACTGCAGGCGCTTGCCGGCTAAAGCATAGGACATGAAAAACGCATCATCAAAAACAGCTTCGATGATGCGTTTTTGCATCCAGGGTTATTTCAGGAGATTGAGGATGGCTTCCTTGGGTTGGACGCCAACCGACTGATTTAAGACTTTGCCGTTCTTAAAGGTCAGGAGTGTTGGGATGCTCATGACTTCATACTTTTCGGCGAGCTTTGGCTGTTCGTCAATATTGATTTTACACACCTTGATGGACGGCTGCTCCTCGGCAATTTCGTCTACGATTGGTGAAAGCATACGGCAGGGATTGCACCAGCCAGCCCAAAAATCAATAAGGACTGTCTGTGAGGCAGATGCCTGGAGAACCTCTGTGTCGAAATTTTTACTTGTAACTACGGTGACTGCCATAAAAAACACGCTCCTTTAAATGATTGATTTTTATATTATTAGTATAATACAAATCAAGAGCGGTTTCTGTAACTAACTCACATTTTATCATGAAAAATCCATGCAGGGGTGAGGTGGCTGTGTTATAATAAAGTTTGCTTTGCGGCAAATTGAAATTGGGAGGATTTTTTGTGGATTTAAGTATTATCGAACTTATAAAAACTGTCATTCTGGGTATTGTAGAGGGACTTACAGAATGGCTGCCAATCAGTAGCACGGGGCATATGATACTGGTTGATGAGTTCATTCGGTTAGATGTTTCCAAAGCATTTATGGATATGTTTCTGGTAGTAATTCAGCTCGGCGCTATACTGGCTGTTGTTGTATTGAACTTTGAACGGCTCAACCCATTCTCTTCATGGAAGTCGAGAAGTGAGAAACATGCGACCTTTCAACTTTGGTATAAAGTTATTTTTGCCTGTATCCCGGCTGGTGTAATAGGTTTGCTGTTCAATAAATATATGGAAGAACATTTTATGACGGCACCCGTAGTGACAACGACGCTTATTTTTTATGGCATCATGTTCATAGTGGTTGAAAATTATAATAAGCATCGTTACCCTCGGGTTACGGAACTGGATCGTCTCGATTACAAGACGGCCTTTATTATTGGTCTTTTTCAGGTTTTGTCATTGGTACCGGGTACCTCGCGCTCAGGAGCTACGATTCTTGGTGGTATACTGTTCGGCGCTTCACGTTATGTGGCGGCAGAGTTTACATTCTTTCTAGCCATTCCGGTTATGTTTGGCGCAAGCTTTTTAAAGATGGTCAAATTTGGCTGGCATTATACGGGTGCAGAGGTTCTCATTATGATTGTGGGTATGGCTACCGCTTTTCTTGTGTCCATTATGTCGATTAAATTTTTGCTGCATTATATTAAGAGCAATGATTTCAAGGCGTTTGGCTGGTATCGTATCGTGTTAGGCATTATTGTGCTGGTATATTTGTTTTTTGTAGGAGATCCAACGAAGTAGGGAGGCGTTTTTCATGCAGTTTATTTCGTGGAATGTTAATGGTCTTAGGGCTTGTCTGGGCAAGGGATTCATGGATTCTTTTACAGCGCTTGGTGCGGATATCTTTTGTCTGCAGGAGACAAAGCTGCAGCCGGAACAGGTAGAGCTTGCACTGCCAGGGTATGAGCTGTACTGGAATAGTGCAGAGAAAAAGGGCTATTCGGGGACTGCGGTATTTTGCCGCCAAAAGCCGCTGGCAGTGTCCTATGGAATCGGCATGGAGGAGCATGATCATGAGGGGCGTGTGATTACGCTTGAATTTCCCAAGTTCTTTTTTGTGACGGTCTACACACCAAACAGCCAGCGTGAGCTGGCACGTCTTAGCTACCGTATGAAATGGGAGGATGCGTTCCGTGCTTATATCGCAGGTCTCGATGTGAAAAAGCCAGTGGTTTTCTGCGGGGATCTCAACGTAGCCCATGAAGAAATAGATCTCAAAAATCCCCGAACCAACCATAAAAATGCCGGTTTTACGGATGAGGAACGGAATAAATTCAGTGAGCTGCTTGCGGCGGGTTTTACAGATACATTTCGTCTGCTTTATCCGGATAAGGAAGGCATTTACAGCTGGTGGTCTTATATGCGTAAAGCACGTGAAAACAATGCAGGCTGGCGTATTGATTATTTTTTGGTCTCGAACCGACTCAGGGAATATATTGTCGATGCGACAATACATAATGAGATATTCGGTAGTGACCATTGCCCAGTGGGTTTAAAAATCGACCTTCCCTGACGGGGAAGGCTTTTCTTTTTATATGGATATGTTACAATAAAATGGCAGATGGATTATGGAGGAGAATACATGAAAATTATTGCAGGATTGGGAAATCCTGGCTCGGAATATGCGAATACAAAACATAATGTAGGCTTTATGTTTATTGATGCGTTGGCGGAAAAACTCGGTGTTGATGGTTGGAAAACAAAATATGACGCGCTTGTAGCGGAGGCGCGTATCGGTACGGAAAAAATCATTCTTCTGAAGCCGCTTACTTATATGAATGATAGCGGGCGGGCGATTGGGCCTCTTTTATCATGGTACAAGCTTGTACCACAGGAGCTTATTGTTGTACATGATGATATGGATATACCTGCCGGTACGGTACGTATACGAAAAAAAGGCAGTGCGGGCGGGCACAATGGGCTTAAATCAATTCTGTATCATGTAGGGGATGAGAATTTTGCGCGTGTGCGTATCGGTATTGGACGTCCATTGCCGGGCTGGACGGTTGTGAATCATGTATTGGCGCCGTTTACAGCTGAGGATGGGCCGAAAATCAGGGAGGCTATCGGGTATCTTATTCCGGCTGTAGAATGTATTGTTGAACAGGATGTGGATTTAGCAATGAACCGTTATAATCCAAGGAAACAGAAAAAGAAACAGGAAACGGTATCGGGTGCAGAAGTTCCGGTACAGGAGGAAAAATGAGCGAGATTACAGCACTTTATGCGGATGGAAATGGAGAAATTTTTACTGCAGATGGTTTTGTGGGCCTTGGGCGCAGTGGCAGGGAGATGCTGCGGCTGCGGCCAGAAGATTTGATACCTTTGCCGGAGAGTGCGGATATAATGTTTTTGCCGGATCGTCTGGCCGTAGGAATGGCGGCAGAGGGTGATATCACGGCCCTCATGGGATTTGCTGTGGCGGCGGCACTTCCGGCAGGCTATACCCGGCTTTATCTGCCGGCTTTTCAAAGGGCCGATGGAGCACAGCCTCTGGCGCTTTATGGATATACAGCAGTTGTATGGTATCAGGGCGATTATTATGCTGCTGCGGTTTATACGGATGAAAACCATAAATGGGATCCGGCGCATTATAATACGCATGAACTCAGGCGGCTTGTCCGGCGTACCATGCAGGAGCTTAAAGGGAACCGCATTGCCGACCATGTGGCGAACTGCTCGCTCGAGTGGCATTGCTGTACGGCGCAGAATCTTTTTTATCGCCGCTGGGAAGCGGGCATACCGGCTTCTCCTGTGTGCAACGCCAATTGCTTTGGCTGCATTTCGCTGCAGCCGGCAGAGTGTTGTGCATCGCCGCAAAGCCGTATTGATTTTTGGCCGACACCGGATGAAATTGCTGAGGTTGGCATATATCATTTATCGGTTGCACCGGATGGTATTGTAAGTTTTGGACAAGGCTGCGAGGGCGAACCGTCTTTAGCGGCGGATAATATAGCGGCGGGCATCCGGCTTATTCGTGCGGTTACATTAAAAGGACAAATCAATATCAATACGAACGCAGGCTATACAGAAGGAATCAAAAAAATTGTTGATGCGGGCCTTGATACGATGCGCGTGAGCATTATAAGTGCAAACGAGAATGGATATAATGCCTATTACCGCAGCAGCTATCATTTGGAAGATGTGAAAGCTTCTATACGTTACGCACTTGAGCATGGGATATACGTATCACTCAATATGCTCTATTTTCCGGGCTTTAATGACCGGGAAGAAGAACTGGCAGCATGGAAGGCGTTCTTTCATGAGTTGCCTGTCCAGATGATTCAGGTACGGAATCTCAATATTGATCCAGACGCGTTTTTGGATATTATGCCAGAGGCAGAGGGCAATACTGTTGGCACCAGACGCTTTTTACAAGAACTGCATCAGAGCTATCCGAGGCTTGTTATAGGCAGTTTCAGCCATTATATTGAAGAATGAATGTGTAAGGCTGGCCTGCGTAGTGTTATATTTTCACTGGAATAAAAGGAATTTGCCTGTGCATGTAGAAGTTCTGTATTTACCAGAATAATATAGATTATTTTTTAAGGTATTTATTTATAGGTCGATTATAAAATAAAATCAAATAAATCATGGGGGGATTATGTATGTTTTTTACTAAAAAAACGGATGCAGCAGTTCCTGCAGGGCATTATGACATGTCGGATGATATTACAAAGATTTTATTGGCAATGAGTACAACGGAAATAGGTTATTTAAAAAAGATTGAACCGGTAATCAAAGAAAATCTTCAGGCGATTACAGATCAGTTTTATAGTCAAATTACGGCAGTTCCAGAAATAAAAATCTTTATAAGTAAACATTCTTCGCTGGAGAAACTAAAACAGACGTTTCGGACTTTTTTGTCCATGATGTATGAGACCAATATAAATAAACAATATATTGAACGAATTTATAAAATAGGTGAAATTCATAATCAGATAAAGCTTCCTGCGGAATGGTTTTCTATGTCCTTTGGAGTATTGGAGCAAATTATTTATCCATATATTTTTTCGGCATATAACAAAGATGTGGACCAATTGATGAAAATTTGTATGGCATTATCGCATCATACGCAGTTTATACAAGCACTTGTTATGCACACGTTTATTCGAGAGTATGTTTTAGATTTGAAAAATACTATGGATAAAGAAGAAAAATTCTTAGAGAAGCAAACCGATCTTCTACAGCATATTCAGGAGATGTCAGAATCTTTAGCTGCTATGGCGCAGGAGATGACTTCATCAACAGAATCCATGGTAGAAAGTGTGGGTCATATAAAAGATTCTGCTGATAGTGTGAAAGAACAATCCAATACAACAAATACATTGGCTGTTCATGGGGAAACTATGACGAAAAAAATCATTCATGATCTAAATTTGCTGACAGGTCAGGTTGATCAAATGAAGGGGCGGTTGGAAGCACTCAATGAAAGTAGCAGCTCGGTAAATAAAATTACTAATACAATTACCAATATTGCAGCGCAAACGAATCTATTAGCACTTAATGCGGCTATTGAAGCAGCCAGAGCAGGGAATGCTGGGCGCGGTTTTGCGGTTGTTGCAGATGAAGTTCGTAAATTAGCTGAACAAAGCAGCAGTTCTGCCAGTGAGATACATGAGCTGATTATCCATAATACAGAATCTACTGGTAATGTAGTAGAGAATATGGATAATCAGAATGCGCTTTTAGGTAACATTGTGCAGGATATTAGTAAAAGCATGACGGAAATGACACAAATCACGGAAGCAACCGAAGAAAATCATAGGCAGGTTTTATCTATTGATGCATCATTGGGAACACTTTCAGCTACGGCAAGAGATATAGAGCAAGTATCAGAAGAAGTAGCAAAGTCAGCAACAACGCTATTCCATAAAGTCGAAAGCCATAGAGACGAATAATATGCCAAAAAATTTGTTTCATGATTGAATAATGTTGAAATTTTCACAAAATAAATTTATAATAAGGATAGAATTTATTTTGAGGGAGGCGGTTTTGTATGTTTCGTATTTTACCATTCAATATTCGTAATAATGCAGAAAAAGGTAAGGAACTGGTGGAAAATCTTGTAGATGCTTTCATGGAACAGCCTATGAACCCTTTTGGCAGAGTCAGCGGGGCGTTGTCTTCTTTCCGGGTGGATGTCATAGATGCTGAGGAGCATTATGAAGTAAGGGCAGAGCTCCCGGGATTCTCCAAAGAAGATATTACACTTGCCTATGAGGAGAATAAATATCTTACCATTCAGGCGGAGCATCCGGATGAGGATATGGGTTTGAAGTATATATGTCATGAGCGGCGCACGGGAAGGTTCGAACGTTCCTTCCTTGTCGATGGAATCAGGGAAGATATGATATCGGCAGAATTTAATAATGGCATCCTGTGTGTTATTTTGCCTAAGCATAGAGAGGAAAAGGCCAGGAAAGTCATTGATATTGGCTGATAAATGGGCGGTGTGTGGCGTAGAAGTCATGCACCGTTTTTTGGAAAAATTTTTCTTTTAACAGGATTTTTGCTGCTGCAGGTGGAAATACTATATAGTTGAGTAACTTTTATATTTAGAAGTTGAAATTAAATTATCATCGGAGGGGTTCCCATGATTGACGAACGCGATTGGGTAGAGTTTAAGCGCAAGCTGAAGATAAAGACGGAGATAGATCTGGATCTTTATAAGGCACCACAGATGCAGCGGCGGATTGGTAATCTTATGACACGCAATGGATTTGATACATATTGTGCGTATTTTGAGCATGTCGTAAAGAATCGGGATGAGTTAGCGTCTTTTATTGAATATCTGACGATCAATGTGTCTGAGTTTTTCCGTACACCGGAAAAGTTTTCCAAACTGGAAACGGATGTTATTCCAGAGCTTTTGAAGCACTCGCCAAAACTTAATATCTGGAGTGCCGGTTGCTCCATTGGCGCTGAGCCATATTCTCTTGCTATGATTATGAAGGAAATGACACCTGGCAGACAGCACCGTATTCTCGCGAGTGATCTCGATATTGAAATTTTATCAAAGGCAAAGCAGGGAACTTATACGGCAAATGAGCTTAAAAGTATATCACCACAGCGTCTTGCAAAGTACTTTGACAAGGTAGACGGCAAATATGTGGTAAAAGATGATATAAAGTCCTGTATAGAATTCAAACGGCATAATCTGTTGAAGGATTCTTTTGAAACGGGATTTGATCTGATTTTGTGCCGGAATGTTGTTATTTACTTTACGGAAGAGGCTAAGGATCAGCTTTATGCCAGTTTTTTCCGGGCATTAAAGCCTGGAGGCATTCTTTTCGTAGGTGCGACAGAGGCTATTTTGAACTTTCGTACGATGGGCTATACGAGTTATCAGCCGTTTTTCTACCAGAAACCAATTTGAGCTAGAACTGGAAATCGGAGGTCTTTTTATGTATGCAAATCAACAGATGGAGCAAATCAGCCGGGAAAATCTGGCTGAGCTGCAGATGAGACGCTTGCAAAAAACATTGAAGTGGGCCTTCGAAAAGAGTGCATTTTATAGCAATAAGCTGCAGGAGGAAGGTATCTCACCGGATAATATCACAGCATTGGATGATGTCCAAAAACTTCCGTTCACACTTAATACAGAAATCATGCAGAAGCCGTTGGATTTTTTGACGCTTCCCCTGAGCAGCATTATGCGTATACACATGGGAGATTCTTCCAGAAAACTCATCAAAATGTATACGAATAATGATATTGCGCAAAATGTCGAACTTATGACGCGGGCACTGGTTGCATCAGGGATTACACGTGCTTCTGTGGTAGGAATCCTCGGTGATTTTTCGGACAGCCGTATCAT
Source organism: Megamonas sp. UBA1796 (assembly GCA_002319795.1). Taxonomy (GTDB): domain Bacteria; phylum Bacillota; class Negativicutes; order Selenomonadales; family Selenomonadaceae; genus UBA1796. The sequence goes on from DCFU01000043.1 coordinate 20,065, forward strand.
GGATGTTCAGTATGCTCTCGAGTTGTTGGGGGCGACTGTTGTTCCTATGGGAGTTGCCTATGAAAAAGCGATACCGCTTATGGAAATGTCGGGTATAGATACGCTGATTTGTGCGGCACGGTATCTCATTCAATTTATTGTTCAGATGCAGGCAGCTGGTGAGGATATTGCGGATCGGCATCTGCTCCGGATACTTTGTCTGAATGAGAATATACAGAACTCATTGCGGCGTCATATTGAGCGGCGTATGAACACACAGGTCTATGACCTCTTTGCTCCCTGCGAGCTTGGATGCAATGGGATGCTGTTTCAATGCAGCGAACGACGCGGCCAGCATTTGGCAGAGGATTGTTTTTATGCTGAAGTCGTTGAGTTTGGGAACAAGCGTGTTATAGAGGGATATTCTCAGATGGGTGAGCTTGTGGTGACGACGTTGGCGGCGGAGGCGATGCCGCTGATACGTTTTCGTACGGGCCAGGCAGTCATGCGGCTGGAAGAGCCGTGTACCTGTGGACGCACGCTGGTACGTCTGGCGACGCCTGTTGGTATCACCAACACATAAGATAGCAATGAAATGATAATGTTGTCACACAAAAAGCCTGCTTTTGCAGGCTTTTTGTGTGATATTGCGGAAGGAGAGGTTGTTTTGCGATTCATCCATACTGCTGACTGGCATCTGGGGCGTCTGTTCCATGGGCAGCATCTTACAGGAGAGCAGTCGTATCTATTAGACGATTTTTTACGTATGGTTACGGATAGCCGTGCTGAGGCTGTGCTTATTGCTGGTGATATCTATGACCGGGCGGTGCCTCCTACGGAGGCTGTTGAGCTTTTCGATGAGGTGCTGGCCAGACTGCTGCTCGAAAAAAAGGTGCCGGTTTTTTTCATCGCGGGTAACCATGATAGTGCGCAGCGTCTGGGTTTTGCAAGCCGGATTCTGGATAAGCAGGGCCTTTTTGTACGTGGACAGCTCGAAACTGATTTGCAGCCCTTTATCTTGCAGGATCAATTTGGTCCTGTCTATTTCCAGCTCTATCCATATATGGAGCCGGCACTCGTGCGTGCGGTGTTTGGCAGGGAAGAGCTCATGGATTTTGACGCGGCTACGGGGTATGTCATTGCCGCAGGACGCAAAACAATTCCGGCGGGAGCACGCTGCGTGGCTGTAGCGCATGCCTTTATAGCAGGCGGCCAGACAACAGAATCGGAACGGCCTCTGTTGGTGGGGGGATCCAGCAATGTAAGCCCGGAGTATTTTCGTGGTTACAGCTATACGGCGTTGGGACATCTGCACAACCCACAGCAGGCAGGTGCTGCGTCTATACGTTATAGCGGATCACTCATGAAATACTCTTTCGCGGAAGCCGACCAGCAAAAGGGATTATCGGTGGTTGAGCTTGACGGGGCGGGCAGCACCAATGTTGAATTTTTACCGTTGGTGCCGAAGCATGATGTGTGCCGTGTACGCGGTTATTTTGATGAGATACTTTCCGACAGGGAACGATATCCGAAAACAGAGGATTATATGCTGGTAGAGCTTCTCGATACAGAGGCTATTCTCGATGTGCATGGGAAGCTGGCGGATGTTTATCCGAATCTTATGCAGATCGATCGGCCCAACCTGAATCGGGGTGGTGAGCTGAAGGCACCGGATCATCTACGCAGAAATAAATCGGAAGCGGAGCTTTTTCAGGATTTTTTCTTAGAGATGACAGGCGAGGCTATGAATGCTGAGCAGGATAAGGTGCTTGTGGAGAGTATGGAGGAGATTTTTCGCGCGATGAGGGAGGGAAAGGCATGAGACCCATCAGGCTGAGTTTTGCAGCATTTGGCTCCTATGAGAAAAAGACGACAATCGATTTCAGAGAACTTCGCAAGCATGCTTTTTTTCTTATTCATGGTGCGACGGGCGCGGGAAAGACGACGATACTCGACGCAATATGTTTTGCACTTTATGGGGATGCCAGCGGTGAGAACCGCGAGGTTCGGATGCTCAGGAACGAACAGGCCGGAATGGATGAGGCAACCTGGGTCGAACTGGATTTCATGCTGGGCGCAAAACGCTATTTTATCTGGCGCAGTCCGGAGCAGCTTCGTTTGAAGAAGCGCGGTGAGGGTACTACGATCAGTACGGCAGAAGCCTTACTTTATGCCTTTGAAGGTGAAGAAAAAAAGCTTCTTGTTGAAGGTTACTTGAATGTAACGGCAAAGGTAGAAGAACTACTGGGTTTTAAAAGCAGTCAGTTCCGTCAGGTAGTATTGCTGCCGCAGGGAGAGTTCCTGCGGCTTTTGCTGGCAAAATCGAATGAGCGTCAGGAAATTATGGAGGTTCTTTTCAATACGGAGATATATCGTGGGATTGAAGAGGGTCTGAAGAAAAAGGCGCGGGATATTGAAAAAAAGCATGAGGAAATAAAACAGCGGCATGCTATGCTGCTGGTAGATGAAGGGGCTTCATCACTGGAAGAATTCGCTTTACTGCTTCGTCAGAAGGAAGTGCGCTGGCAGGAATTGCAGGAAAAAGTGCAGGCAAAACAACAGCTTCGTGAGACCATGCAGCAAAATGAGCAGCAGGCCCGCCAGATAGAAAATCGTTTTGTCATTCGCGAAACTGCGGAAAAAGAGGCGGAATCTTGTAAAGAGAAGCTGCCGGATTTTACCCGGTTCAAGGAGCGTTATGAGACAGCAGAACGTGCAGCTGCTCTATCGGATATTGCGCGCGAGTGCCGCAGGGCAGACGATGAATATGCTGCAAAAGGAAAATATCTGGAAGAAATGCAGGCAAGGCAGGCAAAGCTGCAGCAGGAACTCAAGCAGGTACAGCATCGTTATGAAGCAGAACTTGCCAGAGATCCTTTGCGTAAGGAACTTGAAAAAAAACTCAATAAGCTTGTTGAATATCGTACATTATCTGCCGCTGTTATGGAGGCTGAACGTGAAGTAGAGCAGCAGTCAGCGGCGGCAAAGCGCGCTATGGAGCAAAAAAAGATCAGGGAAGAGGAACGGACTTCTTTGGATCAATGCCGAACAGAGCTTCAGATACGCCTGAGTGAGACCATGTTGCTGGCAGGAGAGGAAAAAGCTGCGGCGATGGAGGTTGAAAATCTGCAGAAAGAACAGCTGCGAGCAGCTGAGGCGGAAGAATATGAGAAAAAGCGGCAGGAAATGGCCATAACCGCAAAAGCGGCACAGGAGGCGTTAAAAAGGGATGAAGAGGAATACAGCTGTCGGCGTGCCCGGCTTGAGCGTTTACAGCATCTTTTTGCTGAAGGCCAGGCTGCATTGCTTGCGGCCGGACTGCAGGAAGATCAGCCGTGTCCGGTCTGCGGCTCCAGGGAGCATCCTTGCCCTGCGATATCGCAGGCTATTGTTCCAGATGAGGCAGAGATAAAAGATGCCCAGGCTGGTTTGCAGCGATGGGATGAGCGGCGAAAAAAAACGGCGCAATTCCATCTTGAGGCTGAGAATGCGCTGGCAGCTGCGATAAGCCGTGCGGAACAGAGCAGACAACAGCTTTGTGATGTGCGGCGTACGCCTGAGGTGATTGGAAAAGAACTCGCGGAGGCGCGGGAACAAGCTATGAAAGCTGTACAGGCAGTGAAACAAAAGGAGATACTAGTCAAACGCATGGAAGAAATCCAAAAGCGGCTGGCAGCGGCGGCGCAGTTTGTACAGACGGCAGAAGCGGAGGTTTTCCGTGCAGAGGGTGGCTATCATACGGCGCTGGGTGCGTTGCAGGAGAAGCGCAAGCTGTTGCCGGAGGAATATCGTGATAGCGGAGTGTTACAGCGTTCTGAAGAGGAATGCACTGTTCGGCTGCAGACTATGCAGGAAGCCTTGCAAGGTGCGGAGAAATCTTTACATGCGCTGCAGGAAACACTGGCGGCATTGAACGCTGCCAAAGGTGCAGCAGAAAAGGCATGGACTGAGAGTATGGAGAAGATGGAGCGACTGCAGAAGGAGTTCGTTTCACGCCGTGTGCAGGCCGGTTTTGCAACGGCGGAGCTTTATGAAGCGGCACTTGCAGAGCAGTGGTCGGACGGCGATTACCGCCAGCGTGTGAAGCAGCACATCCGCGATTTTGAGGATCGTTATACAGCCGCACAGGCGGCTGTGCAAAAGGCCGTGGCGGAGACAGAACATCTCGTGCGTCCAGACCTTGAAGCCGCAGCTAAAGCCCGTCAGGCGGCTGATAATGCCTGGACGGAGAGTTATGGAGAGGCGCAGAAGCTGTCGGCGGATCTACAGCGAGGCAGGGCGAAGGAAAAGCAGCTGCAGGTCATTGCGGCACGGGCGGAAAGTATTGGACTCGCATATCGTTCTATTGGACGCTTGTCTGAAGTAGCCAATGGCAAAAACGCGCATGGCATTACCTTCCAGCGTTATGTGTTGCGTTCTTTGTTGCACGATGTCATTGATGCGGCTAATGAACGGCTGCTGGTCATGAGCCGGGGACAGTATCAGCTACAGCCCGGCGAACGTGCACGAAAAAATATGGCAGGCGGTCTGGATATAGAGGTATTTGACGAGTATACAGGGTATGCGCGTTCTGTGGCAACGCTTTCAGGCGGAGAATCTTTTCTGGCATCGCTTTCACTGGCTCTGGGGTTAGCGGATGTGGTGCAGAGCTATGCGGGAGGCATACGTCTCGATACGATTTTTATTGATGAAGGTTTTGGTACGCTTGATTCGGAGACACTGGACGTGGCAATCGACACACTCATCGAATTGCAGAAAAGTGGCCGGCTCGTCGGAATCATCTCGCATGTTGAAGAGCTCCGGGAGCATATTGGAGCTTGTCTTGAGGTCTCAAAGACAAGGGACGGCAGTACGGCGCGGTTCATAGTAGATTGAGTGTTTTTAAGGGGGAATTTCATGCTGGAGTTTATTGTGGGACGTGCGGGGACAGGAAAAACAGAAGCCTGTCTCACTGCTATGCGTGAAAAAATGGAGCAGGAGCCGGCAGGTCCTGTACTTATTTTGTTGTTGCCTGAACACATGACCTACAAGGTTGAACGGCGTCTAGCTTCTTCTATGCAAAAAAATGGTGCGGGATTCGTCCGCAGTCTTGTTTTCGGTTTTCGCCGGTTTGCACGGCAGGTACTTCTGGAGACTGGCGGTGCTGTTTATCCCCGCATTACGGATATTGGCAAGCGACTGTTGTTAAAAAAAATACTCGACACGCGGCAGCCTGCGTTGTCGTTTTTTTCACGGGCCGCTCGTCAAAGAGGCTTTACGGAGTCATTGGCAGCCTCTATTGAGGAATTTAAAAGCTATGGTGTGTGTGCATCCGTGTTGGGGAAAACAGCCGAAAAGCTCAGTGATATGCATTTGCGGAATAAGCTCAGTGAATTATCCTTGCTTTATGGGGACTTTGCTGCCTCCATGAAGGGACGTTACAATGATGCAGAAGACATGCTGGATACGCTGGCAGAGCGTTTGCCGGAGGCCGCCATGCTGGCCGGAGCAGAAATATGGATTGACGGATTTGTTTTTTTTAATCCACAGGAGAAAAAAATTCTGCGGGTATTGCTGAAACAGGCAGCGCAGGTGCACGTAACACTGTCACTGGACCTGAAGCATGCCAGGGAAAATGAGGCGGAAACAGGACTTTTTCGCCGCTCCTCCCTTACCCTGCATGAGCTTAAGGATATGGCGGACGAGCTGGGCGTAGACTGCCATGTACGCAGTTTGGATCGGAAATTTCGTTTTCGTGAGGCGGCACTTTCGACTGTTGAAACGGGGCTGTTTTGTTTTCCAGCGATGCCCGGTGCTGCAGGAGATGGTGTGCGCATCGTGGAGGCTGCTACGCGTCGTCTTGAGGTAGAGGCAGTGGCTGCCGATATGCTGCGGCTTTGCCGTGAGCAGGGATATCGCTGGCGTGATATTGGTGTGCTCGTACGTGAGCCGGAAGCTTATGGCAGCATTCTTGAGCTCATACTTCGGGATGATGGAATCCCTTTTTTTAGTGACAGTAAGCAAAGAAGTGTGCATCACCCGCTGGCAGAGCTTGTGCGTTCGGCATTTGAGGTGTTGCACGGCTGGCGCTATGAACCGGTATTTCGCTGCATCCGCACGGATTTTTTCCCGGTAACGCGTGGACAGGCAGATCGATTGGAGAACTATGTACTGCAGTTCGGTATCCGCGGCAAGCGCTGGACCATGGAAGAAGACTGGAACTATCAGCACCGAAAATCCCTGGATGATATGGCAGAGGAAGAAGATGAGAAGGAAAAACTGTATCTGACAGAAATTAATCTCATACGCAGACAGGTGACGATACCATTGCAGCATTTTGCCGGGTCTGTGAAAGATGCCGCCAATGTGCGCGGGCTTACGGAAGCACTTTATGGGCTGCTTGTTGAGCTTGAGGTGCCGGAAAAGCTCGAACGGCTGGCCACGGAGGCGGAGCGTGAGGGACGCCTTGTGGCGGCGAAGGAACATCGTCAGATATGGGATGACATTGTTGAGCTTATGGAGCAGCTCGTAGAGACAAGCGGAGACGATTCTATGGAGCTTGACGCGTATGAAGGGATGCTGGGAGATGGTCTTGACGCTCTCCAGCTTTCGCTCATACCGCCGGGTCTTGACTATGTAACGATTGCTCCTTTTGACCAGAACAGTCTGGATAATGTGCGTGCTGTTTATGTGCTTGGTGCCAATGAAGGTATCATGCCGCGTCATGTCACGGAGCAGGGGCTCCTTTCTGATGCGGACCGCCTGCATTTGCAGGAGGCGGGACTTGAGCTGCCGCTGGGAACCGTAGACAACAGTTTTGCAGAAAAATATCTGCTTTACAAGGGTTTTACGCAGAGCCGGGAGTATCTCTGGGTGTCCTATGCGCTTGCAGATACCGAGGGAAAAGGATTGAATGCTTCTTCTATCGTGGGACGCCTGCGCAAACTTCTGCCGCAGGCGGAGTTCCTGTCTATACCGTTGGAGATACTTGAACGTCGGGATTCACTGCTGCTGGCTGCTCGCAGACAATCTGTCGCGGGTCTTGCCTCAGCGCTGCGAGGCTATCGTGAACAGGGAAAAATGGCACCGCTTTGGCGGGATGTTTATAACTGGGCTTTGGCAAATGAAGAAATGCAGCCGCTGCTGTCTGTCATCCTGCACGGTCTTTTTGTAACGAAGGGAGAAGAAGAACTGCCGGCGGAGCTTGCACGGCGGCTTTACACAAAAAAGCGTTGCCTGCGCGGCAGCGTCACACGTTTTGAAAGCTTCAACAGTTGTCCGTTCCGGTATTTTGCCCAATATGGCCTCAAGCTCAGGGAACGTAAAGAATATCGCTTTCAGGCACCGGATCTCGGTACGCTGCTGCATGCAGTGCTCTGTGCTTTTGGTGAGCGCCTGCGGCAGGAAAAGAGGCCATGGAGTACCGTTACACCGATGGAATGCCACAGGATGTGTGGCGAAATACTAAAGGAATTGGCACCGCGGCTGCAAAATGAGATTCTATTGAGCACGGCGCAATATCAGAACTTTTTGCAGCGTATCCGCCTCGCGGCGGAAAAGACAATCGGGCGTCTTATAGAATTTGACGGTGTAAGCCGCTTTCATCCCCTTTTATTCGAACAATCCTTCGGTACGGGACCGGGAAGTCTGCCGCCGTTAGTGTATGAACTGCAGGAAGGCACGCGTCTGGAGATCATCGGGCAGATTGACCGTATAGATATTGCAGAGACGGAGGCAGGCAGCCTTTTCCTTATCATGGATTACAAGACGGGGAATGCATATCTGAACCTTTGGGAGATCTATTACGGACTGAATTTGCAGCTGTTGACTTATTTGCTGGTAGCAGAAGCAGGCCTCCAGGGAATGCAGGGGCAGCCGGCCTCTTTTGCAGGCATGCTGTATTGTTTTTTGCGTAATAAGCTTGTGACGACAGAGCAGGGACTCAGTGAAGAGAAAGCAAAGGAACTCCTTCTAAGTGAACTGCGCATGCCGGGTTGGGTGGTAGCCGATGCCGGACTTATTGAGGCGATTGACACCACGCATAAATTCATCAAGGTCTCTCTGAACCGTGATGGCAGTATCCGGGCTGGAAACAGCAGTATAAGAAGTCGTGAGGAATTTGATATAGTCTTATCCTATATGGCTTCGCTGTTACAGAAAACCGGACAGGCAATCTTGTCGGGTACAGCATTGCCGCGGCCATATCGTCTGGGCAGCGATAATGCATGTACGTATTGCAAATATCATGCCGTCTGCGGTTTTGACCCGCAAATCCCAGGTTTTTTCTATGAAACTATGGTCAAGCAGGGAAAGGGCGACGCCGCTTTTGCGGCGATGCAGGAGGCAACTGGGAAGGAGGGAATGCCATGCCATGGTCAAAAGAACAATTAAGAGCGATTGAAACAACAGGAAAAAATCTGCTGGTATCAGCGGCGGCTGGTTCGGGGAAGACCTCTGTACTGGTGGCGCGCATTATTCGTCGCATACTGGCGGGAGAGTTCGATGTGGACCGGCTGCTCGTTGTGACCTTTACCAAGGCGGCGGCAGCGGAAATGCGTGAGCGTATTGAGGCAGCATTGCATGCGGAACTTGAGCATCGGTCAGCTTCGCCGCGACTGGAGCGGCAGCTGGTGTTGCTTTCAAATGCTTCAATATCAACGATACATTCCTTTTGCCAGTCGGTTATACGACAGAACTTTCATGTGATAGATCTGGACCCAAAATTCCGCCTGGCTAATGAACAGGAGCTTAGTATTATCCGGCAGGAGACCATGGAGGACTTGTTTGAAAGAAAATACGAGGAGCAGGATGCCGCATTTTTGCATTTTGTGGAGGGATATGGTTCCGAAAAGGGGGATGCGGCTCTTTATGAAATCGTGCTGCGCCTGTTTGTCTATTCGCAGAGCCAGGCATTTCCGGAACTTTGGCTGGATTCTCTGACAGAACCTTTTGCTTTGCCGGAAGGGAAAGCCCTCAGAGATACAAAATGGTATCCGGCAGCCGTTGCTGAAATCCGGTGTATACTGGAATTTTGCAGTGCGGAATGTACGCGTGCTATAAAACTCACCGATTTGCTGGATTTTGATATATATTTGCCGACACTTCAGGAAGATAAGGAAATCGTCGAGCATCTTCGGGATCTTTCACTCAGAGGGTCATGGCAGGAGCTGCAGACGGCGTTTGATGGCATCGTATTTCCTAAGTTGAAAAGTGCGCCCAAGGGTACAGATGCGGGATTGAAACAAAAATTTACCGGGCCAAGGGATACGGTAAAGAAAGCAATTAAGGAGCTAAAAGAAAAATATTTTCTTGTCACTGAAGAGGAGCTTATCGGCGATTTGCGTGCTGTACAGCCCGAGATAGTGGAGATTTGCAGACTGGCCCGGGAGTTTGCTTCGGACTTTGCTGCGGCCAAGAGGAAAAAAACACTGGTGGACTTTAATGATCTTGAGCATTTTACGCTGGATATTCTGTGCGATGAGGATGCAGCCGCAGGCGAACTGAAGCCGGGCGCTGCGGCGCTTGCACTGCAGCAGCGGTATCAGGAGGTCATGGTGGATGAATATCAGGATATCAATGGCGTGCAGGAAGCAATTCTTTCTTTGCTTGTAAGAGAGAAGAAAAAAAATCTTTTTGCTGTAGGAGATGTCAAGCAGAGCGTATATCGTTTTCGGCTGGCCGACCCGACACTGTTTCTTCGTAAATATGCGGATTACCGGCAGCGCAGTCTGCGGGGCGAATCCTATGAACGCATAGATCTCACCAGGAATTTTCGCAGTCGGCCGGAAATATTGTCAGCCATTAACTTTATTTTTGCCCAGGTAATGACACCGGATACAATGGAGCTTTTGTATGATGATGTGGCAGCATTGCATGCAGGACCGGACTACATGCAGTCGGACAGAGAAACACTTGCGGGCCCGGTAGAGCTTACTATTATTGACAAAAAGGCGGCAGAAACTCCCGGAAACTACGATGTGGACGAAAGCTCTGGACAGGCTGCTGCGGCAGATGTGCAGGAACTTAAGAATTTTGAACTGGAAGCGCAGCATATCGCCTTGCGCCTGCAAGGGCTGATGCAGTCCCAGGTGCAGGTATTTGACAAGGCGGAAGGCGGCTATCGCCCGATTCGTTGGCGGGATATGGTCATTTTGCTGCGTGCTGCCGCCGGCAAGGCAAACATCCTGCTCGATATCCTGCGGAATCATAATATACCGGTCTATGCAGAAGTTGATGCAGGCTATTTCGAGGAAACGGAAATCCGTGTAATACTCGCGTTATTATCTATACTTGATAACGCTAGGCAGGATATCCCGCTTGCGGCAGTGCTGTATTCACCTGTCGTAGGCCTTTCTATGTGCGAGCTGGCAGAGCTTCGTATAGCATTTCCTGAGGAGGATTTGTTCGGAGCTCTTATGCGGGCCAATGATCCGGAGACATTACTCCCGGAGGAACTGCGCGTGAAGACGGCGGATTTTCTACGGCAGCTTGCATCCTGGCGAAGCTTGGCACAGCAGGTGTCAGTGCCGGAACTTCTTTGGCAGCTCTATCGGGATACAGGGTATTATGATTATGTCGGAGGCATGCCGGGAGGTCTGTTGCGTCAGGCGAATCTACGTATGCTCTGCGACCGTGCGGAGGCTTATGAGCAGACGAACTTCCGCGGACTTTTCCGTTTTTTGCGTTTTGTTGAAAAAATGCAGGGTATGGAAAATGACCTTTCGGTAGCCCGTGTACTGGGTGAAAGTGAAGATGTTGTACGTATTATGAGCATCCATAAGAGCAAGGGATTGGAATTCCCGGTTGTTGTGCTGGCGGACTGCGGCAAAGCCTTCAATCTTCAAGATGCACGCGGCGGGTTCCTGGTGCACAGCAGGTTGGGCCTTGGCCCACGGCGTGTGGAAATCGATAAATCCATTGTTTATCCAACCTTTGCGCACAAAGCAATCGCCGCTCGAATCGTACAGGAAACGAAGGCAGAGGAGATGCGTCTTCTTTATGTTGCGCTTACGCGGGCACGTGAAAAACTCATAATTGTCGGTTCTGTGGCAAATGTGGCATCGGCAGCGGAGAAATGGTGCCGCTATATATCCTTGCCAAGTCTGCAGGTTCCGGAATATGCATCGTTAGCGGCTTCCTCCTATCTGGACTGGATCTGTATGGCTGTATCCCGCCATGCAGACGGAGAACCTCTGCGGGAAGCAGCGGAGACAACCGGCGGCCTGTGTGTGGAGCGGGATTATGCAGCGTCTTCACACTGGCAGGTGGACATTTTGACTGCCGATGATATAAGTAGTGTAGCAGGGGAAACAAAAGAAACAGATGCATTACTGGAAAAAGTGAAGAAACATGAAAAATTGGAGTCAGGCGGCAGCAAAGAGCAGGTAGAAGCAGTTCTTAATTGGCAGTATGATAAGCGCGGTCTGGAGGACGTCCCGGCTAAGCTTTCCGTTACAGAGATAAAACGCCGCTTTTTATTGGAGGATGAAATAGATACCCGGCCGCTTATTCCAACATCGCAGGCTTTTCGTCGGCCGGATTTCATTCGTGGGGAAAAAGGACTCACTGGTACGGAATACGGCACGATCCTTCATAGTGTCATGCAGCATATAGACCTTGCAGGGGATTTATCCTATAATGGAATCAAGGCACAGGTTGACGGATTTGTCGCGAAGGAAATATTGCTGCCAGAGCAGCGTGATGCTGTTTATGTAAAGAGCATACAACAATTTTTTGTTTCGGAGCTGGGTCTGAGAATGCAACGAGCACTTCATATTTGGCGGGAACTATCTTTTAGCCGTATGTTGCCGGCCAGACGCTTTTACCAGCAGGAGGAAGATGAGAACGAACAAATATTCAGCCAGGGTATTATCGACGTGCTGTTTGAGGAAGAGGATGGTATGGTACTGCTCGACTATAAAACTGACAGGGATACGACGCCGGAGAAAATCACGGCACGCTACCATTTGCAGATTGAACTTTATCGCGAGGCCGTAGAGCAGCTTCTGCACCAGCGCATCAAGGAATGCTATCTCTATATGATGCATGACGGTTCCCTGATAAAGCTTTAGGGAACTACGGATCGTTTGTTCGGCATATCGGCCTTTATTGTGCGTAAGGAGGTAAAAATGGATACTTTGGAGATTGAGGCCTTTTTATCGGTTGTCCGTTATGGCAGCTTTACTGAAGCAGCAAAAGCACTTTTTTTGTCGCAATCGACATTAAGCCACCGGATTTTTGAACTTGAACATAAAATCGGGATGAATCTGATCGACAGGGGAAGAGGCTTGAAATCACTGGTTTTAACTGAGGATGGTAAAGAATTCCTAGTGATAGCGAGAAGATGGGAGAATCTGATTCAGGATACGAACCGGCTTCGGTCCAGAACGAAGAAGTTATCTTTGTCCATTGGTGCAACGGATACAATACATAATTTTATCTTACCCCCGTTGTACCAGGTTTTGCGTGATACTGTGCAAAACATGAGTATTCGTATGAAAACCCATAATTCCACAGAGCTTTATTTTCAGGTTGATCGGGGAGAATTGGACGTGGCATTTGCTTTTTTGGATATGCCAATGAAAAATATATTGATAGAACGTTTCTATAAGGAGCCCAGAGTCATTATACGCCGTGAGCCATATCAGAAAACGCTGTGTAACGAAATCATTGATAAGGCAACACTGGATCCGGAGATGGAAGTCTTTTTTGAGGGAGAGACCGCTTTCCAGACGTGGTATGATTTTTGGAAGGGGGATCGAGGCTATCCCGATATATGCGTAGATACAGTACAACTGCTTTTGCAACTGTTGAATCGAGATGGGGCGTGGTCTATTGTTCCCCTGAGCATGGCTCGGAAGCTGACTTTGCAAAAATGCTTTTGTTATTATCGTTTGGATGACCCGCCTCCCGAAAGAATATGTTATAAGATTCGTTCAAAATACCCGAAAAATAGTGTTGTGGAGAGTCTGGCGATACTTGATGCCTGCCTTAGTAACTTTTATATCGAATCTATTCTTTCTTAGAAAAGTATAGTGAAATAAGCTGTGGAGAAATCCGCAGCTTATTTCGTTTTCATAACGGAAAGCAGGACCGGCTGGTGAAAGACACAGATAAACTTTGGGATATTTTTCAAAGAAAAAATGTTGTTAAATATCTAAAAAATAGATTTTATAACGTAATAAAATCTATTTTACAAATTTATGCGAGTTGGATATAATACAAATAACAAAGATTTAGAATGAAATGAAAATTTAGAGGAGACGATATTATGAAGCCTGCTGTTGATTTAGTTGCGGATCTGGGCGAAGGATTTGGCTGCTATACAATTACCGATGATAGCAAAATATTAGATATTGTCAGCTCAGCAAATATTGCCTGTGGATTTCATGCCGGAGATCCCCGCACAATGGCAAAAGCCGTGGAACTGGCGGTAACAAATGGGGTAGGTATAGGGGCACATCCCGGATTCCCTGATTTAGTAGGATTTGGCAGAAGAGACATGAATCTTACATCCTGGGAGATTACGACCGATGTGATGTATCAGCTCGGTGCATTGGAGGCTTTTGTAAAAGCTTATGGCGGTCATTTGCAGCATATTACACCGCATGGCAGATTGGGTAACCTCGCTGACAGTGACCGCAGGTATGCCGAAGCTGTTTTGGACGCAGTGGTACGTGTAGATGAATCTATTATTATTGCTGTATCGGAAGGTGAGCTTTGGCACTTAGCAAAACAAAAAGGACTGAGGGTGGCTACACTTATGTTAGGAGACCGGGCTTATAATGATGATGGCTCTTTGGTAAACCGCTGTTTACCGGGTGCTGTAATCCATGATTCTGAAACTGTTATGAAACGATGCGTCCGGATGGTTGTCGAAGGGAAGGTGCAATCGATAACAGGGCATGATATTGTTAAAACAGGGAATACATTGCTTTTGCATGGAGATACGGAAGGTTCTTTGGAAATTGCCCGTAAAATCCGTGGTGCACTGCTTCAGGCAGGCGTGGAAATACGTATGATGGGACAGCAGCTTTCATGATGCGGATTTTTGGGGACTTATGATAGTCAATTCATAAGAGGTGTTGATTTTTGGAAATGGAAACGTTTGAAATAATTGATTGTGGCGATTCGGCGGTTTTAGTAGAAGTATCTAAGGTGGTTACAGAGGATGCCTGGAGTAAAATACACGGGTTGGCCAAAGCACTTGCCCGGGAGAAAATTGCCGGTATTACGACAATCTATCCTACATATACTACTATTTTGATTGTGTTTAATTGCCTGGTTACCGACCGTGCTATATTAAAAAAGCATATCCGCAAATTCATAGAAAATACTTCCTGTATAACGAATACAGATGCAAAAACAGGAGAACGATACAGGCTGCCAGTTGTTTTTGGCGGCGAATGGGGTCCTGATTTGCCATTTGTAGTGGAACACCTCGGCATTTCTGAAGAAGAAGTCATTCGTCGATTTTGTGCAGGATATCGTAAAATTTTGACGTTTGCTACCTTTTGTGGTTTTTTGATGCAGGGGGCGTCTTTCGAAAAAAGAATTCCCCGCTGTAAGATTCCACATACCAAAGTTCTGGGGGGATGTGTAGAAGTAGCAGGAAATAAGACCGCTTTTATTCCGGTGACGACTTCAAGCGGTTGGCGGGTTATAGGACATTGTCCGGTCAAGGTCATTGATTTGGACAGCATGCCTCCGGTTCCCTATAATCCGGGAGATTATATTGAGTTTTTCCCAATTCGTGAAGAAGAGCAAAGCCAGTATGAGGGAAAGACTATATATGAAATGAAGGTGACATCCTGATGGATGAATATCTAATTGTTAAAATCGCCGGGTTTTCTTCCTTGCAGGATCTTGGCCGTAAAACTTATATGTCGTATGGCATTAGCAGTAACGGGGCATTAGATACGTACTCCTATCTTTTAGGTAATGAACTGGTGGGGAATTCTTACCCACAGGCATCTATTGAGATTACGGCGTTTGATTTTATGATGAGCAGTACAACTGATATTCCAATCTGTATTACAGGTGCACCTGCAGATTTGGCTATAGAGGGGAATCCAATTTCAAGTGAGCAGAGAGTTGTCCTTCCTGCGGGGAAAATGCTTTCGGTCAAAAAAATACGTGACGGATTACGTGTATATATAGCAATTGGCAGAGAAATAGATGTTCCGCAACGGTTAGGCAGCTGTTCATTTGATGCTGTAGGAATGTTAGGAGAACGGTTGCGGAATGGACATAAATTACGTTTGAAGGAATCTAAGATATATTATAAACAGATATGTGGCTCGCCTTGGAGCATCGACGTTTGTGATGGTTGTGATGTAGATACTTTCAGGGACTATTTAGAGCAATTTTATGGAACGACCTACACTGTTTCAACAGACAGCAATAATGTGGGTATTCGTTTAGGTGGTAAGCCAATTGTGGGCCACAAGCCTACAGAGGTAGTTTCCCGGGGCGTAGCGGTTGGCTCTATACAAATCGTTCCTTCCGGCAATCCCATTATTCTTTTCAAGGGACGCGGCGGTACGGCTGGATACCCCATCATTGGCGTAGTTGCCTCGGCGGATTTTGATTTGGTTGGGCAGATGCGGCCAGGTGATGAAGTACATTTTCGTCGGATTTCCCTTGCAGAAGCTGTGAAAAAATATAAAGAAAAATTTGGCCCATTGAAGCTGGCAAGCTTTATAAAATAAATATTATTTTGATTATCAGAGGGGAGATTTTTATATGGGAAAATCATGTTCAAGCATTGTCCACGCGGTTCAGGGATCGAGTACAGTAGCAATATCGGATCGTGCCCGTCAACTGCAGCAGGAGGGTGTCAATGTCATCAACCTTGGTAGTGGAGACCCGGATTTTGTTACACCGCAGTATATTCGGGATGCCGGGATAAAGGCAATTCAGGATGGATTTACGCATTATGTTGATAGTAAAGGAATACCGCAACTCCGCAAAGCGATTGCAGAAAAATATCATCGGGAGCAGGGAATGAGCTACGATCCGAATAAAGAAATCATCGTCACTGCCAGCGGCAAGGTTGCGTTGTATATTTCACTGAGCGCAATTGTTGATCCGGGAGATGAGGTTCTGCTCCTTGAGCCTGCATGGGTAAGCTATCGGCCGATTGTCCAGCTGTTACAGGGCGTTCCAGTAGGTGTAACCTTGCATGTGGCAGATAATTTTTTGGTTACAGATGAAATCATTGAGAAACATGTTACGAAAAAGACCAAGGCAATCATCGTTAATTCGCCTTCAAATCCAACGGGACGTGTTTTATCGGAGAAAGAACTTGCCAGTATTGCTAATATAGCGAAGAAATATGATTTATGGGTACTCACGGACGATATTTATGAGAAAATCGTTTATGATGGCCGGATACATAAGACTCTGGCTGCGCTGCCAGACATGAAAGAAAGGACAATCGTAGTCAATGGAATGTCGAAAGCATATGCGATGACAGGCTGGCGTCTGGGCTATCTGGCAGGTCCTGCGGAATTGGTCAGGGAAATCCTGAAGGTACAGCAGCATCTGGTTACTTGTGCAGCGTCCTTCACGCAGATTGCCGGATTGGCAGCGTTGGCAGGAGGACCGCAGGGAATCAATAATATGGTAGCTGAATATGACAGACGCCGTCAGTTGATTACGACCGCTTTGAATGAAATTCCTGGGGTGACATGTCCATTGCCGGAGGGTGCGTTTTACTTTTTCCCCAGGGTAGATTATAAGGACATGAACTCAATGGACTTGGCTAAATATTTATTGGATTCGGCGCATGTGGCTGTGACGCCGGGGATTGCTTTCGGCGATGCAGGAGAAGGATGTATCCGTCTGACTTATGCAATCTCTTTGGAAAATCTGCAGGAAGCTGTTCAACGCATAGCTAAGGCACTGAAATAAGAAAAAGGTGAATAGGAAAGGATTGATGGGAGTATGTCAGACATAGGTTACAGAATATTTAGAAAAATCAATCGGCCGGCAAAGGATTTGGTTCAGGGATTTGCAGGCATTCCCGTAGCAAATATTGCGGATTGTATGAGCCGCCTGGCTTGTATTGATGCAAGATTAAGGCCATTGAATGATGCGCCGCTCTTAGGCACAGCTTTTACTATAAAGACACGTCCGGGAGATAATCTGCTTACACATAAGGCTTTGGAAATGGCTGAACCTGGTGATGTGCTTGTTATTGCAGCACAAGGCCAACTGGTTAATGCGATTATGGGAGAGCTTATGATCACTTGGGCGCAGCACCGCGGCATCCAAGGAATCATTATTGATGGTGCTATTCGTGACGTTGCTGCCCTGAGAAAAATGACGATTCCGGTTTATGCAGCAGGTGTTACCCCAAATGGTCCGTATAAGGACGGTCCGGGAGAAATCAATGTCCCGGTTTCCTGTGGCGGCATTGCCATCAAGCCGGGAGATATTTTGGTAGGAGATGCAGATAGCGTTGTTGTGATCGACCCGCAGGATGCTCCAAAAATCCTGGAGGATGCCAGGGAAGTCCAGAGAAAAGAAGAGGAGTTCCATCGGCAGGTTCTCGACGGTACATGGGATCGGAGGTGGGTAGACAAGGCGATTGCGGCCAAAGGCTGTGAATATGCGGATTGAATGACAGATACTCAAAATATTGTCGAATCGTATAATAGTATAAAGGAGGATCAAGGCTATAATGAAAGGTAAAGGTGTCAGTAATATAGGTGCCCGAATGGATCGTTTGCCTATTGCAAAGTGGCATTACAACATTTTGATTCTTATGGGTTTGGGATTATTTGTTGACGGGTTTGATAACTACATGGGCGGTATAGTCCTATCTGCTTTGGTGCAGTCAGGCTGGTCAAATAACTATCTCAATGCTACATTTGCTTCCGTCACTATGGGCGGTCTTTTCCTTGGTTCGTTATTCGCAGGTTTTGCCGGAGATCATCTGGGCAGAAAATTTGCTTACCAGCTCAATCTTTTAATCTTCGGTGTTGCTGCGATTGCAGCCAGCTTTTCCACAGATATGACTATGCTGATTGCACTGCGTGGTGTTATGGGTATTGGCCTGGGGGCTGAACTTGTGGTTGGTTTCGGTACCTTCCCTGAATTTGTACCAGCGCGGATACGTGGGAGATGGGTGTCTTTTTTATCCCTTGTGGCGAATGTTGCACCTCCGATAGCTATTGTCGTTGCTTATTTAGTAATACCTATTTTCAGTTGGCGGGCAATGTTTCTTATTGGTGGCGTGTTTGCCTTGATTGTATGGGTGTTGCGGCATAATCTGCCAGAATCGCCAAGATGGTATGATGCGCATGGCGAGTATGAAAAAGCAGATAAATTGCTTACAGAAGTAGAAAAAAAGATCGAACTCGAAAAAGGCATTCAACTGCCGCCTGTCCCGGAAACTGGAATACAGTCCCAGTCTGCCGAAGTCAATGAGATAAAACAGGTTTCTTTTTGGGATTTGTTTCATGGAATATTGCTCAAGAGAACCATTGTGGCCTCGGCGCTGCTCATTGGTATGAACACGATTGTTTATACGGTCATCAACTGGGTGCCGACAATTTTCGTGCAGAATGGTATAAGTGTTACCAAATCGACTGGAATGATGGCTCTGATTATGTTTGGCGCACCGTTGGGCGTATTTATTTCTTCTCAGGTTGTTGATAGATTTCCACGAAAGAAAATGGCAATTGTACTTTTGATTGCTATAGGCTTGCTCGGGTATTTTTATTCTCTCCAACGTTCGGAAACTGCGATTGTTGCTGTAGGCTTCACGCTTACTGTGGTGAATTATATCTTTACCTGTTTTGCGTGTTCCGTCTATGTTCCTGAACTCTGGCCTACAGAGTCACGTCTCAGAGGCATGGGGCTGGCAAATGCAGTCGGCAGGGTTTCAGCGGTTGCTTCGCCGTTTGGTGTAGCCTGGCTTTTATCAAATTATGGCCCTACGGCTGTATTCATCGGTCTTGCGGCAGTGCTGATTTTGATTGCCTTTATTATTGCTGCTATGGGAATTGAAACGAGAAAGAAGACCCTTGAGGAAATTGGTACGGAAATGGATCGTTGATCAGGACTTATTTGCTGTAATGAGGATAGCAAAATACTGTATGCTCCTCCCTTTATAAGCATACAGTATTTGCAAAAAGGAGAAAAAATATGCAGGCAGTTGTATTGGATGGATATACCCTGAATCCCGGGGATTTATCATGGGATAAGCTTGAAAAACTTTGCAAGACTACAATTTATGACCGTACCGCCTATAATCTTAGTGGCTTGGATGAAATTGTCCAAAGGGCGATGGGAGCAGACGTTATTTTTACCAATAAGACACCACTTCCAGCGGAAGCATTGGCGAAGTTGCCAAATTTGAAATATATTGGTGTATTAGCTACAGGTTATAATGTGGTAGATGTAAAAGCGGCGGCAGAGCGGGGAATCGTGGTGACAAATATCCCAACGTATGGTACGGAATCGGTATCGCAGATGGCAATTGCTTTGCTCTTGGAACTGTGCCATCATATTGGGTTACATGATGAAGCTGTGAAAAAAGGGGAATGGAGCAGAAATCAGGATTGGTGCTTTTGGAAATCTCCCTTGGTAGAGCTGTCAGGCAAAACGATGGGCATCATCGGACTCGGCAGAATCGGCAGGGCTACGGCCAGGATTGCCCAGGCGTTAGGCATGAAGATTGCCGCTTTTGACAGCTATCAGGATAAAACACTGGAGTGTGCATCCTTGCACTATACGACACTTGATGAGCTTTTTGCAGAATCTGATGTTATCGTTCTGCACTGTCCATTGTTTGAGGATACAAAAGGTATTATCAACAAACAAAATATTGCAAAGATGAAAACAGGTGTTAGGATCATCAATAATTCCCGAGGACCCCTTATAATAGAAGAGGATCTGGCAGCAGCTTTGAACAATGGCGAGGTGAGTGGCGCAGCGCTGGATGTTGTTTCCACAGAACCTATCCAGGAAGATAATCCTTTGCTGAGAGCTAAAAACTGCATTCTTACACCGCATATTTCGTGGGCACCCGTAGAGGCCCGGCAGCGCTTGCTGGACATAGCTATCGATAATCTGCAAAAATATATAGAAGGCAGTCCGATTAATGTAGTAAATAAATAGATAGATACAAATAAAACCCGTCTGGCAAAGAAGATCATTTTAAATGATGTTCTTTGCCAGACGGGTTTTTGCTTACAGAATCCAGTTTATTTTTTTCCAGCAAGAAATAATTTTTTTTGTATTTCGTTAAAGGCATCCAGAGACATAAGTACGACATCCTTATGGTTTGCACGCTGTATGATGAAGGTTTCTTTCTCATCGTTGGCGCGTTCGGCTATACAAGTGAATTCCTTTAGTAAGCTTGCAGAAGTAATAGCAATCATAAGGGATGCTCCTTTCAGTGGGAAATTATTCAGCAGGAGGATGCACCCAGCAGAGGATGCTTTGCCGGCTTCAGGCTGCGTACACGGATAAGGCGCATAGCTTCCGCAAGAACAATATCTTCACGCAGTCCATCGGCTTCGTAGACGCAAAGCGGCTCGGCTAAACCGAACTCACTGGCTGGCATGTAGACATATTCATTGTTTATTGTATCACCGTAGATAATGCCGGATTTTATTTCAGATTGTATAATACTCATTGTGCAACCTCCAAATCAAAACATGTGCCTTCGCCAAAGAATATACGCAGAACTTCCGGCAATAAGCATGGCAATAATGCATACATAGAGAAAGGCATAGGGTTCGTCAGCAAAAGGGATAGGGACATTCATGCCAAAAAAGCTGGATATTACAGTTGGAATTGCGAGTATAATTGTCATGGCTGCCAAAAACTTCATAACAAGGTTCTGATTATTGGAGATGATAGAGGAAAATGTATCCGCCAGCCGTGCGAGAATCTTGCTGTACATCTCAACCATTTCACGTGCCTGCTTGTTTTCAATGATGACATCCTCAAGCAAGTCTTCATCTTCTTCATACATTTTTAACACCGGCTGCACAGCCGGATTCGAACGTAGCCGCAACAGTTTATCAAGTACAGCTCCGTTTGAACGAAGAGCTGCATTGAAATATGTCAGGCCCTTTTGCAGTTCTAAAAGCCGCAGAATTTCCCTGTTTTGCATCGAATGGCGCAGCCGGAGCTCAACTTCATCGGAAATTTTGCTGATTTGCCGCAGATAACGCAGATAAAACGTTGCGGATTTATAGAGAATCTGGAACAAAAAACGCGTTTTTTTGAATGTGCGGAAGAGCTTGGAGGTCTGATCGTTGAATTCGGAGATAACAGGAGTTTCTTCCAGACATACCGTGATAATGTATTCTTTCGTGACGATGATAGCAAGCGGCAGTGTGTCATAGCTGTCATGGCCACGCATTACAGGCACATTTGTCAGTATCATAATGGAATCGTCTTCTACGTCGGTATGGGAGCGCTCTTCATCATCCAGTGCGGAGCGTAAAAAGTCCGGCTCAACCTCTGTGAGATTACTGACCACCTTCAGCTCATAGGGGGTAGGGTCAATGATATTGATCCAAGCTCCTTTTTCCAGTGTCTTTAAGGTAAGCTCCTGAAGAGGGCCGCTTTCCATAGATTTATAAATTTTCAACATTTAGGTGGATAGCTCCTTTCGGGTATGGAGATCCACCAGTTAGTTTACTTGTTTTTTATCATCCTTATATAAACAGGAAAGGAAAATGGTAAAATCTCCGGATATTTTTTTGTCGTTTTCATAGACCGCGAACTAGGGTGGTCTGCGTCCATTATCCTCACCAGCCTTTATATTGCTTTATTTACGTTTTCCATTTTACTACTTTTCATGGCATTTTGTCTACAATTGCCTGCAATTTATTTGCGGCAGCCTATAGACGGTAATTCTAAAAGCATAAATGAAACAGGTAGAAATGTAATACATCATTCTATGTTTCTATAATAATAAAGCATAATACAGACAAATACTATAATAAAAAGAGCCATAAATTTGACAGAACCAAGGTAGTCGTGGTATATTATAGAAGATAATAAGCATCAGGGGACGCAAAGGTTTCGACGGGGGTAGCTGGTGCATAGGTAGCGAGTCGGGGGGTCATCAACCCGTTAGTAAGGTGAAAAACTTTTATAAATATAAAAGCTAACGATAATTACGCTTTAGCAGCTTAATGCTAACCTCTTTCCGTCTTTTTCCTGCAGGGATAGAAAAGAGGCAAATTGCGGGATACCTTATAGCCAATTCTCGGAGGCTTTGAGGGAACTTTATCGAGATCGGATTGCATGAGCTTGTTTGCGGGCGCTTGAAATCCTAGATTAAAGCGTGAACTTTGCTCGAAGAAGCCTGTGAAACAATGCTTTCGGACAGGAGTTCGATTCTCCTCGTCTCCACCATAATATCTAATATTCGAACTCTAAATAACCTGAGGGATACGGTTATGCGGTTCAATGGAATCCGATCTTTTGAGATCGGATTTTTCAGCTGGCTGATTTCATTATACAAGCAAAGGTACCGGAATGTGTCAAGTAAATTTCGTTGTATATTCTGCTGAGTATATTGTTAACCTGATAAAACACTCCAGGTTAACTGTGATAAAAATGGTATTCAATTATATATGTGTTGCCAAACGCCGAAACTATTTTGGCTGGTATGTCATAGATACTGGTATCCCCGTTATCTGTGTGCACCACGAGAAATAGTGCTGAGGCGTTTCTTTATTCTGCAGGAGGAATGAAACGTATGGTTAAGAAATTGATAGCAAAATCATCTGGAGTAGGTAAGAATTTTTACCACGAGCTTTTTCGACGGCCGTCAGACAATCCAATCCTTTCTGCACGGGCCTGGCCTTATGCGGTTAATACCGTATTTAATCCGGCAGCTATTATGTATCAAGGGAAAGTACTTCTCTTGGTAAGGGTGGAGGATCGGAGAGGCTTTTCCCATTTAACTAAAGCAGTCAGCCTGGATGGAATGAAAGGTTGGCAAATAGATCAGGAACCGACATTTGAACCGGATGAAAAGCATTATCCGGAAGAAAAATGGGGTATTGAAGATCCAAGAATTACCTGGCTGGCTGAAATAAAAAAATATGCCGTTGTTTATACGGCTTATTCAGCGAGCGGCCCTTTAGTATCTATTGCATTGACTGAAGATTTTAAAATTTTTAACCGTATAGGCGCAGTTACATTGCCTGAGGATAAAGATGCAGCGCTATTTTCAAGAAAAATACAAGGAAAATGGTGGCTTATCCATCGACCAGTTATACAGAGCCGTGGTGAAGGTGTTCATATCTGGGTTTCGCAATCCAATGATTTGGTTTTTTGGGGAAATCATAAAATTTTGTTGTCGGCTCGTTCTGGTGCCTGGTGGGATGCTAATAAAATTGGTTTGAATCCACCACCGATGGAGACGGAAGATGGTTGGCTGATCTTGTATCATGGTGTAAAGAAGACGGCAGCTGGCAGCATTTATCGTCTGGGTTTAGCTTTACTGGAGCTGGAAAATCCTTTGCATGTTTTACGGCGCACAGATGAATGGATTTTGGGACCAGAGAAGAAATATGAAAGAGAAGGAGATGTCGATGATGTGGTATTCCCTTGTGGATGGATCTATGTTCCGGAAACAGATGAAATCAAGGTATACTATGGCGCGGCAGATACATCCATAGCAATTGCTGTAACCAAAAAGCAGGATGTACTTGCTTTTCTGCGGAACTGTCCTGCTCCGGATGAAACAGACAGGTATTGAAAAAGAGGGGGATATAATATGAAAGCATTATTTTTAGCTGGCGGCTTGGGAAGCCGGCTTAAGGAAATGACAAAAAAATTACCAAAACCCATGATCCCAATCTTAGAACAACCACTGTTGTCCTTGAATATTGAAAGACTGAAAAAATATGACATTGATGAAATTGTCTTAAGTACCTATTATTTACCACAAAAAATCAAAGACTATTTTGGTGATGGAACACGTCAGGGGATTAAGATTTCATATCAAAAAGAGGAAAAACCATTAGGGACAGGCGGGGCAATCAAGGCAGCAGGGAAATTCTTTTCTGAGACTTTTTTCGTTTTTAATGCAGATATCGTGAGTGATATTGATTTAAAAGCAATGCTTCGTGTTCATCGGGAAAAAAAAGCTGATGTTACAATTGCGGTCACTCGTGTGGAAAATCCAGAAAATTATGGCGTTATCGAACATGACGACGAGGGATATGTTACGGATTTCAAAGAAAAACCCAAGAAGGGGGAAACTTCTTCCAATCTTATCAATGCGGGAATTTATATTTTAGAACCAAGGATACTGGATGAAATCATGGTGGGTGTCTCTACTTCAATAGAACGAGAAATTTATCCGTTATTGCTGCGAAAAAATTATAAACTTGCCATGTATGACCAATGTAAATATTGGCGGGATTTGGGTACTCCACAGGATTATTTGGCTTTTCATCAGGATATTCTGGGGGGAAGAGTAAATTTTCCTGCTTATAATTTTTCCAAAGCAAGCATTTATATTGGTTCAGATACAAGAATCAGTGATACAGTCAAGCTTATCAGTCCTGTATATATTGGAAATGGGTCAACAATTGCGCCGTATAGTGTAATAGGTCCTTATACTGTACTTGGAAAAAACACTACTATTGGTAAGAAATCCAGATTAAAAGACTGTGTCGTTTGGGCGAGTGTAAATGTCGGCAATTGTGCACAAATCAGTAATGCGGTTGTGATGTCTGATGGCATCGTTACTTCAAAAAAAAATATTTCGCAAAAGGACTCATTCTTAATGAAATTCCGGAATCTTTTGCAAAATAATCGGATTTTCTAATAGAAAGAAGAGGAGTTTATGAAACAACATAAAATCGGTTTTCTTAGCACCTATCCGCCAAAAGCCTGTGGCATTGCTACTTTTACACAGGATCTCGTGCGATCACTGGATCAATGTCTGGATGACAGCCCTGTAGTGATTGCTGTAAACAACAGCCACATGGCATATAGCAATCGTGTGGTCATGGAGATCCAGCAACAGGATAGGACAAGCTATCAAAAGGCTGCCAATAAATTAAACCAATCTTCCCTGGATGCTATTGTTTTGGAACATGAATATGGTATTTTTGGTGGTGAAAACGGCGAATATATTCTTGATTTTGCGGATCGGTTGAAATTGCCGCTTATAACTACCTTCCATACGGTATTGCCTTCTCCTTTAGAGAAACAGCGGTATATTTTAGAGGAGTTGGGACGAAGAAGCGAAAAGGTCATTACCATGGCTAATGTGACGAAAAAGATGCTGGAAAATATATACCATATTCCGGCACATAAGATTGAGGTTATTCCACATGGAGTGTCCGTGCAGTCCCAGCAGCTGTCCCCGGATGCACTCAAGGCAGCGTTTGGATTGAACGGGCATCGTATTATCAGCACTTTTGGGTTGTTAAGCCCTGGGAAGGGATTGGAATATGGTATTAAGGCTATAGCGAAAATTGCCTTAAAATATCCGGATATCGTTTATCTTATTTTAGGACAAACACATCCTTGTGTAAAAGAAATCAATGGTGAGGCTTATCGGAAAAAGCTAGAGGAATTGGTATATCAGCTCGATGTGAAAGAACAAGTAAAATTTGTCAATCGATATTTGTCAAAAGAAGAAATAGGGCAGTACTTGTCTCTGTCAGATATTTATTTAACGCCTTATCTTGATCGCAATCAGGCAGTAAGCGGTACGCTTGCTTATGCTGTTGGATATGGAAAAATGATTATTTCTACTCCTTATTTGTACGCGCGGGAAATTTTAGCCGAAGGAAGAGGCCTGTTGGCTGATTTTGGCGATGAGGACAGCATGGCTGGACAGATTGATGCAGTTTTGACGTATCCTAAAAAAACGAGATCCATGGAAGCAAAAACAGCGATATTAGGAAAAACAATGATGTGGGAAAATGTTGCCGGTGCATACGCGGAATTGTTCCAAAAAATTATAGGCAGAGCGGGCAAAGAGAGCTTGGTGGGATAATGCGAGAATGGAAAGATGATTATTTGTATTTGCTAACCGATGATACGGGTATGTTTCAACACAGCAAATATGCGGTGCCGGATCCTCGCCATGGATATACGACCGACGATAATGCCAGAGCCTTATTGCTTGTAATTCTGCTGATGAAAGAATATCCGCAGAAAGCCTATGAAAAACTCTTGTACCGTTATACGTCATTTTTATTAAATGCGCAAACACCACAAGGAAAATTTAAAAACTTCATGTCTTATGAACGGCATTGGTTGGAATCGGAAGGGTCAGAAGATTGTCAGGGACGATGTATATGGGCTATTGGTACAGCAATGGCGGATCCAATCGTTCCTGCTGGTGTAAAAACTGTGCTTGGCAGTATGCTGAGGGCGGCTGTTCCAAATCTGGCATCATTGAAATTTTTGAAAGCTATAGCCTATGCCTTAGTCGGAGTGGCTCCTTTACAAGACCACACCTCACAAGAATTGGTAGTGAAGCTGGGAGAAAATTTATTAGAACACTTTCAGTCGGCAAGTGATGCACATTGGCAATGGTTCGAGCCTGCTTTGACGTACGGCAATAGTATGCTTCCCTGGGCCTTGTTCGCTGCCTATCAGGCAACGCATAAAAAAGATTTTCTATCGGTGGCAGAAACAAGCCTGGATTTTTTAATAGATCAAACATTTACGCAAAATTATTTTCAGCCGATTGGCTGTAATGGCTGGCTGCCAAAGGGCGGCTTAGCTGCACAATTTGATCAACAGCCGATTGAAGCTTGTGAAACAATTTTAACGCTACAGACAGCTTTCAAAATAACGCAGAAAGCAAGCTATTTGAAGAGGGCTATGCAATGTTATGAATGGTATGAAGGAAACAATAGTGAACACTGTTGTTTAATCGATAACGTTACTGGTGGGTGTTATGATGGAATAAGACAAAATGGTGCGAATGGGAATATGGGAGCAGAAAGTCAGATTTCGTATGGAGTGGCTTATTTTACTATGAATAATTTACGCAGGATATAAAATTATTATGTTTGAGTTGGGAGCATGAAAGACAACGGCAATTTCAGAAGCGGCATATCTTCTTTGGCTTCGATCATATGACACAGTGCAGTTAAAATAATAAAATTATATAGCGTGCAGAGATCTTGGCCGCTATAAGCGCAAAGCAGTCCGGCAAAGGACTGTTTTGTCTGATGATATGGAAATGCCGCGATATGTTGATGCATATCACGGCATTTTCTCATTTTACTGCTGTTTTTCCAGCGAATATTATTCCTGACTCATTTTTCTTACGGCAATTACATGGTTACGTCCATCGCTTTTTGCTTTATATAGAGCTGCATCAACCCGCTGTATAAGGGAACGAGAAGTTTCCAGCGGAGTGATTTCTGCAACACCAAAACTTCCGGTCACTTTCTTGACAGTTGGAAAATCATAGGATTCGATCGCCCGGCGGATTCTTTCAGCAATAGCGATTGCTTCGTCGAGGGATGCTTTGGGGCAAATAATCAAAAATTCTTCGCCGCCCCATCGGCCCAGGGTATCATCACTTCGTAAATTTTCTGCTGCTATATCGGAAATTTTTTTTAATACATCATCCCCAATATTATGCCCAAATTGATCATTTACATTTTTAAAATTGTCAATATCAAATGAGATGACGGAAAATAAATGATTTCTACACATGCAGCTGTTATAGGATGTAATGAGGTGGTTCAATGTTTCTTCAAGCTTATATCGGTTATACAAGCCGGTCAGTTTGTCGGTGATATATAATTTTTCCAGCCTTGAATTCTTGATGTTCAATACGGCGGCATATTCGATGATGTTCTGGTTCGATTCAATGAGTTCTTTTGTTAACGTGTTCGTAAAGTTTACTAAAGCCTGGAATATCTTTCCAGAGGTTATATGAAGTCCCTGATTTTCGTCTATATTAGGGTTAGATATTTCATAATGCCGTTTATATGGATGCTCACTCAAGGTGACCAGTGTCATGGTATTGTTTACTAATTCCTTAGTGTTATCTGGATTTGTAAAGTATTCGCCATAGGAAAAAAAACCGACTGTGGGAGCAATTTTAGCAAGTGGGCCAATTCCCTTGTTTATATCGGAGCCCATGAGCCTTTTTCGTACCACACAGCTGAAAATGAATATTCCCTCGATGTTATAGTCACAAATGTTTTCCAGATATTGGCTGTCAATGATGTTTTCTATATTGGCACAGCCAAATACAACATGGTCGCCAGTGGAGAAGTTGTTGGAAAAATAGCAGGAGCCATCTGCATAGTCCTGTAGGATAATGCTTGCCGTGTATTTGTTTTCCTGCTTCCGCATCAGAGGAAACAGGGAAGCAATGGCTAAAAGATTGCTGGCTATGTGTTCACCAAAAAACTTTTTGTATAATTCTTCAATTCCATATCCATTAATTGTTCGGACCAGGCCATCCTTGCCTTCGGTTATAATCATTTCGTTTCCCATAGGTTTCCAGTCAAATTTCATTGCCTGACGGACGAACAAGGATGTTCCGGTCAAGGAAATAAGTACTACGCCCATGTGCAGGATCGTGGTGCCATAAAAAATCCATGTATCGACCAAGTTGTTATTATCGCCGGCGACAGAGCCTGCCATAATGGCATTCTTGGCGGCCGAGTTGATTTGTTCTAAAAGCCGGGTAGGGATGTTTTCTATGCCTGCGGAGAATAACAGGATAAGTTTCGCGGATTTCAGTGCGGAGAAATCTGCGATGCCCATGTTGGTAACAACTTGTGCCTGGATACAAGTGGATTCGAATACAGAAATGGATATGATGATAGACGCAGAGCAGGCTTTGTCATTTATGATTTCTCCTGCAGTAGTCGCACCGGTTATTATGGCATCAGGTAATAGTACACATATATCCTGCAATAAAGTTGATAGTATTTCCTTGTCTAATATACCGGAAAAAATTTGTACGAGAACATTCTTTTCTATACGGATATTGTTTTTGCGGATGGTTTTTGCCAGCTGTTCATGATTGCGGTATATTATATTGAACATTTTCATCATAATTACCCCGTTCGTATATGGAAGCTTTTATTGTTACATGAATGCCCACAGGTTCTTAGTATCTTCTTCTCGTTTCCAGCACTTTGCCTACGATATGTATAATAGAAGCTTCTTCTCCGGTAAAGACGTTTAGTGGATAGGCGGGGTCGGCGGATTCAAGTATGATGACGTTGTCCTGCCTGCGTATACGCCGCAGAGTTCCCTCTTTGTTGCTGACGACAACAACAGCAAGTTCGCCGCTTTTTATTTCTTCTTGTATACGTATAATAGCAATATCTCCGTTGAAAATGCCGAGCCCAATCATGGAATCCCCTTTGCAGTGAAAAGCACGGATGTCACCGTCCAGATTTCCGTCTACCCATACAAAGTCATCCAGGTATTCATAGGAAAAGCTCCCTGCGTTGTAGTATACGGTCTTGATGATTGGCACTTTTTTTTCGTTTGCGGGTAAGGAGTCTGCTGCCAAAGGCGATGATGGCGTATTGCCAATGACATAATCAATGGTTTTATTGAAATAATTAGATAATTTGTTTAACATATCAACATCCGGTTTGCGGGCACCTGTTTCATATTTCGCCAGCGTGCTTTGTGAGATATTCAATAGTTTGCTTAGATCGGTTTGTGTCAGGTTGTTTTCTTCACGAAGTTCTTTTATGCGATTCTCTATCATAGTTATAGCATACTCCTTTATTGTTTATTATAATATGCTGTAATATCATTTTGAACCATTATGACAAAACGTCATAATTATATCAATGAGATTTTGTCCGATATAGCATATATGGCTTGATTATGTTGAAAATAAAATAATCTAACAAATAATTTCTTGATGTGGTTGACATGAATTTTTATACGTGATAAAATTATAACTTTAAAAAACAGGCAGGCTATGTTATAATGAAATAGTACGTCTCAAAGAGTGAAAGGGGGGTGTGTATTTGCTACATATAGGTGATAAGGTAGTTTATCCTATGCATGGTGCAGGGGTGATTGCCGGGATAGAGGACTGTGAAGTTCTGGGTGAAGGCCGGTCCTATTATGTATTGAGAATGCCTTTAGGGAATATGAAAGTTATGATTCCCACAGATAATGTCGATACTATAGGGCTGAGGGACATTATATCTATCGATGATGTTGAGAAAGTCAGGGATGTCCTTACGGGGGTACCAGAACATGTGCTGGGAAGTTGGAATAAGAGGTTTCATGCGAATCTCGAACGTATGAAATCGGGAGATGTTTGTGATGTTGCTGCGGTAGCACGCAATCTTATCCTGCAGGATCGTTTGCGCAAAATATCAAGTGGTGAACGGCGCCTTCTTGACCTTGCCAAGCAAATCCTTATAAGTGAATTGGTCTATGCTTGCGGAAAGACACCTCAGGAAGTCGAGCTTTGGATGGATAATTTACTTGCTAAGAACGGATTTGACCGGTAAGTTTTGACAAATATAGGTAGATTTAGTATTATAAATTTATCTGTATTTTCTTTATGGAAGGAGGTGGAGGTTTATGCTGGATAAGGTATTGCGCTTTTTTATTTCAGCTTTTATGGCTATTGCCGGGGCTACGCTTATGCAGTTTGCCAGTCCATTGTTGACGGCTTTTATCAGCACCGAGGTCTTTAATATCGATATGGGGCTTTTCCGTATAACAATGGCAAATCTTTTGTGTATTCTTATTGGTGCTGTAGCTGGTGGTCTCGTAGGCTTTTTCACTTCTTCTTATTTTGTGGGGAAGCTGAAGAAGTTCTCTCTCTGGGTTGAGAATCAAATGAGCAAGACACCAACGCATGATATTATTGCAGGCGCAATCGGTCTTGCAATCGGACTCATTATTGCTAACTTGCTGGGAGCAGCATTTTCCAAGATCCCGTTTATAGGTGATTACATTCCGGTACTATTCAGTATTGTGCTGGGGTATCTTGGCATACATATAACAATCAAAAAGCGTAAGGAATTTGTTACTTTATTTGATTTTATCCCGCATATGCTAAAGGATTATGCCAGGAATAAAGAATCGAAGACTGCGGAGCAGATAAAGACGGCCGCACAAAAGGCTGATGCAGGGAAGCTGTATAAGCTGCTGGATACGAGCGTCATTATTGATGGACGTATAGCGGATATTTGCAAGAGTGGTTTTGTTGAGGGAACGTTACTTATACCGGTATTTGTGCTCGAAGAATTGCAGCATATAGCGGATTCTTCTGATTTGTTGAAGCGTACGCGTGGCAGAAGAGGACTCGATATTCTGCAGAAAATTCGCACGGAATGCAATATGCAGGTGGAAATCGACAACCGTGATTTTGATGATATTACTGAGGTTGATTCCAAACTGGTGCGTCTTGGTCAGGTTGTAGGCGGTAAAATCATAACGAATGATTACAATCTTAATAAGGTTTCGGAACTGCGTGGCGTGCCAGTCATGAATATCAATGAATTATCCAACGCGGTGAAGCCGGTGGTCATTCCAGGTGAGTCGATGCACGTGACTGTGGTCAAGGAAGGCAAGGAGCAGGGACAGGGAGTCGCATATCTCGATGATGGTACAATGATTGTCATTGAAGGCGGACGCCGGTATATGAATGCGGCGATTGATGTGGAGGTCACGTCGGCACTGCAGACGGCAGCCGGAAGGATGATTTTTGCCAAACCTAAAGTATAAAATTTGAGTTGAGGGGGCCTGCTGGTTCCCCTCTTTTATTTTTCAGTGTTTTTGTGTATGATATGGGTAACAGAAAAACAAGGGGGAGAGTTCCTTATGGTAACGGCGATTTTTCCGGCGGCAGGGCAGGGACGTCGTATGAAGGCTGGTATAAATAAAGTGTTTTTAGAACTTGCGGGCAGGCCTATACTTGTTCGTACGTTACTAAGATTTTCAAGCTGTACGTCAGTCGACAGACTTGTCGTGGTGGTAGCGGATGATGAGACTGTGCCTATTGAGCGTATGCTGCACAATGTGTCTGGTCTAAAGCCATATGTGGTAGTTGCTGGCGGTTCTGAGCGGCAGTATTCCGTGTTTAACGGTCTTAACGCCATGGATTTCGCTACGGATATCGTACTGGTTCATGATGCGGCTCGTCCTATGGTACGTGCAGAGATTATTGAGGATGTTATTATAGAGGCTCGCAGGAGCGGGGCGGCAATTGCGGCTGTAAAGGAAAAGAATACGGTCAAGGTGGTAAATGCGGATGGGGTGGTAAAGAAGACCCCTGCGCGTGCCGGGTTGTGGGAAATCCAGACGCCACAAGGTTTTCGGAAGGACATCCTTATAAAAGCTTATCAGAAGGCCGCGCAGGATGCGTTTTTGGGGACGGATGACGCGAGTCTGGTTGAGCGGTTGGGCATTCCTGTAAAAGTTGTCCAGAGCGATTATCGTAATATTAAGGTGACGACGCCGGAAGATTTGCTGGTTGCTGAGGCTTTTTTGCGGGAGGAAGGGCTGCATAAGGCCGAGGATAGTTTAAAGACAGCAATTTCATCAATTTCAGCGAATTTCAGAGATGGTTTATACAAGATGAGGAAGGAACGGTAGAGTGCTATGACGAGATTTGGTATGGGATACGATGTACATGCGCTGGTATCGGACAGAAAGCTTGTTTTGGGTGGCGTAGAAATCACGCATCAACTGGGCCTGCTGGGACACTCTGATGCCGATGTACTGCTGCATGCGATTGCGGATGCGCTGTTGGGGGCCGCGGCACTTGGCGATATTGGCAGGCACTTTCCAGACACAGATCCCCAGTATGAGGGCATATCCAGTCTTTTGCTGCTGCACCATGTGGCAGGATTATTAGATGGAAGTGGCTTCAAAATAGGTAATATTGATGCAACCATTGTTGCGCAGCGGCCCCGACTTGCCCCCTTTATCACTCGCATGAATGAGAATATTGCGCATACGCTCGGCATTGCCCTGGAGCAGGTCAACGTAAAGGCTACTACAGAGGAGCATCTGGGATTTACCGGTACAGAAAAAGGGATTTCTGCTTATGCGGTGGCAGGCATTGAGACAAAATAGCATTGTGTGAAAAATGTTTTTCTGTTAAAATAAAGAATATATCAAAGGTGATGAACGGGAAAGTACAAGGACCGGAAAGCTGCAGAGAGGCCTTCAGAGGTGAGAGTAGGCTGCTGGATTGTTGTTGGAAGTGCACCCGGGAACCGTAATGCCGATATTTCTGGTAGGCATTGACGTGGCAGGCGCGTTAAGTCGTTGAGTGGGACGAAGGAATTCGTCCAAACAGAGTGGAACCACGAGTCTGCGTCTCTGCCAGGAGCCGCGGGCTATTTTTTTGGAGGGAAGGATTATGAGTTTTGTTTCGTCTCTTAAGAAGGATATCCGGGTTGTATTTGAACGGGATCCAGCAGCACGTAGCGTATGGGAGGTCATTTTCTGCTATCAGGGCCTCCATGCAATATGGATACATCGTTTGTCGCATGCACTTTATAAGAAAGGATGGATCTTGCTGCCGCGTATGATTTCAAATTTTGGTCGTTTTTTGACAGGCATAGAGATTCATCCGGGTGCTACTATCGGTGAGGGACTTTTTATTGACCATGGAACAGGGATTGTCATAGGAGAGACCGCGGAAATTGGCAGGAATGTCACGCTCTACCAGGGAGTGACGCTTGGCGGGACAGGTAAAGAAAAAGGAAAGCGCCATCCGACGATTGGCAATAATGTTGTTGTGGCTTCAGGAGCGAAGGTGCTGGGTTCCTTTACGGTCGGAGATCATGCCAAGATCGGCGCGGGTTCGGTGGTTTTAAAATCTGTTCCAGCGTATGCGACTGTCGTGGGAATCCCGGGACGCATTGTTGTGATGCGTGGCAAGAAGGTTGCGGCAGAAAAAAGAAAGAGAGAACAAGACAGAATCCAAGTAGATGAAAAGATACGTGAATTTGAAGAAGAGCAGGATGTCGATCTGGCACATGATAATCTGCCGGATCCAGAGTCTGAAATGATACAGTGCATGGTTCGCAGTATACAAAGGCTTGAATCCAAGATAAATAAACTTGAAAAGGAGCTGCAGGAAAAGAATGCTAAAGGTCTATAATACGCTTACGAGAGAAAAAGAAGAATTCAAACCGTTAAAAAAAGGCGAAGTGGGGATTTATGTATGTGGTGTTACGCCATATAATGACCCGCATATTGGTAATGCACGGCCATTTGTGGTGTGGGATGTCATCCGCCGTTTCTTTAAGAAAAGTGGATACAAGGTAAAATATATACAGAATTTTACTGATGTCGATGATAAGATTATCCGGAAGGCAAATGAGGAAGGGGTGTCCTGGAGCGATATTTCAGATCGTTATATTGCCAGCTACTTTGAGGCCATGGACGCACTGGGGGTGCGTCGTGCAGACATTTATCCCCGCGTTTCCGAGCATATACCTGATATTATTGCGATGGTACAGACTTTGATCGACAAAGGGTACGCGTATACGGTCGATGGCGATGTTTATTATAGTGTTGAGAAATTTGCAGAATATGGAAAGCTTAGCGGAAGGAATTTAGAGGATATGCAGGCCGGTGCCCGTGTTGAAGTTGACGAGCGCAAACAAAATCCAATGGATTTTGCTCTTTGGAAAGCAGCCAAACCGGGAGAGCCGTCCTGGGAAAGTCCGTGGGGTAAGGGGCGTCCAGGCTGGCACATTGAATGCTCGACAATGTCGCTCAAATATCTTGGTAAGACATTTGATTTCCATGGAGGCGGAAGTGATCTTATTTTTCCGCACCACGAGAACGAGATTGCGCAATCGCAGGCCTGTTGTGGCGATACAAAAAGTTTTGCACATTATTGGCTGCATAATGGATTTATTACGATTCATGAAGAGAAAATGAGTAAGTCAAAAAATAATTTCTTTACAGTGCAGGACATCCTTAAACAATACCCGGGAGAAGTTATGCGTTTCTTTATTTTACAGACGCATTACCGTAGTCCTTTAGATTTTAGTGATGAGCGCCTTAAAGAGGCGCAGGCCGGACTGGCTCGTTTAAAGCATTCCAGAGAATATGCGGAAGTACTCAGCAAGCGTCAGGGTGATGCAAGTACGGCGCAGGCATTGGCTGCTATGGCTGCACAGGCAAAACGGGATTTTTATGCGGCGCTGGAGGATGACTTTAATACCGCGCTGGCGATTAGTTATCTGTTTGCCTTGTCAAAGGAAATCAATATCTATAGTAATGAAATTGCAAATAACGGTCTGGATTTCGATGCGGCTGGTTTTGCTGAGGCAAAGGCTGTCTATGATGAAATGGCGGAGATTATCGGACTTTTTGAGACGCAGGCAGCGCCGGTAGATGATGGTCTTGTAGAGCCACTCATGAAACTTATTATCAGTATCCGTCAGGAGGCCCGTCAGGCAAAGAACTGGGCGCTGGCTGATAAAATTCGCGATGAACTTAAGGCTGCAGGTATCGTTATTGAGGATTCACCGACAGGCGCGCGGTGGAAAAAGGTATGAGATTCGAGCATTTAAAAAAACTTGTTGATATGATGTTTGTGCCCGATGGCAGCAATGGTATTTTGCAGCGGTACGAAAAGGCGGATGCCAGAGAAATGAATCCATTGGTGCTGGCTTACGTAGGCGATGCATATTTTCATTTATTCGTCCGCGGGAAGTTGCTAGCGTATGAACAGAGCAAGGTACAGGTATTGAACCAATTCAGTGCACAGATTGTCTCAGCGGTTTGGCAGGCTAAGGCCTATAGGGGAATTGAAGCTATGCTTACGGAGGAAGAGCAAAACGTATATCGGCGTGGCCGCAATGCAAAAAGTCGTACACCGCATAGCTCAACTATGGCAGAATATCATATGAGTACTGGTTTTGAGGCTCTTCTGGGAACCTTGTATCTGGAGGAAAGCTATGAACGCCTCTATGAATTGGCGGAGGCATCCTTTCAGGTGATTTCTATGGGGATGATGGAAGAAACCAAGGAAGCACGCATGAAATGAACCTGCTGGATGGACGAAAGCATACTTTGGCTGGCAAGGCAGTAAGACTCGATAATTGGGTTGTTGTTTCGAGGTTTTACTGACGCAGACAGGCCAAAAATATCTGCCAGGGCAGCAGAGTGAATGTATGGGTGCTTACTTCAGAAAAAGTGAGGAATATGCATGATAAAGGTAAAACTTTTAGAGTATACGGCCAATCCGGAACGCGTGGTTGCCATGGCGGCGCGTCTTTGTTATTCCGCAGCCGGGGCAGAGGAGCTCGCGGAGCAAATGAGTAATGAGCAGGTAACCAAGCTTTTGCAGAAGATTGTCAGAATGGGGCATGCTTCAACCATGGAACATGTATCCTTTACCTTTGGTATCGAGGGCGTATCGCGTGTGCTTACGCATCAGCTCGTGCGTCATAGGCTGGCTTCTTATTCACAGCAATCACAGCGTTATGTAGCCGAGCATGATTTTGAATATATTCTGCCGCCTACGATTGCAGCCCAGCCTGCAGCAAAAAAGCGTTTTGAGATGCTTATGGCAGAAGTGCATGAGACCTATGATGCATTGGTAGCGGAGGGCATTCCCAAGGAGGATGCGCGTTATGTGCTTGCCAACGCTACAGAGACAAAAATTGTGGTTACGATGAATGCGCGTGCGCTCATGCATTTTTTCAATCTGCGTTGCTGCAATCGTGCACAATGGGAGATTCGTGAGCTTGCGTATAAGATGCTGGCTGAAGTAAAAAAAGTGGCACCGGTTCTCTTTCGAAATGCGGGCGCTTCCTGTGTGGATTCCGGCAGTTGTCCTGAGGGCGCAATGACCTGCGGGCATTTTGAAGACATGATCCGGCAGCGTGTGGAGTAAAGAGAGGCAGTAATGGAGAATAAAAGAAGAGATGGACGTTTGGGCTCGTCAGAGAATAGAAGAAAACGTGAGGGAAGTTCCGTTCATGTATCTGGAACTGGAACTAAGCAGGTGGCATCGCACGGAAATTCGGAAGAAAACACTGTGAGGGAGCTTCCGGAGGATGTGCTTATTGGACGCAATGCTGTGATGGAGGCGCTAAAAAGCGGACGTGGTATCAATAAACTGCTCGTAGCCCGTGGTGACAGGGAAGGGTCCATTCATGAGATTATTTCTTTGGCCAAGGAGCGCGGCATTGTTGTCGAGTTCGTTGAGAAAACCAGAATAGAAGCCATTGCAGGCAGTCTGCGTCATCAGGGGGTATTGGCCTATGTATCGCCGGTGGAATATGCTGAACTGGAGGATATTCTGGCATCTGCCGGGGAAAAAGGGCAGGCACCTTTCCTCCTGTTGCTGGATGAGTTGGAGGATCCGCATAATTTGGGAGCGCTATTGCGTACGGCGGATGCAGTTGGCGTACACGGCGTACTCATTCCCAAGCGCCGCAGCTGTCCGTTGTCATCGACGGTTGCGAAGACTTCAGCAGGGGCTGTGGAGTATGTGCCAGTCGCTCGTATCGGCAATGTAGTGCAGACCATCCGGGGACTCAAAGAAAAAGGCCTTTGGGTAGTTGGAGCTGATGTAGATGGCACCAATGATTATTACGATGCAAATCTTACGGGGCCGATTGTACTTGTCATAGGCAGTGAGGGCAAGGGACTTGCCCGTCTTACCAAAGAAAATTGTGATTTTCTTGTGCGCTTGCCTATGCTGGGGAAGATTAATTCACTTAATGCTTCGGTTGCCGGTTCTATCCTTATGTATGAAACGCTGCATCAGCGTTTGAAGATCAAATAATAAGGGGACGCATGCGTATGAAAAAGCAGAGAGAACATTACATCGTAGATGGGTATAATGTAATCAATTCGTGGCCGGAGCTTATGGAATTGCGCAAGGATTTGTCCGAGGCCAGGGACCGGCTCATCCATATATTGTCAGAGTATGGTTCCTATGAAAAGTACGATGTAACACTTGTGTTTGATGCACTTTTTACGGCCGATGAAGAGCATTATGAGCAGATTAATGAACATCTCGAGCTTATTTATACCGGTATGGGAGAGACCGCTGACAGTTATATTGAACATCTGGCTTATGCATCGGTACGGCGGGGGCGTGAGGTGCATGTGGTGACCTCGGACAGCGCGGAGCAGTCGGTCATCCTTGGGGCAGGAGCGTATCGTATCCCTTCACGTGAGTTTCACAGGATCGTGCAGCAGACAAAGAAAAAAATAAGGGATGAGTATTTGGGTAAGGTTACGTTGCCGCTTGTACGCAACGAAGTCGGTTCACGTATTGATAATGAAACGGCTGCGAAATTAGAGAAAATCAGAAAAAATCACCATTGAATGTGAACAAGGATTGAAATATGGCCGTTGGCCTTGACTACACGGGCCTTCGTGGGGTATAATTTCATTTAGCAAAAGCAATGAAATGTTGTTTGTATGACAGTTCATTTGACTTGGGGGACAGTGCGATGGAAGCAGAATCGAACATGGATCATATGGAAGCAGTATTCAATGAATTCGAGAATCTTACGGACGAGGAAATTGTTCTTGCATTCAAAGATGGCCACAATAGTATCGCATTGGATTATTTGATCAATAAGTATCGTAATTTTGTACGT
This sequence comes from Megamonas sp. UBA1796, assembly GCA_002319795.1. Lineage (GTDB taxonomy): Bacteria > Bacillota > Negativicutes > Selenomonadales > Selenomonadaceae > UBA1796. The sequence goes on from DCFU01000043.1 coordinate 58,590, forward strand.
GCGAAAGCGCGTTCTTATTTTTTGATTGGTGCGGATCGGGAGGATATTATACAGGAGGGCATGATTGGTCTTTATAAGGCAATTCGTGACTTTCGTAATGATAAACTTTCTTCGTTTCGTGCCTTCGCCGAACTATGCGTGACACGGCAGATCATAACGGCAATCAAGACGGCTACGCGCCAGAAGCATATTCCGCTGAATTCCTATATTTCATTGAACAAACCTATCTATGATGAAGATTCAGACCGTACATTGCTGGATGTGCTTTCGGGTGCCAAGGTATCGGATCCGGAAGAGTTAGTAATCAGCCGTGAGGAATTTGTTGATATTGAGGCCAAGATGGAAGAAATTCTCAGTGATCTTGAATGGAAGGTATTGATGTCATATCTTGATGGGCAATCCTATCAGGAGATTGCCGTCGATTTGCACCGACATGTAAAATCTATTGATAATGCGTTGCAGCGTGTCAAACGCAAGCTGGAACGTTATATGGATAATTGCGGTGATGATATCGACCTGGGTACGGTGTACCGCGGGCTTAGTTCTATTGACCGCCGACTGCATGATTTGCCGGATGGCGGAGAGGGAAAGAAATGATATTAGAAACCGATGCTTGATAAAACGGCTGCCACGAAAATGTGGCAGCCGTTTTTGGTGGTGCAAAATACTATATAAATCAGGAGCGCTTATTCCTTGTTGCTGAGTCCCAGGCGCTGTAACATAGTCATATCTTCGGCAATCGTGGTACCAGAGGTTGTAAGCATATTTCCTGTAATAGAAGCGGAGGCCCCGGTAAGGAAGGCAGTTTCACCATTTTTAGGAAGAAGCTTGCGGCCTGCTGCCAGGCGTATATTTGCTTCCGGGTTAATGAAACGGAAGAAGGCGATGGTCCGCAGGATATCATTACTGGAAAGCTCTGGCTGATTTTCGAGCTTCGTACCCTTGATTGGCATCAGAGCGTTGATGGGGATTGATTCTATACCGAGTTCTGCGAGACTTATGGCCATATCCAGTCGGTCTTCCCAGGTTTCGCCCATACCGATGATGCCGCCGGAGCATACGCAAAAGCCTTCCTGCTGTGCAGCTTTGATTGTGCGGATGCGGTCCTCATAGGTATGGGTGGTACAGATTTGAGGGAAAAAGCGGCGCGAGGTTTCGATGTTATGATGATAACTTGTGACACCGGCTTCATACAGGCGGTGCAGTTCCTGGACTGTAAGAAGCCCGTGTGAGGCACAGAGCCCGATATGCAGGGTTTCTTTCATCGTACGGTAGGTATCGATGGCTTTGTCAAAATCACTGCCTGTGAGGGCACGGCCTGAGGTAACGATGGCAAAACGGTTGGCGCCAGCTTTTTCGTTGATGCGGGCATTCGCAATGATTTCCTCTTTTGGCAGGAAATCGTATTCATCAATATTGGTATGATGACAAGCAGACTGTGCGCAGTATTTGCAGTTTTCACCGCAACGGCCGCTGCGGCCGTTGATGATTGTGCAGAAATCAATATGTTTGCCGCAGAAATGTCTTTGCAGACGGCCGGCGTTGTTTTCCAGGTCTTCAAGGGGAGCCATGAGGAAGATGGAAAGATCATCACCGCGTCTGAGGCGGCGTCCTTGGAGTATTTCTTCTGTGAGCTGTGAGATTGTTGTGCTGTTTGTCATGAATTTAGCCTCGCTTTATATAAATAATCAAATAGTAAACTTCTCCTAATTATATAGTTATAGATGAATATTCGTCAACTATATAATGATTTTAAGTTTACGAATATTCATTTGACTTTTGCGCTACGTGCGGTACAATGAATATGGAGAATGAGACGGATTTTACGATATGGTGTTTCTGTATACATATGAGATTTTTTGAGGCGAGAGGTGATTATTTGCAGGAAGCTTTAGAAGAAAAGGTTATTTTTGAGGACAGAAAAGAAGCGTATGCTCTGCTTGGAGAAAGAGATGAGTATTTGCGGATTCTGATGGATAATTTTGATTGCCGCTTTACCAGCCGTGGTGATGATTTGGAAATCAGCGGCGAGGCCGCTGAGGTCGGAAAGGCGGCGAAAATTATACGTGAGCTGCAGTTCCTGTATCGACAGGGGACTGCAATTACGATGCATGAGGTGCGTTATAGCATAGATTTGGTGAAGGGCGGCAAGGAACAAGCGCTTCATTCGCTGTTCAGCGATACGATTCTTGTAACCTCGCGTGGCCGTCATGTGCGGCCCAAGACACTGGGGCAGCGTGTGTATCTTGATGCAATTCGGGCGAATCCTATTACATTTGGTATTGGACCGGCTGGTACGGGCAAGACCTATCTGGCGGTAGTCATGGCAGTTGCTGCTCTTCGAAATCGCGAGGTCGATAAGATTATTTTGACACGGCCGGCGGTAGAGGCAGGAGAACGGTTGGGCTTTTTGCCAGGTGATTTACAGGAAAAGGTTGATCCATATTTGCGGCCGCTTTATGATGCTTTGCAGGATATTTTGGGGCTTGATACATATCAGAAGCTTATGGGAAAAGGTGTCATTGAGATTGCGCCACTCGCATATATGCGAGGACGCACGTTGGAAGATGCTTTTGTGATTCTTGATGAAGCTCAAAATACAACAGATAAGCAGATGAAGATGTTTCTTACACGTATGGGTTTCGGTTCACGTATGGTTGTTACCGGAGATCTTGGACAGATCGATTTGCCGCGGGGAGTTACCTCAGGGCTCAGAGAGGCCAGTGAGGTACTTAAAGATATTGAAGGCGTCGGGATTGTGTGCATGGACCCTATGGATGTAATACGGCATGAGGTCGTGTCACGTATTGTATGTGCGTACAATGTTTATGAATCCGCCAAAAAGGACCAACGGGCAAAAAATGTAAACGTATCGCAGGAGTAGATTTATGGATATTATTATGAGTAATTTTCCGGAGGAGCTTTCGTTTCCGGAGGCGATTGGAGAAAATGTACGGGCGGCAGTGGAAAAGGTTGGTGAGCTTTATGGGGAGCAGCTGGCCGAAGTGAGCATAACGCTTACAGATAATGCTTACATCCATGCGCTTAATCGCCAGTACAGGCAAATCGATCGTCCAACCGACGTGTTGTCATTTGCTTTTCAGGAAGGCGAGGAGCCGGCAGTCACCGGAGGGCCGGAGATGCATGTGCTGGGTGATATCATCATTTCTGTGGAGCGCGCAGAAGAGCAGGCAGCTGCCTATGGACACAGTGTGCGGCGTGAAGTCGCTTTTTTGGCGGTGCATGGCATGCTGCATCTTTTGGGCTATGATCATATGAAAGAAGAGGAACGCCTCGAGATGGAAAAAGAACAAAAATATGTCATGGATGAATTGGGAATTCCGCGGGAGCAATCCGCATCACAAGGGGGAACAAATGGAAAAAAAATATAAGTCAGGCTTTATTGCCGTTATCGGGCGGCCTAATGTAGGTAAGTCAACACTTATCAACAGCCTTATTGGACAAAAGATTGCTATCATGTCGGATAAACCGCAGACAACGCGAAACCGCATATTGTGTATACTCACGCAGGAGGATGCACAGATGATTTTTCTTGATACGCCGGGAATACATAAACCAAAGGATAAGTTGGGCGAATATATGGTTCATGCGGCGGAAGGAACCCTGAAAGAGGTCGATGCGATTTTATTCGTTGTGGATGCTACGGAGGATATGGGGGCAGGAGAGTTCTATATTTTAGAACGTTTGCAGGCGACCAAAAAGCCGGTTGTACTCGTAGTTAATAAACTGGATCTTATTGAGAAGAGACGCGTGCTGCCAATCATTTCGCGGTATTCGGAGCGCTACACTTTCGCTGGCGTAGTGCCGATTTCAGCTAAGCAGGAAACAAATCTTGATGGGCTGCTTGCGGAAATTCGTAAGTATTTGCCGGACGGGCCACAGTATTATCCGGATGATATGGTCACAGACCAGCCGGAGCGTCTTATTGCGGCGGAGCTTGTTCGTGAGAAGGTTTTGCAGCTTACACGTGAAGAGGTGCCACATGCGATAGCGGTTGATATTGATGAGATGACAATACGCAGCAATGAGGATGTTTATATCCGGGCGACCATCTATGTGGAGCGGGATTCACAGAAGGGAATTGTGATTGGCCGGCAGGGTGTTCTTCTGAAGGAAATCGGTGCTTTGGCGCGTAAGGACATTGAGGCGCTTTTGGGCTCAAAAGTGTATCTGGATCTTTGGGTCAAGGTCAAAAAGGACTGGCGAAACAGGGGAAATGTTCTCAAGGATTTTGGCTTTGAATAAATATCAGAGAATAGCCGTTCTGCGTATTACAGGGCAGAGCGGCATTTTTCGTTGTGGAGGGAAGTGAAAACATGAGACATGTATCCAAATGCTTTATTAACGGACTCATTTTGCTTATACCTATTTTGATTACTTTATTTGTCATTCAGACGACGCTTGCTTTTACTGAGGGTGTGCTTGGCAAACATTTGCCAGTTTATTTTCCTGGTATGGGCATCATTACGCTGCTGCTTGTCATATATCTGGTGGGCTGGCTTTCATCGAACTGGTTTCTGAAGCGTGTCATTGTTTATTTTGAAAGTATTTTGAATAAGATTCCAGTAGTCAAATTCATTTATAATAGTGTTAAGCATCTTTCTACAGCTGTATTCGAAGCGAACAGCATGTTCAATCATGTCGTGCTGGTACCGTTTCATCAATCGAAAGCGTTGGGGTTTGTCATGGCGGATGTGCCGAGGGCACTGAAGGAACAACTTGGTGAAGATTATGTATGCGTATTTGTACCATGGAGTCTCAATATGACGTCTGGCACGAACCTTTTTGTGGCGAAGAAGGATGTTATTTATCTAAACATCAGCAGTGAGTCCGCATTGCAGTATATTTTTACGGCTGGGGCTGTAATGCCGAAAAGCACATCGGAAGATACAGCTGCCTTTGTAGAAGGGAAATTGCAGGAGAAACCGGGGAAGTGTGAACACTGATGGCACAGTATACGACGGAGGCAATCGTTTTAGGCGTACGAAACTGGGGCGATGCGGATAAGATGCTTACGTTGTTTTCAAGGGAGCATGGCAGGATTAAGGCTGCTGCCTTTGGCTGCCGGCGTCCGAAAAGCCCGCTGGCAGGAGGGATGCAGATGTTCAATCATCTTGATCTGCAGCTTACAGAAGGGGAACGTATAGATACGGTAAAGCAGTACACACTGCACCATCATTTCAAACGTCTCAGCGAGGATTTGACAACTATGGCTTATGGTTCCTTTGTGGCTGAGCTTACCAGTGAATTTGCACCGGAACGGGAACCACAGCCTGCGGTCTTTGGATGTATGCTGGATATTTTTACTGCCTTTGAGACGCGCAATCCGCGCATTACGGCACTTGCCGGAGCCTATCAGCTCCTTGAATTTTCGGGCTTGCAGCTGCGTTATGATCACTGTGTTCATTGTGGCAGAAGTATTGAAGGAGATGCCTGCATTTCTATGGATGATGGTGGCGTGCTTTGTGCGGATTGCGGCGGCACACCATGCATTTCCTTGCCCGGTGGGGTACGGGAGCTCATCCTGCATCTTATTTCTCTTGATTGGAAGGATGTATCCCCTTTTATGGTGCATAGGGAAGAACTGTTGCTGGCTGAGCACCTGTTGTTGAAGTATTTGCAGGGAATCTTGGGAAAACCGCTCAAGTCGCTTGCGTTCATCAATCAACTAGCGGCCATACGGGATTGACAAGTGTCCATGGATTTGATAAACTAGCACATAGCGATGAAGAAGAGGAGTAACTCCCAAAAAGCGAGACAGCGGCAGTGTGAGGCTGTTAATGGAGTGAAGGGCACTTCTGAGTGGAAGAAAATATATTCATTGAGGTGGGCTTCGAGCCAATCAGGGTGGAACCGCGGGAGAATGTCTCGTCCCTGTAACAATTTTTGTTACGGGAACGGGACTTTTATTTTTTATGTGCATTTAAGGAGGAGTTTATATGAAGTTTCAGGAGATTATCCTGACCTTGCAGCAATTTTGGTCTGAGCAGGGATGTATCTTGGCAGAATCTTATGACGTCGAAAAAGGTGCGGGGACGATGAATCCGTCGACCTTTTTGCGTGTTCTTGGACCTGAGCCGTGGCATGTTGCTTATGTAGAGCCGTCACGACGTCCGGCGGATGGGCGCTATGGAGAAAATCCGAACCGGCTTTTTCAGCATCATCAGTTCCAGGTTATTATGAAGCCGTCGCCGGATAATATCCAGGAGCTCTATCTGGCAAGTCTTGAGCGCCTTGGTATCGATCCGAAACAGCATGATATCCGTTTTGTTGAGGATAACTGGGAATCACCGACACTTGGTGCCTGGGGGTTGGGCTGGGAGGTATGGCTTGACGGGATGGAGATTACACAGTTCACGTACTTCCAGCAGGTCGGCAGTCAGGATATCAAGCCGGTTGCGTCAGAGATCACGTATGGTCTCGAGCGTTTGGCAATGTATATCCAAGGGGTAGAGAATGTTTATGCTATACAATGGACGGATGATTACACCTATGGAGATGTTTTCCATCAGAATGAGTATGAACAGTCGATGTATTCCTTCGAGCTTTCGGATGAAGCGTTGCTTTTTGATCTTTTCGAAAAATATGAAAAAGAAGCTGTGCGTGTTATTGAGCTTGGCTATGTCCATCCGGCGTACGATTATGTCCTCAAGTGTTCGCATACCTTCAATCTGCTCGATGCCCGTGGAGCCATAAGTGTTTCGGAACGTACGGCATTTATTGGCCGGGTCAGGAAACTTGCACGTCTTTGTGCGCAGTGTTATCTGAAACAGCGTGAAGAGCTCGGTTATCCAATGCTGAATAGGGGGAAAAAGGCATGAGCAAGGATTTATTGTTAGAGATTGGTACAGAAGAAGTTCCGGCACATGTGATGCCGGGTATATTGGAGCAGTTGAAGGAAAATGCGGGCAAGGCGTTTTCAAATTTGCGTCTGTCGTATGAGAATATACGTACCTTGGGAACGCCGCGCCGTACAGCACTTTTGGTCCGGGGCCTTGCGGAAAGGCAGCAGGATATTTCCAGCGAGAATCGCGGGCCTTCCGTGCAGATTGCTTTTGATGCGGATGGCAATCCGACAAAGGCGGCACAGGGCTTTGCCAGAGGACAAAAAATCGAGGCAAAGGATCTCGTAGTTAAAGATGGTTATGTGTACGCAAGCGTGCATAAAAAAGGCGAAGAAACCATTGAGCTTTTGCCGGAGCTTCTGCCTGGTCTTATTTGTGGACTGAGCTTTCCCAATACTATGCGCTGGGCAGATTTGGATTTTAAATTTATCCGTCCTTTGCGCTGGCTGGTGGCGCTTTATGACGATACAATTGTCCCGTTTGAAGTTGCAGATGTGAAGTCCGGACGCGTATCACGGGGACATCGGTTTTTGAGTCAGGGAGATTTTTCTTTGGACCGGGCTGCGGATTACGAGAAGGCCTGCGAGGAACAATTTATTCTGGTAGATCAGGATAAACGGCGGGATATGCTGCGCAGACAGATTGCCGAAGTCGCAAAAGCCAATGGGGGCAAAGCTGAGATAACAGAGGAACTGCTTGAGGAAGTACTTTATCTTGTAGAATATCCTACGGCGCTGTGTGGGCGTTTCGAGGAAAAGTATTTGAAGCTGCCACCGGAAGCTGTCATTACGCCGATGCGTGATCATCAGCGTTATTTTCCGGTCAAGGATGCAGATGGGAAGCTTATGCCGCTCTTTATAACGGTGCGCAATGGCGGCGGTGAACACTTGGAGACTGTGCAGCATGGCAACGAGCGCGTATTGCGTGCCAGGTTGGCGGATGCACAATTTTTCTTTGATGAGGACCGGAAAAAATCACTGGAAGAGCATTTGGAAAAGCTCAGGACGGTTGTGTTTCAGGAAGGTCTTGGGACAATATACGATAAAACCGGACGACTTGAGAAACTTTCTGCTGTAATCAGTGAGGAACTGGAGATCTCTTCTGTGGATGCGAAAAATGCCGGGCGTGCTGCCAGACTTGCCAAAGCAGATCTTGTTACGGGTATGGTTTGTGAATTTACGGAACTGCAGGGAATCATGGGCCGTGAATATGCGTTGCTGGATGGTGAAGATAAGAATGTGGCAACAGCTATTTATGAACATTATATGCCGCGCTTTGCAGGCGATGTACAGCCGCAGACGACAGCCGGGCGCATTGTGAGCCTGGCAGATAAAATCGATAATATCGTGGCTACCTTCAGCCGGGGGCTGATTCCTACAGGTTCACAGGATCCATTTGCACTGCGGCGTCAGGCATTGGGCATGGTTAATATGATCATTGAGGCAGGATATCATTTGTCGCTTTCCAAGCTTGTTGCGGAGGATCTGGATTTGCTTGCTATCCGGGCGGAGGAACCACGTAAGAAGATGCAAGGGGACGTAGCAGATTTTATACGTTTGCGGGTAAAGAATGTGCTTGCTGATAAAAATGTGCGTTATGACATTGTAGATGCGGTGCTTGATAATGTAGATGATATCTATGACCTTTGCCTGAGGGCGCAGGCAGTATCGAAGGCTTTAGAGCAGGATATGACAAAGCCTATTCAGGCATTTGTAAGGGCGAGAAATCTTGCGAAAAAGGCCGCGTCTGCTGCAATTGATGAGAAACTTCTTATGGTACCGGAGGAGAAGGCTTTGTATGCTGTGTATTCTTCAACAGCTGCCCGGGCAGCCGCGTTTATAGGTAAGGAGGATTATCTGGGTGCTGTCCATGTCTTTGAGGAGCTTACAGAACCTATAGACGCATTCTTTGATGCAGTTATGGTCATGGATAAGGATGAGAAAATCCGCCAGAACCGTTTGGGTCTTTTGCGGGCGATCGATACGCTTATTGGTGGAGTTGCTGATTTCAGTAAAATTGTTTTGGCTTGAAAGAGCAAATAATACAAAACGGATGGCTGTCTCTTATGAGACAAGCCATCCGTTTTGTATTCCCTGTATTTAGAGAAATGTATCATCAACGACATTATAGCTTACATGGTTTGCAACCGTTTTCGTGCCATTGCGGTTTACGGTTACATTGTTATAGAATTCTGCGATTTTTGTGTCCCAATTGAATTTGGCACTGTCGGCCGTTATGGAAAGCCCGGTACGTTCAAAGGTTACGCTGCCGTCAATCGAAGCATCCTTGTCACTGCCGCTTACATAAACGTTGCTGCCCGTGAAATAGATATCGTCTTGCGTCACAGTGACGTGCCCTTGCCCCCATACTTCAAGTGAAGCAATACTGACCTGAGCTTTATCTGCTGTGATAGTCCGGGCGCTTGTCTCAATGCGTACATGCCCTTCGAGGATATAACGTCCGGTATTGACGTCAAAATAACTGGAATCGGAGGTAATGACCGGCTTGGCAGCGAAAGCTGCCGCGCTCATGATTAAAAGTGTGAGCAGGGAGAGCAGGATAATGCGTAATAGTTTCATGAGAGGCTGACTCCTTTGTCTGTGATAAGATATCTTTATTCCATAGTACTGCAGATACTTTGTATTTGCAAAGGAATCTTATGAAATTATTTATTTACGGGCGTATAGAAAAGATGCGCCATATGGCAATATGGATATTTACTTCAAATATGGCATCTGCTTGTAGTATAATGAAAGTATATTGAAAAGGCAGGTGTTCAGCATGAATGTACGTGAAAGAACAGAAGCAATCGAATATAAGTTATTATCTCCGTATGCGGCAAAAAGCAGGGAGAGCCGGAGAAAATATTCTTTAGAGGCGTGTCCTTTTCGTACGGCGTATCAAAGAGACCGCGACCGCATCCTGCATTCCAAAGCTTTTCGGCGGCTGAAGCATAAAACACAGGTGTACATTCTATCAGGGGACCATTATCGTACCCGTATGACACATAGTCTGGAGGTAGCACAAATAGCGCGCACGATAGCACGCAGCCTGCAGCTCAATGAAGATTTGACGGAAGCTATTTCTTTGGGACACGATGTGGGGCATACACCGTTTGGGCATTCGGGAGAGGCGGCTATGGACAAGCTTACAGGTCATTTTGTGCATAATGAACAGAGCCTGCGGGTGGTAGAGTTCCTGGAAAATGATGGTGAAGGTCTGAACCTCACGTTTGAGGTAAAGGATGGTATACTGAACCATTCGGGAAGGCATAGTCCTAAGACACTGGAAGGGCGTGTCGTGCATCTCGCGGATCGCATTGCATATCTGTGTCATGACTATGATGACAGCCTGCGGGCCAGGATGCTTGAACCGCAGGATTTGCCAGGCCTTGTGTATAACAGAATTGGACATATGCCTTCTGCTATGATTGCACATATGGTTTCAGATGTCATCATGGCTTCGGAGGGAGAGACTGAAATTTCAATGTCACCACCGATGCAGGCAGCTGTGGATGAGTTTCGGGAATTCATGTTCAAAAATATCTATCATTCGGAGGTTTTAGCGAAGGAAAGGAAGCAGGCTGTTTTTGTTTTACAGGAACTGTATGGATACTTTATGAAAAATACAAGTGAACTTCCCAAAGAATTTTTCGAGCGTGAAAAAAGATGGGGGAAGAAGCAGACGGTTACCGATTATGTGTCAGGACTTACAGATAGTTATGCTGTACAGCTTTTCAATAAGATATTCATACCTCCTGTAGGAGTTATGATTTAGTTCACATGAATTTGTGGAATGATTTGGCAGGTTGTGTCTAATGTTTTTGCAAATTTCCTGCCGGATACTATTTCCATTGCCTGTTATCTGCTTAAAGAAATACGGATTCATTTACGATAGTGCTTAGAAGAATTTTTTATCCAACAGGTTCCTTTCCTGCAGGTTTCTTTACATATGACTTCTGATAAAAGGAGCATATTCCTGGTCTGTCTTGTAAATATGATGCATCAGGCTGTTTTGCAGCATTGTAAGAAACTTGGCCATTGGCAATAGATCTTTATCATATAGATTTCTGTATGCGTCAACATTTGTTGCTAAGTTATCATGCAGTTGCTTATGCCTGGTGTAATCCAGATAACGGTAATGGAGCATGAAATTTTCCTCATGAAAAAAGTGAGTTATTACATGGTCGTTAAGGTCATTAAGCAATAAATCCATAGCGGTCTTACTTTGCTCTTGTTTCATTGTATTATAAAGGTCATTTGTAATAGTAACAAGTCGTTTGTGTTCTCCATCAAGCTGCGGAATACCAATGTTGAAATTATCATTCCATGTCATGATAGCCATAAGACACACCTCCATTATAATTTATGCTAAAAGAGTTTATAAAAATCTGATAATATCACTTAACAATCTTCTACACATATAGAAAATTCAAAAAAATGAAAATAAATCACTCCCAACTGAAATAATTCAAATGCTGAATATCATTTTCAGGAGTATTTCTATGCATGAGCAGATAAATCCTGCCATATTTACAAAATTCTTTTGCAAAGCAGCAGATGGGAAACATTGCTAGCAGGATATATAATGTAGGAAAATTATCGTTTAGGAAATAGTATATATCCTGGGGAGATTATGGCATCTGTATGTGGCAGAATAAAGGCTGGTAAGAAATCGGTATTTTTTTACAGCAAAAAAATACAAGATTGTCAAGAGAAAAAAAGGGTATTTTCAATTCATATGGAATATAATTCATTGTGGGATTTGTCTCATAGAAAAATAAGGATGCTTGTTGTTTTGTAGGGACAGAAAATATTTTTAAGAAAAGAAGGATATTTTCGAAGTATAGCGAATTTAGGTTAGGTGTCTTATTTAGAGGCTATTTTTTTGGTGTATATAAGCGGTAAAGGGTGGAGAAGGTATGAGGGACGGTTTACTGGATGAATTTGTGGAGCGCGTACGCGCCGAGTCCGATTTACTGACCGTAGTCTCATCCTATGTATCCATGAAACGAAAAGGAAACCGGTATTGGGGCTGTTGCCCTTTTCATCATGAAAATACGCCGTCATTCTCGGTTGTTCCAGATCAGGGTTTTTTTTATTGTTTCGGCTGTCATGCAGGTGGAAATGTCTTTAAATTCATCTCACTCATTGAGAATGTATCTTATTTTGAGGCTGTCAAGATACAGGCGGAGAAGTTGAATATTCCTATGCCGCAGCGTAAAAAGAGTGAGGTTGAAATTATAAAGGATCAAAAAATAGCCGATTTGCAAAAAATACATGAGATGGCGGGAGATTTTTTCTATAATTGCCTGATGAAGACAAGCTATGGCATACCAGCAAAAGAATATCTTTTTTCAAGAGGAATCCATGAGGACATTATTTCTGAATTTCGTTTGGGTTATGCTCCGGATGCCTGGGATAAGCTCTCTATGGCGTTTTTGAAAAGAGGTATAAAGCAGGAATTTTTGGTGGAAAGTGGTCTGGCCGCGCAAAGACGAAATTCACAGGGAGCCTATGACCGTTTCCGTAATCGTGTGATGATTCCTATAGCAGATGAGCGGGGACATGTGGTCGGCTTCGGTGGGCGGGTATTGGGAGAAGGACAGCCTAAATATCTGAATTCGCCGGAGACGGTTATTTTTAACAAAAGAAGACTTCTTTTTGGTTTGGACCGTTCTCACCAGGCTATCAGGCAGGCAGGTTACGCAATTGTTGTTGAAGGTTATATGGATGCTATTTCTGTTTATAGTGCAGGCGTCAGGAATGTTGTGGCCTCTTTGGGGACGGCATTTACATCAGAACAATGCAAGAAGCTACTGCGGTATGCACCGGAAATCTATTTTTCTTATGATAGTGATGAGGCCGGACAGAATGCAACTCTCAGAGCTTTGTCAGTTGTGAGGGAGACCGGAGCAATTGTAAAAGTGTTGGTGGTACCGGATGGCAAGGATCCGGATGAATTTATTCGCAGGCATGGCGTGGATGCATTCCGTGCTTTGGTGAAAGCTGCGCTGCCACTGATGGAATATCGTATGCAGTATGTTCTGAAGCATGTGGAACATAGCAGCCTTGAAGGTAAGGTTAAGGCGCTTAATGCACTTTTGCCAGTACTTGCGGAATTAAGAAATGCAGTGGAAATCCATGCATATGTTGTACGTATTGCGCAGGTTTTAGGAATTGATGAAGGGGCAGTGCGCAGTGAAATGCGGCGATTTTCCCAACATGGATCTTCTGCTGGCGAACCAATGCGTGCGTCTATCCGGCAGGTGGTCAGACAGAAGGATGATGCAGTACGTCGTGCCGGGCGTATTATTATTAAAGCGGCATGGCAGGATACAGATGTGTTGATGCATCTCAAATCAGTTGTACCAATCGAACAATTTCCTAATAAACTCCATGTGGAGATTTTGCGATTTCTTGAGAAGCAGGAAATGTGCGGCGTATTGCCGGATGATATTACAGCGGCTGAAGAGCTCAGCGAAGAAGCGGCGTCAGAGTTATCCCGTGCTTTGGTTGAGGATAGCGATGGCCAGGAAGTAACAGAGGCGTATGAGGATTCTGTAACGAGCTTGAGAAAGGTATATTTACAGAAGCTATTTGATGAGCACAGCCAAAAAGCAGATGAGCTTTCCCGCGGAGGCGATTCAGGCTATAAGCAGGAATTAGCGGAAAGCCAGAGAATAAAAGATGAAATGGATGCGTTGTGAGTTGTATATGATATTTATTGCGGATATTAGAATGAAAGGAGGCAGATAAATGGCTGACGCAAAAAAGAATGCACCGGCAATGGATGCGAAAGATAAGGAAAACCACAGTGCTGCGATTGTAGCGGCCCTTTTGGAAAAAGGGAAAAAGAATGGTGGAACACTTACTTATGGTGAAATTGTAGAGGCTTTGCAGACACAGGATATGTCGCCGGATGAGATTGATGATCTCTATGAGGCTTTCAGCAAAAAGGGCATTGATATCGTAGATGATTCAGGCGAGCAGTCGGATGATGATGCGGACAAGCCGGATGAAGTCGACATAGATTTAAGTATTCCGGAAGGAATCAGCATTGACGATCCAGTGCGGATGTATCTCAAAGAGATAGGTCGTGTGCCTCTTTTGTCGGCAGAAGAGGAGATTTATCTTGCCAAACGTATGGAACAAGGCGATGAGGAAGCACAGAAACGCCTGGCTGAAGCGAATCTGCGCCTTGTCGTGAGTATTGCAAAACGTTATGTAGGAAGAGGCATGCTCTTTTTGGATCTCATTCAGGAAGGAAATCTGGGACTCATTAAGGCTGTAGAGAAGTTTGATTACAATAAGGGCTATAAATTCAGTACCTATGCGACTTGGTGGATACGGCAGGCTATCACGCGTGCAATTGCTGATCAGGCTCGTACGATACGTATACCCGTGCATATGGTAGAAACAATCAATAAGCTTATACGAGTATCGCGCCAGCTTTTACAGCAGTTGGGGCGTGAGCCGGCACCAGAGGAAATTGCTAAAGAAATGGAAATCAGCGTAGATCGTGTGCGCGAAATCATGAAGATTGCACAGGAACCGGTATCATTGGAGACGCCAATTGGTGAGGAAGAGGATTCGCATCTTGGCGATTTTATCGAGGATCAGGATGCGCCGGCACCGGCAGAGGCAGCTTCCTTTATGTTGCTCAAGGAGCAGCTTGAGGAGGTACTGGATACGCTAACTCCACGTGAAGAAAAGGTTCTGCGCTTGCGTTTTGGACTGGATGATGGCCGTGCGCGTACGCTTGAAGAGGTTGGACAGAATTTTGGCGTGACGCGTGAGCGTATTCGCCAGATCGAGGCAAAGGCACTTCGTAAGCTGCGCCATCCAAGCCGTAGCCGCAAGTTGAAGGATTTTTTGGATTGATGTAGCTAAAAATTGACATAGATATAAGATTTTTGTATAATAATGGATGTTGCAATATTCCTCGATAGCTCAGTTGGTAGA
>DCFU01000043.1:73665-148329 GCA_002319795.1 Megamonas sp. UBA1796
TTCCTCGATAGCTCAGTTGGTAGAGCCCCTGACTGTTAATCAGGTTGTCACTGGTTCGAGTCCAGTTCGAGGAGCCATTTTGATATCTATGGGGGTGCTGCACTAACCTTGGTTAGTCGGTGCCTCTTTTTTGTATAACGAAAGGGGGACATACAATGCAATTGGATGCGAGGCTGCAGGCTGTTGCTGATTTTGTTCCGACAGGTGCCAGGACGGCCGATATAGGTACTGATCATGCATATCTGGCGGTGACGCTTATACAGGAAAATGTATCTGCCCGGGTCATTGCAAGCGATAAGAATTCGGGCCCGTGTGAAGCTGCCAGAAACACGGTCTATGAAGCTGGTTTAACGGATAAAATAGTGGTGCGTATGGGAGACGGCCTTCAAGTGCTTGTACCGGGCGAGGTTGATGTGGTTTGTATTGCCGGGATGGGGGGCTTGCTTATCTGTGAGATATTATCTGCTTCGCCTGCGATTGTGGCAGGGCTTATCCGGCTTGTACTGCAGCCTATGAATGCGTCGGAAAAATTGCGGAGCTGGCTTTATGCGCATGACTGGCATATTGTGGATGAGGCTCTGGCATGCACAGATGGGCGCATTTATGAAGTTATAACTGCCGAACCAGGACGAAAAACCAGGCCGGAAGCATTGCTGCTATCTATAGGACCAATTTTGTGGCAAAAGAAACCGGAACTTTTGCGACATCATATAGAGAGTCTGCTCTTTAAGGAACGGCGTATTGCTGCAGGCATGGAAAAAAGTAATGAGGCTAAAGAAAGTCGCAAGTATAAACAGAGTATACAAAAAATCAGGAGCTTGGAGGCAAAACTGCTATGGTAAAATGTCAGGTAATACTTGATGCTATGGAACATATTGCGCCGTGTTCCCTGGCTGAGGAATGGGATAATCCCGGACTGCTTGTAGGCAGTCCGGCACAGGAGATACATAAGATACTCGTTTGCCTCGATATAAGCGAACCGGTTTTACAGCATGCGGTTGCTACAGGATGTGATATGATTTTGTCGCATCATCCGCTTATATTCCATGCCATAAAGAAAGTGCGTACAGATTTGCCTTTGGGACGCATGCTGCAAAAACTGCTGGCGAATAATATAGCGGTCTATGCAGCACATACGAATCTTGATATCGCCTCCGGCGGGGTGAATGATGTACTGGCTGAGCGTATAGGCCTTACGGAGCTAAAGCCGTTGGAGGTCACAGCTGAGGAGGAGCTTGTAAAGCTCGTCGTCTATGTGCCTGCAGATTATGCCGATAGGGTGCGCATGGCTGTTATGGACGCCGGGGCAGGGTATATCGGCAAGTATTCCTGCTGTACCTTCAATGTGGCAGGAAAGGGGACGTTCTTGCCATTGGAGGGTACCGCGCCTTTTATTGGCAGGCAGGGGCAGCTTGAAAATGTTGATGAAGTGCGGATTGAGACGATTTTGCCGGCGAAGCTGGAAAAACATGTCGTGAAGGCCATGTGCAGGGTACATCCATATGAAGAAGTGGCTTATGATGTTTATCCACTCAAAAATAGAGGACGCATTGAGAGCCTGGGCCGTATAGGCCTGCTACAGAAGCCTGTGCAGCCGGAAGAATTTGCTGAGCAGGTCCGCAGGGGAATTGGCGCCGACTATGTAAGGCTGGTGAAGGCCGGAAACAAGTGTATACAAAAGGTGGCAATCTGCAGCGGCAGCGGGGCGGAGTTTATTGCCAAGGCTTCTTTTATGGGAGCCGATGCTTATGTGACCGGTGATGTCAAATACCATGATGCACAGCAGGCTGCGGGTCTGGGTCTGCACCTTGTAGATGGCGGACACTTTGCCACAGAATTTCCTGTGCTGGAAAGCGTGGCGGTGCGTCTGACAGAGGCACTCAAAGGCGTACGGGGCAATGTGGAAATTATTACGGACAGAGAATCAAAAGATTTTTTCACGATTGTGCAATGATTTAATAGGGAGGCGGCAATATTGAATAGAAAAGAAGCCATGCATATTTTTCTGTCAGCGGGTATTTATGCCATTACGGCAGAAAAACTTTCAGCTGGTCGAAAAAACCTTGAAGTTGTTGAAGCAATGCTTGCGGGAGGTATCCGATTTCTGCAATATCGTGAGAAAGAAAAGAATGCCCGGGCTCGCTACGAGGAGTGCCTGGCCTTGCGTGCACTCACGCAGAAATATCATGCAGTATTTATCATTGATGATTTTGTCGATTTGGCATTAGCTGTAGGCGCAGATGGTGTACATATCGGTCAGGAGGATATTCCTCCCGAGGTTGTGCGGCAGATCGTGGGAGAAAATTGCGTTATCGGGCTGTCTACACATAATTCTTTACAACTTGAAGCGGGAAATGCCCTTGCCAGTGTTGTGGATTATCTGGGCGTAGGTCCGGTTTATGCGACGCAGACAAAAGAGCACGCTGCTCCAGTTGCCGGACTTGATTATGTGCGGTATGCGGCAGGTCATTCGAAATTGCCGTTTACGGCGATTGGCGGAATAAAAGAGCATAATATTATCGACGTTGTACGTGCGGGAGCGAAAAATGCTGCGGTGGTTTCGGATATCACGGGCGCTGTCGATATACAGGCCAAGGTTTGTACGCTTATAAGCAAGATGAGAGAATCGACTTTTATAAAATAAAGCAAAAAAAAGCAAATTACGTCAGAAAACGTCATAAATTTGATACCAAGGTTGACATATTGGTATCAAATCTGTTATACTGAGAAAGTCGTTTATGAGTATGAAAGACAATCGCTGATGCTTTGAAGCATTTGAGGAAAGTCCGGGCTCCATAGGGCAGTGTGCTGGATAACGTCCAGCGAGGGTGACCTCAGGGAAAGTGCTATAGAGATTTAAACCGCCTGCTTTGTGGCAGGTAAGGGTGGAAAGGTGCGGTAAGAGCGCACCAGCGTCCGGGCGATCGGACGGCTTGGTAAACCCCACATGGAGCAAGACCAAATAGGGAAGGGATGAGGCGGCTCGCGGAACCTTCCGGGTTGTGTCGCTTGAGTCGGCAGGTAACTGCCGATCCAGATAAATGATTGTCGCTGCGCAGGCAGAACAAAACTCGGCTTATTGAGTACTCATGGATTAAATGATTGACAGGGCTGTCGTTTTCAACGGGGATAGCCCTGTTTCTATAAGCAGAAAGAAAATGAAAATAATATGAAAACCGTAAATAATCAGCTAAATTGTTTTTTTGCTGACAGGCAGGAATATAACAATTTATGTAGAATATCTATGCAATGAGTTTATATATAAAACCGAATCCAACTCAGGAGCGGGGGAACCAAGTTATTGGGGTGAATCGGCAAGCCTTCTATTGGAGGCATGAGCCGAAAGGTGGTCTTCTCTACTTTAACCCGGCAGCTAACCTCGTAGGTGAAGAAAGAGAGGAGTGGCTTTTTGAGTAAAGCGATTCGTATTTTGGTGGTGTTTATGGTTTTGATGTTCTCTTTTTCTATTGCGAGTGCTGCGGCCTTTCGCGTAGGAGATCAGGGCAGTGATGTAGCGGAGATCCAGGGGAGACTTGCCAGCCTTGGCTACGATGTAACCGCTGATGGGGATTTCGGGCCAGCAACGGCGGAGGCAGTAAAATCTTTTCAGGCTTCTCGTGGATTGGATAACGATGGTTTGGTTGGCCCTTCAACGTATTCTGCGTTATTGGGCAAGTCGATGCCGGAAGTCAGTCGTGGATCCAGCTACATTTCGCGCAGGGTGGTCCAGAT
This sequence comes from Megamonas sp. UBA1796, assembly GCA_002319795.1. Lineage (GTDB taxonomy): Bacteria > Bacillota > Negativicutes > Selenomonadales > Selenomonadaceae > UBA1796. Next base: position 77,398 of record DCFU01000043.1, read on the forward strand.
TTCATATGAATATCTTGGCACACCGTATGTATTTGGGGGGACTTCTCCAAGCGGATTCGATTGTTCCGGGTATGTGCGCTATGTATTTGCCCAGGCTGGTGTTTATTTGCCGCGTACGGCAGATGCACAGTATGAGGTCGGATATCCGGTATCAAGAGGAGAACTGAGGACGGGGGATTTGGTGTTTTTCTCGACTTACGAATATGGCCCGTCACATGTAGGCATTTATCTGGGGGATGGAAACTTCATTAATGCTTCTACAAGCCGTGGAGTGGCAGTCGACTCGCTGTATAGTTCCTATTGGAATTCCTGTTATATTGGTGGACGCAGGATCATGTAGTTTTTTTTGGTGAGGGGTAAAAGCCCCTCTCTTTTTTTGCCCAGAGATGAAAAAGACGTTCCGTGAAGGAACGTCCCCATTTATTCTGTAAACAAATCATCCCAGAATGTATAAGCTACCATGAGAAAAATAAGAACCAACAAAAACAGATCTCCCATATATTCACCTCATTTACTTATTTCTTATAATACAATACAATCACTGTTATGGGCAAGGGGAAAGGAATATCTTATGCAGACTACACAGGCGGCATTGCAAAGCTGCAGGAACCTGTCTGAGGCTGAAGTGCTTTTAAAACGTATTGGCAGTACTCCGGATGGGATTGAAATCATGAGGACAAAGGCAGTGTTCCGCGTAATCTATATAGCACACGTGGAAACGAAAGCTGCGAATCTTATCAAACAAACATTCCTGGCCAAGGGGGCAGATGCGGCAGTATCCTGCCACAGTGCAGATCTCAGTGAAAAATATACGGATGTCCTCTTATTTGCAACACTGCAGCAGTATCGTGAGACTCTGGCACTGTTGCGGCAACAGCCGTGGGGGCTAAAAGAAATTGCCGGGGCAGTTGCTGAGACTTTGCGTAAATCAGATGGAACAGAGGCAGGAATTTAAGGATGCATGGCGAAATAATAATAAAATAAGAATCGAAAGGAAAGAGTGCTTATGGCAAAAATCAGGATTCACAATATGATGTTTTATGGCTTCCATGGAGTTTATGAATATGAACGGGAACAGGGACAGAAATTTTATTTTGATGTAGAGATGGTTATTAATGACAAGAATATTTCACAAACGGATGATCCTGCGGATAATGTAGATGCGGCAGCGGTTTATGCATTGGTTGAGGATGTTGTGGAAAACAAACGGTTTCAGCTGTTGGAGACGCTTGCAGCCAATATCAGTGATCATGTACTGCAGGCGTATCCTCAGCTGGAAGAGGTTACGACGTGGGTACGGAAACCGTCTGTACCGATTTCAGGACCTATTGATTATGTTGAGGTAGAAGTTACACGCCGGGCGAAATAAGTGGTAAACCATTTACTTGTGCTTTTGTACAGGTAAATGGTTTTTTAATTGCACTTTTTAGGAAATAATTTAGAATTTTGTAGAACTTTAGCTGGAAATTTGCTGAAAACTGTTGCATATTACGAAAGATTTATGTATCATGGAAAGATGTTACAGGTATGTACAGGGATACTTTGAAAATCGGTATGGTGGTGAGAAAATGGAAGCATTCTTTTTGGCAGCCTTGCAGATGTCTTCAGGTATAGGAAGTGTACAACTGGCCAGGCTGGTATCTTTTTTCGGGACGGCCGAGCGGGCATGGCAGGCAGACGCCGGCAATATCTGCAACGGCGGTTGCCTTAACCAGCACGTGGCAGAGGTATTGTGCAGTTTTATACGTAAAAACAGGGATTTGCCAAAACAATTGCAGGAGACCTGCGGTAAGGCAGGAATTTCTATTTGTACAATTACCGAAAATCAGTATCCTGTATTATTGAAACAGATATTCAATCCACCACAGGTGCTTTTTTATCGGGGACAGCTACAGTCAGAGCTTTGTCGTATCGCCGTAGTCGGTTCCAGACATTTCAGTGCATATGGACAAAGTGTTGCCGAGAACTTATCAGGGGAGCTTGCTTCTTGTGGTGTCACGGTTGTGAGTGGTGCGGCACGAGGGATAGATACGGCTGCGCATCGTGGTGCACTTAGAGAAGGGCGTACAGTGGCTGTACTTGGCTGCGGCGTGGATATAGCTTATCCGGCAGAGAACCGTGGGCTCTTGGCACAAATTGCCGAACAGGGCGTAGTACTCTCTGAGTATCCGCCAGGGACTCGTCCGATGCCAGGTTTCTTTCCGGCCCGCAACCGTATTATCAGCGGTCTGGCAAAGGGGACGCTTGTGGTTGAGGCGGCTGAGAAGAGTGGTTCACTTATTACTGCGGAACTGGCACTTTCCGAAGGACGTGATGTCTTTGCCGTACCTGGCAGCATCTATTCGGATACGAGCAAAGGATGCCATCATCTTATACAACAGGGAGCTAAGCTTGTGACAATGGCTGAGGATATTCTTGAGGAATATGGGTGGGTTCCCGGTAAGGAAGAGAGTCCGTGCAAGAGCGGACAGCATGTACTTTCACCAGAAGAAACAGCTGTTTATCAGGTTCTTTCCTTTGAAAAACCATTATCTATAGATGAAATCATATATAAGCTGCAAGGCAGCAATACGGCGAATATAGCGTTTATCCTCCTGCAAATGGAATTGAAAGGCATTGTCAGGGAGGATGTGTCACATGCTTATGTCCGTACAGTAAAGGAGGGCATTTTGTGAAGTCGACACAAAAAAGCAAGTTAAAAAAACGAACCTTGGTTGTTGTTGAATCGCCGGCTAAAGCAAAGACCATAGAGAAATATTTAGGAAAAAGTTATATAGTGCGAGCGTCCATGGGACATCTCCGGGATTTGCCGAAGAGCCAGTTTGGAATTGATGTCGAGCATGATTTCACGCCGAAATACATAAATATCCGTGGGCGGGGAGATCTTATCAAAGCCTTGAAAAAAGATGCGAAAAATGCCGATAAAGTATATCTTGCTTCTGATCCGGACCGTGAGGGGGAAGCGATTGCCTGGCACTTGGCCTATATTCTGGGAATCAATGCCACGGATGACTGCCGTATTGTATTCAATGAGATTACGAAGTCGGCAATCCAGGCCGCAGTAAAGGCACCACGTCCTATTGATCTGGATCGTGTGGACGCGCAGCAAACGCGTCGTATGCTGGATCGTATTGTGGGATACAAGCTCAGTCCGCTTCTGTGGCGGAAGATTCGCAAGGGCCTGAGTGCTGGCCGTGTACAATCTGTGACAGTCAAACTTATCTGTGATAGGGAAAAGGAGATACAGCGGTTCGTTTCTGAGGAATTTTGGACAATTTCGCTGAAGCTGTATAAAAGCAAGTCGGCACTTTTCGTAGCAGATCTTACAGGCATAGACGGGAAAAAGCCGGAGCTTCATAAGGAAACAGAAGCTGCGGCTGTTGTGCAGGATTTGGAAAAACAGGATTTCGCTGTCCGTGAAGTCAAAAAACGTCAGCGCCAGAGAAAGCCTGCGCCTCCGTTTACAACGAGCAGCTTGCAGCAGGACGCTGCCCGTAAGCTGGGCTTTACATCGCGGAAGACGATGATGCTTGCACAACAGCTTTATGAAGGTGTCGAACTGGGCCGTAAGGGGCCGGTAGGCCTTATTACGTACATGCGTACAGATTCTACTCGTATTTCAGCCGGGGCGATGCAGGAAGTACGTATCTATATCGAAAACTCCTTTGGCAAGGAGTACGTTCCGGAGAAACCAAATATTTATGCTGCAAACAAAAAAGCGCAGGATGCGCATGAAGGCATTCGTCCGACAAGTATCGACATGGCACCGCAGAACCTGGGGAAATATCTCTCACGCGATCAGATGCGTTTATATACCCTCATCTGGCAGCGCTTTACTGCAAGTCAGATGAAACCTGCGGTGTATGATACCTTAACGGTATCGATTGCTGCAGGAGAGCGGTATCTTTGCCGTGCCAGTGGCTCACAGCTGCAGTTTGCTGGTTTTACAGCGGTTTATGCTGGCACCGAGGAAAAGAAGGAAAAAGACATTGTACTGCCAGCACTGGAAGAAAAGGATGCATTGTCTTTGGATGAAACTTTGCCGCAGCAGCATTTCACTGAACCGCCTCCACGCTATAATGAAGCGTCTTTAGTAAAGACACTCGAGGAAAAGGAAATTGGTCGTCCAAGTACCTATGCGCCTATCATTGAAACAATCCTGGCACGTGGCTATGTGATACGGGCGGAAAAGCATTTTCAGCCGACAGACCTTGGCTTTGTAGTCGTCGATATGCTGGAAGAATATTTCAGAGATATAGTTGATGTGCAATTTACGGCAGGGTTGGAAAATGAACTCGATGGGATAGCTGAGGGAAAAATTGGTAAAAATGAATTACTGCGAAGATTTTATGAACCTTTTGAGGAAACTCTGGAAAAAGCAGATGAGGCCATCGGTCATGTTGAGCTTCCTGTGGAAGTGTCTGATGTGCCGTGCGAACTTTGTGGCCGCATGATGGTAGTTAAGCAGGGACGGTATGGGAAATTCCTTGCCTGTCCGGGATTTCCGGAATGTCGTAATACCAAACCCTTGTTAAAGGATACAGGAGTGAAGTGTCCAAAATGTGGTGGCAGTATTGTGGAACGCCGTACGAAGCGTGGGCGTGCGTTTTATGGATGTAAGAACTATCCAGCTTGTGACTATGTTACATGGGACACACCACTTAAGGAGAACTGTGAGAAATGTGGCTCCTTTATGCTGCGCCATAATTATAAGAATGGCCGGGCACTTCTCTATTGCAGCAATGATGCTTGCGAAAGCCGAATAGAGCATCCAATCAACCAGGAATTGGAAAAGCTGCGTGAGAAGACAAAATCTAAGGCAGCAGCGACAGAAACAAAGCCAGTTTTGGCAGAAAAAAAAGCAAAGAAAAAGGCACCAGCAAAAAAGACTGTCAGGAAAGCTGCCACAGAAAAGCGGGTTAAAATAAAGGCAGTGAAAAAGACGGAAGAAAAACCAAAAAAGAAGAAACTTGACAGTAAAGAGGGCTGAAATATGGTCCTGTGCAGTATAGAGTTGGAGGAAGAGTGTGGATAAGGTTATCATTGTGGGAGCGGGTCTTGCCGGTAGCGAGGCAGCCTGGCAGGCTGCCTCGCGCGGTATACGGGTAGAACTTTATGAAATGCGTCCGGACAAACTTACACCGGCACATAAGACTGCAGGTTTCGCGGAGCTGGTCTGCAGTAATTCTTTACGTGGTGCAGGTATGGAAAACGCTGTAGGTGTATTGAAAGAAGAGATGCGCCGCCTGGGTTCGATCATCATGGAGGCAGCGGATGCTATGCAGGTTCCGGCAGGCGGAGCTCTGGCTGTAGACCGTGAGGGCTTTAGTAAATATATTACGGAGAAAGTAACAAACCATCCCTTGGTGACTGTAGTACATAAAGAACTTGAAACCATTCCTCTGGAAGAGGGTGCGGTTACGGTGATAGCTACAGGGCCTCTTACGGATGGGAAAATGGCAGAAGCAGTAGCTGCCCGTACAGGGCAGGGAAGCCTTTACTTTTATGATGCTGCAGCCCCTATCGTGACATTGCAATCTGTGGACATGACTACAGCATACAAGGCTTCACGTTATGGCAAAGGAGAAGCGGCGTATATTAACTGTCCTATGGACAAAACCGAATATGAGGCTTTCTGGCAGGCTTTAGTGCAGGCTGAAAAGACACAGACCAAAAATTTCGAGAAAGAAATTTTCTTTGAAGGCTGTATGCCGGTAGAAGAGATGGCGAGCCGCGGGCCGGATACGCTGCTCTTTGGTCCATTAAAGCCGGTAGGATTGGAAAATCCTGTTACGGGGGAGCGTCCTTATGCGGTCGTGCAGCTCCGCCAGGATAACGCAGTAGCGACTCTGTATAATATTGTGGGGTTTCAGACACATCTTAAGTGGGCGGAGCAAAGACGGGTCTTTGGCATGATTCCGGCGCTGGCACATGCCGAATTTGTACGCTATGGTGTCATGCACCGGAATACATTCATTGATGCGCCTAAGAACCTTAAGCCGACGCTGCAGCTTATCAATGAAGAGCATTTGTTTTTTGCGGGGCAGATGACGGGTGTGGAAGGGTACGTCGAATCCGCTTCATCGGGCCTTGTTGCGGGCATAAATGCAGCCCGCATGTGTCTTGGCAGGGAGCTGTGTGTATTTCCGGAGGCAACAGCGCATGGGGCCCTGTGCCGTTATATTACGAGTGAGGGTCTGAAACATTTTCAGCCGATGAATGTGAACTTTGGGCTTATGCCGGATCTGGGAGAACGTATCCGCGATAAGAAACTTAAAAAGCAACGTATTGCTGCGCGTGCTTTAGAAACGCTGGAGAAATTCAAGGTGGATATGCAAGTGCTATAAAGGGAGGAATTTCTATGGATACTTCATTTCATGCCACGACAATTGTTGCCGTGAAATATAAAGGCGGGACAGCCATGGCTGGCGATGGACAGGTTACGTTCGGTCAGAATACGATTATGAAGGCAAATGCGCGTAAGGTACGGCGCCTTTATCATGGAAAGGTGCTGGTAGGTTTTGCGGGCTCTGTAGCAGATGCATTTACGCTGTTTGAAAAATTTGAGGCAAAGCTGGAGGAGTTCAATGGCAATCTTTTGCGGGCATCCGTAGAACTTGCCAAGGACTGGCGGACGGACAGGGTATTGCGTAAGCTGGAGGCCTTGCTGCTGGTAGCAGATAGTGAAACTCTGCTTATGCTCTCTGGCAGCGGTGAGGTTATTGAGCCGGATGGTGAGGTAGCCGCTATCGGATCAGGAGGCTTTTATGCGCTTTCAGCCGCCAGGGCAATGGTGCGCCATACGGACCTGTCTGCTGCAGATATAGCCAGGGAAGCTTTGGAAATCGCTGCCGATATCTGTGTATATACAAATCATAATATTAAAGTTGAAGAACTGGATTAGGAGGTTATTCCTGTGAACGAGCAAACTCCAAGACAAATTGTTGAGGAATTAGATAAGTACATTGTTGGGCAGACAAAGGCAAAACGGGCTGTGGCCATAGCGCTTCGGAATCGTTGGCGCAGCCGTCGGCTTAAAGGGAACATGCAGGATGAAGTGATACCCAAAAACATCCTTATGATTGGTTCCACTGGTGTGGGAAAGACCGAGATAGCACGCCGGCTGGCCAAACTTGTCAAGGCTCCGTTTATTAAAGTTGAGGCCACGAAATTCACAGAAGTTGGTTATGTTGGCCGCGATGTTGAATCTATCGTCAGAGACTTAGCGGAAACAGCTGTGCGCATGGTGCGGCAGGAACGTATAAACAGTGTGCAGGAAAAAGCGAAGGAACTTGCTGAGGAACGTATTTTAGACGTATTTGTGCCGGAACCACAGAAATCGCAAAACCCGTTAGGGAAACTTTTCGGCGGTGATGCGGAAGAGGAAAAGGAACCGGAAACAAAAGAAATGCCAAAATATCAGGCTGGCAGAGAATGGTGCCGTAAGCGTCTTAAGGCTGGTGAACTGGAAAAGGAACTTATTGAAATCGATGTGGAGGATAATGGCAAGCCCATGATTGGGATGCTTGCAGGTTCCGGACTCGAGGGTATGGGCGACAATATTCAGGATATGCTGGGCAGCCTCATGCCTAAGAAACACAGAAAACGCAAGGTTACGGTGGCGGCTGCCCGCAAGCTTTTTACGCAGGAAGAGGCGGCAAAGCTGGTTGATATGGAAGAAGTTACGGAAACGGCTGTGAAAGCTGCGGAGCAGAGTGGCATAGTATTTCTGGATGAAATCGATAAGGTCGCTGTGCATGGCAACAGTTCAGGTCCGGATGTTTCGCGTGAAGGCGTGCAGCGCGATATTTTGCCGATTGTTGAAGGCTCAACCGTTATGACGAAATACGGTCCGCTTAAAACCGATCATGTGCTTTTTATAGCGGCAGGTGCGTTCCATACTTCCAAGCCGTCGGATCTTATTCCAGAGTTGCAGGGAAGATTCCCAATCCGTGTAGAATTGACTGCCTTGGTAAAAGAAGATTTTAAAAAAATACTTACAGAGCCGCAAAATGCTCTTTTGAAACAATATAAGGCACTTTTGGCAACCGAAAATATAGAACTTGATTTTACAGGGGATGCAGTTGACCGCTTGGCGCAGTTAGCTTGTGACGTTAATGCACAGACAGAGAATATAGGTGCGCGTCGTCTGCATACCATTTTGGAAAAGCTTTTGGAGGAACTATCCTTCGAAGCACCGGAACTAAAAGAGCAAAAAATAGTGATTGATGCTGCTTATGTAGATCAAAAGCTGCAGGACATCGTAGTGAATCGCGATTTGAGTCAGTTTATTCTATAAAATATCATAGGAAACAATTCACACAATAGATATTTTTTCAAAAACACAGAAATTTGTAGTAAAAAATATTGTAGACCATCTATGATAATTTTGAAAAGTGTGATAAAATAGATGTGGATTTGAGTACATTTGAAGTATACAAAATATACGATTGGAATTGAAAGGAAGATTTATTCATGGCAACGTTACTTGAAAGAACAAGGAAAATTAACAAACTTCTTCAGAAGTCGGAAAGTGTAGAATATGATGGGATATCCCGCGTACTCAGCAATGTGATTGGTGCGAATATTTACATCGCCAGTAAAAAAGGCAAGATTTTCGGTTATGCTTTTGTGGATGATTTTGAATGCAACCTTATGATTGATAAAGTTGTGAATCAGGGAGAATTCCCTAAACACTATGTGAACTGGCTTTTAAAGGTAGATGAAACTTCTCCAAACTTGCGTTCAAAATCTGGGATGTGCGCATTCTCTGAAGAAACGAAATGTATGTTTAATGGCAAAAATACTACGATTGTGCCGATTTATGGCGTAGGCGAGCGTATCGGGACTCTGGTTGTAGCGAAATATGATGAGGAGTTCACCGATGAAGATTTACTGCTGGCTGAATATGGTGCAACGGTGGTCGGTATGGAGATGCTGCGTGACCATACGCAGAAAATTGAGGTGGAAGCGCGCAAGAAAGCAACGGTCCAGATTGCACTGGCTACACTGTCCTATTCTGAGGTAGAGGCTGCAATCAATATCCTTGGCGAACTGGACGGCACAGAGGGCTTGCTGGTCGCTTCCAAGATTGCTGACCGTGTCGGCATTACGCGTTCTGTTATCGTCAATGCGCTGCGTAAGTTTGAGTCTGCGGGCGTTATTGAATCTAAGTCTTTAGGTATGAAAGGCACCTATATTAAAGTCCTAAATGAGCATTTATTAGAGGAAGTACAGAAGCTCAAAAGATAAAATGGATATATGTGTAAAATATACATAAAGAAACAGGCATGCAACAGAGGTTGCGTGCCTGTTTCTTTATGTGGATACGCTTGTCAGAATAAGGTTTTGTGGTTGGGACTATATAACTGTTTATTGAAAATATAGCATAAATGTCTTTTACGATAAGGGAAAAAATGATAAAATTAGAAAGTGATTAAAAGGAATTGTGGTTCCGATGTAGAATTAGAACACAATGTATTGAGTATGGATGCTGATTTAGAAGACAACGATACTACTAGGACAAATCGAGGATTATTTATCTTAAATAAGGCAGGTGCGATACAGAGGATGCTAGAGCAGATGACGAATTCACCGATGATGGATTATCTGGGACGTGGTTTACATGCTGCTAATTTAAGGCAGGGAGTTATTAGCAATAATATAGCGAATGTGAACACCCCAAATTTCAAAAAGAGTGATGTTGTTTTCGAGAGCCTTTTGGCCAAAGAGATGAAACTGGATAATGGAGACAGGCTTCAGCTGGCTCGTACAGATGCCCGCCATTTACCTGATGGAGCAGACAGGAAGGCAACGGGCAGGATTGAGCGGCAGGATACTACGACGATGCGGGTTGATAACAATAACGTTGATATCGATGTTGAAATGGCTGGTCTGGCCAAGAATCAAATATATTATAATTCTATGGCGAAAGAGCTGGGGAGTTATATTACGCGTGTGAAAACTACCATAACAAGTAAGTGATACTAAAATAGATGCAGAGGAGTATGGAATATGAGCATATTTGGTGGTATTGATGCATCTGCTTCAGGAATGACAGCTGAGCGGTTGCGTATGGATGTGATTTCCAACAATATTGCGAATGCAAATACGACAAGGACAACAGGGGGCGGTGCCTATCATCGGCGCTATGTTGTTTTTGAACCGCGTGATGCTGGGGGACAGAGTTTTTCCAGTACCCTTTCCAATGAAATGGGCAATGGACCACAGGCAGGTGAAGGCGTGCGGGCGGTTGGCATTGTAGCAGATAATACGTCGGGACCAATTGTATATGATCCGGGCAATCCGGATGCCAATGCACAGGGATATGTGGAACGTCCGAATGTGAATATTGTGACTGAAATGGTAGATATGATTACAGCCTCCAGAGCCTATGAAGCAAATGTGACAGCGGTAAATGCGGCGAAAAGCATGGCGATGAAGGCCTTGGACATTGGAAAATAAATGAGGTGAGATTATGCAGGTGGCAGCATTACAGATGACCCCGGTCTCCATGAGTGCAGAGAGTCATATCGGTGCAGAGAATCAGGAACAGGTCAAATCCTTTGGCGAATATCTAGGTGATGCCCTGAAAAAGACGAATGAATTGGAACTTAAGTCTGACCACATGAATGAAGCTTTGGCAGCTGGAAAAATTGACGATGTCTCTCAGGTCGTCATTGCCAGCGAAAAGGCAGATATGGCGATGCAGCTTACCCTTCAGGTTCGTAACCGGGTAGTGGAAGCTTATCAGGAAATCATGCGCATGCAGGTATAATGACAGGGCAAGGCTAAATGAGTCGAAGGGATTGAGAAAATGGCAGACTGGAAGGAACAGTATCTGCAACTTTGGAAAAAGTTCAATAAACGACAGCGTTATACAATTATCGGTGTGGCTGCGCTCTTCATGATAGCAATTCTAGGCTGGAGCTATTGGTATGGTAGTAAACCGGATATGGTACCGCTGTTTACTAACATGGAAACCAAGGATGCAGGAGAGGTAGCAGCAAAACTGAAGGAGTCGAAAATACAGTATGAAGTTCAGGAATCCCAGAAGGGTACCACGATACTGGTCCCAGCCAAGAATGTACATAATGCGAGGCTGGAGCTGGCAACACAGGGACTGCCGAGGGGACAGAAGGGCTTTGAAATTTTTGACGATAGTAAGCTGGGAGTGACTGAATTCCAAAATAAGGTGAATTATCTGCAGGCACTGCAGGGAGAACTCACCAGGACAATTGAGCAGATTGAATCCGTTGAAAAGGCCCGGGTCCATATTGTGTTACAGGAGGACAGCCTTTATAAGAAAAATGAAAAGCCGGCTACAGCTTCGATTATGCTGAAGCTAAAGCCTAATGCACAATTATCAAAAAAAGAAATCAAAGGTATTGTAAATCTTACAGCGCATAGTGTACAAGGGCTTCAGCCGGAAAATATCACTATAGTCGATGATACAGGGAAAATCCTGAACGATCCGGATGAAGACGAAGAAAAGGGCCTTGGCGGCAAGACGCTGACACAAATGGATATGACACGTAAGGTACAGGACCGTATGCAGAAAGATGTGCAAACGCTCCTGGATCAAGCTTTGGGGACTGGTAAGGCTTTCGTCAGGGTGAGCCTCGAGCTGGATTTTGACCAGCGCCAGACCGATAAACAGACCTATACTCCTGTAGTCGATGATTCGGGTATTATTCGCAGCCAGCAGGATTCCAGCGAAAACTATGCTGGCAATTCCACGGCGCCGGGCGGGCCGGCCGGCGCACAGTCGAATATTCCCGGATATGTAGCACAACAGAATAATTCCAATTCAAATTACGAGAAAAAGGAATCAACAAAAAATTATGAAATCAATGAGGAAAAACAAAAAGTAGTTGCCAGTCCAGGTTCTGTAAAAAGATTGAACATTGCAGTTTTGGTCAATGATGATGTTACACGTACACAGCAGGATAGTATTACACGTTCGGTTGCTGCCGCCGCTGGTATCAATGCGGAACGTGGCGATACGGTTTCCGTAGAGCCGCTGCCGTTCAGCACAGAAGCTGCTGACCGTCGTGCGGCGGAAGAACAGGCTGCACGAGATAATGAAAATCGTATTTTTTATATGGAAATTGCGGCGGGATTATTGCTTTTGGCACTTGTTGCGGCAGGAGTCATGCGATATCGCCGTAAGAAACGCCTGGAACAGGAAGCAATCGAACAAGCAGCCAGGCAGGCAGCTTTGGAGAAGAAACGGATGGAAGATGAGCGTGCTTCGTCAATTGCCGCTGGCGAAATCGGCAGTGATGAGCTTACGGATGAAGAAAAACAGCATCTTTCCGAGCGTCAGGCTTTGGAAGAGCTTATTCGTACGAAACCAGCTGAGGTTGCAATGCTTATTAAAACCTGGCTTTCGGAGGATTGATGCAGTATGGATATGTATGGTAGAGGTGAGCCGCAGCTTACGAGTCAGCAAAAGGCAGCAATTCTTTTCATTGCTATGGGGCCTGAGAATTCGGCCAGGTTATTTCAGCATTTAAGTGATGATGAAATAGAAAAGATTACCTTGGAAATAGCGAATCAGAAGCAGGTTACACCGGAACAAAAAGCTACGGTAGTCAGTGAATTTTATCAAATGGCAATGGCCAGGGATTATCTCTCAATAGGCGGTCTGGAATATGCCCAGAATATATTGGAGAAGGCGTTGGGCACTGAAAGGGCTATGAACATCATCAACCGCCTGACGACAAGCCTGCAGATACGTCCATTTGATTTCCTGCGTAAAACAGATCCGGCACAATTGTTAAATTTTATTCAGAATGAACATCCGCAGACTATTGCGCTTATTATGGCTTATTTGGATCCGGATCAGGCAGCAACCATTTTATCTTCACTGCCGTCTGAGCGACAGGCTGAAGTGGCGAAGAGAATTGCAGAGATGGACAGGACATCACCAGATGTATTACGTGAGGTTGAAAGAGTGTTGGAAAGAAAGCTTTCTTCGCTGGTTACACAGGATTTTACGGCTGCAGGCGGGGTGAAGGCTATCGTCGAAGTACTCAACCGTGTCGATCGTGGAACAGAGAAAACCATTATCGAGACACTCGAAGTCGACAATCCCGAACTTACCGAAGAAATCAAGCGACTCATGTTTGTATTCGAAGATATTGTTATGCTGGATGACAGGTCACTGCAGATGGTTCTGCGTGATGTCGATACCAAAGACTTGTCGCTGGCACTCAAGGCGACACCGCAGGAAGTCGCTGCCAAGGTATACAAGAATATGTCCAAGCGTGCCGGCGATATGCTGCGTGAGGAAATAGAGTTCATGGGACCCGTTAAGATACGTGATGTAGAGGAAGCACAGCAAAAAATCGTAAATGTCATCCGTACCTTGGAAGATAAGGGTGAGATTGTCGTTTCACGTGGAAAGGGTGACGAGATGATTGTCTAGGGTAATTAAAGCTGCTATATGGCAGACTGAGCCCAAGATTGTAGAGATTCCGCCGTTGCCTAAGAAAAATGATGCATCTTTATCGACACTTGATGGGGCATCACGGGAAACACTTGTGGCAGCTATTTTGGAAAAAGAAAGAAAAGCAGAAGAAACTCTAAAGGATGCCAGATTGGCCTGTGAAATTATGAAGCAGGAAGCAAGAAATCATCAGGAGACACTTTTAGAGGACGCAAAAAAAGAAGCGGTGTCCATAAAAGAAGAGGCACAAAAAGCCGGTTATGATGCAGGTTTTGCAAATGGAAGAGAAGAAGGGGCAGCACAGGTCCGTACGGAGCAGCAGCAAATTATTCTCGATGCAAATGCAAAGGCTCAGCACACACTGGAAACGGCCAATGAAGAGACAAAGGCTTATTTAAAACAAGCAGAAGAAGATATTACAGATATTGCACTGCATATCGTAAATAAGATTCTGCCGCAGCATTTTATTGATGTACCACAAGTGATTCTGCCACTGGTTCGGGAGGCTCTGCATAAGATACGGGATCAAAACGAAGTCATTGTCCATGTAGCGCCTGGCTGTTATGATATGGTGCTTATGGCGAGAATGGAGTTTCAGTCTATGTTGGAGGGCAACGCGACCTTGCAAGTCAAATCCGATGAGAGCCTTAGTCCGGGTGATTGTATTCTTGAATCCCCGAATGGCAATGTAGATGCCAGACTGGCTACACAGCTTGAGCTGGTGAAAAAAGCGTTACAGGATGTCATGCTATGAGGCAAATCGATATCAAAAAGCTTACAAATGCGATCGATGCATGTGAAGCGATAAAGATGAATGGAAAAATCACACAGGTTATCGGGCTTGTTATTGAGGCCAAAGGACCGAATGTAAGCTTGGGAGAGCTCTGCTATGTTTGTTCGAGATTTCCCGATGTGGAGCCAATTCCGGCAGAAGTCGTTGGCTTTCGGCAAGGTTTTGTGCTTCTTATGCCAATCGGTGAGATGCAGGGAATCGGCCCAGGCTGTGAAGTCATATCGGCACAGCGGGTACTTCGGGTAAAGGTAGGCGAACAGCTCCTGGGCCGTGTCATTGACGGCTTAGGAGATCCTATCGATGATAAAGGCCCAATCCTGTGTAAGGAAGAATATCCTTTACAGGCTCCTCCACCGCCGCCGCTTGCGCGGCCGCGTATAACTGACTCACTTTATGTAGGCGTAAGAGCCATTGATGGCCTTATTACTATAGGCTCTGGCCAGCGCATTGGCATAATGGCCGGCAGTGGGGTCGGCAAGTCAACGCTCCTGAGCATGATTGCCCGGAATACCGAGGCTGATGTAAGCGTAATTGCGCTTGTAGGTGAGCGCGGGCGCGAAGTCAAGGAGTTCATAGAAAGAGATCTTGGTGAAGAAGGACTCAAACGCTCTGTTGTGGTCGTGGCAACGTCCGATAAGCCGGCGCTGGTTCGCATCAAGGGAGCTATGACTGCTACGGCGGTAGCGGAATATTTTCGGGATCAGGGGAAAAAAGTAGTTCTTATGATGGATTCTGTTACACGCTTTGCCATGGCACAGCGTGAGGTCGGGCTTACGGTGGGTGAGCCGCCAGCCACGCGTGGATACACGCCTTCCGTGTTCGCTCTCTTGCCAAGGCTCCTGGAGCGGGCAGGGACGAATGCCAAGGGCTCTATCACCGGTATCTATACAGTTCTGGTCGATGGCGACGACATGAATGAGCCTATTGCAGATGCCGTACGCAGTATACTTGACGGTCATATCGTATTATCCAGGAGTATTGCAGCGCAAAATCATTTTCCGGCGATTGATGTATTATCCAGTGTCAGCCGCGTTATGACAGAGGTGGTCTCTGAGGAACATAATCAGGCGGCACAGGTGATTCGTTCCCTTATGGCTGTATACAAGGAAGCTGAGGATTTGATTCATATCGGTGCATATGTGAATGGTTCAAATGCAAAAATAGATGAGGCCATCAAAAAGATAGATGCAATTGAGGCATTTCTTTGTCAGGGTGTTTTTGAGAAAAGCAGCTTTGCGGAGACAGAAAAAGCTTTGACAGAGATTTAACGGTTCGGGAATGGGGCGCAGATGAAAAAATTCAAGTTCCAGTTAGATACCTTGTTGAAAGTTACCTGTATTAAAAAAAATCAAGCAGAACTTAAATTTGCGGAGATTTCGCGTAAGCTTGCTGACCAGCAGCATGACTTGATGGTTTTTTTGGAAGATATGCAGCGGGGACAGCAGGACTACGACAGGCTTATCGCCGTAAAACGTATCAATATTGGTACGCTTATGACATATAACAGTTTTTTCTCCTGGAAACGCAGCCAGATAGAGAAGCAGCAACAGGAAATCCTGCAAACCAAGGCTGAACGGCAGAAACGGCTGGAGCTGCTCGTAGAGATCATGCATAAACTGAAGAGCATCGAACAGCTTCGTGAAAAAAGATTGCAGCAGTATAAAGATCAGATTATTTTCGAAGAACAAAAATTATTGGATGAAATTGGGCTCCAGTTGTATATGAGAGGGTCTGGGCGAGGTGAGCATGTATGATGGATTTTAATGGAATCAATACAGTGATGCAGCGTATAGCAGATATTGAAAAACGCTTTGGGGTTGGCACTACAGTGCCACCATATCAAAGGGGACTTTCGACAGGGTCACAGCAGGATGAGAAGACACCGGCAGCAGTACATCAGGGTGTGGGATCGGCTTCTTCTGCAGGTAAGCTACATAATACGAGTACACTGCCAAAGGGAGATTTCGG
This sequence comes from Megamonas sp. UBA1796, assembly GCA_002319795.1. Taxonomy (GTDB): domain Bacteria; phylum Bacillota; class Negativicutes; order Selenomonadales; family Selenomonadaceae; genus UBA1796. Next base: position 93,612 of record DCFU01000043.1, read on the forward strand.
TTCTATGATTCTTGCCGCAGCAAAGAAATATAATGTGGATCCGAAACTTGTTTCTGCTGTAGCGGAAACCGAGTCCGGCGGCAATCAGGGGGCGGTATCATCGGCTGGCGCTGTGGGCGTTATGCAGCTTATGCCGGATACGGCCGCTGCGCTGGGCGTCAACCCCTATGATGAAGGACAGAATATCGAGGGCGGGACACAATACTTACGTCAGCTGCTGGATTCCTTCAACGGAGATGTAAAAAAAGCTGTAGCAGCTTATAACGCAGGTTCACAGGCGGTACGGGATTATAATGGCGTTCCGCCATATAGTGAGACACAGAATTATGTCAATAAGGTACTGGATCTTTATCAGTAATATCCCATAGGACAGGTGAGATAATGGCACGTAATAATGAGGCGCCGGCAGCGGTGTATTTGCCAGATAACTTGGGAAAAGGGACGCCGCCAAGCCGAAAAAAACGTATATTGAAGATGGTGGTCGCCTTTTTGCTTATCATCCTATTGGTTATCGGAGGCTTTTTTCTGGGTATTTATTTACGGATTTTTGATGTGAATGAAATCAATGAGAGAATGGGCTTGTACGATTTGCCAATCATAGGACAATTTTTTGTGAAGCCGGCGCCAAAATCAATAGATGCCGGCACGGCGCAGGATGAAACCGCGGCTGCAAAGAAAAAAGCTATAGAAGATGTCAAACCGAAGGCGGATGATAAATCTTCTTCAAAGCCTATTATGCTTACAAAGGCTGAAATTGAAAAACAGATGAAGGCAAAGCAGGCAGAAGAGAAAAAAAGAATTTCTAAATTAGCACGGCTCTATAATGAAATGAAGCCGCAGGAAGCTGCGGATGTTATGGACGCACTGGATGATGATATGACCATTGCTATCTTACAGCGTATGGATGAATCACAGGCCGCGAAGATTCTGGCCAAGTTTGATCCGGATAAATCTGCCCGCCTTACGAAGCTTATGTATGCGGGAGTGTCATCCAAGATACAGCCAATGCAGCCATTGACAGAAACGGATAATGGCGGACAGGCATCAAATCCATAAAATATGGAGCTACGAAGGGAGGTGAGAAAATGAGTACAATGACGAATACGATGTCAGTATCAGCGAATGTTTCACAGAATGTCCCAGCGACAAGTAGTCTGGACAAATCCCCGAAGGCCTCGGCCAGGCCAGATGCCAGTTCGAACAACAGCAATCCCAAGGATAAATCGTTCAGCAGCATTATGGATAAAGCAAATGATACACAAGCTGATGCAGATACAACGAATCCAACTGCGGACGATGCAAATGCTAAGACAAAAATAACAGAGACAAAAGAGAAAACTGTATCCTCAGAAAAGACGGATCCGGCTTCTTCAGGTACAACATCCACAGAGGCAAAAAAGGCTGATACGGATGATGATGAAAAAGATAAAAAGCCTGTTACAGGTAAGGTGACTACGGGAATGTCGGCAGTTTTATTGGCTGCTTTGCAGCTTGTGACTGATATGCCTGCATCACAGACCAAGGAACCGGCTGCAAATTCCACCCCGACGCAGCAGCCGACGACATCAGCTGCGGTTCTCAAGAATCTGGATGCGCTTTTGCCGCAGAATTCTGTAAAAGCCGGTCAGGCTGTGCAGAATCAGCAGCTGTTGGAGATGCTTTCCAGTAACAGTACAGGAACAAACAGTATAGGAACAAACACTACACAGTTGGCAGGAGGGCTGCAAAAGCAGGTCACTGCGCAGGCAATGGCTCAGGTACAGGGAACTGCAAAGCCTGCAGCCGGAGGGGCAGTGTCCGTTTTGGCAGATGCGCAGGATAAGAAAGCCGCTATCGTGCAGATGGTTGGGACCAATAGCGCTGCATCGGTTGGAGAAGCTCTTTTACAAGGCATGGCGGTCCGCGACAATGCAAATGGTACAGATAGTCTGGCAGCAGATAAGACGACGAATGGCACAGCCAATATCGACAAGCTCTTGCCGGGAGTGCCTCTTACTGTCGAGAACAAGACACAGCAAAACCAGAGTGGATTGATGCAGCAGCATATGAACAGCGGCATGGGAAGTAATCACCAGCAGCCAGTGCTGCAGAAAGTTATGCAGCTTCCGGAAGAAGCACAGTTTGATGTGGCACCTGCTAAATCAGATGAGACGCAGACTACACAGAATGTACCGCAATGGCAGTCGGGTGTTTTATCTCAGATCCAGACGGATCCGCCAGTAGCAGCAACGGGAACGCAGTCGGCAGCGAGTCAGCCCGCACCGGACTATGACGTTCCCAAGCAGATTGTAGAGCAGGCCAAGCTGGTAAAGCTTGCAGATGATACACAGATGATTATCAAGCTGAAGCCGGAGCACTTGGGAGAGCTTACGCTGAAGGTTTCCGTGAGTGCCAGCGGTGCAGTCAATGCATCCTTCCATACCGACAATGCCCAGGTCCGGAATATCATCGAAAATTCGATGGTGCAGCTGCGCCAGGAGTTGCAGACACAGGGACTGAAGGTTGATCATGTCGGTGTTTATGCTGGCTTGGGGGAAGGTTCTTTGATGGACAGCCACCAACAGTCAGAAAATTATCAGCCGCAGAGTACTTCGGCCCGCAGCCAGAAAATTGATATGGAATCTTTTGAAGAGGATGCGGATATGACTTCGCTTGCGGCCAACGCGGCCCTGTCTGGTACGAATGCGGCAGCAGCTGGTGATGGGGTCGATTACCGGGTATAAAGGAAAAATTTGAGGGAGGTAATTTCATGGCAGATACAAATAGTTTGAATACGACTACAGTCAATGGGAAGACATATGTAGCCGGGACTGCCCCGACGAGCACGTCAACAAGTACATCCGCAGCTGCCGGGGGAAAACTGGATAAGGAGGCTTTTTTACAGTTGCTTTGCACACAGCTCCAGCATCAGGATCCGCTCGATCCGCAGGATAACTCCCAGTATATCGCGCAACTTGCGCAGTTTAGTTCTTTGGAGCAAATGACGAATGTATCGAATAGTATGGGTACGCTGTCGTCATTAGTCAGTAATATTGATACTTCTATGCTGGTTGGGCAGCTCAGCGGTATGATCGGTCAGAAAGTGCAATGGTCAACGACAACCAATGTCACGGATGCACAGGGAAATATCGTGAAGGACGCAAGCGGGAATGCGCAGACAACTACCAAGAGCTATGAAGGAACCGTCACTGGTGTAAGTATTTCTGACGGGGCGCCTTCTATTATTGCCAAGGATTCCGCTGGCAATGTATATAAGGTTGTGGTAAGCGACCTTACACGTGTGGGCAGTTCCGGCATAGATAAATCCTCGACCTCATCGGATACGGCCGGTTCATCGGATATGACAGGAAAAAGTGCCTGAGTATTGTAAAACAGGAGGATAAGGGATATGGCTGATTCAAGGATATATCTGCAAAGCCAGCCACTATTACCTATCGGTAATACCACCAGTGCAGCCGTCAGTACAGGGAAGGTAAAGAAAACAGATGTTTCCTTTGTGGATTTTCTTTCCCAGGCGGAGAAGCAGCTCACATTTTCGCAGCATGCGCTTGAACGGATGCAGAGCCGTAACCTGAACCTCAGTGCTCAGGATATGACGCGGCTTGGCGACACAGTGGATAAGATGGCGCAAAAGGGAGCAAGGGAATCACTCATTTATCTGAATGATATTGCCCTGGTTGTAAGTGTGGCAAATCGGACGGTGATTACCGCCATGGATGGCATGCATGCAAAGAATAATATATTTACGAATATTGACAGTGCGGCGATACTTTGAGGCTGGACCTTCGGGAAGCCTGTACCGTGGATTGACAGAAGCGGTCAACCGCACAGAAAAGGGAGAATGATACATTATGATGCGTTCTTTGTTTTCCGGCGTAGCCGGATTGAAAGCAGAGCAGACGGGTATGGACGTTATCGGTAACAATATCGCTAATGTTAATACAACAGGTTTTAAAACAAGCCGGGTGACCTTTGCCGATACCCTGAATCAGACACTTTCGGGAGCATCGGCACCGAGTGGTACCACAGGCGGCACAAATGCCAAGCAGGTTGGACTGGGGGCCAGCGTCAGCAGTATTGATACCTTATTTACGGATGGCAGCCCGCAGTCTACAGGAAATAATACGGATATTAGTTTGTCAGGTTCAGGGCTTTTCGTGGTGAAAAGTACTAGCGGTACTTATTACACGCGGAATGGAGCGTTTACGTTTGATGCGTCAGGTAACTATGTGACGTCAGGCGGGCTTTCAGTACAGGGTTGGATGGGTTCAAATGGCGTTGTTGATACTACAGGATCTACGACTAACATTCAGATTCAGGCAGGGAAAGGAATGCCCGCAGCGGCTACTACAAAGGGAACCTATACAAATAATCTGAATGCTAATGCGGCAACAATTGTATCGGGAATTCAGGGTGGTGGAGCTATGGTAAGCCCTGCTACAGCAACGGCAGCGAGTCCTATAACACTTACCATGAGCGATGGTTCAACGGTTACAGAAACTTCGGGGACGTATAGTGTAAGCCACAGTCTGCCTGTATTGACAACTATTACAGTGTACGACAGTTTGGGAACGTCACATACGGTTCCAGTCAATTTTGAAAAAAATGGGACAGCCAACCAATGGCAATTGAGTCTCCCGTCTACGACAATTGATGGAGCAGCAGTGACACTTACACCAGCGACATCTACGGTTACCTTCACTACGTCGGGAGCTTATAGTGCTACTACAGGAGCAACCATTGCGCTTACAGGCTACAGCGACAAAGCTGCGGACAGTTCAATATCATTGGATTTGACAGGTCTTACACAATATGCAGGGAGCAGTACGATTGCAGGGAAGGGCAACGGTAATGCAGCCGGTACTTTAAACAGCGTATCCATTGACTCAAAGGGCGTTATTACGGGTACCTACAGTAACGGAGTCAAGCAGTCTGAGGCACAGGTTGCCGTTGCGCAGTTCAATAATTCGGCAGGTCTTACCAAGATTGGTTCCAGTCTCTATCAGGTATCCAATAACTCCGGGCAGCCAAATGTAAAGGCAGCGGCGGACCTGGGTGTTACGATGACGCCGTCTGCCTTAGAGATGTCAAATGTTGACCTAGCACAGGAATTCAGTAATATGATTGTCACCCAGCGTGGCTATCAGGCAAATTCGAAGATCATTACCGTGAGCGATGAAATGCTGGAAACACTTGTTAATATGAAACGGTAAAATTGAATAAAGGGGGAGATATAAAATCTCCCCCAATATCATGCAAAGGAATGGAGCGTATTTTTTTATGATTAAATTGACAAAATTTAATTCGGATGCGAATAAAAGAGGGGAATTTATACTCAACGCAGAAATAATAGAAACGATAGAACAGACTCCGGATACAGTGGTTACGCTTACGAATGGCAAGAAGCTCATTGTCGAGGAGAATATGGAAGAGGTCGTGCGCCGGGTCATGACATACCGTCGTGCATTGCACAAATTTTAAATAGAATATTTATGGGGAATACTCATTTTAGAAAATAGATACATGGATGGAGGGATCGGCGATGGCTGAAGAAGACAATACAGCGCCAGTAGTGGAAAAAAAGAAGAAGTCTCCGGTTGTCATGATTATCGTATTGGTACTTATTGGCTTGGTCTTGGCAGGAGGCATTTCTTATTTTGTTACGACGAAGCTGATGACGGATTCGGCTTCATCAAGTACAAAGAGACATGATCCGGGTGTCTTTGTGAAGCTGGGCGATGCTAAGGATGGCGTGATTGTCAATGTTGGCGGTATCCGGGGCGGCAAGTTCCTTAAAGTGGGTCTTGTGCTGGAAATGAATCCGGGGAAGAAGACGAACATGGCAGATGGGAAACTGCTTCCGGAAGCAGAAACTAAGATTTTAGATACAACTCTGCAGATTTTGCGGTCTGTAAAACTTGATGAACTGGATGCGGATAAACAGGATGCATTGAAGGATAAAATCAAAGATGATATCAATAAGGTACTCGGGGAAGGCTCTGTGTATGATGTATATATAACGAGTTTCATCCTGCAGTAAAAGTCTTTGGATAAAAGGTGCGAGAGGAGGAGGAAGCTTGGGAGAGGACGTACTATCTCAATCGGAGATAGATAAACTGCTTTCGGCGCTTTCAACAGGAGCTGTTTCTGCTGAGGAAGTCAGGGCGGATGAAGAACAGAAAAAGGTTAAGACATATGATTTTAAGCGTCCGGATAAGTTTTCTAAAGACCAGATACGGACTTTGTATATGCTGCATGAGAATTTTGCCCGTCTTTTGAATAGCTATTTGTCCACGCATCTCAGAACTTTGGTGAGTGTAGAGGTAGTTTCTGTAGAGCAATTGACTTATCAGGAATTTGTGCAATCGTTATCAAATCCGAGTGTCATTGGTGTGCTGGCGGTGCCGCCGCTTAAGGGCAATGCCATTATGGAAATGAATACAGGTGTTGCTTTTGCAATCATAGATCGTATTTTTGGCGGTAAGGGGGAAAATTCCCTCAAGCCCCGTGTGCTTACAGAGATAGAGGAAGCTGTTATCCGCCGGATGCTTGGCAAGGCGATAGAGCACTTCCAGGAAGCATGGACGAATGTGATAAGGATGGAACCGACGCTGGAGGTCATAGAATCGAACCCGCAGTTTACGCAAATTGTGCCGCCGAGTGACATGGTTGTAATCATTACTTTGCAAATGAAAATAGGCGGAGTAGAAGGTTTTATGAATATCTGTATTCCCTATCTGGTTTTGGAGCCAATCATGTCGAAGCTTACCACGACTTTTTGGGTGGCAGCTTCTGTGGTTAAGGAAGATCATCCGGAACAGGTAGAGATACTACAGAAAAAAATAGAAAGAACACGCGTTTCGTTTGTTGTTGAGCTTGGTTCAATTGATATTTCTGTCCGGGAATTCCTGACCTTAGGATTCGGCGATGTTTTGCAGCTGGATACGAAGGTTAAGGATGAGCTCAAATGTATAGTGGGAAGACGGCCTAAGTTCTATTGCCGGCCGGGTACCTTTGGAAAAAAAGCTGCAGTACAGGTTACACGGGTAGTTGCAGAAGGAGATGAAGAAGCTGATGAGTGATGATTTGATTTCACAGGAAGAAATAGATGCATTGTTAAGAGGTGGTATACCTGCAGCGGATCCCCCGGCAGAGCCTGCTAAAGAGACCGAAAATTCCAGGACGGCCGATATAGAAGGAGCACTCACAGATATAGAAAAGGATGCTCTGGGTGAAATAGGGAATATTTCTATGGGGAGTGCGGCGACCACTTTATCCGTACTTTTAGGACATAAGGTTTCTATTACGACGCCGAACGTATCCATCAATACGATGAATCTCATCAAGGATCAATATCCTTTGCCATATCTGATTGTCGAGGTTGGCTATACAGTCGGGATTGATGGAAGGAATATCCTGGCTATTCAGGCACAGGACGCTTCTATTATAGCGGATCTTATGATGGGAGGTGATGGTACCAACCCACCAGAGGATCTGAATGAAATACATATGAGTGCTGTTGGCGAAGCGATGAACCAGATGATGGGGACGGTGTCCACATCATTGTCAACGATGTTCACTAAGAAAATTGACATTTCACCGCCTAAGGTGAGCCTTATCGATCTAGGCTCTGAAGCGACGGTCACGGAAATTGTAGCGCAGGATGAACCTGTGGCTAAAATTTCTTTCCGTATGGAAGTTGATGGGCTCATTGACAGTGAGATCATGCAGATTTTGCCTTTGAATATTGCTAAGGAAATGGTGGAATCTCTCATGGGGGGAAGTTCTCAGGCTCCTTTGGAAGAAGCGCCGCCAGCCCCAACGCCTCCTCCAGCGGCACCGATAGCTGTACCTGCATCGGCACCACAGCCAGTGCAGCAGTCTGCGGCGGCACCACCTCCGGCGATGGCAGCACAGCAGCCTATGGCGCAGCAGCAGGCGTATAATATGTCACAGGCCCGGGTAGCTTCAAATGTTCAAGTTCAGCCAGCACAGTTCACGCCGCTCTCTACAGAGGCGGTTGCGGTTAATGATGCAAATATAGGGCTCATTCTGGATGTTCCATTACAAGTAACAGTTGAGCTGGGACGTACGAAAAAGTCTATTAGGGAAATCCTGGAGCTTTCAAATGGTTCTATTGTAGAACTGGATAAACTTGCGGGCGAGCCGGTGGATATCCATATTAACGGTAAACTTTTGGCCAGAGGTGAGGTCGTTGTTATTGATGAAAACTTTGGCGTCCGAATCACAGATATCGTAAGTCCTATGGAGCGTGCGCAGAAACTCCAGTAAATCTATGCATGCTCTTGAGAAATCTGAGCAGTTCATATATAATAAAGATTAAAATCAAGTAGGAACTTGTGATGTAAAATTTTATAAATGAGGAGAGATGAAGATGGCAGTTAGAGTTTTAGTCGTCGATGATGCAGCGTTCATGAGAATGATGGTAAAGGATATATTGTCGAAAAATGGTTATGAGGTTGTCGGAGAAGCTGAAAACGGCATGAAAGCCTTAGAAAAGTATCAGGAGCTTAAGCCGGATATTACGACCATGGATATTACGATGCCGGAAATGGATGGTATCAGTGCAGTTAAGGAAATTAAGAAAGTTGATCCGAATGCGAAGATTGTTATGTGTAGTGCAATGGGACAGCAGGCAATGGTCATTGAGGCCATACAGGCAGGCGCGCGTGATTTTATAGTCAAGCCGTTCCAGGCGGATCGTGTGCTTGAAGCTGTGCGCAAAGCTGTAGGCTGATGAGCAGGGAACAGAAGAGGAAACTGATAGCCATCGGTATTTTATTTTTTCTATTGACGGCAGTTTCCGTGGGATGGGCTGCGCCGGATGCTGCAAGCAGCGGAGGCTATTTGTCCGGATATGAAAATACGGATCCTCGACCATCACAACTTTCATGGTGGTCGACGCTTGCTTATTTATTAAGTTTACTTGCGGTGTTTGCTTTTGTGGCTGTTATGGCTTACTTTGCGTCGAAATTCCTGAGCGGTCGTTTTGCACAGTCCTCTTCGGGTGCAGGTGGGAGAATTTTGGAACATCTCCCACTGGGCCCTAACCGTTCGGTGTGTGTCGTTGAGCTGGCGGATCGTGTTTTTATGCTGGGAGTAACAGAACACTCTATTACGCTTCTCAGGGAGATTACAGATCCAGAGGAAATAGAACGGCTGCATCGTCAGATGCTTGGAAAATTGCCGGCGGATAGTGTTTTTTCCCAACAATTGCGTTCTATTGAGCAATTGACGAAAAGAATACCGTCTCTTTTTAATGATGGCACATATCGTAAGTAACAGAAGGGGTTGTGAGACGGTGTTAAAGCAGCGGCGGATGCTTCTTTTTATGGGAGTTCTGCTTTTCTTTTTATTTATTTCCAAAAATGTTTTTGCAGCACCGATGGTTCCAAATGTCAATATTGGGGTAGGAACATCGGACAACCCGCAGGATGTCGTTGTAACACTGCAAATCATGGCCGTATTAACGATTTTGTCCATTGCACCATCTATCTTGGTTATGACAACGTCATTTGTGCGTATTGTAGTAGTGATAGGTTTTTTGCGCAATGCATTATCTACGCAGAATGTACCGCCAAATCAGGTTGTGATTGCCTTGTCACTTTTTTTGTCGTTTTATATTATGTCACCATATTGGAGCCAGGCAAATGACAATGGTCTGCAGCCATATCTCGCTGGGCAGATTACCCAGGAAGAGGCTTTGCATAATGTGGTAGAGCCAGTTCGGGCGTTCATGTTCAAGCAGACGCGCGAGTCTGATTTGGCACTTTTCGTTAATTTGTCGCAGGCGGAGAGACCGGAATCACAGGATGATGTATCAACCTTTACTTTGATACCGGCGTATCTTATCAGTGAATTGAAGACGGCGTTTCAAATTGGTTTTATGATTTATATACCATTTATTGTCATAGATATGATTGTCGCAAGTACGCTTATGTCCATGGGAATGATGATGCTGCCGCCAGTTATGATTTCATTGCCGTTTAAGGTGTTGCTGTTTGTGATGGTAGACGGGTGGCATTTGTTGATTAAGTCGCTTATAGTGAGCTTTAAGTAGGAGATGGAAGAATGTCGGGAGATCTGGTAATACAGCTTGGTCAGGAGGCTTTGATGGTTGTTATGCTGGTTTCGGCGCCGATGCTGGGACTGGGCCTTCTTGTGGGCCTTATGGTGAGCGTTTTTCAGGCAACGACGTCTATTCAGGAGCAGACTTTGGCTTTTATTCCAAAAATTGTTGCTGTGTTTGTAGCAATCTTGATTTTTGGTCCGTGGATGCTTCGTATTATGGTTGAATATCTAACGCGTATTCTGGTGAATCTGCCATCGTACATTGGTTAATTAAGGAGAAGGAACTTTGGATCTTTATGATGTGATACAGAATCACGCAGCGGTTTTTTTATTGTTGATGACACGTGTAAGCGGGCTTTTTGTTATGTCGCCTTTTTTCGGGAGTCTTAATATCCCGGTTTATTTTCGTGCAGCAATCGCATTTATGATGTCGCTGGTATTGTATCCAACGGTGGATTCATTGGCCACGGTTCATGCGCCGGCTTCCGTTTTAGCTTATACATTAGCTGTGTGTTGCGAACTTTTTATTGGCTGGCTCATCGGCTTTGTAGCATATATTTCTTTTTCTGCTATTCAAATGGCGGGTAAAATGATGGATATGCAGGTGGGATTTTCTATTGTCAATGTTATGGATCCTACTTCCGGTCAGCAGATGCCGCTTATCGGGAGTTTTCTTTATAATTTAGGACTCATTGTCTTTTTGGTGACGAATGGGCATCATGTGCTTATAATGGCTCTTTTTGAGAGCTTTCAGGCAATTCCTATCCTTGGAGCTTCCGTTCATCTTGGTTTAGTTAACCTTATAAGCGATTTTACAGCAGGAATTTTTTTGACGGGAATGAAAGTATCCATGCCGGTTACTTTTGCTATTTTACTTACGAATGTAGGATTAGGTGTTTTAGCTCGGACGATGCCTCAAATGAACATATTCGTTGTCGGTATTCCCATGCAGATTGTGGTAGGGATTTTTGTTTTGTCGATTATGCTTCCGTTTTATATTTTGTTCCTGGATGTGTTATTTAATGAAATGTATGGAAATATTTCCCTTGCATTACAGGCCATACAATGAGTCTTTTATATTTGATTTGCAACTTTTTGCTGGAGAAAAGACCGAACAGCCAACATCTAAAAAGAGAGGTGAGGCCCGTCAGAAGGGGCAGGTTGGTCGCAGCCAGGAGCTGAGTGCAGCTTTTGTATTGCTGGCAGGATTTTTTTCTATGCGGATATTGGGAGCATCCATTTATGATGAGATTGCCAATTATACGATTTATATCTTCGGACATTTGAATCAGGGAATCGATACAGAATCGGTTATGCAGCTTTTTATCGGTATGGTGTTTGTTTTGGCTAAGACAGCGTTTCCTATCATGCTTATCATCATGGTCGTAGGCGTTGCTATTAATATTTTGCAGGTAGGCGTTATGTTTACGACTGAGCCGCTGCAGTTTAAATTAGATAATTTGAATCCGATTAACGGAATGGGCCGGTTGTTTTCCAAACGTGCCTTGATTGAGCTTTTTAAATCGATTATTAAAATTATTATTATTGGCTTTTTTATTTATCGCTATTTGGTGGATCAGATATTGCAGATGCCTAAGCTTATTTATTTGGACCTTCCTGCGAGCTTGCGTGAGATATCGGAGATTATTATTAACTTGTCCTTCAAGATATGTGGTGTGTTTCTTGTTTTAGCTGTTTTCGATTATGCGTATCAAAAATGGCAGACAACGCAGGATTTGAAGATGAGTAAGGATGATGTCAAGGAGGAATTCAAGCAGGCAGAAGGAAATCCGCAGATAAAAAGTAAAATCCGGCAGAAGCAGCGGGAGATGGCAATGCAGCGTATGATGCGCGAAGTGCCGAAAGCTGATGTTATTGTTACGAACCCGACACATTTTGCGGTTGCCCTGAAATACGAAAAAGGGATGGCGGCTCCTGTGGTTGTAGCGAAAGGTCAGGATCTGGTCGCACAAAAAATCAAGGAAATAGCACGGGAGTCCGGCGTCACAATCGTTGAGAACAGACCGTTGGCCAGGGCCTTGTATGCTGCTGTCGAAATCGGGTCTACGGTGCCACAGGAGCTTTATAAATCTGTGGCAGAGGTTTTGGCATATGTATATCGTTTAAAGAAAAAGAAATTAGCTTGAAGAACTATATAAGGAGTACATAAAAGATGCCTGCACAAAGTAGTTCATCCGCTATGGGCGGATTTATACAAAAATATAGCGATGTTCTGATTGCTTTGGCGATTGTCACAATCGTCATAATGATGATTATTCCGTTGCCAACGATGCTGTTGGATTTGTTATTGTGTTTGAATATCACTTTGGCATTGGTTGTTATTATGGTGGCAATTTATAATGTAGAGCCTTTGGAATTCTCGGTTTTTCCATCATTATTGCTCGTTACGACGCTCTTCCGCCTGGCACTCAATGTGTCATCTACACGCCTTATTTTGCTGGAGGGCTATGCAGGAGAAGTTATTACTTCTTTCGGTAATTTTGTTGTTGGTGGTAATGCAGTCGTAGGTTTTATTGTATTCGTCATTTTGATTATTATCCAGTTTATTGTTATTACAAAAGGGGCGGAACGCGTAGCTGAAGTTTCCGCCCGTTTTACGTTGGATGCAATGCCAGGCAAACAGATGTCAATTGATGCAGATCTTAATCAGGGAGCCATTACGGATGCTGAAGCAAAGTACCGCCGTGAAAAAATACAGCGTGAAGCTGACTTTTATGGGGCTATGGATGGTGCCAGCAAATTTGTCAAGGGAGATGCGGTTGCTGCTATCATCATCATCATGATCAATATCACGGGTGGATTTGTTATTGGCATGGTGCAGCGTAATCTTACGGTTATGCAGGCTTTACAGAGTTATACGTTGCTTACGGTCGGTGAGGGACTTGTCAATCAGATACCAGCACTTCTTATTTCTACGGCAACGGGTATTATTGTTACGCGTGCTGCCTCGGAGGAGAATCTGGGACATGATCTGGTCACACAACTTTTCCGTAATCAGCGCGTGTTTTTTATTGCCAGTTCAGTATTGCTCTTATTGGCAATTGTACCTGGCTTGCCGGGAATACCATTCTTTTGTTTATCTGCCATGACAGGGTTCGTGGGATATAATCTTAATAAATCAGATAAACAGACAGAGGAAACCAATATAGCCGAGAAGAAAGAAAAAAAAGCCAGGGATGAGGTTACCAAACCTGAGAATATCATTTCTTTGTTACAAGTGGATCCGATGGAACTCGAGATAGGTTATAGCCTTATTCCGCTTGTTGATACGGGACAAGGCGGCGATTTGCTTGAGCGCATTGTAATGATCCGCCGTCAGTGTGCGCTTGAGATGGGGTTAGTTGTACCAACAATTCGTATAAGGGATAATATTCAAATAAAACCTAACGCATATATTATAAAATTAAAAGGAATTGAAATAGCAAAGGGCGAATTATTACTTGACCATTATTTAGCAATGAACTCAGGAACTGTTTTCGAGGAAATAGCAGGCATAGAGACAACCGAACCGGCATTTGGACTGCCGGCGCTATGGATACCTGAGGCACAGCGTGAACAGGCTGAACTTAATGGTTATACGGTAGTGGATGCGGTATCTGTATTAGCTACACATTTAACGGAAGTTATCAAGTCACATGCGGATGAGATACTTGGCCGGCAGGAAACGCAGAACCTTATTGATAATCTCAAGAAGACGAATGCTTCGCTGGTTGATGAGGTAGTCCCAGAGCTTATGACTGTAGGAGAGATAGAAAAGGTTTTGGCCAATTTGCTGCGGGAGCGTGTCTCTATACGTGACATGGCAACTATTCTGGAGGTATTGGCAGATTATGCGAGAGCAACGAAAGATACTGAAATCCTTACGGAATATGTGCGGCATGCCCTGGCACGGCAGATTACACAACAAAATGTTCAAAATAATGTGTTGCCTTGCCTTACGCTGGATCCGACAATTGAGAATCGGATTGCTGGTGCTGTGCAGCGTACAGATCGGGGTTCTTATGTAAGCCTGGACCCGGATTCTATGCAAAAGCTGATAGCGGCACTCAATGTGGAACTGCCAAAGCTCACCAATATGGGATATCAGCCTATCGTACTTACCAGTCCGGCAGTTCGGTTGTACTTTCGGAAGCTTGTAGAGAGGTCTGTTCAGGGGATTATCGTTTTGTCTCATGCAGAAATAGAGCAGAATGTAGAAATTCAGATTCTTGGGGTGGTGAAGATATAATTGCGTATTAAAGTTTTTAAGGCCGCGACTTTAAAGGATGCAATTGCACAGGTCAAAGATGAGCTTGGCGTAGACGCAGTTATACTGCATACAAAAAAATATCGCAAAGGTGGTTTTTTAGGATATAAGAGCAAGGAGATTGTGGAAGTCACCGCTGCTGTTGAAGATGCGGGCATGAGACTTGCGGGGGCAAAGCCGGCACAGCAGATTCCGGTGAAAAAGCCCGTACTTCCCAAAAAAGTTTTGGCGCAGTATAAGACTGCGGGGACGGAACAGGTGATTCCTGCCATAAAGATTGCTAAAGAAATTGCGGTGCCGGCAAAAGAAACTTTTGTACCGGTGACATCGGATTTTTCAAAATCCAGGATAATACGAGCCGATGAAGGAGTACGGCAAGAGTTGCCAGCCTTACGACAGGATGATAAACAAGAAGAAAAAATCCATCAGTTAGAGAATGAGCTTGCGCAGATGAAAGAAATTATTCAGCAGGTCATGCATAAAGAAAATGTTGACCCGGAAAGAATTTCTTTGCAAACGGCTTTAAAAGAGCAGGAAATTGATGATTCTATCCTGCAGGACATGTCTCGTTATATGTCGGCAGAAGATATTCTGGCGAGTAAAGATTCAGAACAGGCTGTTAAGGCTTTGTCGGGATATCTGCCGCGCGTAATCCGAATGGCTGGCGGAGTTGTCCTCAAGGATGATAAAGCTAAGATCGTTGCTTTGATTGGTACCACAGGCGTCGGTAAGACTACAACACTTGCCAAGATTGCTGCCAGATTTGTTTTGGAACAGGGAATCAGCGCAGCACTTATTACTGCAGATACATACCGTATTTCTGCGGTTGAACAACTTAAAACATATTCAGATATCATCGGCTTGCCTTTGGAAATTGTCTATTCTCCGGCTGAGCTCAGGGCTGCTATACAAAAGCATCGTAATAAGCAGCTTGTTCTTATTGATACTGCTGGCCGAAGCCAATATAATGAATATCAAATGAAAGAATTAAAGGATTTTCTTGATGTGGAGCCTTCTATTGAGAAGCATTTGGTTATGAGTGCAACTACGAAGGAGCGGGATGCTAAGGAGATTATGGATAAATTTTCCATATGCCAGCCGGAGAGAATCTTGTTTACCAAGACGGATGAGACCAGGAGTATTGGCCTGGTGGTGAATTTGCTTTTTAAAAAGAAAATTGCTTTATCTTATTTGACAAATGGACAGAGCGTACCAGATGATATTCTGCCGGCAAAATCAGAGCAGTTGGCAGAACTGCTGTTGAGGTAAAAGATATATGGAAGATCAGGCAGCACGCCTTAGACAACTCATAGAAGATAGAACCGGCTACATCCCGCTGGCAGAATGTGAAAAAATTGAAGAAACTGATGAAAGCAAGAAATCGTCAGCACGTATCATTGCTGTGACAAGCGGCAAAGGTGGTGTGGGAAAAACAAATTTTGCCGTAAATCTGGCGATTGCGCTTAGCAAGGCAGGGAAGCGTGTCATTCTTATTGATGCGGACTTGGGAATGGCAAATGTAGACGTTATGCTGGGAACCGTTTCTAAGTACAATTTAAGTAATCTTTGTCAGGATGAAGTGTCATTGCATGATGTTTTATTGCGGGGACCCTATGGGGTGAATTATATTTCTGGTGGTTCAGGCATTGAACATGCAGCAGATTTTTCTGTTCCGGAACGTCAGCGTCTTATGCAGAAACTTGTTCAATGTGAGGATTTAGCGGATATCATACTTATAGATACAGGGGCCGGAATTGGCAAGAATGTACTGGATTTTATTTTAGCGGCGGATGAGGTAATATTACTGACTACACCAGAACCAACCTCACTTACAGATGCCTATGCTGTCATGAAGGCTTATAGTATATATGCACCAAATAAAAATATGAAACTGGTGGTTAACCGTGTTTATGATGAGCTTGACAGCCGGGACGTTGTGGCGAAGCTTCGGCGTACCTCAGAAAGATTCCTGAAGATGACTGTGGAATGTCTGGGATATATTTATGAGGATAGAAGCGTGATGAATGCGGTGAGAAAGCAGGTTCCGTTTCTTATTTCGTATCCGGATGCAGCTGCAGCAAAATGTATAATGGCGATTGCTAATAACTTGCTTTATGGCGGTCAGGTTAAGATTAAGAGAGGCTGGAAGGTTTTTTTACAACATTTTTTGGATTTTTCGAGGTAATTTGGAGGAACTGACGCATGGTAGGCGAAATTATAAAAGCAGAGAAAGTCTTAAAAATAGGACAGCGTATAGAATTTGAGGCCGGGGAAGGGCACAAATGGTATACAAGCCGTATTGAAGATATATCATCTGACAGATTGGCTGTGGCGATGCCTATGGATGAGAAACGGCGGCCCGTGATTCCCATACAAGGAAGTAAAACGTATTGCCGGGTTATAGGCGATCATTGCATGTATCGGTTTTTTGCAGTTTACGAGGATAAGGCTGCGATACCAATTCCGGTTTGGTACATCAGAAAACCGGATGTGGTAGAGCGTTGGCAGCGGCGCCAGTTTGTGCGTGTGAGAACGAGTCTGGCGATACAGGTGCAGATCATCAATGATGAAGGGCAGCTGGACCCTCCGGCAGAGACTACGACAATAGATATCAGCGGTAATGGCTTATGCTTTGTTTATCATGAATCAGTATGTGTTGGCTCTAAGGTGGCAATAGAAATAAGAGGTTTGCCTGATATAGGGAATGTACAGATTATGACAACAGCCGTTAAATGTATATCTTTAGAAGTGCCTGCTGGTCGAATTTATCATGTGGGTGTACAATTTGATAATCTGACAAGGACTATACAAACGAAACTAGTGCATTTTATATTTGATTTGCAGAGGAAAAACCTGATGAAAAGCATAGAATGATTATTTCATGGAGGTGGAAAAATGATTCGCGTATTGATAGCAGATGATTCGGCTTTTATGAGAATGGTATTATCAAATTTGTTCACCACGCAGTCTGATTTTGAAGTTGTCGGTACGGCTATCAATGGCAAGGATGCGGTTGAAAAAACCATGCGCTTGAAACCGGATTTATTGACGATGGATGTCAATATGCCGGTAATGGATGGGTTGATGGCTTTGGAGATTATTATGAAAGAAGCTCCTTTGCCAGTTGTCATGCTAAGTAGTGTAACAAAGGAAGGTGCAGATGCGACAGTGCGAGCACTTGAACTGGGGGCAGTTGATTTTATCAGTAAAACAGGTGGTGCTATATCCAGAATTGATGATATTGAGGCGGAAATTCTGGAGAAGTGCCATATAGCAGCGGGTGCTAATATTGCTTTAAAAAAATCTTATGTTCCAGATAATCAAAAAAAAGAAACTCTTGTGTCCAGTCAGGCAGCAGGTCCAACGGCTTACAAACGGATACAGCTGCCAGAGCGCAGGAGTTATCCGCAGGAAACAACGGTTGTACCCTTTAAACCAGTCATAAAACGTGTACCATTGCCAAGCCAGTATATGGGAGACGGCAGAAAGCTTGTAGCGATTGGGACTTCTACAGGAGGGCCAAAGGCTTTGCAGAACTTAATTATGAAGCTGCCTAAGAATTTGCCCTGTGGTGTGGTTATAGTACAGCATATGCCAGCTGGATTCACCAAATCATTGGCAGAAAGATTAGATACAATATCGGAAATATCCGTGAAAGAAGCGGAGAATCATGATATTATAGAAGCAGGACATGTTTATATAGCGCCGGGAGATTATCATATGACGGTTGAAGGGGCGGGCGGTCTTCGCAGGATTGCGCTGAACCAGGAGCCGCCACTTGCGAATCACCGGCCGGCTGTAGATGTTTTGTTCAATTCTGTCGTACAGTTTGGCAGGGATGTGGTTTCGGTCATACTGACTGGTATGGGAAGTGATGGTTCAGCCGGAATGAAGAAGATAAAAAATGCTGGTGGCTATATCATAGCGGAGGATGCATCCACGGCTGTAGTGTATGGAATGCCGAAAGCCGTTGCAGATATGGGAATCGCTGATGAAATATTACCTTTGCAGAATATAGCACATGCTATTGTAGCTGCAGTACAAAAATAAGAAAACAGGGGGAATAAAAATGGACACAAATCAGTATATGGAAATGTTTTTGGAAGAATCACGGGAACATTTGCAGTCGCTGAATGACGGCCTTCTTGCTTTGGAGAATAACCCAGAAGATTTGTCTGTTGTAAATGAGATTTTTCGAAATGCGCATACACTCAAGGGAATGTCGGCAACTATGGGATATAACAGAATTGCTGAACTCACACATGAGATGGAGAATGTGCTCGACTTACTTCGTAAAGAACAATTGAAAATGAATGAGACTATCATAGATATTCTGTTCAAATGTGTGGATTCTTTGGAGCAAATGATTGAGAATGTCGGTAACGGCGATGCTGAGGATCTGGTGGATGTATCAGAACTCGTCCGCCAGCTCAATGCGATTTCCAGTGGAAATCCTGTGGCGGATAAGTCGGCAGCGGAGACTCCTCCTGCTACTGCCGGACCAGGCAACACGATTGTATTGACAGATACAGACCGCAGTGTGATTGAAAAGGCACAGCTTAGCGGTCTTCAGGCAATGCATATCAAGGTTAGGCTGGCCGATTCATGCTTATTGAAATCAGCCAGAGCGTATATGGTTATGAATGCTTTGGATGAATTAGGTGATGCGGTGAAAGCAGCACCTCCTGTAGAAGATTTGGAGCAGGAGAAATTTGAGCGTTCTTTTGAGGTTATCCTGCTTACGGCTGTTGAGGAAAAAGTAGTTGAAGATGCGCTGATGTCGATTTCAGAGATAGATCAGGTTGAAATCGAGGTTCTAGAGAAGAAAGAGCATAAAGAAACTCCTGCGGCGAAAAAAGAATCCATGCATGCACCGGAAGCAATAAGTAAGAATGTTTCGGAGGCACCTAAGAAACAAGCGGCGAATAGTGCGAATCATGAGAAGAAAATACATGCGGGCCAATCTGTGCGTGTGGATATTGAAAAACTTGATACGTTGATGAATCTTATGGGAGAACTTGTAATCAACAAAGTGCGCCTTGAACAGATAGGTACTACGCATCGTCTGGCGGATCTTACTGAAACGCTGGAACAGATGGACCGTGTAACTACTGATTTGCAGTCTGTTGTCATGAAGGTAAGGATGGTGCCGGTTGGACAGGTATTCAATCGTTTTCCTCGTATGATACGTGATCTTGCCAAGGAACTTGATAAGGAAATTAATCTGACTATCGAAGGTGAAGAGACAGAACTCGACCGTACTGTTATTGATGAAATTGGCGATCCGCTTATGCATTTACTGAGGAATTCTTTGGACCATGGCGTTGAGCATCCAAAGGATCGTGAGGCAAAGGGAAAGCCGAGAACCGGTGAGGTTGGGCTTATCGCGCGCCATGAGGGAAATAATGTCGTTATTATGGTTACCGATGATGGTAACGGTATCAATGCAGATGTTATCCGCAAAAAGGCTGTTGAGAAAGGAATGATTTCTCAGGAGGAAGCCGATAATATGGACGACGGGGATGCAGTACGCTTGGTTTTCCTGCCGGGCTTTTCAACAGCAGACGAAATCACGGATGTTTCTGGCCGTGGTGTTGGTATGGATGTTGTCCGCAGTAAGATTGAGTCCTTAGGCGGCCATGTCGATGTTGAAACGAAAATTGATGAAGGCAGTGTTTTTAAAATCAAGCTGCCGCTTACTCTCGCAATTATCCAGGCACTTTTAGTGAAGGTACAGGAAGAGATGTACGCAATTCCTTTGGGCTCTATTGATAGTACAATCAATATTACTTTAGATGACATAAAGACGGTTCAGAATAAGGAAGTTATTGTATTGCGCGGACAGATTATCCCAATCATCCGGCTGGGTGATGTATTAAATGTGCCGAAGGTTGATAAGGCAGAGAATGAGGATATTTTTGTTGTTATTGTTCATTTAGGGGACCGTAAGGCGGGAATCGTTGTTGATAATCTTATTGGACAGCAGGAAATCGTTATTAAGACGCTTGGTAAGCTTTTGGTCGGACTCAAGATCATTTCTGGTGCGACTGTTCTTGGTGATGGCCGCGTTGCTTTGATTTTGGATGTTGGCGCATTGATGTAATAAAGGAGGCGGCTAAAATGGCAAAAGTTGAAAAAGGCAATGGTATAAATGAGGAAGTCCAGGTAGTTGCATTTAAGCTTAGAAAAGAAGAATATGGTTTTAATATTCTTAGCGTACAGGAAATTAAGGGATTAACGGATATTACACGTGTACCTTTTACTCCGGATTTTATTAAGGGAGTCATCAATCTTCGCGGCAGTGTGCTTCCAGTCATTGATTTGAAGAAGCGTCTTGGGCTCCAGGATACTTCGTATACGGAGAGTACGCGTATTGTTGTTGTAAAGATTGACGATATCTCGGTTGGCATGATTGTCGATGCAGTTACTGAGGTGTTGAGTATTGATGCCAGCCATATTGATACGGCTAAATCTGTGAGTGATAATGAGAGTACCCGCTTTATTAATGGGATAGGTAATATTGACGCTCGATTGATTATTATGCTTAATATTGACGAGATTGTCGGAGCCCCTGGGGAATCAAAATAATCAGGAATGAGAGGGTGTCGGTATGTCAGATGAGGTTTTAGAATTATCTGCAACACAGATGGATGCACTTAAGGAAATTGGAAATGTGGGAGCAGGAAATTCAGCAACCGCACTTTCACAAATTATTGATCGTAAGATAGAAATGAATGTGCCAGAGGTATCCATTGTGCCATTAGGTGATGTCCCAGACCTTGTTGGCGGACCAGATGCAATGGTTGTGGGTGTATTCCTGCGGGTATATGGTGAAGCCCCGGGGAATATCCTGTTTCTTTTGCCAAAGGAAAGTGCTTTTTATCTGGTGGATACACTTATGGGAAAATCGCATGGTGATACAAAGAATCTGGATTTCATGGATGAGTCAGCACTTATGGAGATAGGGAATATTCTTGCCGGGGCCTATCTGAACGCATTGTTCAATTTCACAAAACTGACGTTATTGCCATCTATTCCTGCACTTGCCGTGGATATGGCTGGTGCGATTTTGAGTGTGGTATTGGTACAGCTTGGACAAATGGGAGATCATGCACTCGTTATCGAAACTGAGTTTTTGGCGGAGGAAGATGGTATCAGGGGGCATTTCTTCCTTGTTCCTGATCCGGGCTCGTTGGATACAATTTTGTCAGCGGTGGGAGTTGAATAATATGCCAGAACTCATTAGGGTAGGTATGGCTGATTATAAGGTTAGTCGTGGGCCCGGAATAATTATAAGTTATGGATTAGGCTCCTGTATTGGAATCTCTATGTATGATCCACAGACCAAGATTGGTGGATTATTGCATATTATGCTTCCTGATAGTACGCAATCTAAGGCCAGTGAGAATCCAGCCAAATTTGCCGATACGGGCCTTCCTTTGATGTTGAAGGATATTGTGCAGCTTGGGGCCTTGCAATCCAGAGTAGTTGCTAAAATTGCTGGTGGCTCACAGATGTTTGCTTTTGCAAATGCGACAGACATTATGAGGGTAGGAGCACGCAATGCTGAAGCTGCAAAAAATATATTAAAGAAGCTCAATATAAGATTGTTGGCAGAGGACACAGGTGGAACTTATGGACGGACAGTGCAGATTGATTTGGATACAGGGGTTTATCGGGTCAAGACGATTGATAAGGGCGAGAAGGAATTATAGTAGGTGAGAGGGATTGTTTAAATTAGAGATGGCGCTTGGTTTTGCAATTATTGTTGCTTTAGTTGCCGGCTTTGCAGCATTTGTCGCTGGTGCTCGCTATGGAACGATCCTTGTACGGGCACTATTTGGTTTTGTTGCATCGGGCAGCTTGGCATATGCTATGTTCTACTTACTTGATAAATATGGGATGCCCAGCTATCTGAAAAAACATTCTATGTTGCGTAAGGAATGGGTAAGTGAAGCACAGAAAAAAGATACAATAGAGGCGCAGAGAAAAGAAAACCAGTCGGAGGAAGCTGTGGAGGACGACGTTGCTGAGGATGTGCATCCATCTGGAAAGTCTGGAGAAGCGGATGTGGAATCCAATAAGGCAGGAGCGTTTACGCCTTTGACGGCGGATGGATTAAAACATGTTTCGTCACCGCAAGACTAATAGGTATGTGGGGAGGAAATAGAACAAATGAAGAATGCAGATAAGGTTTCTGTAGATATTGCTTCCCTTTGGAATACATATCAAAAGGACAAAACATCTGAGATCAGGGATCAGCTAGTTGAGCATTATTTGACACTGGTCAATATTATTGCTGGCAGGTTGTCTATAAGTTTGCCGGCTCATGTAGATAGAGATGATCTTATCAGTAGTGGGTTCTTTGGTTTGTTGGATGCAATAGATCGGTATGACTATACACGTGGCAACAAGTTTGAGACTTATGCAGGAGTTCGCATTCGGGGGGCTATGTTGGATTATCTTCGTTCCAAGGATTGGATATCGGTATCTTTGCGTCAGAAAATACGCAGATATGAGCAGACGGTCAGTAAATTGGAAGGGGTCTTGGGAAGGTCGGCTACGGATGGAGAAATAGCTAAGGAATTGCAGCTTTCACTTGATGAGCTACAGAACTTAATTCAGCAGCTGAATGTTGCAACTATTATTCCTTTAGAAGAGTATATACGTACGGAGTCGCCGCAGACCGGGGAACTCGATCCGGCTGAGCATGTGGAATTTATGGAATTGCAGGATACCTTGGCGAGTGCGATTGATAAATTGCCAGAAAAAGAAAAAAAAGTAGTATCACTGTATTATTATGAGGAATTGACACTTAAGGAAATCAGTGTCATCCTTCATTTATCGGAAGCGCGTATATGCCAATTGCATACGAAGGCGGTTTTCCGTTTGCGGGGTTATTTATCCAGGGTAAAATCGAGCCTGATTTAGACAGGATGTCTGTCAAGGGCTAGCATAACGGCTTGAGGGGGATGTGTCATGGAAGAAGAAAAAATGATTCCCAACGTTGGTGGACAGGAAGCAGGTTATTTGTTTGAATTTAAGCCGGACGGTGTTTTTTTGACGGTGTATCCTTCAGATGGAGGAATCCTTTTTGAGCTTTCTGATATGCGTCAGGTTTTAAAAGAATATGGAGTTATTGATTATGATATAGAGGTTTTGGCACGTACTCTGCGTGAGGCAGCGGGGAAGTCCCAGAAATTGGCTGATCATTTTGAAGCTCCGGTTGACTGGCCAAAGGAGGAAGGAACCTCAGAGAATAAAGATGGAAAGCCTGCAGAAGAAAAAAAAGAATATGCGAAATTCACTATTGAAATCACTAAGGATCGTATGAAAGCCATTGTACATATTGATTATAAAGCAGGAAATTTAAAGCCAGACATGGACATGATTATGGAAGCCTTGCAAAGTAAGAAAGTGGTTTTTGGTATTGATTCGCAGGCTATAGAGACAGGGCTCGAAGATGGTGCAGAGGATTTTATAGCAGCACAGGGGATACCGGCTATAAATGGTGCGGATGCGCGTATTGAACGCAAATTCAATTTGAATATAAAGGGTCGGCCGGCGCTTAGTAAGTACGATCAGGCTGACTATAAAAATTTGAATCTTGTTGTATTGGTGAAAAAGGGAGAAATTCTGGCAGAACGGATTTTGCAAACGGCGGGGACTTCGGGGACAAATGTTTTTGGCGATGAGGTTATGGCACGCCATGGTAAACCTAAACCGCTTCCCAGTGGGAAAAATACTATTGTAAAGGATGAGAATAGTATTTTTGCCGATATTGATGGACAAATTGTTGATACAGGCAGTAAAATCAGTGTAGATCCCTTGTTGTCTATTTCGGGAGATGTAGGAGTTTCTACAGGTAATATAGATTTTACAGGCGCGGTCCATGTCAGCGGTAATGTACAGGCTGGTTTTGTCATCAAGGCTGCTGGTGATATCGAAGTCAAGGGTATGGTGAGCGGTGCAACGCTCGAGGGACAGAATGTATTTATATCTGGCGGTGTCCAGGGTATGAACCGGGGAAAGATTATTGCCCATGGAGATGTGCGTGCGAGTTTTGCAGAAAATGCCGATATACAGTCAGATGGGAATATTTATATAACGGATGTATCATTGCATTCTCAGCTACAAGCTGGAAAAAAGCTGATTGTGGAGGGAAAGCGTGGGCAGGTCACCGGGGGTACCTTAGCGGCAGGTGAGGAGATAAGAGCGAAGGTCATAGGAAACTTTATGAATGTATCTACACGGTTGTCAGTGGGCGTTAATCCAATGCTGCAAAAAAAATATCAGGACACCTGTAAGGAATATGCAGACTGCAAGAAACGTTTATCGCAGCTGACAAAGACACTGAATACGCTGGGGAAAATTGACATGAGCAGGCTTCCACCTGAACGTTTAGAACAAATTAATTCGCTAACAAGGTCGCAGTTTCCTTTAGCTGGTCTTGTAGAACGTGATGAGAAAATCATACGTGATTTAGAAATTGAGATGCAAAATATAAAAAAGGGCAAGATTCGTGTTCTGGATACGATATTTCCCGGGGTGAAACTGAAAGTAAATTCTGCGATGAAGAATATTCAAACCGAGCAAAAACACTGTACTTTTTATGTTGAGGAGGATGTTGTCAAGACAGGTCCTTATTGATTGTTTTGACAGAAGGAAAGGTGGCGCAGCAAGATGGATTTTAACCCGATGAACAGCTTGCAGATCATAGTTCCTAAGGCAACGGAAATTAGCCAGGTACAGCATAACTTGAATCAACAGCCGGTTATTCAACAAGATTTTGAAGCTATGCGCCAAAAAGCAGATGCTGCTTTGAAACAGAAACAAGTGCGGTCCCGGGAAGAACTGGAAGATGGGAAAATTAAGGATGATTCGGAGCGAAAAGGGAAACAAGGAAGATATACAGGAAACAGGAAAAGACACGTACCAAATGAGGATATTGAGGAATCCCGGGACGAAGATAAAATAGCAGTGGATTCCTTCAGAGGGCATAATATCGATATTAAGTTTTGAGATCAGGAGCAGGAAATGGTTACAGAGGTCTTGGGTTTTTTCATTATTATGGGGGCATTGGTCGTTTTTGTATTGCGCCGCCAGATGAAGCCGGCAGAATCGGAAAAGTTCGAGGTTGCGGCAGATAGGCTGCGGTATGAGTTGGAGCATTCGGCGGATGAGATTATCGTACGCATGGAGGATCATATGGGCAAGCTGGAGGCGCTTATTGCTGAAGCGGACAAGAGGGCTGCTTTGCTCGATAAGAAATTGGATATGATCAAAGGTATGCCACAGCAGAAACAGATGGATTTCCCCCATATTTTACAAGAATCAATGGAAGATGAGAGCGGAGACTTGTCCGTTGCTAAGACGTTTGAGGCGGCTTTGGGCGTCGAACAGGAGACAGAGGAAGCACAGGCATCGCCGGAGCTGGACAGCAAAGGGATACAGGGACAGGGGACTCTGCCTATGCATGCATCAAGGGTAAGGGCGCTTTTGCAGCAAGGCTATTCGACAGAGGCTATTGCCAAGGAAACCAACATGGGTAAAAGCGCTATCGAATTGATTCGGCAAATGAATCGGGTGCACCAGTAGCTGAATCGAATGCGGATTGGTGTATAATTTTCATGAGGGAGAGATGCAAATGGGCAAAACAGTAAGCATTGCCAAAGATAACAATACACTTAAAAAAGCTTATGCTATAAGGCGGCAGGTATTCATAGAAGAACAACATGTTCCTGAGAAATTGGAAATGGATGCATATGACGAAGCACCTTCTACAAAGCATTTTTTGTTGTGTGCACAGGATGGCTGTGCACTGGGGACAGCGCGCATGCGTCCTTATGATGCGCATACAGCCAAGGTTGAGCGTGTTGCTCTTTTGGCTGCTGCACGTGGTCTTGGCGGTGGGCGGATGCTTATGGAGGCAGTGCAAAATGCCGCAGAAAAAGCAGGCTGCAGGAGGTTGAAACTCGCGGCGCAGGTTCATGCACGGAAATTTTATGAACACTTGGGGTTTGAAGCGCAGGGAGATACTTATTATGAGGCAGGAATCCTCCATATTGATATGGTAAAGGCTATAGGCAATAAATAGTGAATCGATAGGATATGTTTGAGTTTGGTCTGGATGGCATATACTGAAAATACCATAGGGAAGTTTCTAATATGCGCAACAAGGGCGGCGGCTGGTATCAGAGCCGTTTTTTTTATGCGCCCAGTTCTTTTTTATAGTGATAGGGATTATTTTTTGGCAGTATACCGCATGGAAATCCATAATAACAGGAGAGATGCTCCAAAATAAGATGCGTAGGGGTGAATGTACTGATTCATTCCATAGGCAAGTATTGGGCCGAGGGCTGCGCCTAAATCAACGAGCAGAGAGTATAAAGTCATAATCTTTACCTTGGCTGAGTTTACTGCTGCATCGGCAGCCAGGACATCTGCCAGGGTTGTCAGAGAGGTTGCTGTCAATTGAAGGAGCATGAGGATAAGAAACCATAGTATGTTTGGCAATTTTAGAGGCAGTAAGGCGAAAAGGATTCCGGCAAGCAGGGTAGAGACAAGAAATAGAGGGTAACGATTATGCTTTGTGTCGGTAAGGCTGCCTACTTTAGGAGCCAGGAAAGGTTCCCAGCACCAACGGATTGCCTGCAGGATGCCACCAAGGGAAGCTGCGCCTATAATGAAATCTCCCACTGGGATTGCCGGTGCGTTGTGGATTTCAATCAGATAGCTTATAGTTGATGTGAACATTCCCTGATAAATCATGGCAATCAACATTCCAATACATAATATCGAAAGGATATCCAGATTTTTCAGGAAGGAAAAATTGGCTTCCTTTGTGGATTGTTCCGCAACCATGCCTTTTGAGGACTTTTTTATATAAAGAAAAACTATCGGAATACAGCAGACCGAGACGGCAGCAAAACAAAAGGACGTAGTACGGATACCTGTAACATCGGTGAGAATACCACCTGCGAGCATGCCAACTAAGCTGCCTAAGCGATAAAGCCCGTTATAAAGGCCCATACATTTTCCACGGTTGAGGTCTGTAGATACATCCATGATGGTAAAATAGGCTCCCAGACGTAAGAATGTCCAGGCTACACCCCACAGGCAGCGAAGCAGAATAAAGAATATAAAGTTGGATACGATTCCGTAACCAACGGTTGTAAGTATGGTCAGAAATACAGCGATAAAAATGCCATTTCGCGCACTTAATTTTTTATATAAATGACTGACAAAAGGGTTGAGCGGCAGACGCACGAATCGATTGACAGACAGAATGATGCCAATTTGCCATAGGGAAGTCAGTCCCATCTCGGTCCAATGTGTTGGTAAAACAACATACAGCATGGAGTCTCCGATAAGACAAGCAGCGGTGATGAAAGAAATTACATAAATGGGGCGTTCCTTCATGGGTTCATCTCCTGACATAGTTGTTACTTTTAAGGCTTGTTTTTGGATGCAGGCTCTTATATAATATAGCTGACAAAAAATAATAAGTCTAATATATGTTTTTGGCAAATTCATAAAATATTTTTATGAATCGAGGTGAAAAGAATGAATCTCCATGCGCTCCGTATATTTATGATGGCTGCTTCGCAAAAAAGCGTTACGGCTGCAGCGAAGATTTTTTCTATTAGTCAGCCAGCAGTCACCATTCAGATTCGTAATTTGGAAAAAGATTTGGAGTTAAAGCTGATAGAACCTTCAGGACGAGGGATACAATTAACGCCGGCAGGCAAGATCCTGTTCCAGCAAGCCTGCTATTTGTTTGACATCGAACAGAGCATTGAGGCTAAGATGAAGGACTTAAGATATGATGGTATAGGAACGCTTCGTATTGCTTCAACTTATCTGCCTGCGAATTTTCTGCTGCCGCAGTGGTTGGCACATTTAAAAAGGAACTTGCCGGAAATCAAGGTTGATTTGTATAGTGGAAATTCTGCAGAAGTGCTGGAACAACTGACCCATTATAAAGCTGACGTGGCTTTTGTCGTAAAGGAAAAATGGAACCAGCCGGATATCAGGCTGTGCCATCTTATGGATATGGAGTTTTGGTTTATTGTGCCATCAGATCATAGGTTTAATGGAAAAGAAGTGTCCCTGTCTGATTTGGCCAGGGAACCATTTCTTTTTCGGGAAAAGGGGAGTTCAACACGCGAAATACTCTTTGCTTTGTGCAGGGTGCATGGTGTTGCTCCGCCAAGTATAGGTTTGCAGTTTCACGGCCTGAATGAGTCCATACATTCTGTAGCTGCAGGCTATGGGGTCATGCTGGCACCATCGCTTGCTGTGCGCCGGTATGTAGAAAATAAGGAAGTTGGCAGGGTTTGGGTTAAAGGAATTGAAATCAGGCGGCCTATATATTTTTGTAAGCGCGAGGCTGAGCAGGAAGTACCTCGATATGAGATGAAGTTTCTGGAAATTATTGAACAGGATTTAAAGGATAAGCTATGGTTCTAAAGGGAATGATTTTTCATATTGTTGCGGTAAGAACCCTTGGCTTGAAGGGCGGCATATAGCATTATAGCAACAAAACACCCCTGTAACCATAAAGCGGTTCCAGGGATGTTTTGTATGGGGGCTGTATATGATGCTAAGGATATAAGAAAAGAAATATTTTTGTCAGTCGGTATTGGGCTGGACTTTATTTTCTAAGGCGTCTTTTTTGCCCAGGATGCTGTGCTGATAGCTATAGCCGAAGTATATTGCGCAGCCGATCGCACACCAGACGATGAACCGAACCCAGGTTTCCCAGGGAAGGTTGCACATCAGATATCCGCAGGAAAAAACTGCTAGTGGTGCTATGACCCAGACAAACGGGCAGCAGAAGGTTCTGGGTAAATCCGGTTTGGTTACGCGAAGAACGAGAACGCCGATGGCAGCAACGAGAAAAGCGCTGAGTGTGCCAATGTTTGCCATTTCTGCAATGAGACCGATAGGCGCGAAGCCGGAGATAGCAGAGACAAAAATGGCGCCGAGAATTGTGACAATGTAAGGCGTGCGATAGCGTTGATGGATTTTGCAGATCTTTGCCGGAACCATGCCATCGCGACTCATAGCAAAGAAAATACGGGCCTGTCCATAAAGCAGCACTAAGAGCACAGTTGTGATACCGGCAATGGCACCCACGCCAACGAGAGCCGAGCCCATGTTATACCCTATATAACGCAGTGCGAAGGCAACCGGTTCAGGATTGTTGAGTTCTGTATAGGGAACGATGCCTGTGAGTACAGCCGCTACGACGATGTAGAGGATGGTACAGACAATAAGGGAACCGATAATGCCGATTGGGAGGTCATGTGAGGGATTCTTGCATTCTTCGGCCGAGGTTGCTACAGCATCGAAGCCGATGTAAGCGAAAAAAACGATAGCGGCGCCGCCGGCGACACCAGAAAAGCCGAACGGCATGAAGGGTTCCCAATTTGCTGTATTTACATGAGGGCCGGCAAGCAGCAAAAAGATGAAGACGGCTGCAAGCTTTACAAATACCAGAATCCGATTCAGCTTGGTGCTTCCTTGTGTACCATGGATAAGAAAAAAGGATAGAAGCAGTGTAATAAAGATAGCTGGCAGGTTGATGATACCGCCATCTGCTGGTACACGCGTAAGAGCCTGTGATATTTCTATACCCGCGGACTGCAGAAGCCCGGTGACGTAACCGGACCAACCAGATGCCACGGCACTTGCTGTGACAGTGTATTCGAGGATAAGGTTCCAGCCTACAAG
This sequence comes from Megamonas sp. UBA1796, assembly GCA_002319795.1. Classification (GTDB taxonomy): domain Bacteria; phylum Bacillota; class Negativicutes; order Selenomonadales; family Selenomonadaceae; genus UBA1796. The sequence continues at coordinate 123,709 of DCFU01000043.1, forward strand.
GAAGGCAATGAATTCTCCAAGTGAGGCATAGGTATAGGTATAAGCGCTGCCTGAAGATGGCACAATGGAAGCAAATTCTGCATAAGCAAGAGCGGCAAATGCGCAAGCAGAGCCTGAAATAACAAAAGAGATGGTTACCGCGGGGCCGGCATATTTGGCTGCTGCGACGCCAGTGAGAACAAAAATACCGGTGCCAATGATACAGCCAATGCCAAGAAGAATGAGGTCGAAAGCGTTCAGGCTCTTTACCATACCGGAGGAAGCAGCCATATTGCGCATTTGCTCTATGCTTTTGGTACGAAATAAATTCATGATAATACCTCGATTCTTTATTTATGTATCCTTATACATTATAGAGATAGAAAAAAACGGCGTCAAATAATAAAATCAAAGTTTTCTTTATATAATTAAGATATATATGGATAATACATTATATTATTCTGTATAAACGCCATATACAACCAAATAATATAATAAAAATTAAGGTGAGGGTAAAAAATGCTGTATTTGTCCATGCAGTATGGATGTGTGGATGATTTGTGTATATATGAATTGTGATTTGCTGATAAAAGCTTGTTATTTCAAAGCAGTATGGAATTATAGTACAATAACAGAGTACGTATAATTCCGGAGATGCAGGTTGCAGACAGAAATATGAAATGAGGATGATTGCGTGTTAAAGGAGCAGAGAAATAGTGATATGGAGGAAGAGCATAAGCGACGTATCCGCTATAAAGGAACATATCCAAAAAATTATAAAGAAAAATATAAAGAGCTGCAGCCAGAAAAATATGCAGCTACAGTCGAAAGGGTTATAGGAAAGGGAAGCACACCTGCAGGTACGCACATTCCAATTATGGTTAAGGAAATATTGGAATTTTTACAGGTAAAACCTGGCCAGAGGGGCCTTGATGCGACATTGGGATATGGTGGACACACGTTGGAGCTGATGAAGATGCTTCAGGGGCAGGGACATATGTATGCTATGGATATTGATCCAATTGAATCGGCAAAGACGCGGAAGCGTTTGGCCAAGCTTGGTTTTGATGAAAATATATTTACGGTTTGCCTGATGAATTTTGCCAATATAGATACGTTGGCAGCTAAGGCAGGATTATTTGATTTCGTATTAGCGGATCTGGGGGTGTCCTCCATGCAAATAGACAACCCGGACAGGGGATTCTCCTATAAAAATGATGGACCTTTGGATCTAAGGATGAATCCTGAAAAAGGATTTTCAGCGGCAGAACGCTTGCAAAGCATAGCATGGGAGGAATTGGCCGGTATGCTTGATGGAAATGCGGATGAGCCTTTTGCTGACAGGATTGCGAAAACCATCGTAAATGATATCCGGCGCGGACAAATTATTGATACAACATCGAAGCTGCACCATGAGATTGAAAAGGCTTTGCAGATTGTGCCGGAAGCGGATCGTAAGGAGTCTGTCAAAAAATCCAGTGCACGTACATTTCAGGCGCTGCGCATTGATGTGAACCACGAATATGAAGCTCTATACGATTTTTTGGCGAAGCTGCCGGCATCTGTGTCTTCAGGAGGACGCATCGCTATTTTGACCTTCCATTCAGGAGAGGACCGATTGGTTAAGAAAGCCTTTAAAGAGTTTTACAACAGAGGCGTTTATCAGGCAATCGCCCAAGAGGTAGTCCGGCCATCGGCAGCGGAATGCATCCATAACCATCGGGCACATTCGACAAAGATGCGATGGGCTGTTCGGGCATGAATATGATTTTTGTCAGATTATGTCGGATTTTTAAAGCTGGTTATATAATTAGAATAAATATTCTGCTTTTCTGAAATTATTGTTATTTCAGATGACAGAAAAATTATAAGGGAGATGGTTTTTTTGAGAAAATGGTTAATTTCCTCATGCATGGTAGCGGTACTTATGGTATTTGGCATGCAAGGCGCATTAGCGGCGCCTGCTGGCGACAAGCCGAATATACGGATTATTGCTACAGGTGGTACAATTGCGGGCAGTGCGGCTTCTGATACTGCCACAACCGGTTATAAGGCCGGAGCTTTGGGCATAGATACGCTCATAAATGCTGTGCCGGAGTTGAAGAATTATGCGAATGTATCCGGAGAGCAGCTTTGCAGTATAGACAGCAAGGATATGACCAACGCTATATGGTTGCAGTTAGCCAAAAGAATCAATGCCTTGTTGTCGCAGGATGATGTTGATGGCATCGTCATTACACATGGTACGGATACGTTGGAAGAAACCGCTTATTTTTTAAACCTTACAGTCAAGAGCGATAAGCCGGTTGTCTTAGTGGGCGCTATGCGTCCGGCAACAGCTATTAGTGCTGACGGGCCAATGAATCTATTGAATGCCGTTCGTGTTGCCTCCAGTAAGGCAGCAGTGGGGAAAGGTGTTTTGGTGGCGATGAATGATGAGATTAATGGTGCACGGGATGTAACGAAGACCAATACCACGACCGTTAGTACTTTCAAAGCACCAGAACTTGGTTTTCTTGGATATATTAACGATGGGGTTCCGGAATTTTACCGTGAGTCTACACGCAAACATACCAGGCAGACAGAATTCAATGTGAATCATATGGATGCACTGCCTTATGTAAAGATTATTTACGGGCATGCTGATGATGATGGGCTTTTTGTGGAAGCAGCAATCAAAGCTGGAGTAAAGGGTATTGTTTATGCGGGTACTGGAAATGGCAGTATTCATAAGAACGCAGAAGCAGCGCTTGCGAAAGCAGCGGCCCAGGGGATTGTAGTGGTAAGGAGTTCGCGTGTTGGAAATGGTACAGTTATTCCAGCAGAGCAGTCCTATATAGATGAGCACTTTTTGGACGGTGATTCCTTGAATCCGCAGAAGGCGCGTATTTTATTGCAGCTGGCACTTACCAAGACCAATGATTTTGCTGAAATTCAACAGATGTTTAAGATATATTAATATAGTCGGTAAAAATGGACAGCCTCTGGTTAGGAAATCTGTAACCAGAGGCTGCTTTGTGTATATATTTAAGATGCATAGTATCTTTTTTATGCTGAGAGAAATTTTTGAAGGACCTTTGTGTTATACTTATTGAATAAATAATATACCACAAATCTTTTGGGGGCAGAGCTCATATGGATAGGGAACTGTGTACAGGGATTCGGTAGAGATATGGAGCAGAAAATGGAACACACAGAAATTGATTTGACAAGATGTCTTTTCAGGTATCAGAATACAGCTTGCAGCAAATGTGAGGAACTATGTCCGCAGCAGGCTATAGCAGTCCGGAAAATTGATATGGAACGCTGCAATAGCTGCGGCTTGTGTACGGCAGTTTGCCCGACAGGGGCCATAAAGACATGCTGTTCCTATGAAGAGAAGCTAGCACGTTGTATGGAAAAAAATGAAGTGCTCATGGTGTGCGAAAAAGCAGTATACTCCAGCGGTTTTTCATGTCTGGGATTTCTTGATCGGCATATGCTTTGGGCTATGGCAGCGTCTCATGATGTTTGTCTCGATATATCGAATTGTGCTGCTTGCAATGCGAAAATATATACCTGGCTGTCCGGGGAAATCGCTGCGTGTAATGCAGTTCTGTGCCAAGCATCACGCAGAGAAGTTCGCTGTGTTGTCGCCAAAGAGATGCCGTCAGAGGAAGCGAAAGTAAGCCGCAGGGACTTCTTCCGGCAACTTTTCGGGGCAGCCGTGGAGACGGTTGAGGTCATTGCTAAGCCAGAGAAAAAGGGACCTCTGGAGATTTTTGATGAAGCGCAATGGATCAAAAGAAAGACAACAGATAGCTGCAGTCTGTTTCCCGGGCTTATGCTTACAGGGAGTTGTAATGCTTGTGGCATGTGTGGTATGATTTGCCCTGAAAAGGCGGTCTCTGTTGAGGAGACAGAAAAGGATATTATATGGCGCTTTTCTTCGCTGGCTTGTAAGGCATGCGGGCTCTGCATTGTACATTGCCCTAATCATGCGCTGGAGTTTGCCCCCGGTGACACCAGGAATGAAACACTTCGGATTGATTTTCCGCATTGCAGTCAATGTGGGAAGCCTTTTAAGCCCATAGGAGATTCGACGGTATGTATGGAATGCCATCAGCAGGCTAACGGGCTTTAGGGAAAGTTCTTCCAGGTGGGATCCTTGCTTTATATAAAAATAATGGTCATGATGTTTGTATTGCGCTATAATAATGCTATAAGAATTTAAGACAGATTAATTATCTGTGGAAATCCCCGTGAGTTTTCATGGGGATTTATTTTGGGGAGGTATTTTGTTTTGCAGGAGAAATTATCCTTTAGTTCATGTGTTTTAGTTGGTTCTATGCTTTTTGGTATGTTTTTCGGAGCTGGCAACTTAATTTTTCCGGTGCATATGGGACAGGAAGCTGGCAGCCAGTTTTTGCCTGCGACGATAGGTTTTCTGGTTACTGGTATCGGGTTGCCATTTTTAGGGATTGTGGCAATGGGCGTATCGGGCAGCAATGGACTTTTTGATTTGGCAAGCCGCGTACATCCGTCTTATGCAAAGTTTATGACGATTTTATTGTATCTGACGATTGGGCCGGCATTTGCGCTTCCGAGAACGGCGACGGTTTCTTATCAAATCGGGTTGGCACCTTATATTGCTGAACAACAGCAGACGATGGCCTTAGCAGGTTTTACGCTTATTTTTTTTGTAATAGCTATTTTATTTGCCCTGCGGCCAAGTAAAATTCTTATTTGGATTGGCAAGTTGCTGAATCCGCTTTTTTTGCTGTTTTTGGCGATGCTCATAGCTATTGCATTCTTTCAGCCTATGGGCAGCGTGAGTACCGCAGCTGTACACGGAGATTACAGCAGCCATGCTTTTTTCAAAGGTTTTACAGAAGGCTATAATACAATGGATGTGTTGGCTTCTTTAGCTTTTGGTATTATTGTTATCCGTACGCTCAGAGATTTGGGTATCCGTACGCCGGCTGGCATTATCCGGGGATCGGTCAAGGCGGGATTCGTCACTATTTTGCTTATGGGTGTTATTTACAGTTGTTTGGCCTATATTGGGACTACGAGTATCGGCGCTTTTGAACTTTCGGACAATGGTGGTATTGCCTTAGCACAGATTGCGTCTTATTATTTTGGCTCTTTTGGTGCCTTGCTTCTTGCGGTAATTGTAACGCTTGCGTGCCTGAAGACGGCAATCGGTCTCATTACGGCATGCTCAGAGACTTTTGAGGAGTTATTTCCTGCCACATGCAGTTATCGGACCTATGCACTTATTTTTACAAGTATATCTTTTCTGGTGGGGAATATCGGACTTACAGAAATCATCACGCTTGCGGTACCAATTCTGATGTTTCTGTATCCTCTGGCAATTACCTTGGTATTTTTGGCGTTTTTATCGGCTATTTTAGAGGGGCGACGCTGTGTCTATCAGATGACGACGCTGTTCACTTTGCTTGCCGCCATTGGTGATGCGTTGAATGCATTGCCGGCTGGTGCCAAGGACTTGTCGTTTGTACAGTCCCTTTTGCATGTATATGCACAGCTGCCCTTCTTTTCGATTGGCATGGGATGGATTGTGCCGGCAATTTTAGGATTTATTATAGGAAATTGCATGTTCGTCTTAAAGAATAAAAATGCTTAGGAGAAGATTCATAAGATGCTATTTGGATTTTTTTTGATTTGCTTTGTTGCCTCGGTTATTGGTGCTATTTGTGGTATTGGCGGTGGTGTGATTATAAAACCGGTGCTTGATGCATTTGGCATCCTTGATGTGCGGACAATCAGTTTTTTATCTGGTACGACGGTATTGGCAATGACGTCGTATTCTGTGCTGTGCAGTAAATTCGGCGGAGAATCCCATGTCAGTCGGAAAATTGGCTTGCCGCTTGCCGTTGGTGCGGCTTGCGGCGGAATCCTCGGGCAAGTGCTTTTTCAGTATATATTGACCTTAAGTGCAAACAAAGACCGGGTTGGGGCTGTCCAGGCATTTTGCCTGCTGTTGGTTACGCTGGGGACATTGCTTTATACCCTATATAAGGATCAAATCCCTGCGCATAGGGTCGAAAGAATGTCATATTGTTTTATTATAGGCATCTTTCTTGGCTTGGTATCGTCTTTCCTGGGTATTGGCGGAGGGCCAATCAATTTGGTGGCTCTTTTTTTCTTTTTCTCTATGCCTGTGAAAGCAGCTGTGGAGAATTCTTTGTATACTATTTTTTTCGCCCAGATGGCTAGTCTGATGCAGTCGGTTTTTATGCATAGTATACCGGATTTTGTATCAGGGATATTGGCTGTTATGGTATTTGGAGGGATTTTGGGCGGGTTTTGTGGACGACGGCTGAATAAGAGGCTGCAGGAGGAGACAATTGAGCATTTGTTCATTGCCTTGATGGTAGCCATGCTCTTTATCAACCTATATGATATTTATAAATTTATGCAGTAAAGTTATGCATAGTATATAAAGCGTAGCTGTAAGCTGCGAAAAAGACTTGATTCAAGGTGATATCGTAAATGGGGTAAGATTTTTTTGCAGATTGAAAATTTATATGGTTATGAATTGAAATGAGGAGGAACGGGGAGATGACAATATCCGAGGTTAGTGAAAAGTATGCTATGACGCAGGATACTTTGCGCTATTATGAACGTGTGGGGCTTATTCCGCCAGTACCGCGTAAACCGAGCGGCATCCGGGATTATGATGCGCATAGCTGCGGCTGGATAGAATTTATTCGCTGTATGAGGAGAGCTGGCCTGCCCGTGGAGGCATTGAGCGAGTATGTGCGCATGTATCAGGAAGGCGATACTACAAAGGAAGCGCGCAGGGCCCTTCTTGTGGAGGAGCGCCGTCGATTGGATGAACGCATCCGGACAATGCTTGCTACGAGAGAGCGCCTTGATTATAAAATCGCCAATTATGACAAGATTGATAAGGTGGCAGGAAACCTTGAAAAAGCCGATAGGGCGGACATCAATGAAAGTGCTTAGAAAAGCAGGGGAAAAAGTATTGCCGGCTAAAAGCTGAATATCAAAGTTCTTTCTTCAGAAAATCAGAAATGCTTTCATTTTCCAATTCTTTTTTTGCCTGGACTAACTCTGTCTGGATGAGCCCATCAATCATTTTTATTCCCAAAAGCTCCACGGGGGCTTTATCATCCGTAAGTATATGATGCGTTTGACTTTGGCAGGCCTGCAGGTGTGTATCTATGTCTTGCATGAGCCGCCTGAGTGCGGGATCTGTCAGGGTGGTACTGTTTTGGGATAATGCCGTGGCCGGTTCTGTCTGCTGACTGGCGAATAGCTCACGATTGGTCATGTTTTTGACATCAATCGTATTGACATGCCTGAAGACAGAAAGAATGGTGTCTGTCAGATAGCTGTTTATACCGTCCGGGTCCGTGGTGTGCATATTCATATTGACAACCATGATGCCGTTTGGTTTCAAGTGATTGTTTACTACGGTGAAGAATTCTTTGGAGGACATATGGAACGGGATTGTGATATCCTGATAGGCATCAACCATGATGACATCGTATTTTTTATCCGAAGCGTTCAGATACGCACGCCCGTCATACGTAGTTACAGGGATTGTATTTGGCAGGGAAAAATATGTATGTGCCAGATTAGTGATTTTTTGGTCGATTTCGATGCCTTCAATGGTTGCATGTGGAAAATATTTTTTACATTGGCGGGCATAGGTTCCGGTACCCATGCCCAGCACCAGGATGTCCATGGGCTGGCTGGCGGAGGCTCCGGCCATCACAGGTGCGGCGAGTGCGTAGTCATAGTACATTCCCGTAAGGCTTTCATCTTTTTTCATGATGGATTGGACACCAAAAATTACGTTGGTAGAAAGAATGATGCTGTCATCGGTATTTTTTACCTGAAGATAATTATAGATGGACTCGCCTTCATATAAGAGATTCTGGTTCCAAAAAGCAAAGTGTCCGGAGTTGCTGAACAGAGTGCAGAGAATGAACAAAAGACAGGCTGCTATGGTTTGGATTCTTTTGGTTTTGGCACTGAAGAAGTAAATGCTGCCAAGCAACAGTAATACTGCGGAAAAAATAAGGAAGGTAATAGCCGTACCGACAGCAGGGATGGTTACAAAGGTCGGTAAAAAAGTACCAAGGATACTGCCAATCGTATTGAAGGCTCCAAGCGTGCCAATGATTTTCCCATTCGTTTCCAGATTATCGGTACAGTATTTCGCGAGTGACGGTGTCACTGTACCAAGCAGCAGCAGAGGATATACGAAAAGGAACATACAGGTCAGAAAGGCTGCGAGAATGAGGAAGTTCGTATTGATGGTTAAAATAAGGATGCCTGAAATGAGCAGGATGATATATTTTCCAAGCACTGGTATCGCAGCAATCCATACAGCAGCAATGAGAATCCGACGGTAAAGCCGGTCAGGGTTTGGGTCTTTATCGGCGCTGCGGCCGCCTACGATGTTTCCCAGGGCCATGGCAATCATGATGGTTCCGATAATGATGGTCCAGACAATTTGTGAAGAACTGAAATACGGGGCCAGCAAACGGCTGGCGCCAAGTTCCACGGCCATTATGGACATACCAGCAAAAAATTCAGTCATATAGAGGTAATATTTGTTTCTTAGAATAGGACGTGTTTCCATAGTATGCGCTCCTCTTTTGTTATTGGTTTCTAGTGTATCACATAGACTTGGTTCCTGGTCAAGTTTATTTTCAGATGGGCTATTCTTGGGGTTGATTCTTTTAGAGCTTTTTCAGAGCTATACGCTATGACGGATTTTTCATGTATACATAAAAAAGTGCTGGACAAATAAGGGCTGAATATGCTATTATATGACCTGTAAGAGATATATAGGGCATGGCGATGAGGCCATATGATACTGTTGAGGTGAAGCAGGTTTAGGTGTATCTGCGGGGCAGTCTGTCATATGGTATTTTTGTTGCCAAAAAACGTTAGTCTGTCAAATAAAATGATTAAAAAGGTGGTACAAAAAATGGAAGATTTATTGTATGTGATTCCTGCTAATTCTTCAAAAGAGGATATTTTGTCGGCATTGAAAGCGCATCCGGAAATTAAGTTTGTTTCTCTTGTCGGTATCGATCTTGCCGGTAACGATACAGATGAAAAGATTCCAATGGGGATTTTCCTTAAGGATATTGATGATTTCTATGCTGGGACTGCCGTACAGACCGATGGTTCTTCGGTCGTACTTACAGGTATTGCTACGCTTAATAATGCTAAAGTTGATATGCCAATCGATCCGAGTGTTAATTGGTTTATTGATTATAATTATGAATTTTTTGATGAAGAGACAGAAAAACCTGTAGGTACATTGCGTATACCGGCTTTCCTGATTCATGAAGGCAAGCGTGTTGATTCCCGTGCTGTATTAAAGGATACTTTGGCTTTTGTAAAGAAGGAGCTTTTGGGACTCTTCAAGAAGCACCCATCTATATCCGGGTTGGAGCATATAAATGCCGCGGAGATAGAGGATATCCAGTTTACCTCAGCAACCGAGCTGGAGTTTTGGGTAAAGACGCCGTTGGAGGAAGTCGATATAGAAGAAATGTCTGCTTCGCAGGTCATGCAGGAACAGTATTGGCAGCGTACGCATGGTGCAGTGCGCACGGCTCTTGAACATGTCGTTCTGCGTGTCAATGCATATGGTCTGGGTGTAGAGATGGGGCATAAAGAAGTGGGCGGCCTCAAAGCTCAAATCGATGAATCTGGTAATATGACGCATGTCTGTGAGCAGATTGAGTTGGATTGGAAATATGCAGATGCATTGCAGGCAGCGGATAATGAATTGCTGGTTCGTACAATTGTTAGAGAAATTTTCCGTGAAAATGGTATGGAAGTAAGCTTTAAAGCCAAACCGATGATTGGTCTGGCTGGTAATGGCGAACATACCCATATTGGCATGGCAGGAGTTCTTAAGGGAGGAAAGGTCGTTAATCTCTTCTCTCCCAAGGAAATGACCAAAGATTTCATGAGTGCGGTAGGATACGGTGCCATTATGGGGCTTCTGAAGCATTATGAGGTTATAAATCCGTTTGTTTCCGCTACGAATGATTCGCTGAACCGTTTGAAGCCAGGCTTTGAAGCTCCGGTTTGCATTGTAACTTCGTTGGGTCATTCTCCGGCAGTTCCATCCCGGAATCGTACGATTCTGGCTGGTTTGGTACGAGATATCCAGAATCCGTATGCTACACGTTTTGAGCTTCGTGCCTGCAATCCATATACGAATACTTATATTGTGCTGGCAGCTATTTATTCCGTGGTTCTTGATGGAGTGAGGGTCGCTGTAACCAAAACGACAGGTGAACTTTGTGCGGAGCTTTCGAAAGAGGCCGGGGCTGAGGGCTTCTACTTTGAGAAGGAGCGTGCATATCGCAGCGAGGATGATGTATTCGAGGATTATACGGAAGAGGAACGAAACCGTCTTTTTGGGGCTCCTCCGGCTACGGTTTGGGAAAATGTGTCGAATCTTGGCAACTATCCAGAAAAGAGAACCGTCATTACTGCAGGCGGTGCGTTGTCTGATCAGATTATAGAGGCGTTTGTTGGCGGGGCGCTGCTTCGCTGGAAGACGGAGATTATCAGGCGCATCATTCCTGAAAATCGTGACATTGTTAGGAAGGCAAAAGAAATTCAAGCTTCCTTCGTAACGGATCAGGATTCGTATAATTGGAATAAAATCAATGGGATCCGTACATATCTTGCAAAAGATAGCATTGATGAAAAATCCTTGTTCACTTTGCTTATTAATGCTTTGAATGAGGGGGATTATGCGACGGCCTCAGGATTACAGGTTGAGATGTATGATAAAGTTGAGGAACTGAAGACCCTGTATGATGCTTATCATAAGAATATGATTTAATATCTAAAAAACGTAATAAATAGGCTAACTCAAGCGCTGATTGTCTGCAATCAGCGCTTGTCTGCGTTTTTGGAGGAGAGTAGCTTTTCCAAGATTTCTGCTGTATTTGTTCGGTTCGTCTTACTACAAACTTAAATATGAACGCATTTCTAAAATAAGAGGTAAGAAAAGAGCGATTATTGTTATTGCTAGAATGATTCTCAACTAAGGCTATTAAACAAGCTTTGAAATATTTCAGTTCTCTGTTTGTTGGTTCTCCGTAATTCGTATAGATTTTCTGATTAAGTGCAGAATAATCAAGCCTGTCTCCTGGCTCACTCCAGGAGACAGGCTTGATTTTTTCATAAACATGCAGTTTCTACTCTTGTATCAATTTATTGTACAGGAGAAAATACGAACTTTTTGTTTAGAGAATGGGATGAATTACAGACGATGAATTTCATGAGCCTGGGTTTCGTTTCATGGATATGTTGCATAGTGGAAGTAGAAAATGGAAGCAGACTATTCCACTATGTGTATGTGACGTAGAAGGTTTTTAAGTACAAAGATTTTTTGTAGAAAATGAAAATTTATACTGTTTGATTTGGATTGTATAATGTATTACTATGAATTTAAAGAAAAATTAAGCAATACAAAAAATACAATCTATTGGAGGAACTTATCATGTCAATTGGAAATCGAGTCTATTTGAGAAAACCTGAGGCGCCGCAGGAGCTGCTGGACGCCTTTGCCCAGATACCGGCAGCTAACATCGCTGACAGTGTCGGCCGCCTGTGTGCCATGCATCCGCGCATCCGCCTGATGTCAAGCCCGGATCAGCCGGTGTCTGTCGGCCGCGCTATTACGGTAAAGAGTCGTGCTGGTGATAATCTGATGCTGCATAAGGCATTGAATATGGCGCAGGAACATGATGTCATCCTAGTGACGAACGATACGGGCGAGTCCTATCGGGCACTTATGGGAGAAATCATGTTTACTTTTGCTGCTTATAAGAAGCTGGCCGGGATTATTCTGGATGCTCCGCTGCGTGATATAGATGCTGTAAAGAAGATGAAGCTGCCAATCTACGCACAGTGTACGAATCCAGGCGGTCCTTATAAGGATGGCACTGGTGAGGTCAATGTGCCGGTTTCCTGCGGTGGGATTAGTGTGAATCCAGGCGATCTGGTGGTTATGGATGCGGATGGGATTGTGGTAGTTCCGTTGCAGGATGCAGACGAGACACTGCGGGCAGCACGGGCCTTCCAAAAACAGGATGCAGCTAAGGTGGTGGCCGCTGCAACCGGTCAGGCAAAGCGGGGATGGGTGGAAAATAAACTTGAGGAGCACGGAACAGAAATTATTGATGCCTGTTACCTGAAGTAAGAAGGAGAGTACAGATATGGAAACGATCGCTTTGATGGGACCTTATGACGATGCTATCAAGAAGGTGTTGCGAGAGCAGGCTCCAGATTGTTTTGATTTTGTGGATGTACCCGATAAAACAGCATTTCATTTGCTGCGACATGTAAACTACATCATCCTGCGCGTATTGGGCACATCTGGAGAACTCATCCGTTCTCTGCCGGATCTCAGGCTGATTCAGCGCTGGGGAGTTGGATTCGATAAGGTTGATATCCATGCGGCTGGAGAACGGAATATTCCGGTTGCTGTCACGCCGGGCATGAATGCGGCCTCTGTCTCGGAGATGGCGGTGCTACATATGTTGGCAGTATACCGCAAGTTACTTACGCTCCATAATAACGTAAAAAACGGACAGTGGCAACAGCCGGGACTGGCAAGCTGTTCCTATACGATTTGTGGCAAAACGGTGGGATTGGTAGGTCTGGGGAATATCGGTAAGATGGTCGCGAAAAAGGTTCAAGCCTTTGGCGCCGAGGTGCAGTATTATGATCTGTTTCGTCTGTCATCAGTAGAAGAGTTGAAGCTGGGGATACGTTATCTGGAGCTGAAAGAGTTGATGAGAAGCTCCGATATTATCAGTCTGCATGTGCCGCTGACGGATGCAACGCATAATATGATCAATCGTGAAGCACTGAGCCTCATGAAACCCGAGGCTATTCTGGTCAATACAGCCCGTGGCGGTCTTGTACAGGAAGAGGCATTGGCGGAGGCCCTGCGTATGCATAAAATTCTGGGAGCTGGTTTGGATTGTCAGGAGTCTGAACCGCCAACACCGAATCAGTCTTTGCTGCAGTTGGATAATGTGGTGCTTACACCGCATATGGGGGGCAGTACGATGGATACAAGCCTGAATATGGCCAAGCACTGCATTGAGAATATCGTTCGGATCAGCCGGGGAGAGGAACTGCCGCTGCGAGATGTGGTAAATAGGGAGTACCTGCCCAAACGGAAGACACAGACGTTGTAGTTCGGCAAAAGATTTCTGATACCAAGCACTCATTTTTGAAGGAGTTGGAAATATGGCGATCAAATCTGTATCAACGATTCCGGCTGTATCTAAAGGTGCAAAGCTGGATATTTGGCGCAAGAAAGTCGGATTTCCTCTAACGGCAATCCTGTTTGCCGGAGTTCTGCTTATGCCGCTGCCGGACGGACTGACAGTTGCGGGACAGCGGGCACTGGCCATATTGGTAGCGCTGGTTACATTGTATCTTACGGAGCCGGTTGAGCTGGCGGTAGCAAGCATCATGGTTGTGCCAGCGGCGGTGCTTTTGGGACTCGGTAAGACCTCGCAAGTGCTGATGAATTTCGCGACAAGCCCAATTTTTTTGTTGGTAGGGGCAATTATCATGTCTGCCGCTATGGAAAAGACAGGATTGGCAGAACGCTTTACGTATTACCTGCTTTCGAAGATTGGCTGCTCTGCAAAGCATATTACATTGGGCGTTACTATGGTGCTGGCCTTTATGATTCCATCCACGACAGCGCGTACGGCTATCCTGCTGCCTGTCTGTCTGGGCATCATCAGGCCTCTACAATCAGGTAAATAACATTGAGGAGGGGGTACGTTCACGATTTGCAGTGGGCTTGCTGTTGACACTGGCCTTTACGAATTCGACAATTTGTGCGGGTATACTCACGGCGACAACGCCGAATCCTATAACCATTGATTATATCCGGCAGGCAAGTGGCGTTACAATTTCCTATATGGACTGGTTGCTTTATGGGTTTCCGCCGGCTTTTGTCATGACCATGATTACGTGGTGGTTCCTGCGCCGTACTTTTCGTCCGGAACAGGAAGAGATTCCCGGCGGCGGTGAATATATCCGGAAAAAGCTGGCGGAAAAGGGAAAAATGACTGGGGCAGAATGGCGTACACTCTTCGTGTTCCTGCTGGTCATCCTACTTTGGGCCACGGGTGGTATCACGAAGATTGATACCACAGTAGCTTGTTTTTTGGGGGCAAGCCTGCTTTTTATGCCAAAGTTCGGTGTAATTCGCTGGAAGGATACAAACCGTGATGCAGCCTACCATATCCTGATGATTAGCGGTGGTGCACTTGCCATGGGTAGCTTCCTGCTGCAGACCGGTGCTGCGAAATAGCTGGCGCTGAGAACACTGAATTCTTTGGGACTGGTTGGCGCATCGAGCTTTGTCATCATCAGTGTTGTACTGTTTATAGTTCAGTTCTCGCGTATCGGTTTTTTTGGCACGACGGGTCTTACCGCTCTTTTTATGCCGGTCGTGGTAGCATTTGCCGCTGCGGCGGAGATGCCGGTAATGTCGCTGGCACTGCCAGCAGGCATGATTATCGGTGCATTTCCGTTTCTGATGTTCTACAATACGATTTCCAATCTGCTGGTCTATGGAACCGGGTATCTGAAGGTCGGTGATTTTCCCCGTGTGGGCGGGGTGCTCTGCCTGATCGGCGTCGTGCTCTATGTTGTTTGTGCAGCCACCTACTGGCGTGCACTGGAGTTGTTTTAGATAGAGGGGAGAGTTCTGCTGGCATTTTCCCTTCTAAAAGGCCTATTCAGCCAGGATTTCCGGATCCTCATAGCTGAAGGACAGGACGGTCGTGTTGATGGTTTTGAAATCGGTCCGGAGTAAATCGCAGAAGTATTGGGCGTATTTAGGGAAATAGCGTTTTTTGTGGTGAACGAGAAACAGATTGTGATAAAGTGGCCTGTTTTTATAGAGAATAGGGAAAATGTTGATGTCCTCTGACATCATTGGCAGGGAATAAAGCAGGCGGACCTGCGTCATGAAACAGGCAGCTAATGCGTTGGAACAGATCGAGTCAGCCAATGAGGTGTATTTGGAGCTTAGATAAATCGTGGGTGAGAAGCCGGCTTCCTCAAAGCAGCGGGATATTGCTGTACCGAGGTGGTTAGCAGTGGACATGATGAAGTAGGGGAGCTGTGAGAAATCCTGTAGGCGGGCTCCGTTGACAGAGTTCTGTTTCAGAGTGGATTTTTCTTCAGGGTAATATTTGTCGAGCAGTCGTTCAGAGATGCATAAATAAATCTGATCGTGGAGCATGAGCTCTGTCTCGAGGGTAGGAAGGTCTTCGTTCATGATGCATAAGGCGATATCGACATCGCCATCGATGACTTTTTGCTGTAACGTGTCGCTGTTGTCATTCGTGAGTTGAATTTCCACGTTTGGATAAACAGCAGAAAATGCTGGCAATACGTGAGGTAGGCAGGTAGACGCCCGCAAAGGGCTGGCACCAACCCGCAGAAAACCACGGTTCTGGCTTTTAAGGTCAGCAAAGACATCTTGGATATGCTTGTCTTGTTTCAGCATGGAACTCGCAAAATCACGCAGGTATATTCCGGCATCGGTGAGAATCAGTCGGCGTTTCCGGGTGAAGAGCTTTATCCCGTAATATTCTTCCAGGCGTAGGATGTGGTTGCTGAGGGTCTGCTGGGAGATGAACAAGCGTTCCGCTGTCCGGGTCATGTTCATATCCTGAGTCAGTTCCTTGAAATAATAAAGACTCTGCAAATTCATGAAGAGCACCTTCTACAATTTATTTTTGTGGAAATAAGAATAAAAACGATAAAATTTTATAGCGTAACCTATCTTACTATAAATTTAAAGAAAAATCAAGCAATTAAAATAAGGAGAGGTTTGAAATGAACATTGGATTTATTGGTTTTGGTGAAGCCGCATTCAATATTGCACAGGGACTTGGTACAGAAGGCATTACGGGCATCAGGGCTTTCGATGCGATGATGGATGATCCGGTCATGGGCAAGCTAGTGCACGCGAGGGCAAAGGAAGCCAACGTTGATTTGATGGCTTCCGCAGTCGATATCGCAAAATGGTCCGATACTATTTTTGCGGCGGTACCTTCATCTTTTACGTTAGGCGTCTGCGAAGATATTAAATCTTTCTTGCATGCAGATAAGATGTATATTGATGTGAGTGCTTCTGCGCCGAATATCAAAATAAAGATTTGGGAGCTCATCAAAGATAGCGGCGTACTTTTTGTGGATGCAGCTATGCTGGGATCTCTCCCAAAGGATCAGCATAAGGTTCCTATTACGGCCAGCGGCAATGGTGCAGCTGCCTTTCAGGTGCGCATGGCGCCCTATGGCATGCGTATCACACTCGCAGGTGAGCAGGCCGGTGCAGCCTCAGCTATTAAGCTGGTGCGCAGCATCTACATGAAGG
Organism: Megamonas sp. UBA1796; assembly: GCA_002319795.1. Lineage (GTDB taxonomy): Bacteria > Bacillota > Negativicutes > Selenomonadales > Selenomonadaceae > UBA1796. The sequence continues at coordinate 140,132 of DCFU01000043.1, forward strand.
GGATTGCTGCACTCATGATTGAGATGCTCGAGGCAGCTACCGCTTATGGTGTCGAAGAAGATGTCATTGCTTCACTGGCTAAGTCTATGGATGGCATTGCGTTCACTGCGCATCTTGAGCGTCTGGTCAAAGGAACCGGCATTCATTGCAAGCGCAGGGCAGCTGAACTCAAGGGCTCATTGCAGTTGCTGAAAGACAAGGGTATTGCCTCGGATATGACTGTGGCCGCCAAGCATCGCACGGAGGCATTGGAGCAGTATGGCTTTGCAGAACGTTTTGTAGACAAAGCACCAAGTGGCTGGCGAGATATCATCGACGTGATGCGGAATAAAGGTTAAGGAAAAGTATACGCAAATTTATAGATTAAGAGGTGGAAAAATGAAATCAGCGGCATCGCAGGTAAAGCTGGTAATTATGCTTTTTATGGCTATGGTAATCATGGGTATCGACCGGAGCAGCATCGGGGTAGCTGCTCCGGTCATGATGAAGGAGCTGGAGATTGAGCCTGGGGTAATGGGAATCGTTCTGTCGGCATTTTTCTGGACGTATACGCTATGTAACTTGCCAGCAGGAAATCTGGCTGATCGTCTGGGAGCAAAGCGGGTGCTGAATGGTGCGGTAATGCTTTGGTCATTGGCATCTGCCGCCACTGGCTGTATGCATAATATGGTGGGCATTATGGCTGCGAGGATGGGTGTAGGTGTTGGTGAGGCTGGTGTGTTTCCTGCCAATACGAAAATTGTAGCGGAAGAATTTCCAACCGATAAGCGGGCGACGGTGACAGGTTTGTATCTGTCTGGTGCTCGACTGGGCTATGCGATTACACCCGTGCTTATGGGTTGGCTGATTAGTCAGTACAGTTGGAGAATGGCCTTTATCATCACTGGCCTTGGCAGCCTGCTCTGGTGCATACTCTGGCATTTTGGCTATGAGGGAGGCGCGGCCAGGAAGGCTGAGGCAGCAGCGGAGGCTGCCAAACGGGCCGCAAACCCGAAGGTGCACATTCCCTGGATGAAGTTACTGACGAACCGCTGTGCGCTGGGCCTGTTTTTTACGAAATTTGCGAGCGATTACCTTTACTATATGTTTCTGACCTGGGTTCCCTCGTATCTCGTCATGGAGAGAGGTTTTTCCCTGTTTAAGATGGGAATCTATGCATCGATTCCTTTCCTGGCGGCCTTCATTATCCAACCAGTAGCAGGGTATTTGTCTGATTTCCTGATTCGAAAGGGCTTCAGTGTGACCATTGCCCGGAAAGGAATCTTGGTTGCGGCACAACTTTGTGGAGCCAGTATTATGATGGTTAATTTTGTAAATGATCCAATGATTGCTGTTGTTATCCTGACATTGAATATAGCAGCAGGCTCGACGATTGGCGGTATGCTCTTCACACTCGCTACAGAGGTTTCACCGCGAGGTATGACGGGAACGGTTACTGGTAGTATGAATACGGTAGGTGCGGCGGCAGGTATTTTGGCACCGACGATTACAGGGTTTGTTGTCAATATGACCGGAAGCTTTCAATTGGCACTGCTTTCTAGCGGATGCTTGCTACTGCTGGCGGTCTGTGCTGTCCTTTTTATCATACCGGCTATCCAGCCGATGGACCTTCGGAAAAGGGTGGAATAATTCGATAAAAGATTTTTCTCCATAACTGTAGGTGGAGAGCAGGAAAGAAGGAAAGAACATGGTGATTCAAGGGGATTTATGGATACGCGGTGGAACGGTCATGGATCCGGCAAGAGGCATTTCGGGTCCGGCAGATGTTCTCATGCGGGGTGGAAAAGTCGTAGAACTGCCAGAGGGTGCAGTGGTTGAGGCAAAAAAGGAAATCAATGCCAGAGGGCTCATTGTTGTTCCTGGCCTGATCGATTATCATGCCCATGTTTTTTATGGCGGGACGGGAATTGGCATCAATCCGGATTCCTCCTGCCTGCCGCAGGGTATCACGACCGTGGTAGATCAGGGGAGTGCGGGCATCAATAATTTTACGGCGTTTTTCCAATCTGTCATGATGCATAGCCAGATGCATGTGTTTGCTTATCTGCATGTATCAGCAGGAGGGTTGGCAACTCTGCCGCAGATGTTGGAAACCGTTGATCCAGCTTTGTTTGATGCGGAAGCAATTGCAGGTACTCTGGCACAATATTCAGAGCGCTTGTTGGGACTAAAAATCCGGCAGAGTCGTGAGATTGTTGGGAACTGGGGCCTGAAGCCGCTGAAAGCGGCGTTGGGTATATCGGAGAAGCTGCCGGGAAAGCCACCGATAGTTGTTCATACGACAAATGCGCCGGCGGCATCCGATGAAATCGCAGAGCTTCTGCGTCCTGGTGATATCTTTGCCCATGTCTATCAGGGCAAGGGAAATGGTATCCTGGATGTGCACGGTCGTGTGCTGGCTGGTGTTCGCAAGGCACGAGAACGCGGCGTTTTATTTGATACGGCAGACGGGCGCGGACATTATGCATTTTCGGTTGCCAGATATGCGCTTCGTGATGGGTTCGTTCCAGATATCCTGAGCACGGATGCGGTGCGGGCCAGTGTCTATGATTCCTCGGTATTCGGTATGCCGCTGATCCTGTCCAAATATCTGAATCTTGGCATGCCGTTGGAAGCAGTCATAAAATGTGGTACGGCAATTCCTGCGCATAGTCTGCATATGGACGGACGGCTCGGGACACTTGCACCGGGAGCAGAAGCGGACGTGGCTTTATTCCGGTTGCAGGACATGGAGTACACTCTTACAGATGTTTTTGGTGAGACTTTAGACTGCCATAAATTATTAGTACCTCAGCTTACAGTCTGTGGCGGAACGGTTGTGTACCGTAATGTGGAATTCCTATATTAAGCCAGAAAACATAAAATTTATAGAATAGGGAGGCTGAGATATGGGGAAAAACGGAGCAGGCATTGTTGTTTTGCTGACGACGATGATGTTTATCAATGCGTTGGATCGTGGTGCACTGGGGGTGGCAGCACCAGTAATGATCAAAGACCTTGGTATAGATGCAGGGCTCATGGGTTTAGCGCTGTCCTTTTTTTACTTGAGCTACATCATTTGTATGATGCCGGTTGGGCGCCTTTCGGATACCTATGGGGCAAAAAAGGTCCTGTGCATAGCCGCTGTCATTTGGTCAGTGATGTCGGCCTCAACTGCCTTTATACATGGGTTTTATGGTCTTGTTGCAGCCAGGCTGGGAGTAGGCGTAGGGGAAGCGGCAGGCAATCCATTAAGTGCAAAGGTCATTGGTGAAACGTTTCCTTCAAAGCATAGAGCAGCGGCGACGGGATTTGTCCTTTCTGGCACAAAACTTGGCATGGCAGCAGTACCACTTGTTATGGGGTTCCTGATTACGAACTGGGATTGGCGGGTAGCTTTTTTGGTTACAGGAATAGGCAGCTTAGTCTGGTGCGTGCTTTGGCACATCTGTTTTAAAGAGACGCAGGAATATTCAGGGGCGGTTGACAGAAAGAAGAAGATGGCAATTCCTTGGAAAAAGTTTTTGACCAACCGTTGTGTTGTTGGGCTCATGATAACGAAGTTTTTCCTGGATTATCTTTGGGTGTTTTTTGTGAGCTGGCTACCGGGATATCTTGTTATGGAACGAGGTTTTTCTATTATTAAGATGGGACTCTATGCGTCTGTTCCCTGGATCATCGGTTTTTTGGCACAGCCGGCGATGGGGTGTTTTTCTGACTGGCTTATTCACAAGGGGCTGGATGTCACAAGAGCGCGAAAATATACATTGGTAGGTTCGCAACTGGTGGCTGCATCGATTATTGGCGTAGGATATGTTGATGATCCTTTTTGGGCGGTTGTTTTGTTGACTGTCAATATTGCTGGTGAATCGGCATCGGCAGGTATCATGTGGACAATCTTGGCAGAGGTAGCGCCGCAAGGCATGGGAGGAACGGTGCCAAGTGCAGTGAACACAGTCAGTTCGGTTGCCGGGGTGCTGGCGCCGACGATTACCGGATTCATCTATCAGTTCACGGGAAGCTTTCAGATGGCTTTATTTGTAACGGGTGGTGGGGTGATATTGTCTATATGTGCGGTTTTATTCCTCGTGCCGGAAATCAAGCCGCTAGAACTGATTGAAAAAGAGAATTAGGGAAGGGAAGAGACTCGTATGGAAAATGAATTTCGTGAGATGTTGTTGAAGATGCTTCCAGAAATTTACTGGATCCAGAATGAAACGATTCGGGATGGTGTGGTAAAATGCCATGAGTACGTTATGGAACATAGCGACTGGACACTGGCAGATTATGATAAAATGCCATTCATCAAATCTATTGCTGGTTGCCCGGTATCTTGCCTGTGCCATACGCGCACGGTTACCCGCATGTGCAGGATGTTTATGGATGAATACAACGAAGCGTATAAGGACCATGGTGGCTATAAACTCGATCATGATACTGTGCTGGCTGCAGCAATTTTGCATGATATTGGAAAGTTTCTTGAGTGGGAGAAGACAAGCGATGGAACAGCGGTAAAAACCAGTCAGGGGAGGTTGCTCAGACATCCGGTTTCTGGTGCAATCCTGGCAGCAAAGATGGGCTTGCCGGATGCGATTGTGCATTGTATTTTCATGCATTCTACGGAGGGAAACACATCTAAACGTATGCCGGAGGCGGTACTGGTATACAAAGTTGATGAAATGAATTTTGACTGTATCCGTTCCGGTATGGGTGTTTTATGACCAGGGCGGAGAAGTCATGCTTGATAGAAGGATTGGTTGGCGTGCTTTTCTGGGAGGCGTTTAGCGCTATGCATCGGGAAACGCAGCTTTTGACAGAAGCTGAGGCTGCATCTGCCCATGGAGCGGCAGTATCATATTCCACTGGTAGAGGGGAATGTGATATTTTTAAAGTTGTCAGTAATCTGACGGAGTATTATCATCCTATTTATGCTTCATATTATCCTATGGTATAGATTTTCATAATGAGGTGGATTAAAAAGTAAACAATTTTGGATGCCATCATGCAACAGTTGTTTACTTTGCGGTGCATCCTGTCCAAAACAAGTCCTAGTTCTTGATGAACTGTGCAAGGTTCACGTCAAAAATGACGAGGTCTGTATCGCCTGCGGCCAGTGCGAGCTCAGTTACCCGGACTGCGCAATATTTGTAGATAAGAAAGTGGCAAAACTAAAGTAGCGTAAATTGCAATAACAAGTTCAACAAAAATCATAATATCCCAGTACGCTTCATTCTTTACATGGTTGATGTGGTCTTTAATTTAATTGGAAAACCAAGGAGCGTGTTGTTTTTGAGTATTCTAGGAAATATAAACGCAAATGTGCCCTTTTCAACTGGCACTCAGATACCTCATTTAAAAGTTCCACCTAATGCTGCTGACTGTCATCATCATATTTATAATTCGCGTTTTCCAGTGGATTTAGCATCTGAGTTGCGACCACCGGATGCAACCGTTGCTGAGTATCGGTTATTACAGAAGCGAATAGGTACCACACGTAATGTGATTGTGCAACCTTCTACCTATGGAACAGATAATAGTGGACTTGTGGAAGCACTTAAACTATTTGGTTTAAGTGCAACGCGTGGTATTGCGGTAGTCAATAACGATGTATCAGATGAAAAACTAAAAGAATTAAATACATTTGGAGTACGGGGTATACGCTTTAACTTTTCACGCCCAGGAAAGGGCATTAGTCTGGATATGGTAGAACAGCTGGCGAAACGTATTTATGATTTTAACTGGCATATTCAAGTTGTTGCTTCAGCTAATCAGATTTTAGGCGGAGCAGAAGTATGGGAACGAATTCGTTGCCCTGTCGTGTTCGATCATCTGGGACATGTTCCGAGCATTCATCATCCAGCGTTTCCATTCATTGTAAAACTATTAAAAAGAAAGAAGGCATGGGTGAAACTATCTGGTGCCTACATTCATTCTCAATTTGGTCCGCCAACATATAAAGATAGATCTATTGTAGCAAAAGCATATGTAAGGGAAGTACCACAACAATTGGTTTGGGGTAGTGATTGGCCACATCCGACAGCCAGGCTTGACAATAAGCCTGATGATGCTCTTTTGCTTGATTTATTAGCTGAATGGGCTCCGGATGAGACTATACGCCATCACATTTTGGTAGAGAATCCAGAACGGTTGTATGGTTTTCCAAGAATGTTTAAGACTTTGCCAAGGTAATGTTTATCACATACAGTTAGCTCTATCGTTAGGCTATTTTCACAATTATTACAGGTTCATATTTTTAACTATTTGAGGATTGATTTGATTTTCGAGAATTAGGGAGGGAGAAGCCCAGTGCACGAATGCAAAAAAATATATATATCTGTATGGGGAGATACTGTAAATTTAAGAGAGTTATTGATTGGCATGTTTTTGGGCGCAATCACTGGATATGTCAGTTTTACTGGCGGACTATTGTTTCTCCAAAAGTTTTATTCAGACTTGCCAAAAGGATTATTAATGGGGTATGCGCTGCTTTTTGGTATTATTGGTTGCTTAATCGTGGGTGGCGTGGCAGCAAAAGTCTTCAAGGCAAAAAGAATCTTCATTGAAGATTCTTCTTGTATTGATATGACGACGGCTCTGCGAGAATTAAATTTGAATCCTAGTCGAGAGGCTGAATATTTAAAATCAGTGTCCCAGGATGTTAAGGAAGAAATGAAAGAATTACAAATTTACCAATTGTTTTCGCAGGAAAAAGATCATAAGGAGCAGAGAAAATAATGGAAACTACTTTGGTATACGAAATTTTATGGGGGCTGGGTGGTGCCTTGCTTGGCGGAATCATTTTTTGCGCAATTGGACTCATTGCAGGTACTAGTGAAACTGCAACGGTTGCTCCAGCTACATTGTTAGTAATATATCTGGGATTTCCGCCAGTTGCTATATTTACTTTTTGTATTACTGCTTTTGTAGCAAAGCATATTATTCATTCAATTCCAACAGCATTGTTAGGTGTACCTGGTGATACGTTGGCAGTGCCTTTGCTCGATCCTTGTTCGGCTTTGCGCCGATTGGGCTTGCCACATATCGGATTGCGAAAAATGATTTCGGCTGGTGTAATAGCATCATTTCTGTCAGTTCCGCTTTCGGTGATTTTTGCAATGATATTGGCCCCGTACGGAGATATTGTTAAAGCGTGGTCTGGGCCAATCTTTACAGTTGTAGCTGTTGGTCTTGCTTACAGTTCAGCTGGTAGGTGGGGTAGTATTTGTATGATTATTCCATTTGCCCTTTTTTCTCAAATTTTAAATAAAATCGCAATTGATGTAACAGGAAAAGGTCTTGTAATTTGTATTTTTTTAGGGATAGCAATGGGACCGATGTTTGCCGATGTTTTGACTGCAGTATCTCCTATTTCCAAGACAAGGGCTGAAATGGATTCACCAAAAAAATTTTGGCTTGCCCCTGATTTAAAAACATGGTCAGGCTATTTTCCTAATCCTTTAAAAATATTATCTAAAAAACAAAAGCTATATACACTATATACGGTTCTTTTTTCTGTCGTGACATTTGCTAGTAGTGCTGTTGGTATTACCGTTTTAGTCGGAGAAGTCGTTCAATCGCGAGTAAAGAGTTTTTATGAAAAATTAACTACTGGTGTTGTAGTAATGAATGCTGCTACTGAAGGTACCTATCTTGCTGAAATTTTAGTTCCACTGGTTGCATTTGGTATTCCATTGAGTTCGGTCTCTGCGGGTGCGGCATTTCCATTATTTAATGCACCACCAATATTCACTAGTAAACCTATTGTTAATAATTTACATAATCTTCTGACCCCAATGCAATTTTTATGGTATGGTCTTCTTTCAGTTAGCGTGGGTTCGCTTATATCATATCCATTAGCTATGAATTATGCACGGTCTGCCAGTGTCTGGGTAATGCGCAATATAAGTCAGGAATCTCTTTTAACGATGTTTGCTGGTTTATTTGTTGTCCTTTGTTATTTTGAGGCAGAGGGTATCGGTATTGCTATGGCCATACTGATGGGTTTGTTTAGTGGCATATTAAACAAGTGTTTTGGCTTTAATATAGGCGTACAGTTTATGGCCTATTTCGCAGCACCATGGATACTATTACAGCTATTTGGAATGAAGTAATAGTAGAATGGAACTACCAGCTAGGATTATTTTTGATAAAAAAATAATGGTATAGATTTTCACAATGAGGTGGATTAAAAAGTAAACAATTTTGGAGGGGACAAAATG
>DCFU01000052.1:0-954 GCA_002319795.1 Megamonas sp. UBA1796
AATATCATCTTCCGGAAAATCAATAGACGCCTCCAAATGGGCAATCATTTCGAGGATATTGTGACGCACATTTTTTATTTTTCTGGAAAAGCATCCCGTAAGATGTCCGGCAGCCATAGTCAGAGAAGCTTCTGTCTTCGCCTGTATAATATCCATTACAGCCTGCGCCTGCGTAAGGTCTATACGACCATTCAGGAAAGCCCTCTTGGTAAATTCTCCAGGCTCTGCAGGACGCGCGCCACAGGCATAAGTGCGCAGCAAAATCTCTCTGAGCAGCATACTGCCACCATGACATTGAAGCTCTACAACATCTTCCCGTGTATAGGAATGTGGTGCCCTCATTATAAGACAAATTGCCTCATCCATGACATTGTTGTCCTCAGCGATAATCGTTCCATATACGGCTTTATAAGATGCAGCATCTGCTGCACAGCTGCCATTTTTCGGCTTAAAAATCTGCTGCGCAATATATAATGCATCCTTGCCGCTCATGCGTATGATACCTATGCCGCTCTCACCAGGAGCTGTGGAAATTGCACTGATTGTATCTGCCTGATACATAAGGATACCTCCTAAAATAAACAAAGAGCTGTCCCATATGAGACAGCCCTTTCACAGTTCTCTCCTGTTCCAATCTTAACCATATCCGAGCACCTCAAAGGCTTATTCCTTATTATGTCTGGGCTCAATAACAACTTTACGATATGGCTCTTCTCCCGCACTGTATGTCGTCACACGATGATTATCCTGCAAAGCCATATGTATAATCTTCCGCTCATGACGGTTCATTGGCTCAAGCATAATCTTTTCTCCCGTGTGTCTGACTTTATCGGCGAGACGCAGTGCCAGCCTGCATAAAGTATCCTCACGACGGCTGCGGTAGTTTTCCACATCAATGATAATATGGATACGATTCTCAGAAAGACCACGATTTGCCGCAAGATTCGTCAAATA
>DCFU01000052.1:1198-115348 GCA_002319795.1 Megamonas sp. UBA1796
GATTTGCCGCAAGATTCGTCAAATACTGAAGTGAATCCAACGTCTGCCCATGTTTCCCAATAAGAATTCCAAGATCATCACCAATGAGATTCAGGACATAAACATCTTCCTTCTCTTCGCATTCAAGCTTCAATTCAAGATTCATAGCTGCAAAAATCTTCTTAAGAAAGTCTTGCGCCTTCTCAAGAGGGGTCAATTCATTGACACTAACACGTACGCGTGCAAGCTTACTGCCGATAATGCCCAAAAAACCTTTTGACGGCTCTTCAAGTACCTCACAGGTGACACTTTCTTTGGGTAAACCAAGCTCTGTAAGAGCTGCCTCACAGGCTTCTTCTACAGTTCTTCCAGTCTTCTCCACTACCTCTGCCATATTCAGGCAGCCCCCTTCTTTACATTCTTTTCACCGTGATACATCCACCACTGCTGCAAAATCTGCATGATATTCATCGTGACCCAGTACAACACAAGTCCTGCCGGAAAGCTTATACTGATCCAGCCGATGAAAATCGGCATGAAAATCATCATCATCTTCATTTGCTGATTCATTTCCGTCGTTGTCTGCTTCTGCTGTATAAATGTCGTAAAAGCGGACAAGACTGGCAAAATGTAATATGGATCCGGAGCAGATAAGGTCGTCATCCATAGAAAATTAGGATCACCGACATATGACAAATCACGAAGGGCATAAAACATCCCCATCAAAATCGGCATCTGCGCAAAAAGCGGCAAACAACCCGCAAGCGGATTCACGCCCGCCTCTTTATAAAGCTTACCCATTTCCTGTTGCAAAAGCTGGGGATTATTTTTGTATTTTGCCTGCAGCTTTTTCATCTCAGGCTGTATGTCCTGCATTCCCTTCATGGATTTGACCTGCCTGACAGTCAAAGGGTACAGAATCATTTTAATGACAATCGTCATCAAAATAATCGCAAAACCATAATTTTCAAAGCCCACTACGCTGGTAATATGATAAAAGAAATCAAGAATTACCTGCAAAAACTTAACGATTGGGGAAAAAAACGACCACAAAAAATCCAAATCATCACATCCTAAATCTCATCAAAATGCCACAACTGCTTATTTCACGGGACAGGATCATAACCACCCTTATGAAAAGGATGGCAGCGCAGAATACGTTTGACCGCCAGCCATCCTCCTTTTAACGCCCCGTATTTTTCAATTGCAATAAAAGCATATTCCGAACATGTCGGAATATAACGGCAAGATGGCGGCTTTAAAGGAGAAAGATATATCCTGTAAAATTTTATAAAAAGCAGGAAAATCATTTTCACCATATTATTTCGCCTCTTGTCCCAAAACCCTGGCTTTTCTGACCAAACTGAGAAAAGCCTTCTCCATTACAGCATACTTAACATCGACAGCCGCCTTTCTGCCTACCAACAGTAAATCATATTTTGGACCTAACAGCTGCTGATTCAAACGATAGCTTTCACGGAGCAGACGCTTGACACGATTGCGCGTAACTGCGTTGCCAAGCTTTTTGCCGGCCGCAAAACCGACCTTACCTTCCGGCCCATTTGCCGTAAAGGCGTACAGCACAAGATACCTGTTCGCATAGGAACGGCCGTAACGGTATACCTTTTGAAACTCTTTATTCTTTCGCAGGATCCTCCGCTTCGGTAAATTGAACATTTAACATCCTCATTCTTAAATAAATGGAAAAAATAGGTCACCGGAGTGACCTAATATTAAGCCGACAATTTTGTTCTCCCTTTGGCGCGTCTATTCTTTAAAACCATGCGCCCACCTTTTGTCTTCATGCGTTCACGGAAACCATGTGTTCTTTTTTTCCATAAATTATTCGGCTGATAAGTCTGCTTCATATCTTTTTGCCACCTCCTTGCAATATACAAGACGAATCTTGGTCAAAATCATCAATAACTATACTAAATACAAATTCCAACTATAAAAAATTATAGACTAGAAGACTGGCAGTGTCAAGATTTTTAAAGCCTTTTATCCACAAGAAACTGTGGATATTAAAAGTATTTTTTATTGATATAAACCAAAAACTGTTGATAACTTACCCCGATTTTGATAATATAGTCTTGATTCTATTTTTGCCTCTTAAAACCTTTAACCTTACAAATTTCCACAAAAGAACTTATTTTTTGGTAGTTTGTATTTTTTTTCTGCCCAGGATATTATCCACAAAAAAGTTATCCACACCTGTGGATAAAAATGTGGATAACTTATTTTCTTCACTTTTTCGGCTTATATATATTTATGAGATCAATAATTTCAGAAAGGATTTTTTTCATGGAACAAACGCAGCTACAGGCACTCTGGGAACAGATCCTGAACAAAGTACAGGAATCCCTTTCGGAGGCAGCTTGTAAACAATGGCTCGTTCCGCTCGCCCCTCTCTCCCTAACGGAAACGACATTGGAACTCGGTACGCCAAACAGTTTTTCGAAAAAATGGATTGACAGCCGTTACATTCCTTTTCTACAGGATTCAAGTTTCGCCATCCTGCAGAAAAAACTGGATATCATCATAACAAGCCTGGAAATCGAAGAACCTCAGACAAAAGAACCGGCCGCTACAAGACACAATGAAGAAGTCCCTGTACAGACCTCTCTCATGGACAACAACACAGATGATAACTCTAACATCCAAGTGATACGTGACATGCCTGAACAAATAGCTCCTGGAGATTCCTCCTCCCTTAACCCGAAATATGTTTTTGAAACCTTTGTTACCGGAAATTCGAATCGTTTTGCACATGCAGCGGCGCTGGCCGTAGCAGAATCCCCAGGAAAAGTATACAACCCATTCTTTATGTATGGGGGTGTTGGTCTGGGAAAAACGCATCTCATGCACGCTATCGGGCATAAAATATTGCAAAATCATCCCGAAATGCGTGTCTTATATATCTCAAGTGAAAAATTTACAAATGAACTCATCAATTCCATCCGTGATGGAAATCCGGAGGCATTCCGCCAGAAATATCGAAATATCGACGTTCTGCTGGTTGATGATATTCAATTTCTCTCAAAAAAGGAACATACACAGGAAGAATTCTTCCATACCTTCAATACCCTGCATGATGCGAATAAGCATATTATACTTTCAAGTGATCGCCATCCACGTGAAATACAAACACTGGAAGACCGGCTTCGTTCACGTTTCGAATGGGGCCTCATTACCGATATACAAGCACCTGACCTTGAAACGCGTATCGCAATTCTTAAGAAAAAAGCTCTTTTAGAGCACCTCAATGTACCAAACGATGTCATGGTTTATATTGCCAGCCGCATAGATAACAATATACGTGAGCTGGAGGGAGCCCTCACGCGTGTTATTGCCTATGCTTCACTGAATCATCAGCCTGTCACCACCGAACTGGTAGCTGCAGCGTTGAAAAATGTATTTCCATCAAACAAGACCAAGGAAATTACTTTAGAAGTCATTCAGGAGATGGTCGCATCTTATTTCAAAATTAAAATTGATGATCTAAATGCCAAGAAACGTACACATAATCTTGCATTTCCGCGCCAAATTGCTATGTATCTCTGCCGTGAATTAACCGATACTTCTTTGCCGCAAATTGGTACCTGCTTCGGTGGACGTGACCATACAACGGTGATTCACGCGTATGATAAGATCAGCAAACAACGCAATGAGGATACCAAGCTTGATAATACGATCAAAGAACTCATCCAGCGAATTGAACGCATGTAGTGCGTAATTATGGGGATAAGGCACTGTTTATCCTGTGCAAGGAATGTGGATAAATAACAAACAAGGTTATCCAGGAGATTATGTGGATAACCTTGTTTGTTCTATCAACAAGTTATCCACCAACAAAACAGGGATAACTCAGCATGTTTTAATGACTTATGCACATTTCCACAGGCCCTACGACTATTACTACTATTTTTTTATATATTTTATAAACGTAATAATAAAGAAAGAGGAACCTTAAAATGAAATTTAACTGCAAAAAAAATGAACTGGTCCAAGCCATACAAATCGTCGCCAAAGCAGTCGCCAGCAAACCGCAGATGCCCATTCTGTCTGGTATCTATCTTCATGCCGAAGAACAGATGCTTGAATTACAGGCCACAGATTATGAGATTGGTATCATTTGTAAAATTCCGGCAGAAATAGAAACACCAGGCGACATTGTCTTATCAGGTCGATATTTACAAGAAGTCATACGTTCTCTGCCCGGTGAAAATGTAAATATTGCTTATGAACGTGAACAAAAAATTGTAAAAATAAATTCTAATACAGCCAATTTTACCTTGTTGAGCCTTTCCGCTAATGAATTTCCAGTTATCCACCAACTAGAAGGAAATATTTCGTTTCCTATCCGTGATAACCAATTGCGTGATCTTGTCAAAAAAACCGTATTTTCCTGTTCAAATGATGAGGCACGGCCTGTATTTACAGGCTGCTATATGGAAGTGGGAGAATCCGTTGTCACGATGGCAGCAACAAACACACACCGTTTATCTGTAAAAAAAGAACCGTTGGATAACTTTGAGGGAGCTATACATATCATTATTCCTGCTAAAATATTGAACGAATTCTTAAAAATCATGGTTTCAGAAATCCCAGAAATAGTTCAGGTCACTTGCTCCTATAATCAGATCAGCTTCGCATTCAAAAACGTTTACCTTACTTCACGTCTGATTGAAGGACAATTTCCGGATTATCATCGTGTCATTCCATCCGATTTCAAGACACGCGTTACCCTTGATACAGCTGAATTCCTTTCGGCAGTAGATCGCGTTTCCCTGATTTCGCGTGCAGGGGAATACAATATCATTTGTCTTGAATTTAGTAATGGACAGGTAAAGATCTCATCGAATAACCCAGATATTGGCAATGCTGAAGAGAAGGTAGAGTCCGTTATTGATGGACCCGACATCCGAATTGCTTTTAATTCAAAATATGTTACAGATGTACTGAAAAATATCGATAGCAAAAAATTCTATTTCTCTTTAGGGGACCCTCTTACGCCGGCAGCTATTCGCCAGGAAAATGATGATACTTTTACTTATATCGTTACGCCGGTAAGAACTGCCAGATAAGAATAGAATTTTATATGAGCAGAAGTATTACGTAAATAACTGTAGTTTAACTTGCAGCTAGGCACGGGAGACAGCTTCTGCTCTTTTGAGAAAGAGAGGGTAAATCAATATGCAGAATATTACAATCGACACGGATACGATTCCCTTGTGTCAGTTTTTAAAGATAACAGGTAGTATTGATTCAGGAGGGCAGGCACGTTTTTTGCTGAAGGACAGGCAGGTTTCTCTCAATGGGAATATCGAAACTGCTAAACGCCGGCAGCTTAAAGACGGAGATATCATTGAGGTAAAAGGAAAGGGATCCTGGCGTGTCGTAAAGCAGGGAGCATAAAAATGAAGGTATCTACGTTAAACCTTGTAAACTATCGAAATTATGCAGAACTTTTTTTGGAATTTGCACCGGGTATCAACATTTTTCTGGGGATGAATGCGCAGGGAAAAACCAATATTATTGAGGCTGTCTATTATGCTGCTCTGGGGCGTTCACATCGCACAAATACAGAGTCTGAACTGATTTATTGGAAAAAGACGGCAGGAAGCATACGAATGGATTTCACCAGATTCGATGTGGCAAATAGTCTTGAATTTCAATTTAAACTAGAAAAGCGGCGGAGAATTCTTTATAATGGCAGCAATATTCGTACCAAGGAACTCGTTGGCGCTATGAATGTGGTGCTTTTTTCCCCAGAGGACCTTTTTCTTATAAAAGGATCTCCAGTGGGAAGACGGCGATTTCTTGATATCGAGATATCACAAGCCAGTCCAGCTTATTATCATGAGCTGGTAAAGTACACACATATTGTTACGCAAAGGAATACGCTTTTAAAACGTATCAGAGAGCACAAGGCCAAAAGTTCTATGTTGGAAATTTGGGATACCCAACTCGCGGAAAGTGCTGCACATATTGTCAAGAAACGGCTTGAAGCTGTTAAGAAGTTCAATATGCTTGCAAATCTCATGCAAAGGAGAATCTCAGCTAATATGGAAAATCTTTCTATATATTATTATATCCATGGGGCAGAGGATAATAATATGACAGATGATGTTGTTCCATGGTATAATAAGAAGCTGCGGGAGTCTGCTGAAATTGATATTTTACGTGGTTCAACAGGCATAGGTCCACATCGTGATGATCTTATACTCGAGGTAAACGGGATTAATCTGCGCTCCTTTGGTTCACAGGGGCAGCAGCGTACAGGAGTATTGGCACTGAAGCTTGCTGAGCTGGAGTTTCTTCGTTCGGAAACAGGCGAATATCCGGTCTTGCTTTTGGATGACGTCATGAGTGAATTGGACAGGAGCCGCCGTGAGCAGCTTCTTTTCTTTATTCAGCGTGAAAATATCCAGACACTAATTACCGCTACCGATGAAAGCTATTTTCCGGCAGAGCACATTGGCCGCTACTATCACGTAGATGGCGGGAAAGTAACAATGGGGTGAGGATATGGCCAGGAGAATGGAAAAGTTTCAGAGTGTCAATGCAATATTGCCTAAGTTGTTTCATAAGCTGGGAATCAAAAAGCAATATAGCGGACATTTGATTTCCTTCTATTGGGAAAAAATTGTTGGTCCAGGAATTGCGGAGCATATTCATCCTGTTAATGTTTCCTTTGATACGCTTTTTTTATCAGCAGAAAGTCCTGTGTGGGCGAATCAGCTGATGCTGATGCAAATGGATATATTGAAAAAAATAAATTCTTTTATTGGTGAATCCTGTATCAAGGAAATACGCTTTTGTACGAGCAAAAGAAAAAAAATTGAATTGGAATTAGAACAGCCTGAAAAAAGTCTTGGCCGCGCTTTAAAACATGTAAAGCTTAGTGAGGCTGAAAAGAAAAAAGCTGTATTGGTTTGCAGCGCTGCGGAAAATGAAAAATTACGTTCAATTTTGGAGCGTATTTATGGGAAGCAGCTCAGGTTGGAAAAACTCGAAAAGAAGAATGAATGGCATAGGTGTAAATGTTGTTCAGTCTTTTGTCCAAAGGATAAGATGTATTGTACGGCTTGTGAAAGAAAGCTGCGGCAGGAGAAGGAAGAAAAAATACGCAGCATCCTTATGGAAATCCCCTGGGCACGCTATAGTGATGTCCACCAGTATGTCGATTGTTCACCGGAAATGGTCAATACACAGCGGGTGCGTATTATGCAAAAAATAGCGGCAAATGTAGCATGGGGAGATACAGAGAGTATTGCTGCAAAATCACTGGTGATGCTTTATCGCTCGATTCCTCCTGAGCAGCTTACGGAGGAAAAGGTAAAAAGGGCGCTGTATTCCCTGCGGAACGATTTGCATCATACCAAGGAATTCAAGCCGAAAAAACGTTATGATGTCCTGAAAAAGAATGCTGTAAAAAATCATGAGGGGGCATAAAGATGTTTTTGCATATCGGCGGCGATTTTGCTATACCAATCCGGGATATCATTTCTATCCATAATTTCAATACTTTTTTTTCGGACAAGAATAAGATGTATTTGGAACATATGGAGTCAGAAGGAAAGATTATCCATTTAAAGGAAAAAAAACCGAAATCTATAGTAATTACGAATGATTTAATTTATTTATCGGTTATTTCTTCTTTGACTCTGAAGAAACGTGCCGGTTTATTATTTGATAAAGATAAAAAATATGGAAATACGATGGAGGAATCGGAATTTTGATGGATAAGGAAAATTTAACTCCAGAGCAGGAAGCCGATAAGGAACTTGACTTTGAAAATGTAGAGATCCATATGGATGAAAAAAGTGCTGAAGTATCTGCTGTTGAGGGAGATTACGGTGCAGAGCAGATTCAGATACTTGAGGGATTAGAGGCCGTTCGAAAGCGCCCTGGTATGTATATTGGCAGCACCTCGGAGCGTGGTCTGCATCATCTTGTATATGAGGTAGTCGATAATTCGATAGATGAGGCTCTTGCAGGTTATTGTACGCATATTGAAGTGACCATTCACAAGGATAACAGCGTTACGGTTGTCGATGATGGACGCGGCATCCCGGTGGATATGCATGAAAGCGGTAAACCAGCGGTAGAGGTAGTGCTGACTGTGCTGCATGCCGGCGGCAAATTCGGTGGTGATGGTTATAAGGTTTCTGGCGGCTTGCATGGTGTTGGTGTATCAGTTGTCAATGCGCTTTCAAGTTTCATGGATGTGGAAGTAAGGCGCGATGGACATGCGTATGCGATTTCCTTTGCCCGCGGTATTACCAGCAAAAATTTAACGGTAATCGGTGATACGGATGCGTCTGGTACTAAAGTACATTTTCTGCCAGACACAAATATTTTTACGGATACAGTTTATCATTTTGATATACTCAAGCATCGTTTGCGTGAACTGGCTTTTTTAAATAAGGGAATTACGATTACACTTACGGATGAACGGGATGAGGAAAAAGAGCATAAAGAAATCTTTTTTTATGAAGGAGGCATCAGTTCTTTTGTAAAGCACCTGAACCGCAAGAAGGAAGTTATTAATCCTGAGCCGGTGTATTTCAATGGAACTAAGGATACGACGGTTGTAGAGATTGCTATGCAGTATAATGACAGTTATGTAGAAAATATATACAGCTTCGTTAATAATATCAACACGGAAGAGGGAGGTACACATCTGGCTGGCTTTAAGATTGCCCTCACGCGTGCAGCCAATGATTTTGCCCGTAAGCAGGGGGTACTCAAGAGCTCGGATGAGAACCTTTCCGGTGAAGATGTTCGTGAAGGGTTAACCTGCGTAATTAGTTTGAAAATACGTGAACCTCAGTTTGAGGGGCAGACGAAGACAAAATTGGGAAATTCCGAAATACGCGGTATTGTCGATTCTATTGTCACCGAGGGTCTTTCGGAATATTTCGAGGAAAATCCGGCAATCACGAAGAAAATATTAGAAAAGTCTATTATGGCAGCCAGAGCAAGAGAAGCAGCCCGCAAGGCAAGAGAGCTTACACGTCGTAAGAATGCGCTTGAAATCAGCAGCCTGCCGGGGAAGCTGGCGGATTGTTCGGTCAAGGATCCGGCACAGGCTGAAATTTATATCGTCGAGGGAGATAGTGCAGGCGGCTCTGCAAAACAGGGACGTGACCGCCGTTTTCAGGCTATATTACCGCTCAGAGGAAAAATACTTAATGTTGAGAAGGCGCGTTTAGACCGTATTTTCGGCAATGCAGAAATACGTACGATGATTACGGCTTTTGGCAATGGTATTGGTGAAGAATTCGATTTAGACAAAAGCCGCTATCATAAGATTATCATCATGACAGATGCGGATGTCGATGGCGCCCATATACGTACGCTGCTGCTCACGTTCTTCTATCGTTATATGAAGCCGCTCATTGAGCATGGACGTGTGTATATCGCGCAGCCACCTCTGTACCAGATACGTAAGGGAAAGCAGCATTGGTATACTTATAGTGATAATGAGCTGGCGCAGAAGCTTACAGAAGTAGGACGGGATAATATTCTGGTACAGCGCTATAAAGGTCTTGGAGAAATGAATCCGGAACAGCTTTGGGAGACAACTATGAATCCGGAGGGACGTACCATGCTGCGGGTAGATATGCAGGATGCCGAGGATGCGGATGATTTGTTTACTGTGCTTATGGGAGACAAGGTGGAACCACGTCGCCAGTTTATTGAAGAACATGCGAATCTGGTCCGTAATCTGGATATTTGATTGGAGTAAAAATTTGATTTTTTGACTTTTAGCTCTTGTCAAGGCGGGTTTCTTATGTTATATTGAAAAAAGTAGATAAAACTAAAGGAAAGATTCTTTGCAAGGGGAGTAGCCTAACAGCCGGTACATCGTCATCACGGGCAGATTGCCCCGGTGCGGCTGACATGAGGAATGTAAGCGAGACCTTGTTCTGTATGCGATTTATTTGTGTGCAGAACAGGGTCTTTTCTTTAAAAAAAGGAGAATATGTCAATGGAAGGTCTTTTTGAAGGTATGTTTACGGCTCAATGGTTTGCTGCTCTGGGGAGTATTATGTTGCTGAATTTAATTCTCAGCGGGGATAATGCGATTCTTATTGCTATGGCCTGCAAGAATCTGACAAAGCATAAATTTAAGGCTATGATGATTGGCGGTCTTGGCGCTGTAGTTATTCGTATCATTTGTACAGCATTTGCGGTTGAGCTGTTGGAAATTTCATATATCAGTTTCTTCGGCGGGCTGGCTATCTTATATATCGCGGTGAAGCTTCTTACGGACAAAGCTCCTGACGGGGAAGATGAGAACTTACATCAGGCTGTTACTTTATGGGATGCGGTTAAAACAATCCTGATTGCGGATTTTCTTATGAGCCTGGATAATGTATTAGCCTTGGCTGGAGTGGCAAATACGGTTCCTGAAGGGAAATGGAGCCTGATCATATTAGGGTTGATTATAAGTATACCTATTGTACTTTGTGGGGCTCAATTTTTCCTTATGATTATGACGAAGTTTCCGCTTGTGGTTTATGCGGGTGGTGCTATTCTAGGTTATACAGCTGCTGAAATGATGCTCATGGATAAGGAAATGGGTGCGGTGCTTGAGCCTGCGGGCATTGTGCTGAAAATAGCTCTTACTGTAGGAGTGCTGTTTGCAGGCTGGCTGATCAATAAAAGGAAAATAAATCAGGCGGTGTGAGCCTGGGTTTTATGGTTTAAAGGAGGAATCAATTATGAATACGTTTAAAACGACAATTCTCATGGCTCTTTTGACGGGGATACTCGTAGCTGTGGGAGGTGCATTTGGTGGTTCAAGCGGAGCGGCGATTATGTTGTTGATTTCGTTTGGTATGAATTTCTTTACCTATTGGTATAGTGACAGTATTGTATTGAAGGCTTATGATGCACGGGAAGTGACACCTGAACAGGCGCCGCAGCTTTATGATCTTGTGCAGAATCTGGCGGCGAATGCTGAACTCCCTATGCCGCGTGTTTATATCATAGATACGGATATACCGAATGCATTTGCGACAGGACGTAATCCTTCGCATGCTGCGGTAGCTGTGACAACAGGGATTATGCGTACATTACAGTATGATGAGCTTGGCGGCGTGCTGGCACATGAACTTTCACATATCAAGCATCGTGATACGCTTATTTCTACTATTGCTGCTTCCATCGCAGGTGTCATTTCTATGATTGCGAATCTGGCGCAGTGGGCAGCTATTTTTGGTATAGGACGTTCCAGCGATGATGATGATGGCGGCGGTATGCTTGGTATGCTGTTTACGATTATTGTAGCCCCAATTGCTGCTATGCTTATACAGATGGCTATCTCGCGTTCACGTGAATATGAGGCAGATCATAGTGGTGGCGAGATTTGTGGTAATCCACTCGCGCTTGCTTCTGCATTGGAGAAAATTGAATATTATGCACAGAATGCACGTACGATGGCACAGGCAACACCGGCAACGGCCCATATGTTCATTATAAATCCGCTGGCTAATTCAAAACAGATGCTGGTCAGTTTGTTTAGTACACATCCTGCTACAGCCGAGCGAATTGCCCGTTTACGCGCACAGGCTGCTGAAAAATAACATCAAAAAAAGCTGCATCTCATTTTGAGATGCAGCTTTTTAATTTCCGTTATTTAAGGTGCTGATTTAAAGTGCTGAAATTTTCTTTAGGAGAAACTGTCATAAGCCCCATAATTGCTAATACTTGATTGAGAGCAGTATGTGGATTTGAAATGTTTTTAATTACATGTTGAGCTGTCTTCCAGCTATCGAATTCACCATTGCTTTCTGCATATTCCAAATGATATTTGATATCTGCATTTGTGTATCCCATACGCAGCATACGTTCGACAATTGTAATGTAATCGCACATAATATAAATAGTATCAAGATTGTTCTTTAAGAGCTTGTTGAGCTGTTTTATGCCGTTAATATCAAGTATAATCATACTGATTTTATGTGTTTGTAACGCATCGAGTACATCTTTTTTCAGGATACCGTAATAGTCTCCCTTATAAGTGATTTTTACGATAAAACTCTGTTTAAAAAATTCTGTTTTATCGATATAATGATATAGATTCGTTTTTGTTTCATTTTTTGTCAATTGACGTGTCGTATAAATTGGTATGTAGTTAAGTCCCATAGATATGAGTTGCCTGAGAAGCATATATTTACCGGAAGCCAGAGGACCGATAAAAGCATAAATTTTATTTGTCATGAAAAATCTCTCCCCAAAAAGGCCCATTTATCTTTTCATACATATATCATTCATATAATACGATTGTATCATAAAAACCGGTTTAGATAAAGGAAAAGAGAGAATGAGTTTCTATTTTTATAAAATTATTCATAAAAACAGAAACGAGAGCTACCGAACGCTCTCGTTTCCATGCCTCTATACCTTCTGCCATCTACTACACGATGTAGTAGCTCCCCACAAACTATAATACATGATTTTTATTCATATTTCAAGTGTTTTCAAAAAAAAGATAATGAATTGAAGTAAATACAGAATATTTTATAAATAATTGCAGGAGATAAAGAACACATAGAGAAGTAATATACTATAGTTTTATAGAAAATTTCCAAAGGAGAGTCATTATGCATTTTTATTGTGAGAAATGTAAAAAAGAATATCCAATGAATACAATGTCTTATAAATGCAAATGTGGCGGGTTTTTCCGTATTTATAGAAATCCTGATGATAAATACAGTGATGATATTTCTATCGGTGCGACGAAGACAGATTTATTGCCTATTAAAATAGATAACATGACTTTTTTGCTTAAAATGGAAAATCTGCAGCCAACGGGTTCATTTAAAGATCGTGGTGCCTGTACTATGATCAATGAATTGTATCAGTTGGGTATTGAACGTATAGCAGAAGATTCTTCAGGAAATGCCGGTGCGGCTATTGCGGCTTATGCGGCCGCAGCGGGCATAGAATGCACGATTTTTGTACCGCAGGGTATTTCAAAGAAAAGAATCGAGCAGATCAAGGGTTATGGTGCGAAAATAAGGCGGGTAAAGGGAGGACGTATGGATACCTGCCGGAAAGTGAAGGAAAATCTTGCGGGAGCGTATTATGCATCACACGTTTATAATCCCCTGTTCAACGAAGGCATGAAGGCTATGGCTTATGAAATTTATCATCAGTTGGAAAATCGTGTACCGGAGTATATTTTTATGCCGGTTGGTAACGGAACTTTGTTGTTGGGGCTTTATTATGGCTTTATGGAAATCGGACGTTTGCCGCATCTGGTTGCTGTCCAGAGTACGAAATGTGCACCGCTTTATGAGGCTTTTTATGGTTTGCCGGAATCTGAAAAAGGTTTTACAATAGCAGAAGCAATCCGTATTGGTAAGCCATTCCGTCTCCAGGAAATGCTCGAGGCTTTAAGGAACAGTCAGGGAGATGTCATTGCGGTAGAGGATGAGGAGATATTGAAAGCAAAGGAATATCTGGGACATCATGGTATCTATATAGAGCCAACTTCAGCTGCAGCTTTGGCTGGAGCCTTACATGTGTTCAGGCATGGAAAGCCGGATAATTATCGTGTCGTAATTCCTCTTACCGGTACGGGTTTCAAAAGTTAAGAAAAGATTTTCCATACGAAATAATTTGTAGTATAATCAGAGCATACCTGTAGAATGTATTCAGAAGGTTTTGTTTTTATCAGGAAAGTATTGTTTAAAATAAATGTTCAGTATAGGGGGGAAGGCTTTTTGATTCATGCAATTATCGATATTGGGTCCAACACTGTACGTATGGCAATTTATCAGATTGAACATGGCAGGATCGAGATGCTTATGAAACGCAAGCATATGGTTGGCCTTGCAGCGTATTTGAAAAATGGTCTCATGCAGCAGGCGGGAATTGACCGTGTATCTGAAGTGCTTAATGAATATAGAGAGTTTTTACAGAGCTTTCGCATTACCGAAATAACTGCTTTTACGACGGCAGCTTTGCGTAATGCCAGGAACAGCCAGGAAGCTGTTGAGGAAATTGTACGTCGTACCAGTATTCCTGTACGTGTTATTTCCGGCGATGAAGAGGCAGTATTTGATTTTATTGGTGCGACACACAGCCTCAAAGAAAAGGATGGCCTTCTTATAGACATTGGTGGAGCGAGTACAGAGGTCGTTTTTTATCAAAATCACGAAATTGTAAACAAGACGAGTCTGTTGCTGGGTTCCTTGTCCCTGCATACGAAATATGTGGAGGATATTATGCCAAGCCGTGAGGAAATAGAAGATATCCGTTTGGAGGTTCGTCAGATTCTGGACACAGAATCTGAGCTCGATGATGTTTCTTATCTGAATATTTGTGGTGTAGGGGGAACGTTTAAAGGCACTTTGGCACTTTATAATATGCTTTTTGGTTTCGATAAAAATAATACAGAAATCGATACGAAACGTATGGATGAGATTATCCAGCGATTTTGCCGTAATGATGGTATCAGCCAGGAGGATACCATCGTCCTTATGAAGACTGTGCCAGAAAGGCTTAATACGATTATTCCGGGTATGGTCATTGCAGATGTGCTTGCCAAACGTTTTGGAAGCAAGACTATTACTTATAGTGATTCCGGTGTACGAGAGGGTTATATCTACGACCAGATTATAGCCAATAAATAAAAGGGGATAAAAAGTCCGCCCGCCCATATTTGATGGGCGTTGGTGGACTTTTTTATGTTAAAATGGTATAATAAAGAGCTGGTTTTTTTTTGTTTATATAATATATCATGATAAAAGATATAATATGATTTTGAGGTGAGATTGTGGATTTTGGTCAGGGGAAGGTTGTATCGGTACAACTTGAGGACGAAATGCGGAATTCGTATATTGATTATGCGATGAGTGTTATTGTCGCACGTGCTTTACCGGATGTCCGTGACGGCTTAAAGCCGGTACATCGCCGTATTCTTTATGCAATGCAGGAAGCGGGTATGACACCGACAAAGCCCTATAAGAAATCGGCGCGTATTGTCGGTGAAGTTCTTGGTAAGTATCATCCGCATGGTGATACTTCGGTTTATGATGCTATTGTGCGTATGGCTCAGAATTTTTCTATTCGGTATATGCTGGCTGATGGGCATGGTAATTTTGGTTCCGTGGATGGAGATCCAGCGGCTGCAATGCGTTATACCGAGGTTCGTATGTCGAAGGTTTCTGAGCTTATGTTGCAGGACATCGATAAAGAAACGGTTGATTTCGTACCGAACTATGATGAATCCTTGAAGGAGCCTTCCGTGCTGCCAGCAAAGTTCCCGCAGCTCCTGGTCAATGGCTCTGGCGGTATCGCAGTCGGTATGGCGACAAATATTCCACCGCATAATATGACAGAGGTCATTGACGGCGTACTTATGCTCATTGATAATCCGGATACTACGATTGAGGAGTTAATGACTGTCATCAAAGGACCAGATTTTCCGACAGGAGCTATGATTCTGGGGACAGAGGGCATTCGGTCGGCATATCTTACAGGCCGTGGTGTAGTAAAAATGCGTGCGCAGGCGCACATTGAAACGCTGTCGAATGGCAAGCCGCGTATTTTGGTGACAGAGCTTCCATATCAGGTAAATAAAGCGAGACTGGTAGAAAAAATTGCGGATCTCGTTCGCGACAAATCGATTGAGGGCATTACGGATTTGCGCGATGAATCGGACCGCAACGGCATGCGCGTGGTCATTGATTTGCGCCGCGATGCGAATGCAGATGTCATTTTAAATCAGCTTTACAAGCATACGCAGCTGCAAGATGGTTTTGGCATCATAATGCTGGCACTTGTCGATGGTAAACCGCGTATATTGAATCTAAAAGAGATGCTGTATTATTATGTAAAGCATCAGGAAAATGTAATTACCCGTCGTACGCAGTATGAGCTTTCCAAGGCTCAGGCACGTGCGCATATACTTGAGGGTCTGACGATTGCCCTTGATCATCTGGATGCGGTAATAACAGCGATTCGCCAGTCGCGTACCGCAGATATTGCCCGGGAAGCCCTTATGGAAGGTTTTTCGCTTTCTGAGAAACAGGCGCAGGCTATTCTTGATTTGAGGCTGCAGCGTCTCACCGGACTTGAACGTGAAAAAATAGAGGAAGAATACCAGGAGATATTGAAAAGTATCGAATGGTTGAAGTCTGTACTTGCCGATAAGGAAAAGATTTTGCAGATCATAAGAGATGAACTGGCAGAGGTCAAAAGAAAATTTGGTGATGAGCGCCGTACAATCATTACGCGGGATACTTCTGAGATGATTACAGAGGATCTTATAGCGGAAGAGGACGTTGTCATTACACTCACGCATAATAATTATATTAAGCGGATCCTTCTTTCTACATATCGCAATCAGAAACGCGGTGGACGGGGTATAGCCGGAATGGGAACGAAGGAAACTGATTTTGTGGAGAATCTGCTGATTACCACAACGCATTATACCATCATGTTCTTTACGAATCGTGGCCGTGTATATCATCTTAAAGGATATGATATAGCGGAGTCTTCACGTCAGGCCAAGGGAACGGCTATCGTAAATCTTCTGCCTTTGGATAGCGGTGAAAAGATTACAGCGATTATTCCGGTCAAGGAGTATAAGCCGGATCGTTTCCTGTTTATGGCAACGAAAAAAGGCATCGTGAAAAAGACAGGGTTATCGGAATTCAATACCACACGCAAGGGTGGGTTGATCGCAATCAATCTGGATGACAGTGATGAACTCATCGGCGTAAAATTCACGGATGGCCAGCATCATGTTATTCTTGGTACACGGGATGGTCTTTCGATTGCCTTCGCAGAAAGCGATGTACGTGATATGGGCCGTATGGCTCGTGGCGTACGCGGTATTAAGCTGCGGGAGATGGATGAGGTCATCGGCATGGATACACTCAAGGATCATGCTGAGGTCCTTACGGTAACGGAGTGCGGCTATGGCAAGCGTACCGATACTTCAGAGTATCGTATCCAGTCGCGTGGCGGCAAGGGAATCATCAATATGAAGGTTACGGAAAAAACGGGCATGGTTATCGGCCTGCGTGTTGTGCATCCTGGACAGGAACTGATGCTCATCACAACGGAGGGAATCGTAATCCGTACGAGTGTTGATCAGATATCTGTTATTAGCCGTAATACACAGGGTGTTACGCTCATGAAGACGGATGACAATGATCGCGTTGCTTCCATGGCGACTATGGATCAAAAATCCGAATAAAGGACTGTTATTTAAAGAGCCGGAGATAAAGGAAATAATTTATCTCCGGCTTTTTTTGATGTTATAATAGTGTGAGAAGCGAACGTATCGAACTGTGAGGTGTATAGGATGTTTTTTAATGATATTGGCAAGACCTTGGTTTATATAGGAATCGTATTGGTGGTAATCGGTCTTATCCTTCACTTTGGCGGCAAGTTTTTGCCGCTCGGCAGGCTGCCCGGGGATTTTAAATGGGAGAGTGGCGGAAATTCAGTGTATTTTCCCATGGGAACCTGTATTGTACTCAGTATTGTGCTGAGTGTGCTGGCCAACTTATTTTTTCATCGTTGATGTTGGTATCCTGTCGAAGCGCATATATAGTTTTTCTATTGATAAAGTATAATATAAAAATATGGTTCATTGTAAAATGAAATTGAACAGCTAGAAAAAAACCATAGCGACTTTTTCCTCAAATGGTAAAATGGAGTTCTCACACAACCATTAACCAACGAGGAGGCAATCACTATGGACTGCCATAATTATATCACAGCAATACCTGAACGCAAACGCGGTCAGCACTTAGGCCGAGAAGAACGCGGAGCGATCCAGCAACTAAAAAAGCAGGGATACTCTCTTCGAGCAATCGCCCGAGAAATTAACTGTTCGCCAAGTACCATCCTGTATGAGTTGCGCCGCGGGACTCCGCTACGTAAAAGCCATAGAGGGCGTGCGCCAGAGTACAATGCCAAACGAGGCCTTGCAGTATATGAAATGAATCGAATGAAGTGCAGACGGCCACATCATATTATACGTTGTTCAGAGTTTGTTGCATGGGTGGTTAAACAAATCCGGACGCAAAAGTGGTCTTTAGATGCTTGCGTAGGCTATGCTCGTCGGCATCGTAGCTTCCCAGCAACTGGGATGGTGTGCACAAAAACCTTATATAACGAAATCATTGCTGGGAATTTACCGCTATCCCTTTTCGAGTTGCCCGAAATCCTCAAGCGAAAGCATAGCAAAAAAGGAAACCGTAAGCATAAGCGACTAAAAGGCCGCAGCATTGACGAGCGTCCCGCTATCGTAGATTTACGCACAGAATTCGGCCATTGGGAAGCTGACACAGTAATCGGGCGCAAGAGTGGCAAAGAAGCGGCTATTTTGACACTGGTTGAGCGTGTTACCAATAATTACTTGGCAATTCGCATCCTAGGCAAAAACAGTGCGTCCGTCATCCACGCAATGAAAGGGTTACAGGCTGAATATGGCGAGCGATTTAGCTCAGTCTTCAAAAGCATTACAGCCGATAACGGCTCTGAATTTGAAGACTTTGCCGTAGTCGAGGGTTGGGGATCTTCCATTTACTTTGCCCATCCTTATTCTTCCTGGGAGCGCCCGGTAAACGAACGGCATAACGGTTTCTTGCGTCAATATATTCCAAAGGGTGTTTCTATTGAGAGATATACTCCAGAAGATATATTGCGGTTTGCCGATGAATTGAATAGCCGTCCGCGCAAGCGACTCGGCTACCAGACGCCAGAAGAATTGTTCGACGCTTTTCTCGATAACCTTTATATCGCTTGAGATCACTGGCATTTTACCATAGTGTTCAATTTGCTATTGCAATTTAGGAATATAAAAATATTCTGAAATTATTATATTCACTAGGATCGTAATGAAATATCATATTCAAGAATAGATTTTGCCTGTAATATGGTTTGGCTTTTTAAATAAGCCTTGTAAGCAGATATTGACTGTTTACAAGGCTTATTTTTATTTTGTAAAAATTTCTTTGCAAATCATATTTTAATAGGCTGAGGCCTTAGATTGGAGTTCAGGCTTTATTGGTCATATTGAAACAAGCAGGTAATCTAAATTAAAAAACAAGCCAGTCTGTTAAATACTGGAAAATCAAGGGAAAAATTATAAATCGTAGTGAATTCGTAACTCTATTTAGGATTTTTAATATGGTATTTATGGATTACATAATCTCTGATTAAATCAATCTCTTGCTGCAGGGGTCTTGGTAAATCACTATCATCGTTTTTAGTACCATAGGTGGCAATCCCTTCGTTATCAGAAAAAAATTCAGCCAATGATATATGAAGGCCGTTGCAGATTTTATAAATTGTAATGATTTGAGGATTGCGGCTTTTGCCGTTCACGATACTGTCTAATGTGGATTGAGTCAATCCTGATAAATCAGCCAATTTATTGATCGTAATATTGTTTTCTTTGCACAATTCGATAATTCTTGTGGCAATTTTTGCGGTGATATCCATAATGTATCTCCTTTTTAACGTGCTGTCGTTATTTTAACATAAATAGCTTTAAAAAGTTACCGATATAGCATTGACTTATAAACGACATATCGGTATAATCAATATAAAGGGGGAATTGAAATGACATTTGGAGAAAATTTGAAAAATTTTCGGCATGCCAAAAAAATTTCACAAACAAAGCTGTCAGAAAAAACAGGATTTCCACAGACTACAATTAGTGATTGGGAAAATAATAAATATTTTCCTGATATTATCGAAGCACAGAAAATAGCAGCGGTTTTAGGGATTAAGATTTCCAGACTTTTAAATGATAAGGACTGCTTCTCAAAAAATGAAGCAGCATAAGGGGGGAGATGCTGTGAATTAAGTCTGCTTATTTACGAAAGTATAATAATAATATTTGCAAAATTCAGCTTTGCATGAATGAAAAAATAAATCCTATATGACGTGCACAGTTTGCCTTAAAAATGCATTCTAATAGATAATCAAAACCGACTGCCAAGGAATGATTTGCGTGTGGTAGATATGCTTTATTTAAGTATAAAATATATCAATCTAAAAAAGGATATGGAGGAAAAGAAATGCATAGTTTCTCGGGGAAAAGAAAAAAAATGCTGGCTTGTATGGTAGCGGCCGGTCTCGCAGTCAATCTCGCAGGTGGTATGGCACCTGCCTCTGCGCAAGAAGCAAAAGAGGCCGGTAATGGGGTTGAGACGGGTTCAAAACAATCCGTAGAAGCGGAAATCATTGATCTTACACAGCGCCTAAATGATCTGGAGTCCCAACTTAAAACCGTCAAGAAGAGTGAAACGGCGACGAAGGAACAGCTAAAGAAAAATAACAAAAAGGAAAATGTAAAATGGTCTGGTGCTACCAAGAGCGGCTATTGGGCAGATTCTACAGGGTATGCCAAGCTGAAGTCGGAATTCAAGCTCTATGGAGATGCTGATATCGGTGATGGATACCATGTCAATATGGGACTGAAATTCAAGTCTACGACCTCGGAACCTTCCTGGGTAGAAAAAGCCGGTGCAGGAAAGAAATCGTCTTCTTATAAATATTCGTCAGAAAAGAATAAAATCAAACTCGAAGCCGCAAATGTGAGCAAGGAATTTAATAAGAACCTTATGCTTAGAGTGGGTACTATGAAAGCTGAAATTGGTGAAGGTCTCTGGCTTTCGAAGGGAGCTGTCAATGCAGTACTGGCAGAATATTCTGTTACTCCGCGCGATTGGGTACAGATTTGCTATGGTCGTGATTCGCAGGATTATCTTGTGAACGATATTGCACAGAATACGGACCCTGCTTCACAGACACGTTTACTGAAATTTATTGATTATAAGCATAGTTTCAGCAAAGATGCTTTTGCCGGTATCTATTATGGTTCACAGCAGCCAGAAAAGTATATCGGTGTGTATGGTGAAGCACCGCTTACCGGAAAATTCTGGGTGGCTGGTGAATATGTCCGCAATATGAATAATGACAAACCAGCTATGAACGGGTATTCTTATGGATATGATTATACAGGTGCTAAAGCAGGAACGAAGGCGTATGTACTCGATCTTAATTATGGAAAGGCAAAGAAAGCTGGTACATGGGGAGCTACCTTGGAATGGCTTGAAGCTGATCAGAATATCTTTATGGACAGCAGTTATACCAGTTTTGATGATTATATTGATTCGTACGGTTACAAAGGCTTTGCCACTATCCTGAGTTATGCGACGAGTAATAATTCCAAGTTACAGCTTCTCAGATATTGGGGCTCGAATAATCCGGTCAGCAATAATTTAAAGAGTGGGAAAGCTATGGCATCCCAGAATCTCAGCAGCGTATATGTGAAATTTACAACGAAGTTTTAAGTGCGTTTCATTCGATATAGGCTTACTGGGAACAATAAGCAGTACATTTATAGCAGGAAGCATGGATTCATACACACTATTGGCTCACTGGATTTTTTTGTTATTTTGCAGTTTCACATTCTTATTAGCCTAAAAATAATGTTTCAATCTGGCAGGTTCATTGAATTCGTGTTTTCATAAATCAACATAAAGGAGAAAAAAATATGTTTAGGTACAAGAAATCTTTGTTGTCCATGGCATTGGCTTTTATGATGGCTATGCAGGCAGCAGCAGTTGTCTACGCGAAAGATGTCAAACCGGATGAAACGGTTGATTTCAAGGCCCCAAAGCTTGCGCTTAAAGTCGATCGTTATGACAAGGATCAGTTGCCGCGCAACTTCCGCATGGGCAATGACCTCTTCAAGGGGCTTACGAAGGACGGCGTACTGCCTTCGCGCAAGGGTATGGATCATTTGAATGTTTCGGCCAGCAGTACATGCTCTGAGAAAGAGTTCGAAAATGTATTGCTGGCAGTTCCGGTAAATGCAAATAAGGTTTATGATATCGATTTGCGGGCGGAATCGCATGGCTATTTCGACGGTATGTCGGTAAGTTGGTTTGCCGCGAGCGACTGGGGCAATGATGGTCGTACACAGGACATTATTCTTCATCTTGAAAAAGATCAGCTCAGGGATGCTTTTAAACAGCAGCCGATAGAGGTCTATACCTTCGACGACAATACCAATAAGGTAGGTCCACCCATAGAGGTTAATGCTGGTAAGGTACGTACGGAAGAACAGATGGTCCGGAGCCATGGGGCAAACTATTTCCGTCTCGCTCTGCAGGATCATTTTCGCCCCGATGATCCCGATGTAGACCGTTTTCTCGAGTTCTATAAACAGCTGCCGGCAGATGCCTGGCTCCACTATCATTGCTATGCAGGTATGGGGCGTACAACCATTTTCATGGTTATGCACGATATCTTAAAGAATGCCCAGGAGGTAAGCTTCCAGGATATTATCAAGCGTCAGGCACTTATTGGCATCGTTGATCTCAGTGAAATTCCCGATAGCAAGAAAAACTGGGGACGTAAGGGTTATATTGAGCGGTACCAGTTCGTCAAGCAGTTTTATAATTATGTAAAGTCAAATCCTGAACTCAAGAAGTCTTACAGCCAGTGGACGAAAGAACATGGTTATGAATCCTATACGCCGGACTATACGGGATATATCTGGCGCATTGATACGACGAATAAAAATACTCTGCCACGCAACTTCCGTACCTGCCAGTCTGCTTATCAGCCGATTGACAAGAAATACATAAAATTTTTCCGGGAAAATTACATACCATCCCGTGCAGGACTGGATACACTCAATATTTCCGGCAGTGCCCAGTGTTCTGTTGGTGAATTCAAAGCTTTGGTAAAAGAACTCAGAACGGTAGCGAAGGGACCAATTTATGATGTCGATCTTCGTCAGGAATCTCATGGATTTTTTAATAATGATGCTGTGAGCTTTTATGGTTTACGTGACTGGGGCAATGTGGATAAAAAGAGCAGCAATGCGATTCGTAAGGATGAAAATTCCCGTATCAAAAACGCTTTGAACAAAGAAGTTATCGTTTCTGAACTTACGAAGAAAAAGCTGGCGCAGGAGCCAAAAAGCATCCGTGTACAGCAGGCTATGACAGAGGAAGAGCTTGCTCAGTCCGAGGGTATCAACTATTATCGTATTACGGCTACAGACCATGTGTGGCCGGCCACTCCGTATGTGGATCAGTTCATCGGTTTTTATAAGAACCTGCCGGCAGATGCCTGGCTTCACTTCCACTGCGAAGCTGGTGTAGGGCGTACAACGGCTTATATGGTTATGGTGGATATGATGAAGAATCCATCCCTGTCGTTTGAGGATATACTCCAACGGGAACATATGATTGGCGGAAACTATGTTGCCTATACGGTTAAAAATCCGAAAAAAGATGATTGGAAGGCCGATTATTACAATGATAAAGCCAGAATGGTAAAATGGTTTTACAAATATGTTCAGGCAAACCATGCGGATAACTATAAAACAAGCTGGTCGGAGTGGATTGCCGCGAATGATGTATTGAAATAAAAATTTTCTTGTAATTTATTATACTACGGAATACGAATTTACTGTATAGGAAGAGATTATAAATTACGGCAAAGGCTTCTGCTATTATGAAAAGCAGAAGCCTTTGCCGTATAAAAAAGGTTTTATATAAAAGATGGATAAAACAAGCAGGTAAAGCTAGTAAAGGTTTGCCGGGTAAAAATAAACAGGAAGGATTCCCATAGTTTTTGTCAAATTAAAAGAAAAAAGGAATGCTTTTAACGAAAACAAAATCGCAGGGAGGTTTTTGCATGGAAACATTTCGTTCCGTATGTCCGTATGATTGTCCGGATACTTGTGGCCTGCTGATCGAAGTAGATAAGGGAAAAGTCGTAAAAGTAAAAGGGGATCCGATGCATCCGTTTACCCGTGGTACGCTTTGCCCTAAAATGGCGCATTATGAAAAAACCGTATATTCACCTTTGCGCCTGAAGACGCCGCTGCTGCGTACGGGCAAGAAGGGCAACGGTGTATTTCGTCCGATATCCTGGCAGGAAGCGATTCGCCGCATTGCAGAGCAGTGGAAAGAGATCATCGGGAAACAAGGCGCAGAGACGATTTTGCCATATTCGTATGCCGGAACGATGGGGATTGTTCAGCGGCATACAGGTCAGGCTTTTTTTCATCGCCTGGGAGCTGCCCGTCTTGACCGGACAATTTGCGCGCCAGCCAAAGGCTGTGGTTGGGAGTCGGTTATGGGGAACACGCTTTCCATACGTCCACAGGAATGTGCTGAAAGTGACTTTATTATCTTATGGGGCATCCATGCGGTGGCCACCAATATTCATTTTTTGCAGGATGTCCGTAAAGCCCAAGCAAAAGGTGGCAGGGTTTGGGTCATCGATACCTATGAAAATCTGACAGCTAAAAACGCAGACAGGTTTATCGCTGTGCGCCCGGGAACGGATGGAGCGCTGGCCTTAGGAATGATGCACGTTATTTTAAAAGAGAATCTTGCTGATAAAGCATTTTTGGCGGAATATACAGCAGGCTATGAAAAGCTGGCAAAACTTGTTCTGGCAGAATATGCACCGGAACAGGTGGCGGAAATCACCGGTGTGTCTGTAAAAATAATTGAGGAGGTGGCGAGGGCATATGCTCTCGCAAAAGCCCCCTTCATTCGTTTGGGAAGCGGTCTTTCGCGTTATACGAATGGAGCGATGACGGTGAGAACCATTGTCTGCTTACCCGCTTTTGTCGGAGCCTGGAAAAAGAGAGGCGGGGGGCTGTTAGCTTCTGTACCGACCTCCAGGATTCTTGATAAAAAGGTCGTTGTAAGGGAAGATTTTCTTCCCTATCCTACGCGCAGAATCAATATGGTCCGGCTGGGAGATGCACTATTGGACGCGAAGCAGCCGCTGTATAGTTTATATGTTTATCATTCGAATCCGGCGGCGGTTGCTCCTGATCAAAATAAGGTGTTGGAAGGGCTGAAACGGGAAGACCTATTTACGGTCGTGCATGAACGTTTTATGACGGATACGGCAAAATATGCCGATATCGTACTTCCGGCGGTGACTTCTCTTGAACAGAGCGATGTATATTGTGCTTATGGGAATTATGGCCTCCAGCAGGCTAAACCTGTACTTCCGTCGCAGGGAGAGGCCAAATCCAACTGGGAGGTATTTCAGCTTTTGGCTAAGGCTATGGGGATGGAAGATCAATTTTTTACATTGTCTGCAGATGCACTGGTTTCGCTGGTATCGGAAAAAGCCAGGGATTTCCTTACAGAAAGGCAGTGGGAAGAATTTACAGCGGGGAAACCTGTCGAATGGCTGGTGGATGCCAGGGCAAAAATGAAATTTTGTACTCCCTCCGGAAAAATCGAGTTATATAATCCGGCAGAAGAAGAAACTCTGCCACATTATATTCCGCCACATGGCGATAAAGGGGATTTCTGGTTCATCAATGCACCAGATCCGCGTCTTTTGAATTCGTCATTCAATGAAAGAGCCGAATTGCAGCGTACACAGAATATGAAACTGCTCATGCACGCGGAGGATGCGCAGGCCCTTTCGTTGCAAGAAGGCGATTTGGTTACTGCCTGGAATGACCGAGGTGAAGTCAGGTTCTGGCTGGAATGTTCCTTTAAAATTCCCCATGGCGTTGTTGTAACGGAAGGCGTATGGTGGCTCAGCCACGCTCCGGGCAACCGTTCGGTCAATGCGCTGACCTCACAGCGGATTACGGATAAAGGAGCAGGCAGCACCTTTTATGATGTCCGGGTTTATGTGAAAAAGACTTTAACACATGAAGAAAATAGTATCCAGCCAGGTTAAAATTGGGGAATATGCGTGCATATCACCGGAGTATTTGTATTTTAGGCGCATTCACTGTCAGCGATTGGCTCACGGTCAAACACATACGTAAGAAAGAAGCTTCCAAGGCATGCCAGCCATTCCAGATAGATAACGTGAGGGACAATATGGCTGGCAGGAACGGTTTGCCAGAGAATCAGTACGATAACACCTGCCATAATCGTATAGAAGGCAGAGTTTTTTCGGCAATATTGTGGTGCAAATAGCGTGAACAGAACAATTACGCTGAAAGCGGCAGTCAGGCTCAGGCCAATCATAAGGGTAGAAATAATGCCGCTGATCGTCATAGCTAAGGTTAGTGTCAGTATACCCATAAAAATAACGGCGCTTTTCGTTACTCTGAGAAAAACTTTTTCGTTTACCGTTGGATTATAGAATTTTTTATAAATATCCTGCGAGAACAGCGTAGCTGAGCTCAGCAGCAGGTTGCAGGCGGTCGATACATCGGCTGCCCAAAGTGCGGCCAATGTGATTCCAGCCAATACGGGATCAAGGGACATGATGGTCATGGGAAGTGCCAAGGCCGGTGTAACATCTGGAAACATGGATTTGGCAATGACACCCATCAAAGCGCTGACGAAGCCAATTGGCAGCATCATCAAACCGCCAATGATAAATCCTCGTTGGGCGGTTTTTACATCTTTTGCACCCAGTGAAATCTGAATGATGCTTTGGAGGGATAAGTTCACAGTTACCAGTACTGTAATCCAGGTGATAATGCCAAGGATGCCTACACCATCAAAGAAATCCATATAGGGAATGTTGGCTGGCAGCTGCATTTCAAGTGTATGCAGGCCGCCGACGGCTTTTACCCCGACAATGGTCGCGAGGATGATGCCCATGTATTTCAGGCTGACATTCAACAGGTTCGATAAGCTGGCAGACCACATACCACCGATAGAAGTGATGCCAATAAACACGACAGCACTTGTCAGCATGCCGGTTGTCATCGTAAACACTTCCGGCAGTAAAGCGCAAAGGATACTGCCGCCGGCAACGTACTGGAGCGACATGATTACCAGTTGGATTGCAATCTGGCAGGCAATGCCGGCGATCATCCCCTTTTTATCGTAACAGCGGCCAAGCAGCTCAGGGATGGTTGTAATATTGAGTTCACGGTATTTTTTAGCGACTAATATACCCATAGCGATTGCGCCGATACCCCAGGCGGTCGTGTACCAGCCGGCGGATAACCCGACTTTGTAGGCCTGTTCGGCTACACCAATGGTGGATGCCCCACCGACGGCAAGGCCGACAATCGATACGGTGATCAGCGGCACAGTAAGCTGACGGCCCGCAAGTACGTAGTTGGTTGCGGTGCCGGCTGAGCGGCGTCGGGCGTAATAGCTTATGATAAAAAGCAGGACTATGTAGCAGCAGACAATGATGAATGAAATATGCATGAGGGCCTCCTAAAATAAATGTATTTGTTTTTTTTATTCCATGCCGGCCATGAAATAAAAAAATCGCCCCTGCTGTAAGGGACGATTATTACCGTGGTACCACCCAATGGATCTCGGGAAAATAAAAAAGAGCAGTACCATGAGGGGCGAAAATGCCGCGGTACCACCCTGTTTAATCCTAAGATTTACTCTATGTCTGTAACGCAGACAATACGGCACGGCCTACTGTATTTCAGCCTGCAGCTCAGGAAGGAACTTCATCCAATATTTCCAACTGGTTTGCACCGACTACCAGCTCTCTGTGTAGAAGATAATGGATTACTTTTTTCCGTCATCACCGATGGTTTGATTTGATTATTTATGATTATAGACAATTGGTAGAGGATTGTCAAGGCGTTTTATAAAAATGCATATGTAAAGATGTTTACTGATGGACAGATTCATTTATGACAGCAGAATCCGTAGAATCAAGGCTTAATTTGTATTGGCAGATTGGGATGCCTTGCACCAGGTGGCCTAGGATCCTGGGCCGCTGACGTTTGTTGCTGTTGTCTATGGAATGTATTTAAAATATAAGAAAACATGCATGCAATGACCTGTTTAAAAGCATAAAAGAAAGCTGGCAGATGAGGAAAAACTCTCTGCCAGCTTTCTTTTATGTTTGAGATAGTGATTCTTCCCGACAAAAATCAAGAAACATTTCCTCTATATGAGATAATGCCCCCTTTTTTCTATAAAAAAGACGTACGTAACGTGAAGCTAATTTACTCTGGACTTTATAAAATACCAGTTTATTTGTAGGTTCAAGGTGCTCCAGCATGCTGGCACGGATAAAGGCAACACCTCTGCCGTCTTTGGCTACGAAATATGAAGTTTGTATCTGGTCCAGATACATGGCGACTTTAGGTTCAATGCCATTTTTGTGAAACATTTGCAATGCCCGCCGATTTAAATCATTTCCCTGTTTCAACAGAATAAAAGGTTCCTGGGAAAATCTCTTGAGGCTTACAGATTTGCAGGAAGAATCCTGGAAATGGCCGCTTATGATGTCTTCACGTGATAACGCATAAGAAGCCAAAGAGGCGTTGATTGAAAATTTTGCCGGAGCCGCAAGAATTATGTCTTCTTTTTGCAGTACCAGGCTATCATATAGAACCGGGCTGTAACTTTCTACTTCGACAATGAAGTTGATTGTTCCATTGTGAAGGTAGTTTAAAAGCTCACGGCTGTTTCCCTCCAGAATAGTTATTCCATATTCGGAATATTTTTTTTGGAATCGTATAGCTAAAGAGGGAAGAATATGCGCACAAAAAAAAGCTGAGCTTCCAATAGAGAGTGTCCCGTGCTTGATTTCCCGCAACCGGTTCAGGGAAGTCTGGAGCTGGTTTTCGACAGACTTGATTTGACTGGCTGCCTGGATATAACATTCGCCTGCTGCGGTTGGTTGGATAGGAGTTATATTCCGATTGAACAAAGAAAGGCCTAAACGGTCTTCTTCCCGTTTTACCATAGCGCTCAAGGAGGGCTGAGAGATAAAAAGTTTTGTAGCAGCGCGGGAAAAGCTTTTTTCTTCGCAGATGGTCATGATATATTCCATGATTTTTTCCATACACTTTTATCTCCTGTTTCTACTTATCTATTAAATGGTATTGTCTTTTTATATATGTGATGCATTTACAAGTCGTAATGGTTTATGAGGATATTCTATACTATTTTACAAATAAAGTCTAATGGAAGTGGGTATTATATTATATTTTATATAATGATATATCATAACAGGTATTAGCTTAAAATCATAGAATCATCTATGATTTTAAGCGTAAGAGCTCTTTACAGCTGTAGTTTTGTTTAGGGAAATACGGATTAAAAAAAGTAAGTACATTTTTGACTGTATGTGTTTTTTTATTGCTTTATACGATGAGGAGTGAAAAGGACCATGGAAAATGAAGCTATATTGATTGAATCTCAAGCGGGGGAAAAGACAATCAAAAAGAAAAAAATGCCGTTGGCTAACCAGATTGTCATAGGCATGGTACTGGGAATTATTTTTGGGTATTTTTTCCCGAGTTATGGTGTCGCAATCAAGCCAATTGGGGATGTATTTTTACGGATGATAAAAATGATTATTGTACCGTTGATATTTTCCGGTCTGATTCTGGGGATTGCAGGTGTTGGCGATTTCAAGAAAATGGGACGTTTAGGAATCAAGGCGATTATCTGGTTTGAGCTGGCAACAACGGTGGCTTTGCTTTACGGGCTTATTTTAGGCAATGTTGTCCAGCCAGGCATCGGTGTGAGCGCCGGACCTGCAGGTGATATTTCGGCCGTGGCGCAATACACACAACAAAAGGTAGATATATTGCAAACCTTTATTGACATAGTGCCTACAAATGCGATTGAAGCCATGGGAAAGGGAAATTTGCTGCAAATTGTATTTTTCTCCTGTTTTCTTGGTGTAGCAATTGCAAACATTGGAGAAAAAGGGAAAATCATGGTGAATATTGCCAGTTCGTTAATGGAGGCTATGTTCAAGGTAACGAATTATGTAATGAAGCTTACGCCGTTTGCCGTGTTTGCCTTCATGGCGTTCACTATTGGCAAATATGGTCTTAGTATGATTATACCATTAGGGAAGATTTTATTGACGCTTTATGGAGGACTTCTTGCGTTTATTGTTACGGTTCTTCTTGTGGCATGTACGCTTTGCCATATAAATTTTTTCCAGATTATTCGGATATTCAGGCAACCTATTATTTTAGCGTTCACTACATCTTCCAGTGAGGCTGCTATGCCGGTTGTAATGAAGAATTTGGAAAAATTTGGTGTGCCGAAGCATATAGTTAATTTTGTAATCCCTACAGGATATACTTTCAATATGGATGGAGGTACTTTATATTATTGCATTGGAGTTTTATTTATTGCCCAGGTATATGGAATAGAGCTTGATCTGGCAACACAGCTGTTGATTTTCATTACCCTGATGATTACTTCAAAAGGCATTGCTGGTGTATATGGAGCTGCAATGGTTGTGCTTACCGGTACAATTGCGGCATTTAATCTGCCTGTTGAGGGATTAGCACTGCTCATGGGAATTGACCGTTTTATGGATATGGGGCGTACCGTGACCAATCTTATGGGCAATATTATTGCAACCCTTGTGGTAGCGCGTTGGGAAAAAGAGCTTCCCGATGCTGTTATTCAGTCGGGGTATGCCAAGAGTTACGATTGATTTTCTACAGGAAGATGGATGGATAGTTTCTGTGAGTCGAATCATATTGTATTTTGTATAATGATATATTAAAAAATGTATTAGTTTAATATAATAGAATCATTTATGATTTAAGTACAGGAAGATGCTGGTAATGAAACGATGCCAGCTGCAATACATTTGTGCTGTACTTGGAAGGGGATAATAGAAATGTTCAAGAGCTTTGCTGCTCCGCATGCAAAAGGGAAAATTGCCAAAGATAAGATTTTTGGCGCTGCAGGCGCCGCAGCCAGAGATATTGCCTGTATAGGTGCGGATAAGGTCATCAATGGCACGCAGGGGGCTATTTTGGACGAGGATGGAAGCCTCGTATGTCTGCCAACGGTAGAAAAAGTTTATCGCAGTCTTTCGACACGGGAACTTATAGCTTATGCACCTATCGCCGGCGTACCGGAATATCTGGATAAGGTCATAGAAGCTGCTTTTGGGAAAACCAGACCACAAGGGCACATTTCGGCAGTTGCTACGGCTGGTGGTACAGGTGGAATCCATCATGCTGTGTGGAATTATACCAGTGCAGGTGATGCCGTTCTTACGGCTGAATGGTACTGGTCCGCGTATAAGCTTCTTTGCGCAGATATGAACCGCAGACTCGATACCTATAGGATGCTGACACCAGATGGACACTATAACACGGCTGCATTGGAAACTAAAATCCGCGAATGTGCTGCAACGCAGGATAGTGTTATGGTTATTATCAATACACCGGCGCATAATCCTACAGGATACAGCCTGTCAAAGAAAGAAATGCAGGATGTTGTCAGGATGACCGGACATGTAAGTGAAGAAACAGGCGTCAAGGTGATTCTATTCCTGGATGTTGCCTATTTGGATTATGCAGGCGATAAGGATGAAGTCAGAGATGTGTTTCAAGCACTCAGCCATCTGCCGGAAGGCGTGCTGGCTATCGTGCAGTACAGCATGTCGAAGGGATTTACGATGTATGGCCAGCGTGTGGGGGCGATGATAGGTATTTCAGATAATGAGGAAATCATCCGGGAATTTTTCTATATCAATCAGTATACCAGCCGTGCTACATGGTCGAATATCAATCGGCCATGCATGATGACCCTGGCAAAGGTTTACAGCAATCCGAATCTTTTGTCGGCTATCGAGGGAGAGCGCGATACCTATTACAGAATGATCAAGGCACGCGCGGATCTTTTCATGCAAGAAGCTTCGGCATGCGGATTGTCTTATATACCGTATGTCGCCGGGTTCTTTATTTCCCTTCCTGCCAAACAACCAGACGCTGTATGTGAAAAGCTGCATGCGCAGCATATCTATATTGTGCCTTTGGCAGCGGGTATCCGCGTAGCTGTATGCGCAATACCATTGAGGCAGATTCCGGGTTTGGCAGGAAGAATCAAGACAGTTTTGGATGAAGTTGAAGGATAAAGAAAGTACAATTTTCGTATAAAATACAAGACCGGAGATTCCGGCATAAAGAAAGGGCGTAAGAGCATGAGACTTGCTACAATCCATCTGGAAGGAAAAGAAACAGCTACGGTAGTAACTGCCAAAGGAGTTGTGCCTGTAGCGGTGCTGAATGAGGCGTTCGGCAAAAGCTGGCCTGAAGATATGTTTCAAATCATTTGTACAGGCGTATTGGAGGAGATGAAGGAATGGTACAATCATGGTGGCAGGGCAAAGACAGAGAAGATAAATGCTATTCCTAAAAAGGATGCTGCCTTTGCGCCGCTCTATCGTCACCCAAGTAAGATCTGGGGCATTGGCCTGAACTATGCGGATCATGCCGGAGATCTTGCGGAAAAAGCGCCAACAGGACGTCCTGCGAGCTTTGCGAAGTTTGATACCACGATTATTGGTACAGGCGAGTCTATTCGCCTGCCGCTGCAGTCCCAAAAAACAACGGGTGAATCAGAACTGGGCATTATTTATGGGAAAAAGTGCAAGGATGTCAAGAAAGAAGATTGGCTCAGTGTCGTGGCAGGCTATACGACTATTATAGATATGACGGCGGAGGATATCCTTCGCTTAAATCCAAGATACCTTACACAGGTGAAGAATTTTGATACCTTTTTCTCCTATGGTCCGGAGCTTGTGACCCCGGATGAGGTAGAGGACGTTATGAAACTACGCGTGGCTACGGTCATCAATGGTAAAATACATGCGCAGAACGTTGTTTCGAATATGACGTTTCCACCGGATTTTCTGGTGTCATACCATAGTGAGATTGCGACCATGCTGCCAGGTGATATTATTTCTACAGGAACCCCGCGTGCTGTGCAGTTAAACGAGGGTGATGTTATTGCGTGCCATATTGATGGTTTCGAGCCTTTGGTGAATCCGGTTGTTGATTTGAAGGTAAAAAAATAATTATTAGCATGCAGAAAGGATGATAAAGATGGATTTAGGGCTTAAGGAAAAATGCGCCTTGGTCATGGCATCAAGCTCCGGTTTAGGAAAAGCGATTGCTATGGAACTTGCGCGCGAAGAG
Source organism: Megamonas sp. UBA1796 (assembly GCA_002319795.1). GTDB lineage: Bacteria > Bacillota > Negativicutes > Selenomonadales > Selenomonadaceae > UBA1796. The sequence continues at coordinate 34,086 of DCFU01000052.1, forward strand.
GCGAATGTTATGCTGTTCAGTCCGGATTTACCAGGCTTGCAGCAGGCACAAGCAGATATTGAAAGGGAAACGGGCAGGAAACCTGCATATGTATGTGGCAGCAGTACAAATTATGAGGATATCAAAAAAGTAGTGAAAGAGGCTGTAGAGGTTTTTGGTCCCATTTATGCTTTGGTGAATAATACAGGAGGACCGAAGCCTGGACAGTTTGATGCTTTTCGTGATGAGGATTGGCAGCATGCGTATGAGCTGTGCCTGCTTTCCTATATCCGCACAATCCGGGAGGTTTTGCCGTATATGCGTGCCAATGGGGGAGGCCGCATTGTAAACTCGACGTCATCGTCGGTAAAGGCAGTGCTGGATAATTTAATCCTTTCCAACACCTTTCGTATGGGAGTCATGGGGCTTTGCAAGACCTTGTCACAAGAACTTGGCGGGGATGATATCCTGGTGAATGTTATTGGACCTGGGCGCATCGGTACAGATCGCATCGCATATCTTGATAAGGTACGTGCGGAAAAAGCCGGTGTAAGCGTAGAAGAAATACAGAAAAAATCTTTTGCGAGTATTCCCCTGGGACGCTATGGCCGTCCGGATGAATACGGAAAGCTGGCTGCATTTCTCTGCGCGCCATCGAATACCTTTATTACAGGACAGACCGTTCTCGTCGATGGCGGAATGGTAAAAGCCTTCTGATGTAGTTGAATTCGAGATGGTATAGCTAAAAAACCAACCTGCGAAAAATGTATTATTTCGCAGGTTGGTTTTTTTAGCATATATTCGGTTTTACATGGTTTTGCCTGTACCACCCGTACCTGGTGTAGGCGCTGGTGCGGAAGCCGGCGGCTGCGATGGCAGCTGTGCCGGAGACGACGGCTGCCCATCGGATGGTTGTGCGGAACGGCCAGCCGGTGTAGTGCTGTTCGTCCGATTGTTGGTATTTGTATTTTTCGGCGTTGTGTTGTTTGTCCGGCTGCTGGAAGCAGGTGCGGCGGATTTTTCCCGATAATGCCCAATCGATGTATCCTCGGAAGGAATTTCTGTAGCACCAGACGGAATCGAGTTCTCATATTCTAATTGTTCACGCTCCATAGTAGAGCGCATGCTTGGGCTTAAAGTGATATCGAGTGTATTGGCAAGCGTAGTACGGATTTTTGTGATATCCGGAATCCAGTAGCTTATGCCCTGAATATAGAGTGGGCGTCCCTGCAACATGTCGGTTTTAAGGCCATTATTTTGTGCTTCTTTGAGAGCTCCGGCAAATTCCAGAAGCTGGCGGAAGGAAAGATCTGTTTTTACAGAACTGAGCACTTCACGAATAATACCCGGAAGTTGCGGAATAATAGCCGGAGAAGTTACCTTATCCATTACAGCCTTCATGAATTTTTGCTGGCGCGAGATACGTCCGATATCGCCTTCCTCATCACGATAACGTACATAAGTGATAGCTGTTTTGCCATCCATATGCTGCTTACCGGGATAGAGATCAATGACAAGGCCGCCTTCATCGTCCCAGGGATCCTCGTAGTACATGCGTTTTTCAACGTCAATATCAACGCCGCCAATAGCCTCAATGATGCGTTGAAAGGCTTGTATGTTGATGAGTACGTAATGATCCATCGGAGTGCCAAGCAGTTTCTCAACCGTGTCCTGGGTGAGCTTATGACCGCCGTAGGCATAGGCTGCGTTTATCTTATCGTAGCCGTTTCCCTTGATCTTCACGCGCGTATCACGCGGTATGGAAAGAAGAGCCGCCTGTTTCTTTTTTGGGTCTATGGTGGCAACCATAAGCGTATCCGAACGCCCGACATCATCATCACGTTCATCGATACCCATAATCATAATGGTCGATTTATCCCTGGCAACGAGCATGCCCTCCTCGGCCGCCTTTTCCAAAGGTTTGTCGAAGAGGCTGGAGGAAGCAAAAAGCGCTCCGGCAACAGCAGCCACTATAAAAACAAGTCCGAACACAATCCAGGGCCAAAGCTTCTTTTTCTTCTTTCTTCGCGGCGGTATCTGTGATATCGTGGAATTATGCAAAATCATACCTTCTTTATCATAAGTTATAGCAACATGTCTGCATAGAAAAACAGTATTATTTCTATTATAAAATCATCTGCCCCACAGTGCAATTATTATTTTTCTAAAATATAAAACTACCAAGAGTACAGTGTATCTTTTATTTATGAAAATTACAGGGAAATCCCTATTACAGTTGGCTTTATAGATTCGGGCACCTACGCTTCCAACTATAGCAGCTTAGAAGCGGGGTGCGGGTAAAAAAACTGTCACATCGCGCTTAACCTTGTCCATTTGACAGGGTTAAGCGCGATGTGACAGTTTTTACTAGGAATATTCTCATCCTGCGATACAGGATATAGGATTCACTGGGAAGTAGTTTCCTTATGGAGCTGTTCTTCAATATGCTGTATCTTTTCTTCCAGGCTTCTTATGGAATGGGAAATTATTTTATAATCCAGACTTTCTGCATCGAACAGGGAAGGTCTTTTTTTTAGACGTACGAGTTCTTTTTGTAAATCTATGAGCTTATCCTGCGGCGTACGGATTTCCAACAAAATATCCTCAATCGTATTTTCCATTGCCGTACGATTAATTATAGACATAATATTGCCTTGCTGGCGTAATTTTTCGCGTAAATTTGCAAGATAGAATTTTTTTTCTTCCATGCTTTTATGGCGAATGTTTGTGGTATGCAATACAGCATCGTCTAAGCTTTCTTCAAAAAAATCATTCGTGTTCATACTAAAACTCCTGGTAAGTTTTCAATATTTCGAATCAACTGCATTTATTTTTACATATCTTTTATATAATCAAAAAAATATAATTTAATAATATAAAAAATTCAATAAAAAGTCAATAAAAAGTCATTTTTAAGCGTGAAATTCGTCACCTTTTTGGGTATAGGTATATGGTGTGTGTATAACAAAAAGAAATAGAAAGTATATTCCATTCGTATTTCGAATGAAAATATAGATTGAGTTTATCCACATAATTCTATGGATAAAAGTTGAATTTGATAACTAAATGTAGTTTCAGTGAAAATTTTCATGGAAGATATAGAGTTATGCACTGATTTATCCACATTATCCACAGGCTCAGGGATAAATTTGCCAACAAGAGGCTAAAAATGTCTGTAAAGCAAAGAATGAATGGAATGAAAAGGCTTTCAATACTATGCAGGTTATCCACAGCAGTGGATTCTTATGTGGACAAATAGTTCCGGGAAGATTAAAATCATATATATAAGAAAGGGAGATGAGATATGATATCGGAATGGGAGCTTTTGCTGCGGCTTACAATGGCCTGTGTACTGGGTGGGGTAATCGGTTTTGAACGCCAGGCCCGGCGTAAATCGGCGGGTCTGCGAACGAATGTCCTTGTGTGTCTGGGCTCATGTCTCATAATGGTTCTTTCAGAGGCTATATATAACAGCGTAGAAGGGCATACGAATGCAGATCCGGCACGTTTGGCGGCACAGGTTGTCAGCGGTATAGGTTTTTTAGGTGCTGGAGCTATTATGAAGGAAGGCCTTACGGTCACAGGGCTTACAACAGCGGCATGTCTTTGGGTCGTTGCTGGCGTCGGGCTGGCGGTTGGTGCCGGCTATTATGTGGCGGCTATCTTTACGGCGGGGTTGGTATTTGTTACTCTGGGCACATTGTCGCGGCTTGATGAATGGGTTGTACAGGAGAAAAATCTGGCATTGTGTATACATACAGTAGATCGGCCTGGACAGGTAGTAAGGATCAGTCACTGTCTGGAGGACCTTAATTTTGTTGTTCAGGGAGTGAAAATACGGGCGGATGAGGATAGCAAAAAGAAAGGCAGGGATATGTTCTATATCGATTTGGTGCTCCTGAATCACAATCATATCAAGGGAATTGTCGTCATGGAAGCATTAAAGGATCTGGATGGTGTCGTAGGCGTGGCGGTCGTTTGAAAGCAATATGGGTGCATACAGGTGACTCTGTAAAATATAAAGAGGAATTTACTTTTAAAGAGCCAATATATACAGTATTAAATGCGGGAGGGTGACAGGATATGATGATAAATGAAGATATCGTCGATGCGATGATACGCATAGCAAAAAGTGCACGTTTGCATGCATATGTTCCTTATTCGAATTGTGCGATAGGTGCTTGTGCACTTACAAGCGATGGCACGCTCTATGGCGGTGCCACGGTGGAAAACGCTTCTTATGGTTTGTCCTGCTGTGCGGAACGTGTGGCTATCTATAAAGCTATTTCTGACAGTAAGCGCAGATTTGATGCGCTTGCCGTTGTGGCTGATACGGAAGATCCTTACAGCCCCTGCGGTGCCTGCTGTCAGGTTATGGTCGAGTTTGATATTCCTGAGGTCATACTGGCTAATTTGAAGGGAGATATCCGGGTGCTGATGCTTGAGGATCTGGCACCGTGTGCTATGCGTACAAAGAAGAATAAAAAAGCGGAAGACAAAGAGGAAGAAAAAGAAAAAGAAGACAAAGAAGAAGAATGATAAAAAGCTCTTCCGGCAAGCAGGCCGGAAGAGCTTTTATCCATGTAATGCAGGGAAAGATTATGTATGTGATAGAGAGTGTGTGTGGAATGGGAAGAGAAATAGAACGCAAGTTTTTGGTGAAAACTACCACATGGGAGTCGGAGAAACCTGGACAAAAGATTTGTCAGGGATATATTTCTTCGGCGGTTGAAAGGACTGTGCGTGTACGCATAAAGGGAGAAAAAGCATTTCTTACCATAAAGGGTGTGACAGAAGGGATTTCCCGCCTGGAGTTTGAATATGAAATTCCTTATGAGGATGCACGGATTTTGCTGCAGTCTCTTTGCGAATCAACTTTGGTGGAAAAAATACGATACGAGCAAGAATACCGCGGGCATCGGTGGGAAATTGATGTGTTTTCCGGGGCCAATGATGGGCTTATCGTGGCTGAGGTGGAACTGCAGCATGCGGAAGAAGCACTGGAGCTGCCAGCGTGGGTGGGACAGGAGGTCTCTGGTGAGCCGCAATACTTCAATTCAAATCTCATACGGCAGCCGTACTGTACATGGAAAAAGTAAATTTCCTATCATAATTTTTGGCGTTGTTTAGGACGGAAAAATTGCCTGTACGGCGTAGGTGCGAATATCATCTAATAGACTGTAGAGATTATCTCCCGGACACTCTGTGCTGTTAAGATCGCGATGTCCTAAAATCGTATTCTCTGTTTTGGGATTCAATCGGTACAGTCGGCATAGGTATGCGACCAGGATTTTTACGGATTTCATTTGTGCATCGGTGGGCACAGCCATGCCAAAATCGCCGACAACGTTAACACCAACCGAGTTTTTGTTGTAGCCATAGCAGTGAGCCCCTATGGTATCCAGCGGGCGACCGCGTTCAATCGTGCCATCTTTGCGGATGACGAAATGATAGCCAATGCCGGCCCAGCCATTATTCAGGTGCCATTGATGGACCTGAGCTGCAGAGACATCCGCGTTTGTGCCGCCGATATGATGGATAATCAGCATATCGGTCTGTGTGCGGTTTATCAATGGTAAAGCAAATTGAAGATAGGTTTCAACGACATCCGGGATACGTAAGTTGGATGTTGTTGCAGCAGAAGCGAGATTCGTAAAGAATACTTCGGGTATAAGGCACAAGCTGCCCATAGTCAAAGCTGTGTAACGCAAAAATTGGCGACGATCCAATGATCAAGACTCCCTTTTATGGAAAACATATATATTCTCTCTACTTTATTATACGTATACTTTGTGAAAATACAATGGAATTTGCAGAGTATACGTATAATAAAAGATCATAATTTAGTGCAAGAGAGCGGTTGTCGAAAGACTGTCTGTGCATGTATACTGAAAGAAAAGATTGAAAGTATAGGGCAGAGGGTGTTGTTATGTGGGAAAGGCTATGGTTGGCGGTCATCGGTTTCTTATTGTTGGAAGGCTGCGTCATACCACATGCGTATGCGGCTTCTATACCGATAAGAGGCGTTGTGGAAGGGTTTTATGGTACGCCATGGACCTGGACACAGCGTATGGATATGCTGCGTTTTTCTGGGACATATGGGCTGAATGCTTATATCTATGCGCCGAAGGATGATCCCTGGCATCGTGCGAAATGGCGCACGCCGTATCCCGAAGAGAAACTTGGGGAGCTCAGGGGTTTATCTGATGAGGCCCGGAACAATGGCGTCAGTTTTATTTTTGCGGTTTCGCCCGGCATGGATATACATTTTACCGGAGAAAAGGGAAGAGCAGATCAGGAAAGTATGCGGCAGAAACTGGAAAGCATTTATGCCCTGGGTGTGCGGCGCTTTGCATTGTTCTTTGATGATATCCCGCATAAGAACGGACGCGGGCAGGCAGAATTTTTGAATGAACTGGAAAAGGATTTCGTGCAGAAGCACGGCGATGTACAGCCGCTCATTACAGTACCTACGGAATATTACTGGCAGGACATGCAAAAAAATGGTGCTGCCAAGGAATATACAAGGGAATTTTCTGCGGCTCTGCTGCCCGAGATTCTTGTTCTTTATACGGGAGACGGCGTGGTACCGGAGGGAATTACGGTGCAGGATATGCAGCGGGCTGCTAAGCTTTATGGGCGCAGGCTCGGCGTGTGGTGGAATTATCCGGTTTCGGATTATCGGGAAAAAAAGCTGGCGCTGGGTCCTGTATCTGGCTTGGCGAAGGAGTTGGAACCAGCGGCATTATTCTTCAATCCTATGAAATATGAGGAGCTGTCCAAGATTGCGCTGACTACAGGAGCGGTTTATGCTGCGGCACCGGAGTCATATGAGGCGGCAGCTGCCTGGGAAAATGCCATTGTCGAGCAATATGGCACTTTGGCAGCGGATATGGAGCTTTTTGCGGCGCATTCGCAGCGTATGGAAAATTCCTGGGCGCATACAGGACGCGAGGATGCGCCGGCGCTGCGGAAAAAGATGAGTGCACTTTGGCGCGCCTGGCCAGCAGGAAAGGATGCGGATATCCTTTTGTATAGCTGCAAATCGGATTTTATTCGTATGGAACAGGCAGCCAGGCGTTTGCAGCAGGGCCTGCCAGCGACGGTGTACAAGGAATGTGCACCGCAGCTGGAGTTATTTCAGGATATTGCTGAGGCTGACCGTATTGCAGCCGACAGACTCGCAGCACAAAAAAATGGACAGACGGCACTCTCAAAAAGCCTGTATAGAGTTTTGCAGAAAAAGAAAATACATATTTTGGAGAAGGAGAAAAAAGCAGCTGTATCTGAAAAAACAGCCAGGGCCTTCCTGGATGAATCTATGGATGCTAAAGAAGGCAACTGAATATGTTTTATAAGCCGTATTTTTACGTGCTGGTAGATGCATACCATATAGGAATATATACATATTCTTATATGGTGTTTTTGTCGTTCAGAAATGAGAAAAACTTCCAGATAACAGATGACAAGCTTGCCGGAAAGAAATTTATTTGCACCCTGGTGCAAGAAGTCTTCTTGTGCTGAACGGAAGTAATGGTTTGAATTTAACTTGCAAAATAGTTTCGGAATTTTGTATTTACGTAAATAAATGAATTATTTAAATACATTTCTTTTTGACAATCCAAGAAACAGTGCGTATATTATTTCTGTAAGCGTTTACAAGTATTATTCTTTATTAAGTACAAAATGTTTTAAAAATTACATAGAAGGAGACTTATTATGGAACATTGGATACCTGTGCTATGGGTTGTCATTGCAATTGCGTTTTTACTTTTTTTGACTGTAAAAGTTAAATTACACAGTATGATTGCATTGCTTCTCATAGCTGTTTTTGTCGCGTTTGCTGAAGGGATGGATGCGACTACTTTAGTAAAAACCATTTCAAAGGGCGCCGGCAGTACCTTGGGAGGCGTCGGACTTATTATTGTTTTAGGAGCTGCGTTGGGACAACTGATGACAGATTGTGGTGCTTCTAAAAAAATTGCAGATACAATTGTTAAATCCTGTGGAGTCAGATTTTTACAATGGGGTTTATTGATTGTAGGCACTATTTTCGGTATAGCCATGTTTTTTGAAGTGGCTTTTATGATTGTAGTTCCTTTGGTAGTCAGCATCGCCAGAGAAGCTAAAATCCCTTACATGATGCTTATTATTCCTGTACTGGCCGCAGTTGCGCAGGCCCATAGCCTGTTACCGCCGCAGCCTGGTCCGGTTGCCCTCATGGATGCATTTGGGGCGGATAGCGGTTCGATTTATATGCTGGGATTCGTTGTACTGATTCCTTCTATTATTTGTGCCGGAATCATTTTACCTAGATTTTTGAAGGACATAGACACGTATGCTATGCCGAATTTAGGGAATTTAAAGGAAATTGACACCAGCAAATACAAGGTGCCAAGTTTTGGAATTTGTTTGCTGATACCTTTACTGCCGGCCATTTTCATGATTGGAAATACGGTTGCGTCCATTTTTCTAGATAAAAAAAGCATCGCAGTACAGGTTCTTTCGTTCCTTGGAAGTCCGAATATTAGTTTGCTTGTTGCGGTATTGGTTGCGATATATGTTTTTGGCGTTCGTGCCGGACGGACAATTTCAGAAGCTTCCGATTCGATTACTTCTGCGATAAAAGGAATTTCTACTGTAGTACTTATTATTGGTGCCGGTGGAGTTTTCAAAGAAGTTATTATTGACGCCGGAATAGGAGAACATATTGCTGCGGCTGTCACAGGGCTGCCTATTTCTCCGATGATTCTGGCGTGGTTTATTACAGTCATTATTCGTTGGGCTACGGGACAAGGTGCGGTATCAGCTATTACTGCAGCTGGAATTGTAGGTCCATTGATTCCGGTCTTTCATGTAGACCCAACCTTAATGATGCTGGCTACGGCCGTTGGCAGTAATACGATTACTATGCCGAATGATGCAGCTTTTTGGATGATGAAGGAAACTTTTAATCTGACCATGGCGCAGACATTTAAAACCTGGGGGCTATTAGAACTTACCAACTCGGTAGTTGGTTTGGTAGTTGTATTGCTGCTAAGCTTGTGGATTTAACTTGATTGCAGACCCGGTTTTCTGCAGTTGGCATCAAACGGGGCATATAGGAAATTCATGCAGGAATATGTGAAAACCATTGTATGGCAAAAAGCAATGATGACGAGAAATATGAATCCGGGTAGAGTCATGCGATATGTTATGGTATAATGATTTCCAGCAGAATGGATAACATAGGGCTTTAGATAAAAGCAACAGGACGGTTTCCATGTGCAGGGGAACCGTCCTGTTGCTTATTTATGGCACGGAAAATGGAGGAAGAATTTTACAATGAAAAAATGGATGCTGACGTACATCATGACATTCATGGGATGCCTTATAACAACAGCGGGAATTAATGCGTTTTTTATCCCACATCATTTGCTCAGCATAGGGATGAGCGGCATTGCCATTATGGTGTACTATCTTGCAGGAATGCCGATAGGAATTACGCTCTTTATTATGAATATTCCAGTGCTGATCGTCTGTTATAAGTTCATGGGTCGATCGTATACATTTATCAGTATCTATGGAACGGTGTTGTTTTCATTTTTTGCTGATATGACGGCACCTCTTACGACCTATGGAATGGTACAGGATCCGTTGCTTTCGACGATTGCAGGCGGGATTTCTACGGGGATTGGCATGGGAATGATGTATCGGTATAATGGCAATAGCGGCGGCACGGATGTTATAGCTGCTATTATCCAAAAATTCTACTCGATGGAGATGGGCAGTGCAACGATGGGCATGAACGCTGTCATTGTTGCCTGTGCGGCATATATTTTCAATCTGCAGCTGGCAATATTAACCTTAGTTGGTGTTTATATTTCCGGAATGGTGACGAACAAGGTTGTCATCGGGTTGAACCTGCGTAAGACTGTAGTTATTATGTCGGAGCATCCGGATGAAATCGCGGAAAGCATTATCCGTCAGGTGGGGCGAGGTGTAACGCTTCTTTACGGGCAAGGCGGTTATACCAATGAAGAGAGAACCGTAGTATATACTGCCATTAAGCTCACGGAAGTTTCCCGGGTCAAGGAAATTGTGCGGAACATCGATCCTAAAGCATTCATGATTATCAGCAGTGCCTCGAATATTTTCGGACAGGGCTTTACGATGCCACTGAATAAGCCATATGTTTCACAGGAAGCAGCTCTATCCGGGGATAAAGAGTTATAGCAACTGACAGAGTAGTGATACAGGTCAGCCAGAAGATTGCGTGTCGGCAGGAACTAGCGCGTGATGTATGCTTTTGGTATTCGTGCCAGGCGGACAGTTCAGCAATTTTGGCAAAACTGTTCAAAATACATCGCATATAGAAGTTTGTCCTTCTATATATAACGATAAGTTCGTTCTTGTTTAGACTCATATGTGTGGTGATTCGCATATGGTAATATTTTTCTGATACATGGTTAAGGACATCTCTGATTTGAGGATTGAAGATTTTGATGAGGGTATCCTTACGATGAAGACGCAACATGGGATCAAAAGCAGAGATGTTGATTTAATCTGGTAGTGTGGAATGTGCTGTGGTTTTGACAAAAGCACAGCCTTGTTTTATACTAATAGTTAGATAACTAATTAAAAAACAAAGAGGATAAAGCCATGGGGAGAAGAGAACTGCCATCGCGGGAAACACTGGAGAAAGCAGCCAAGCAAGTACCGGAGATTGATGTACCATCAGTTGAAACCTTGTTACAATTTTTACAGGCGTCTGATGAGATTCATCATTCGATTCTCGATGTATTGGAAAAAAAATATCAGCTTTCTGAAGGAAAAATGATGGTTATGATGATTCTTCAGCAAGCACCCGAAGGCCTGGCACCATCCAGTATTGCAGCGAAAGCAAATGTTACAAGGGCGACGATTAGTGTCATGCTGCAGCGGCTTATTCGCGATGGATTGGCATATTCTTTTTCCGATGCACAAGATGGGCGAGGCAAGTATGTGGCACTTACAACGAAAGGCCGCGTCTTTCTCGACGAAATATTGCCAGGGCATTATTTGCGGACAAGTAAAGTGATGGGAAAGCTTACAGAGCAGGAACAGCATACGCTTATACGCCTTTTGAAAAAAATTGTAGAATGATATGCCGACACTGGCAATAGTGTCTTTATATAGATATAGTTAGATAGCTAACTATAAGTAGAAGCTAACAGATAAGGGGTAACAAAATGAATTTAAAGCAAAAATCGGTACGAATAGGAATGGTTTTTCTAGTGGTGCTTTTTATCAGTGGAATTTTATTGATGTTTAAAGGACATGATGCTACAGCACTTGCAACAGAAAAAAAAGAAGGCATTCTCACAGCAGAACAGGTGAAATTGGCATTTGATTCAGTCAGTGGCCGCATGCTGAATGAAGCCGTTAAGGAATCACAGGAAGTAAAAAAAGGTGATGTACTTATGGTCCTTGATAGTACAGATGTTGATCTTTCAATTGCTAAGACTAATGCACAGATTGCGCAAATGGATGCACAAATTAAAGCAATGGAAGGATCTATTCGCATTGGTTATGCGCAGACAGATACCAATGAACAACAGAATTTTCGTCAGATTGATCAGCAAAGAGCTGCACTAAAAGCGGCCAATGCAACATATGCCAATAAAGAATTAGACTATAATCGTAAAACAGCGCTCGCGGCATCGGGGGCAATTTCGCAGTCAGAATTGGATGATGCACAGACAAGCCTTGCTGTTGCGTCAGCAAATGCAGCACAGCAGCAGCAAATGCTGGAAAAATTACTTGCTGGAGCAACCGACACAGAGAATACAAATCAACTGAATCTGCCGACCATCGAGCAGCAGCGCCAGACACTTAATAATAAGCAGAATGATGTTCAAAATCTCATGCAACAAAAGAAACTGCTGGAGGTGCAACTAAAGGAACTTCTAGTAAAAAAAGAACGTCTTACATTAAAGGCACCAGAAGATGGCAAAGTATTAAAGCTCCTCGCAAAACAAGGGGAAATGATCTCTCCCAATGAACCGGTTATTTTATTGGAAAGTAAACGCTGCTACTATGATATTTATTTGAGTGAAAAACAGGCGGCTAAACTGACAGAGGGTGACTCTATTACTGGAAAAACTATAGCTGATAGTAAACCAATTGAGGGAACAATACGTTTCATTACAGCAGCACCAGGCTTTGCAGATCTTAAGATGTCGAGAGAAAAGGGACAAGCAGATTTGTCCGCATTTCAAATCCGTATTTATACGGATAAACAGGCAGAAGTAATTCCAGGAATGACAATTGAGGTGACACAAGATGCATTCACTAAAAGATGAAATCAAATTTTTCTTTTCAGGCAAAGGTATGCCATATGAAAAGGTTTCAATTATGGTAGCAATCGTAGTTACTGTATTTTTAGGCACTCTGCTTGGTAATAACTTTGCCAAAAATGCTAATGTTAGTGTAATTGATTTGGACAACTCGAAGTACAGTCATGAGATTATTGATGAAATGAGTGCATCCCCTTTTATTAAGATTAAAGCCGTACTTAATATGCCAACAGATCCCAAAGCACTCTTCTATCGTGATCAGAACGTAGCAGTTGTTTATTTACCAAAGAATCTTGAGCAAAATCGTTATAGCCAATCAGCCGGAAGTATCGGGGTGTTTTATGATAATACAAACAGTGCACAGACAGCAGACTTGAAGGGGGCACTGAATGAAATTATTGCAATTGAGAATCAAAAAAGTATAGTAGAAAACCCGGTAACAGCAGCTGCTGCAGGTACTGGTTTATCATTAAATGACCGAGAGCTTTTTAATCCAGTGAATTCGAATAGTAATGGGGAAGTCTTAGGTTTCTTGTTTTTTTTCTCGTCAATGTTTTTTGTCTTCGCTACGATAGGGATGGTACCACGGTTGCGGATGGAAAAAAAATTAGGAGAGGAACTCATACATGGCAATCCGTTCTCTCTCATGCTGCGGCTTGTTCCTTATAGTGGCTGTTTCATTGCAGCACTTTTTGTTGGTATGGTAATTTTGCGACTTTTTGGTGATATGACACTCGCAGGAAATCTTTTAGTTTTTTTGTTGTCACTTCTTTTTTATGTGCCGGCGCTTGGCATAATGAGTTTGCTTTTTGGCTGGACATCTGCGAATCCTGGTGTTGCAGCGAGCCGTATGATTCTGTTTGTACCAGCAGGGTTTATTCTTGGGGGTCCGACGGGACCAATTCCTGTTTTATCAGAGTGGGTGCGGGTTTTTTCGCATGTTTTTCCGCTTACATGGGAATACCATTTTACGCGTGATATCCTCACACGTGGTGCATCTTTTATGGACTGTTCAAAAGAATTTGGTGCATTGATGCTTTATCTTGGTGCACTTGCGGTTATTTTTTGTTTTTGTTTTTATCGGGCCAGAGTGAAATTGATAAAAAAGAAAAGTAGCGAAAATTTACTATTGACAGAGGGCGAATAAATGGAAAATTTCAAGAAAATCCTTGTACCGATAGACGGTTCAGCACAAGCAGAACAAGCATTGAAGCAAGCAATCTATATAGCCGAGTTCTGTCAGGCGGAAATCGGACTCTTGTATGTTGTTGATTTAAATCAGCAGATATCAGCTTTTGAGCAGGTGAGTACGGGCGGCTATGTACCATCAGAAATTAAAGAAAAAGGCTGTCAGATCTTAGCTGATGCAATGCATGATGTACCAAGGGAAATAAATGCAAAAAGCATTGTTGAAGTAGGGGCACCGTCAAAAGTTATTGTTGATGTATGTGAGCAGCGGGAATATAATCTCATTATTATGGGAAGCCGGGGACTGGGGGCAATTAAACGGATTGTTATGGGAAGTGTAAGCCAGTATGTGTTGCTGCATGCATCATGTCCGGTGCTTATAGTCAGATAAAGCGGAAACAGGAGAGTCAAAACATAAATGTCTAATAAGAAGTATGTAGAGTAGTGTTAGAGTAAATAAGTTTTAAATATTATGATGCTATTATTAGACTTGGTGTAAGTTGAAGAATTCTTAATGAAGTAATTCTTTGTTTTTTTGTTATAATAAAATGTTTGCAAATATGAATGCCTCTGCTCAATATTGTTTATTGTCTGCTCGTTGCATCACCTACATTAAATTGAGCAAAGGTGTTTACTTTTGAAATTTACTAGTCTATAATAGTTGCAATAGCAATCATTTATTAGATAATAGAGAGGGCGATTACTTAGTATGAAGTTAAAAAATTACATGATCAAAAGTTTGGCAATGGGTTTTTTAATTGTGCCAGTTTTTCCAATCAATGGCATGCAATTTGTGCCGATATCCGTAGTGGAGGCGACTCAGCTGACAGAAACGGCGGATTCAATTACGCCCATAGTTGTCAGTAAAGGGAGCTATAGTCTGAAACTTGATACCAAAAGTTATACAACCAAGACAATGCAGGTAAATGGAGAAGACATAAGTTTTAGGGCTTATGAAAATCGTGTTTATGTCAAGCATCCAGCCGATGCAGATTACGAAAAAATGAATATTTATATACCGGAAGCATATTTTGAAAATCAGACAATAAATGGATATACGGCAAAAACCGCACCAATATTTATGCCAAATGAAGTGGGTGGATACATGTCGGGGGAAGCAGGAGAACCAAGTGAAGAGTCACGTCACGGCGGTCCGAATGCTGCGCTTATAGCTCTTTCAAAAGGTTATGTTGTAGCAGCACCGGCTGTTAGAGGAAGAACATTACAGGCCGCGGATGGAAGCTATACCGGGAAGGCACCGGCACTTATTGTTGATTATAAGGCTGCTGTGCGTTACTTGCGTTATAATAAGAAAACTTTACCAGCTGGTGATACAGAGAAGATCATATCGAATGGAACAAGTGCAGGCGGAGCACTCTCAGCACTGCTTGGTGCTACCGGTAACAGCAAGGATTATGAGCCCTATTTAAAGGAAATTGGTGCGGCTGATGAACGCGATGATATTTTTGCTTCGTCCGATTATTGCCCAATTACCAATTTGGAGCATGCGGACATGGCCTATGAATGGGTTTTTAATGGTGTCAATGACTATCATCAGCACAAGATGGAGCCAATGCCAGCCTTTGGAAAGAAGCCAGGAGCATTGGTGAAGCAGGAGGAAAAAGCGATTGGTGATTTAAAAATGAATCGACCGGATAATGCCCCAATAGAAATAACAGAGTCAGTAAAAATGAGTGATTTACAGATCCAGGTTTCAGAAGAACTGAAGAGACTATTTCCAGCTTACGTAAATCATTTGGCTCTTAAAGATAAGGATGGGAATCCACTTACCCTTGATGAAAATGGGAATGGAAGTTTCAAAACCTATTTAGAATCTTTTTATATAGCTTCAGCACAGCGTGCTCTTGATAAAGGAGAGGATCTTTCTGGGCTTTCGTGGTTGAAAATTGAAAATGGTAAAGTCGTAGGGATGGATCTTTCTGAATATGCCATTTATGCAACGCGCATGAAGGGAACACCTGCTTTTGATACCTTAGATAACAGTTCCCCGGAAAATAATGAATTTGGAACTAAGACAATAAACAGCCAACATTTTACGGACTTTTCTATGAAAAATAGCACAGCTTCTGCAACACTAGCTGATATGAATGTTATTAAGCTCATGAACCCGATGAATTATATCAATAATGGTACAGCGAAAACTGCCAAATATTGGCGTATTCGGCATGGCGCCATTGATCGGGATACATCACTTGCTATTCCGGTGATTCTTGCAACGAAGCTCATAAATACTGGTTCTGAGGTGGATTTTGCATCTCCGTGGAATCGTGGACATGATGGTGACTATGATCTTACAGAACTTTTTGTATGGATGGATGAAATTTGTAAGGCAAAATAAAGAAGAAAAAGAAGATAAGTCTTTTGGTAACGATTTTTTGTTTTAGCATTAAAATTTTGCTAGGCTCTGGTGGACAGGGCCTTTTTTCTTATCCGTTCAATTTGATTTTGAATTTTAGAATATGGGTCAATTAAAATAAGGAGTGTTTTCTATGCAGACAGAACAGGAAGCTCTGCAGGATATTCCAATTTTGCAGAATAAACAATTCTGGTCAATCTTCGCTATTGCCTTTTTAATTTATTTTTCCAATAACATGCTCGCACAGACCTTGCCGAAATATGCGTATGATTTGGGAGCGTCAGCTCAGATCATCGGCGTACTGGCAGGTGCTTTTGCGGTGTGTGCACTTATGCTGCGTCCGGTATCGGGGCAGCTTGTCGATAATGAAAACCGGCTGTTACTGTTGCGCGTAACCATCGGCATTATACTGTTATCCGTGACTGGCCTGGTATTTTCCAAGAAGGTCGGGTTGCTTATTTTGTTTCGTGGTATGAATGGACTGGGCTGGGGGATTGGTTCGACACTTTGCATGACAATTGCTTCGGGCTGTTTTACGAGAAAAAAGCTCGGTTCAGGCATTGGAATTTATGGCTTGGGTCAGACTATCGCGCAAGCAACGGCACCGATGATTGGACTGAATGTCGCAGCCGTTTATGGATACAATTTTCTGTATCAGTTTAACGTTGCTATTTGTGCCATAGCGTTTATCCTGACCTATTTTATCGTAGTCGATACGAAGCGGCATAAAGCGCATAAGTATTCGGTGAAGCTTAGTGCAATGATTGCGTTCCCAGCAATTCCACCGGCGATTCTGACCATGGCGAATGCCATAGCACAGTCTTCGATTACGGCTTTTTTGGTCATTTATGCCACAAGTATGCAAATTACCCAGATTGGTATCTATTTCACGGTCCAGGCTGTAACGGTACTATGTACACGTCCTTTTTGGGGAAAGCTTACTGATAAATATGGCAGTTACCGCATCATCCTGCCCTGTGAGATTTTTATTGCGTTAGGTTTATTTGTCATTTATCAGGCTACAGAGCTTTGGCAGTTCCTTGTGGCAGCTATCCTGGTGGGCAGTGGTACGGCTGGAGATCAGCCAGCACTTATGTCGGAGTGTATTCGCCGCGTGCCGTCAGAGGAACGTGGTCGTGCGAGCAATACGAACTTTCTGGGTATTGATCTCGGATGGTTTATCGGCGGTAACCTTGCAGGGTTTGTGGTAAGTCTTGTGGGCTATCAGAATTTGTATCTGATTTTTATTTTGCCAGTCGTTTTGGCAACAACATTTTATATGCTGATGCAGAAGAATAATACCGTTTTGGAGCAGGCATCCGGGCATAACCTCTGATGTCTGTCAGATTTAGGATAGAAAGATATTTAGATAAAATAATATGATTTAGAGAAACCTTAACAGGGAATTATTTTAAAAATATAGTTGCAATAACAACTAACTGATGCTATACTGCATATAGTTGTTGTTGCAACTATATGCAAATATTTTTACAGGGAGGATTTTCTATGATTATCGATTGTAATATGCATCATTTACCGGAAGACCTTTTCACAAATGAAAAGATTATGGAAGGCTTTTTGTCGACGGCACCGCGCAGCTTTGGTGAAATTGCTACGCTTGAGATGCTGGCTTCTGGCAAGCAGCATCTGATACTTGAAAAGCCGCAAGGCTATCATAATCTCGATTATGTAGAGGGCGACTACTCCCTCGAAGCAAAACTTAAGGCAATGGATGATGCTGGCGTAGATAAAGGCCTGCTGCGTGTACCGGTCTGGCAGGAATGGCTGCGGCTCGATACCTGCAAAATCGTGAATGATAATGCGGCAGATATGTGCAAGCGTTCGAATGGGCGCCTGTATGCAAATGCAGTCCTTCCACCATGGGGAGGGAAAGAGAATCTTTATGAGCTTGAGCGCTGCATCAAGGAACTTGGCATGGTCGGCGTACAACTTGCCTGCCATTACGGCCAGCTTTATTTGGATGATGAAGCCTTTAAACCGTATCTTAAGGTTCTAAACGAGACAGGAGTGCCGATTATCGTACATCATACGCCGTTACCAGTTTATTGGCAGTCTATATATGAATTCACGAATCTGCGCCGTGAATTTGGGCGTGTGGTCGATCAGGCTACAGCTCTTGGACGCGAACTTTTCAGCGGAATGTTTGAGGAATTCCCAAACCTTAAGTTCATTCATACGATGTTTGGAGGTAACTGGTTTGCAAACCAGAATCTTACGACACCACATAAATCGAAGAAAAATGAAGTCTTGTCTCGTTTTGATACAACAGAAGCAGACCGTATCCAAAAATATCTTAAGAACAATATTTTCTACGATATGACACATCCGGCTTCCTGGGGCAAGGATCAAGTAGAATGTGCGGTCAAGGTCTGTGGTGCAGATCATTTGCTTTTTGGCAGTTCTTTCCCCGTGGTTTACGGATGGATGTCATCGGGGGTTGATTTTGTCAAGAATCTCGATATAACGGAGGAACAACGCAATCTCATCTTCCATGGAAATACAGAGCGTTTATTCAAGCTTGCTTAAAACAAAATAGATTTAGTAAAACGCTGGAAGAGAGCAGAAACTCTTTTCTAGTGTTTTTTATTAGATAGGAGTATAGATAATAATGCAAAATCAAGTACAGGAAAAATTATGGAATACTAAATTTGTTTTCAGCTGTCTGGCGAATTTTTTCGCATTTACAACGATGTATTATTTGATGTCGACGATTCCACTTTATACGACGCAGGTACTCTCTGGAGATAAAAGCGATGTCGGTGTCTTGTTTGCACTTTATGCATTTGCAGGGGTGCTGGCGCGGCCGGTGGCCGGGTATGTGGTGGATCGCTCAGGGCGGATGAAGGTGGCATGGGGTTCGCTTTTACTGCTTTTTTTGGCAGTATTCGCTTATCATTGGGCAATTGGCCTCATGGCACTTTTTGTACTTCGTTTTGTGCACGGGGTTTTCTGGGGATTTTCCACGACCTCGCTTGCGACGGTTGCGACTGATGTCATTCCAGCAAAGCGCCGTGGTGAGGGAATCGGCTATTTTGGTTTGTCTATGTCTATCGCTATGCTGATTGGCCCATGGATGGGGCTCACTCTTTTGCAAACCTTCGATTATTCGGGTATGTTTTTAGCAGCGGCACTTATTGCGGCACTGGCTTGTGCCTGTTTGTTCGGTATCCATTACGAAGAAAAGACAATGAATGGTATGAAAAAGACCCGAGGATTTTTTGAAAAGAAGGTTTTGCCCTATGCGGGTATTGTATTTTTTATGGCTATCGGCTATAGTGCGATTCTGTCCTTTATCGTGCTATTTTCGCAGGAAATAAATATCGGGAATGCCAGTGTTTTCTTTTTGGCAAATGCGGCCGGAGTTATTTTAAGCAGACCCTACGCAGGAAAGATTATGGACCAAAAGGGTCCGGTTAGCATTATGTGTTTTGGTTTTTCCGCCTTTTTTATGACGTTCATTTGTCTCTATTTCACGCAGGGAATGGTAATGTTCCTGATATCTGCTTTTTTGCTGGGTACCGGGTTTGGAATATTGTATTCTTTGTGTTTTGTACTGTCCATCAATGCTGTTGATATGACGCGGCGCGGTATGGCGAATGGTACGATTCTTACGGCATTTGACCTTGGTTTTGCGGTCGGGTCCATGGGGATGGGGGCAGTATCGATGATGACGGGATTACGTTCGATGTATCTAATCTGTGCATTCATAGCACTGATTCCGTTAGGAATTTTTTATATCAGTGATATGCGCCATCATGGAGTGAAAACGAATGCGGTAAAAGAAAATTTATAAATAAGATTTTCTAACAAGTTTGACAAATTATATAATAATAAGGTGGTATGATGTATATGAGAAAATTCGTTTCTTTGCTTTTGCTTATAACTTTTTTGATATTGACAATCACAGGGATACAGATGCTTTTGCCGCATTTGCATGGAGCCGAAAGCGGAGGTATGCCGTTTTATCCCAAAGGGCTACATGAATATGCCAGCTTTTTATTCATCGCAGCTAGTGGGATACATGTTTTTTTCAATCGAAAAGCGTTGGCATCATATGTAAAACAATTATTTTAAAGAAGTGTTGCTTGGAAGCGTGCCGCTATTGTAAAATGGTTCTCGGCAGAAGTTACAAAATAAAAGTAATAACTTAGACTGGGCAAAACTTCATACATAGCTAAATAAAGCAACGTAAATCGTAATCACATTATTACCTAAAATTAAAGTGGTATGTTTGAAACATACGGAATATATAACTTATTGGAGGGATGATTTTTGAAAACGGAACATCTTGGAAAGCACATATCACTGTTGTATCGCCAAAGTCAGATTTATTTCAATGCAGAATTAAAAAAATATCAGTTGGGTAGTGGTCAATACATCTTCCTGTTGAGTTTGTTGGAAAATGAAGGAATCAATCAGGAACAACTTGCCGATATTGTAAAAATTGATAAAACCACGACAGCTAGGGCTGTTGCTAAACTCGAATATGCGGGTTACCTAACGCGCGAGACCAGCCTGGAAGACCACCGTGCCTATATCCTGCATTCAACAGAAAAAGCTCGGAGCATCGCTAAGGTTCTTGGCAAAATCCTTGATCAATGGAATGATTCCATGTTTGCTGATTTCACAGCAGCAGATAAACTTAGCCTGCGCCGGCTGCTCGACCGTGCAATTGGAAACATCTTAGCCAGCAGTACAAAATGAATGAAATTGCCACAAAGCCACTTGGTTATGCGATTTGCTAGGTCATCATCCTATTCCTATGACGATGGCAGATGGGATAAGTTAGGTATCGGTTTTTTTTACGCAGATTTTGGGCTGGGGCGGGGAGCTTTTTCTTACGTGGTTATTCCTCTGCATCGTTGCGGATTTCGGTATCGTAGTCCCTGCCCTGAATCATGCGCAGGCGTGAGGCATCGAAGGCTGGATTGACGATACTTTTTGAGGTATCATACTCCATGGTGTGGATATCTGCGAGATCGAGCAGGGTATGGATGATATCATCGGTCATATAGGGGCGGTCTACGGCACCTCTTATAGCGGCCCATTTTTGTGGATAAGCGGACTTGAAGCTGTCCGAGGCCCAGAAGATCATGGGAATTTCCAGCATATAGTGATTGGGATTTTCTTCGACATGTCCCGCGAAGCTGCTGCCGTTGGCGAAGAGCGTTTCCCCATGGTCGGGCAGGAAGATGAGAAGCGTATTGGTATCGCGGAATTTATCGATGATACCGCTTACGATATAGTCATTATAATAGATGGCATTATCGTATTGGGCGATTTCCGTACGTTGTTCTTCCGAAAGATCGCGGTGAATGTCATCCTTGGTAAATTTTGAGAATATATAGGGGAAGCGCATATAGTAAAGACTGTGCTCGCCCATGAGATGCAGCACATAAAAATTTTTTTCTCCGGCTTGGAGCAAGGCATCGTCAAGCATGGGAAAGAGCTCTTCATCCAGCGACCCAAAATCTTCATGGGATTCGCGCATGCGCGTGAAATCGTGTACCTGACTGCGCCGGGCGAATAGTTGTGCGGCGTTGCCCCAGATGCCGGAGCTTTCCTGATTCGAAAGCCAGTGCGTCTTATAGCCCGCGGTATTCATTACATCAATGAGGTTGTTATAGGTGTACCACTCCTGTTCGGATTCGGCATCGTGGAATGTAAAGAGCTCCCGCAGTACGGCTACAGTCGTGGAGTGGGGGCTTACGCAATCTGTGAAGACAGCAAGCTCACCTTTTTTTTGCATATTATCAAGGTTTGGCGTATTTTCGAGTGCGTAGCCATAGAGATGCATATGATGGCGGTTCGTTGATTCGCCGAGGATGCATACGATGTTGGGAATGGTACTTTTGTTTTCTGTAAGCTGCAGGTCATTGGCCATTTTTTCCTCAAGGTTTTCATAGGCACGCAGATTTTTGGCCGCTATCTGCGCTGCATTGTATACCTGCAGCGCGGGTATATCCAGTGAATGGTTGATGATAAATGGTTTGCAGGAATTCCAAAGTACTGTACCGGAAACAGTGCCTGTGAGCAATACCAGCAAAACCAGACGGTTCTGCATACGGCGCGGCAGCGGCAAACCGCGTGAAAAAATATAACGATGCGTGCCGTATACAGTGAGCAGAAATGCCAGAAACGCCAGCAAACCCTTCCAGCCTACATACATCAGAAGGAATTCGCGTGCTTCCTGCGGATTTGTTTCCAGCATGGCGGTGAGAACGCCTGCACCGGCCAGAGAGCCGTAGTTATAGATGGAAAAGACCTCCATACCCCAAAGGAGGCCGCTTAATAGAAAGGAAAGATAAACGAAAAAACGCCGCAGCCGGTAAAATGGAAGCATATCAATAAGGATGGCATAGAGTACGATACCGGCGAACAGGAATATGCCGTCCAGCAGCAGTATGTGGATTTGTTCCAGCTGATAGGTATGATAAAGCGACCAGAATATGGTGAAGTAGTTGAACAAAAATAGTCCTAAAATGAAGCCGATATATCTTTCTACGCTGCGTTGTGCCTTGCTGGCAGTGCGCAGGAAAAATCTTTTGGCTGGAATCTTCCACCGCTTATATTGCATATGGCAACCCTTCTATAAATATTGAATGATAGGAACTATGAATTCAGGCATTCTGCTGGCTTGAACCAGCGGTTCTTATAGTAAAATTTTTCAGATATCCTAAATATAGCAATGTTATACGTATATGTCAAAGTATACTGAAAAGTATATGTGTCGTTTTTTTCTGCTTGCCTCATCTTGCTGGTATATGCCATAATGAAGAAAAGGTGAAGGAACGGGAGGTACCATGTATTATGGAAAAGGATACATTGAAACGGGCGGGAAAAGCCATATCGTCCTTTTGTGAAGGTTTTTTTGACACTGCAGGCCTTGGCTGCTGTGGATTGGAGGTACCGGCGGAGGACATGAAGAAACTGAAAAAAATGCGGGAGTCTGCCGGAAAGGAAAAAACAGAGAAGCAACAGCCATAGCTGAAGCTGGCGGCTGCTTTTATTACTTTATTGTGGAAGGAAGGATAGCCTGTGTTTGATCAAATGCGCCGGAAGGACCGGGCGATATCTCTGGAGGAAATAAAGGAGATTTTGTTTTGTGGGGAATATGGAATATTGTCCACAATGGGAGAAGATGGCTGGCCATATGGCGTACCAGTAAATTTTGCCTATGATGGGGAAAATGTATATTTCCATTCTACCTGCGCGATGAGCCACCGGAATGCAAATATCGCATATTTGTCCAGAGTGTGTTTTACGGTGGTCGGGGATACGCAGCTTTTGCCGGAAAAATTCTCAACGAAATATGAAAGTGCGATGGTTTTTGGTGAAGCTGCGGTGGTGGAGGATTTCGCCGAAAAAAAGGCAATCTTAGAAATGCTTGTGGAAAAATATGCACCGGATTTTTGCGAAAGCGGTGCTGCCTATATTGTAAAGGCCTGTGGACAGACGGAGATATATAAGATAACGCCGGAGAAAATCACTGGCAAGGCACGACGGAAATAGCAAAAGCCGCCTGGTAATCTATGCCAGGCGGCTTTTGCTGTTTCGGGCCTATGTATTTTCTTTAGCGAGTTCTTCTGGTAGTTTTTCGTTCTTATTTTCTAATTTCTTTTTTTGTCCGATGATAGTGCCTGGCAACAGGAGCAGGAAGCTCACCGTGAGGCCAATAAAAAGCGGGTTGATGGGAGAGCGGAGGATGGCAGCGAGGATAGCGGTGAGGGTGCTCAGCAGCATGGAGGCGACCGTCCAGCCTCGGGCGGCGCGCTGTGGAGCAAATACGGCGAGTGTGAGGGGCAGGAAAATGCCGCCACCACGCAGTGCCATGGACATATAGTTCCAAAAAAGCACCTGTGAGCCTTCGTTCAGTATCGCAATACAGGAGGCCAGCAACATGACGCCAAGGATTACAAGGCGGTTAAGCCGCAGCAGAGAACGGCTGCTCTTGATTTTCAAGAACCCTGCGAGGATATCCTTGGACACCATTGTGCCGATGCCCAGTGAAAGCCCGCCGATGGAGCCGATGAGGGACAGCATAATGCCGCCCATGGCGATGCCGCCAACCCATACTGGCTGGTATTGCAGCAGATAAGTTGGCAGTACGAGGATGGGCAGTATATCGGGCTGTACGGTATGCATGAACATACCAATCGCTGCACAGGGCAGGCCTACGGGGATTACGATGAGGGCTGCCGTGAAAGCGCCCACGGCGGCGGTACGCGGATTTGAAGCCGAAAAAATTGCCTGTATATAGGTTTGCGTGCAGAGGATGCCTACAATCAGTGCGAGCAGGTTGGCCAGTGAAGTGCCTACGCCTTGGCCAAACAGACTGTACCAGGGAAAAGCTGCCAGAGTGGCTGCTAGTGCGGGCGAAGTATGCAGTGACCAAAACGCCGAGCTACCGGCGATAAAGAGACTCGTCCAGATAACGGCCATTTTCAGTATACCGCCGACACCGGCGCTGCGCATGCCGCCAAAGAAAACATAGCTGGCTACAAGCAGGATGAGCACGCATGCGGCGCCCCAGGAGGGAATACCGAGTATAGCTGAGATCATCTGTATTCCCGGCAGGCAGCTTGCTACCGCACTGAAGAGAATGCCCAGTGAAGAAACAACACTGGAAATTGAGCCTGCAGATTTGCCATAGTTTAGTACAAGATACTGCGGGATGGTTTCCAGCGCTGTCCTGCGCAGTGGACGTGCGTAAAAGAGTCCCATGAGAATAAAGCTGATGCCGGAACCAAGGGTAAACCACCAGGCGGAGAGCCCCAGGGTATAAGCCATTTGAGCCGTGCCTACGGTAGCTCCGCCGCCAACCGCAGTTCCGGCAATGCCGCCGGCGACAATCGTCACGCCGGCAGCGCGCCCGCCCAGACTGTAAGCCTCAGCGGATTTGACTGAGCGGGCCGCATACAGGCCGCCGCTAATGACGATGGCAATCGTGGAGAGCATGATTACCAGATGCAGAAAAGAAAGTTCCATAGATATATGATACCTCCCGATTGACAGAAAAAGAAAGTTACCCTAGAATTATAACAAATACGAAAGTATATTAAAAATATTTATTTAGATAGCTTAATATATGTTTTTCGAATATAAAGGAGGTATCCTATGGATTTGCGTCAGCTTAAATACTTTTTGGCCGTGGCAGAAGAGGGACTCATCGTCAAAGCTGCTGAACGTCTGCATATTACGCAGCCGCCGCTGAGCCAGCAGCTTATGCTGCTGGAAAAAGAGCTTGGTACCCGGCTTTTCATCCGCAGTAAAAAGCATATCCAGCTCACGGCGAGCGGCTGTATTCTGCAGCGCCGTGCCGGGCAGGTGCTGGAGCTTATGAAGGCTACGGTGAATGAGATACAGGAGGCCACAGATGGCATCAGCGGGCGGCTCTCCATCGGTGTCATTACATCCTTTGGCGGGGCACTGCTGCCCAAACATATTGCTGCGTTCCACCAGCAGTATCCAGGCGTTACCTTCGATTTGCATCAGGGAGATACGCAGAAAATAACTGAACTGCTTAAAATAGGCATCATTGAAATCGGTTTTGTGCGGTTTCCTTTCGATATGGAGATCTGTGAGTCTGTTATTTTACCTAAGGAGGCCATGCTGCTGGCGGCGAATATGGATATATTACGCAGCGAGGCAGATACCGTGCCTTTTTTCAGGCTGAAAGGCTTGCCGCTGCTTCTTCATAAGCGTCATGTAGCCATGGTGACGCAGCAATGCCATGCGTATGGCTTTGAACCCTATATCCTTTGCACGAGTGATGATATTTTTCCTTTGCTGCACTGGGCCAGGGCAGGACTGGGTATCGCGGTTGTGCCGGAATCAGCGAGGAGCTTTTCCAGCGGACGATCTCTGCGGTTTTATCATACAGAGCCTTCGGCACTTACGACAACGAGTGCGCTTATATATGCGAGAAACCAGCCGCTGTCAGCCGCAGCCATGCATTTTATGACCTTGTTCAAAACAGACAGAAAGAAGGAAAACAATGCATAGAGAAATGCAAATACAGGAGAAAATCAAAGAACAGCTGAAAGAGTTGGCCGCGGAAGATTACCGGGTGTTTTCTTCCCGGCTGCTTCCCCAAACCCCGAATGTCCTGGGCGTACGTCTGCCATTGCTGCGTCGGATGGCCCAACAGATTGCAAAGGGAAACTGGGCGGAATATCTGCAGACCGCAAGAGATGATTCTTTTGAAGAAATCATGCTGCAGGGGATGGTAATCGGTTGTGTGAAGTGTACCGCTGAAGAGCGGTTTATGTATATACGTGGGTTTGTTCCCAAGATTGATAATTGGTCGGTATGTGATAGTTTCTGTACAGGACTCCGGTTTACGAAGAAAGAACCCGAGGCTGTATGGGCGTTTTTGCTGCCGTATTTTCAGTCGCAGCGGGAATTTTCTCTTCGCTTCGCTATCGTGATGCTGCTTTCTTATTATATCGATGAGGCACACATTCATATGGTCCTGAGGCTTATCAACCATGTAAGGCATGAAGGCTATTATGTGAAGATGGCGGCAGCCTGGGCCATTTCGCTTTGCTATATTCGCTTTCCGCAGCTTACACATAGCTATCTCGAGCAGAATGCGCTCGATGATTTTACGTATAATAAGGCACTGCAAAAAATCACGGAATCCCTTAGGGTAGATCAGGCAACGAAAGAACGTATCCGCGGGATGAAGCGGAAAATTCGAAAGTGATTTCGATGTTTGTGCGAATTCTTCATAATTTAGGATCGATTCTTTTGGAAAAATATTTCGCTGCTTTATAAAAAATGTGTAGGAGCATTGATTTGGTAAAAATAATAAAATTTTTTTACTACGGAAGAAGGAATTTTATTATACTGGTAGAATATTCAATATTAATAAACAAATATATGATGAAAACTATAATTGGGAGAATGCTATGAAATCAATTAAACAGCTTGAGAGATATATTCCACTGGTAAATTTTATTGCGGATATTATCGGTCCACAATGTGAAGTGCTCCTGCATGATGTCGTTGATGTCAGGAATTCGGTAGTAGCCGTTCGCAATGGATATATAAGCGGCCGGCAGCTTGGATGCCCGCTGACGGATTTTGGTTTGGAATTATTGGAGAATCAAGTCTATTTGAAACAAACTGCAATTGTCAACTACTTAAGCCGCACGGACAGCGGTGAAAAATTAAGATCTTCTACGTACTTTCTTAAAAATGAAAACAATGAATTAATCGGTATGCTGTGTGTCAATATTTTAATCTTGCCGGATACCGATGTCGTAAAAAATCTGACGGATAACCTGTTACATGTCTTGATTGCCAATAACGGGGGCAGCAATGAGTCTGTACCGGAAAATGAGAAAGTGATAGAATCCCTGCATTCTTCCATTGACAACGTAGTCGAATCTGCCATCGGTAAAGTCGTTGATACCTATAATATTCCGGTAGAACGCATGTCGGTTGAGGAAAAAATTGCTATTGTGCAGAAACTGAGCACGAATGGTATTTTTAAGATTAAAGGGGCTATTCCCAAAGTGGCCGGTACATTGCAAACCTCCGAGAGTACAATCTACCGCTATATTTCCTGCAAATAGCGGGGCTGCTGTATACAGCAAAGGATATTTTGCCTGTAGCAGCAGCTTGCTTCGGAAATTTTTTTGCAGATTTATAGTAAAAAAATATTTCTATAAGAAAAAAATATTACTATCGTGATTCCTAAGTTTCAGCAGTCTAATGTGGTATAAATGGTATATATTTCCTTTATGCTGCATTTGGAGACAAATAAATGTCTCAGATATACATAGACTGGAAGTTCACACAATCACCCTATTATTAAAAGGAGGAAAAAAATGAAAGAAGTAATTGTAACTCCAAATGCTCCCCAAGCCATCGGGCCTTATGCACAAGCCAGAATGTTTGGCGACTACCTGTTTGCCTCTGGTCAAATCGCCATTGATCCCAAAATTGGTGAGGTGGTTGCTGGTGGTATTGAAGCCCAGGCGGTTCAAGTGATGGAGAATATCAAACAGGTGCTGCTTGCCGCGGAAATGAACTTTGACAATGTTTTGAAAACCACAGTTTTTATTACGAATATGGATAATTTTACTATAGTGAATGAAGTCTACGGACGTTATTTTTCCACCCGCTTGCCGGCACGCTCATGTGTTGAAGTAGCGAATCTGCCGAAAGGTGCTTTAGTGGAAATTGAAGTTATAGCTGCCAGTCAAAGAAAATAAGGGGATGTTAGCATGGATATTTCATTGGAGGAAGTCAAGAAAGCCAGAGAAACCTTAGCAGGAACGGCGGTGAGGACTGAACTGGCGTATACCAATACGCTGAGTGATTTTACCGGGAATCGTGTTTATCTGAAAATGGAAAACCAGCAGCGTACGGGTTCTTTTAAATTACGAGGTGCCTATAATAAAGTTGCAAATCTGACTGCGGAAGAAAAAAAACATGGTATTATTGCCTCTTCGGCGGGGAATCATGCGCAGGGTACAGCTTTGGCAGGAACCATTTTTGGGATTCCGTCTACAATCGTTATGCCTCGGACGGCTCCTTTGTCAAAAGTCAAAGCTACACGCGGCTATGGTGCCAGGGTTGTGCTTCATGGAAGCGTCTATGATGAAGCTTTTGCAGAAGCCCAGCGTATTCAGGCTGAACAGCAGCTGACATTTATTCACCCCTTTAATGATCCGTTGGTCATTGCTGGGCAGGGAACGATTGGCTTGGAAATTCTGGAGGATTTGCCTGATCTGGAGGCAGTCGTTGTACCGGTTGGCGGTGGCGGACTGCTTGCCGGCATCGCGCTGGCTGTCAAAAATCTCAAACCCAGTGTAAAAGTCATTGGCGTTCAGACAAAAAACATGCCCTCTATGGTCAAATCCCTTGCAGAGAAGAAAATCTGCACCTGTAATGGCAGTCCGACGATTGCTGATGGTATTGCCGTAAGAACACCTGGGGAATTGACCTTTGATATTATTCAGCATTATGTGGATGATATTGTAACCGTTGATGAGGAAGAAATTGCGAGTGCTATTTTGCTACTTTTGGAGAGAGTCAAGACGATTGCTGAGGGGGCAGGAGCTGCTTCTGTTGCGGCTGTGCTGAACAGACTGCGTGGTTATAAAAACTGTAAAATTGCAGCTGTTATCAGTGGCGGGAATATTGATGTTAACATGATGTGGCGCATTATCGATCAGGGCTTGGCAAAATCCGGGCGCAAGGTTGCCTTTGATATGCTCATTCCCGATAAGCCTGGTTCGTTATGCGGTATACTGCAGCTGATGGCCGAAACAGGCGCAAACGTACTGAATGTAATACATCACCGCGACAGCCGCAATGCGCCGCTTGGCTATGCAACCGTGGAATTAGAATTGGAGACCGCAGATCAGGAACAGATTGAGCTCATAAAACAAGTGCTGGCAGAACATCAATATCGTATAAATATTGTATAATGAACGGGAGGAAAGACAATGGAAGAGAGAAAGTTAACCCGGGGATTAAAGGCACGCCACATTGAACTCATTGCTTTGGGAGGAACGATCGGAGTAGGTTTATTCATGGGTTCAGCCAGTACCATCAAATGGGCCGGGCCTTCCGTATTGCTGGCTTATGCGTTGGCTGGCATTATCATGTTCTTTGTCATGCGGATCATGGGTGAAATGCTCTATCTGGAGCCAGTGACCGGTTCTTTTGCCACTTACGGCCATAAATATATTGGTCCTTGGGCTGGCTATATCACCGCATGGTGCTATTGGTTTCTTTGGGTGACGGTCGGCATGTCAGAGGTAACGGCTTTTGGCATTTATATGAATTACTGGTTTGCTGATTTGCCGCAGTGGATACCAGCGTTGGTAGGCGTTGCCGTGGTGGCAGGAGCGAATCTGACGGCTGTTAAATATTATGGCGAATTTGAATTCTGGTTCGCCATAATCAAAGTTGTCACCATCGTCGCCATGCTCATCATCGGCTTTGGCTTGATCTTTTTTGGCTTTGGCAATGCCGGGCAGCCTATTGGGATTAGCAACCTGTTCGATAATGGGGGGTTCTTTGCCGGAGGCCTGGAAGGATTTTTATTTGCCCTATGTCTGGTAACAGCCTCTTATCAAGGGGTGGAACTGGTCGGGATTACGGCCGGTGAGGCTGAAAATCCAAAAGAGACCTTACGTAGTGCAATAAAAAATATCATTTGGCGCATCTTAATTTTCTATATCGGTGCAATTTTTGTAATTGTCTCTATTTACCCATGGAATCAGATTGGAACGATTGGCAGCCCGTTTGTTATGACCTTTGCCAAAATCGGCATCACCGCTGCAGCGGGAATTATCAATTTCGTTGTGCTTACGGCTGCTGCGTCAGGCTGTAACAGCGGCATTTACAGCGCCAGCAGAATGTTATATACTTTAGCCGAAAATGGACAGGCACCTAGGTTCCTGAAGAAAATTTCATCGCGAGGCGTGCCGGCGAATAGTATCAAGATTACGATTGCCTGCTTGCTGTTAGGCGTACTCTTTAATTATATATGCCCGAATTCCAAGCTGTTCGTATACATTTACAGTGCCAGTATCCTGCCAGGCATGGCACCTTGGATTGTATTATGCATCAGTCAGATTAAATTCAGAAAAAAATGGGGTAAGGAAATGGATTCGCATCCGTTCAAGTCACCTTTTTTCCCTATTAGTAACTACGTAACGATTGCTTTTTTGGGTCTGGTATTGGTAGGTATGTGGTTCAACGATGACACGAGGGGCGGATTGATTGCCGGAGCATCTTTTTGTGTTATCATTACCATATTTTACTATGTGCTGGGAATTGGCAAGCGGGAAGTTGCCGAGCGGGATTCATGAGATAGCCGGGCAGTTGCGAAACTATAAAATTTATAGTGCTTAAAATTTTAGGACAGGAGTAGATTGCTATGAGGGATACCAAGAAAATTATGAAGACGATGGATGGCAATACGGCAGCTGCGCACATTTCGTATGCGTTTACAGATGTAGCGGCGATTTTTCCGATTACGCCATCATCGAATATGGCTGAAAGTGTAGATGAATGGGGAGCCCAGGGGCGCAAGAATCTCTTCGGTCAGCAGGTCAAAGTTGTGGAGATGCAATCGGAAGGTGGTGCTGCTGGTGCGGTTCATGGCTCGCTGCAAGCTGGTGCACTGACTACGACGTACACCGCCTCGCAAGGGCTTTTGCTGATGATACCAAATATGTACAAGATTGCTGGCGAACTGCTGCCCGGTGTGTTTCATGTGAGTGCCAGGGTTGTGGGAGCCAATGCCATCAGTATTTTTGGTGACCATTCTGATGTTATGGCGACGCGGCAGACAGGCTTTGCTCTGCTTGCGGAAAACAGCGTGCAGGAAGTAATGGATTTAGCTGCTGTGGCGCATTTATCGGCGATCAAAGGCAGAGTACCTTTTCTTAACTTCTTTGACGGGTTCAGGACCTCACATGAAGTACAGAAGATTGAAGTGCTCGATTATGAAACCTTAGGAAAATTGCTGGACAAAGATGCGGTCAATGCATTTCGCAGAAGAGCGTTGAACCCTGAACATCCGGTGCTGCGGGGAACTGTACAAAATTCCGATATTCACTTCCAGCAGCGGGAAGTAGCAAATCATTACTGGCAACAGCTGCCCGGGATTGTGGAAGAATACATGGCCGAAATCAGTAAGATAACCGGCCGTGACTATCATCTTTTCAACTATTATGGTGCGCCGGATGCTGAGCGGATGATTATTGCCATGGGATCCATGTGCCAGACCATAGAGGAAACGGTCGACTATCTGAATGCGCAGGGCGAAAAAGTGGGCCTGCTCAAGGTTCATTTGTATCGTCCATTCTCGCTGGAACATTTTTTCAAATATATTCCGAAGACCATACGGAAAATTGCCGTGCTTGACCGGACGAAGGAGATGGGAGCCCAGGCAGAACCCTTGTATTCGGATGTCAAGACTGCGTTTTACGGCAAGGAGCAACAGCCTCTCATTGTAGGCGGCCGGTGTGGTGTGGGTGGCAAAGATGTCCTCCCAAGCCACATTCTCGGCGTGTTTGATAATCTAAAACTGACGGAGCCTAAAGATAACTTTACCGTGGGCATTCTGGATGATGTCAATTATTCTTCGCTGCCGGCGGGAATCGATATTGATACGACCTTAGCCGGTACGACTGCCTGCAAATTCTGGGGACTTGGCTCTGACGGAACCGTCGGCGCGAATAAAAGTGCGATTAAGATTATTGGCGACCACACGGACATGTATGCGCAGGCCTATTTCGCATATGATTCCAAGAAATCCGGCGGGGTCACTATGTCACACCTGCGTTTTGGCAAACAGCCTATAAAATCTCCATATCTCATCAACAAGGCAGATTTTATTGCGTGCCACAATTCATCTTATGTCGATAAATATGATGTACTTGAGGGGCTTAAGAAAGGCGGCAGCTTCCTGCTCAATTGTTCGTGGGATGCTAAGGACTTGGATAACAGGCTGCCAGCTGGGATGAAGCGGTATATATTTGAAAATGATATCAGCTTCTACACGATTGATGCGGTTGGCATAGCCCAGAAGTTAGGTCTTGGCGGCCGGATCAATATGATTATGCAGTCGGCGTTTTTTAAGATCACGGATATTATTCCTGTAGACCAAGCCGTTGCTTATTTAAAAGAGGCGGTTGTGAAATCCTACGGAAATAAAGGCGAAAAAGTTGTTTCTATGAATCATGCTGCTATTGATAAAGGGATAACGGACATTCAAAAGGTTGCTGTTCCGGCAGCTTGGGGCAGTGCGAAGGATGCATGCGTTCCTGCCAAAAAAGTACCGCCTTTTATCGAAAAAGTACTGCAGCCTGTCAACCGTCAGGAGGGGGATAAACTGCCTGTAAGTGCGTTTGTCAGTATGGAAGACGGCACATTCCCGGCAGGTACTTCAGCTTTTGAAAAACGAGGGATTGCTATTCATGTTCCTGAATGGCAATCGGATAAATGTATACAGTGCAACCAATGTTCCTATGTCTGTCCACATGCCGCTATCCGGCCGGTGCTCCTGACAGAAGAGGAAGTAAAGAAGGCACCGGCAGGTTTAACTGCTAAAAAGTATACAGGTAAAAATGATTTGTATTTCAGCATATCCGTTTCTCCATATGACTGCACAGGATGCGGCAACTGTGCGCAGGTTTGTCCGGCCAAGGAAAAAGCTTTGGTGATGAAACCGCTTGATTCGCAATTGGATAAAGACAGCGCCTGGAATTATGGTCTGACGTTGTCTCCGAAAGAGAATCCGATGAGTCCGTTTACGGTAAAAGGCAGCCAATTTGAGCAGCCGCTTTTGGAATTCTCTGGGGCTTGTGCTGGCTGCGGGCAGACGCCTTATACAAAATTAGCCACACAATTATTCGGTACAAGAATGATGATTGCGAATGCCACGGGGTGTTCCTCTGTATACGCCGGGAGTGCGCCATCGGTTCCTTATACCAAAGATTATCGTGGTCATGGACCAGCCTGGGGAAATTCGTTGTTTGAGGACAATGCTGAGTATGGGCTGGGAATGTTCGTTGCGGTGAAGCAGATCAGAGATAAGCTGGCGCTGGATGTGCAGGCTGCCCTTAAACTTAATTCTGGCGACGCTTTTAACAACGCTTGCGAGGACTGGCTGGAAAATAAAGACAAAAGTGAAGGTACAAGAAGCCGGGCGGATACATTGATTGCCTGTCTTGAAAAAATAAGAGGAAATAACACGCTGCTTGATGAAATTTACGAAAACAGAGATTTTTTAGTGAAAAGATCCCAATGGATTTTCGGAGGTGACGGCTGGGCTTATGATATTGGCTTTGGCGGCTTAGATCATGTGCTGGCATCCGGCGAAAACGTTAATGTGCTGGTACTGGATACAGAAGTTTATTCCAATACCGGCGGGCAGTCTTCCAAAGCTACTCCTGCCGCAGCCATTGCGAAATTCGCCGCCAGCGGCAAGAAGACCAGGAAAAAGGATTTGGGTATGATTGCTATGAGCTACGGCTATGTTTATGTTGCCCAAATAGCGATGGGAGCCGATAAAAACCAAACCCTTAAAGCCATTGCCGAAGCAGAAGCTTATCCGGGCCCATCTTTGATCATAGCGTATGCTCCCTGTATCAATCACGGGCTGAAGGCTGGTATGGGGTGCAGCCAATTAGAAGAAAAACGGGCGGTCGAGAGTGGCTATTGGGCGTTATACAGATATAACCCACAGCTGGAAGAGAATGGTAAAAATCCATTTACCTTGGATTCTAAGGAACCAACCATGAATTTCCAGGAATTCCTTATGGGTGAGGTACGTTACTCATCTTTGAAAAAGCAATTTCCTGATACAGCTGAAAGCTTATTTGCCAAGACGGAGCAGGATGCGAAGAAAAGAAGAGAAAATTATAAATGGCTGGCTCATCGGGAAGAAAAACTGTGAAACGGACCGCTAAAGACAGAGAATAAGTAAAAAGAGGAATGCTGCAGCAAATAGATAGGGTATATTTATTGCTGCAGTATTTTTTTGCAAAAAAAGAACTGTATGATAAAAATAGATACTGCATCGTACGTTATAATCCACCAACCTGCCAAATCTATGCAACGAAAGCTGCACCAGGAAAATGAGAATTTTTTAAAGCATCGGGCAAGGAAAAGATTTATATTTGAGAGTTATATGATATCATTAGTTTAGAAAATTACGGAGCTGCTGATTCGATGCATCTGCTGTATGGATAAGAATGCAGCTTGGTTCTTATAAATTTTTCTTGCTTTATCGCTGCACATAGAAATAATAAAAGAAGGAAATAGGACTATGATTATTAGTGCGAGTCGGCGTACCGATATACCGGCGCTTTATTCGGAATGGCTCATGAACCGTTTGCGCGAGGGCTGTGTATTGATTCCCAATCCCAGAAATCCATATCGCTTCAGTCGTGTCCAGCTCGCGCCGTATACGGTTGACTGTATTGTGTTCTGGACAAAGAACCCGGCGCCTATGTTTTCCCGGCTTAGCGAAATTTCCGCTATGGGGTATCCGTTTTATTTCCAATTTACGCTCACACCCTATGGCCCAGCTTGGGAACCGAACCTGCCACCCAAAAGCAAGCTGATTGAAACCTTTCGTCAGCTCAGCCGCATGCTGGGCCCGGATCGGGTTGTATGGCGCTATGATCCGGTGATTTTGACCCAGCAAATGGATGTAGCATATCATCTGCGCTGCTTTGAGGAAATCGCCGGCTACTTAGAGGGTTTTACGAACCGTGCCATATTCAGCTTTCTGGATATCTATTCCAGAGTGCGAAGAGTCCTGGAGTCTGCAGGAGCAGAGGAGATACAGGAACGGGATATGCTGCGGCTGGCTGAAGGCTTTGCTGTTTGTGCGCAAAGTCACCATATGGGTTTGTTTACCTGCTGCGAGTCGGTAGAGCTGAAAGCGTATGGGATACAGCACGCTGCCTGTATCGATGCAGGCCTTATACAGGACATCCTGGGCTGCACCATACGCTGCCGGAAGGATGCCGGGCAGCGTATGGCCTGTGGCTGTGTTGAAAGCATAGAAATCGGTACGTACGATTCCTGTACGCATGGCTGCAAATATTGCTATGCGACATCGTCTGCGCCGGCAGTTGCAAAGCATGCGGCGGAGCATGATCCGGCGGGGTCGCTGCTCTTTGGACATCTGCCCGAAAATGCGGTTGTTTTTGAACGGGAAATGCTTTCTGTCAGGGATCGGCAAATGCACTTGTTTTGATGGGGGGCAGGAAATTGATGATGTCTGCAGATTACAGGAGAGATGACGAGTGTGAAGAAACATATGAAGCTTGGGATATCTGCTATAGTGGTGTTTGTAGCACTGACGTGCTGGATGCTGGCGCAAAGGGAAATATCCAATGTGCAGATCCATTTTGATGATACAGAGCCTATCCCGGGATACCAACTGCAAAACCGGGAAAGTCCGCTGAAAATAGCGATGATTTCTGTCCTGAACCATGAGGATACGGATAAATATCAAAAGCAGCTGGCCGATGCCATTGGACAAAGGCTGCATCGG
Organism: Megamonas sp. UBA1796; assembly: GCA_002319795.1. GTDB lineage: Bacteria > Bacillota > Negativicutes > Selenomonadales > Selenomonadaceae > UBA1796. Next base: position 70,012 of record DCFU01000052.1, read on the forward strand.
CCGGTCTTGGTACTGCGCCGTAAAAGCTACGCAGAAATCAATCAGCTCCTGAGCAAAGGCAACGCGGATATCGGGCTGTTGTCGACAGGGGCATACTGTATCTATAGCCAGCACGATGATTTTGTATTGCTGGCCATGCAGGAACGCAATGCGCTTCCCTATTATTATGGCTATGTGGTTGTGCTGAACCAAAGCGCGATAACCTCGCTGGGAGAATTACGGGACAAACGATTTGCCTATGTGGATCCCCTGAGCTATTCCGGCTATCTTGGGCTGCAGGAAAAGCTGCTGCAGGAGGAGGAAAATCCAGAGAGCTTTTTTAAATCCACCTATTTCACGTACAGCCATGATGCCTCGATACGTGCTGTACTGAATAATTTTGTTGACGGCGCATCGATTGACAGCCTGGCCTACGATTACCTGGCAAAATTTGAGCCGGATAAGGCGGCGCAGCTGCGCATCATCGAGAGGCTGCCGCCGCGGGGAACCGGACCGATGGTAGCACGCAAGGGACTGGCGGATATGGAGCACATACAACAGGTCCTGCTGCAGCTGCATGAGGATCCAGCGGGCAAGGCTGCACTCGACCAACTCATGATAGACCGGTTTATCCTGCCGCAGCCAGAACTTTATCCGCCGATTACATGGCGTGAAAGAGAGGCCGGGTAAATGGGATGGTTTGCACGGTTAAAAATTGCTGATAAGCTCGGGGTCATGGTGGCGAGCGTAATTCTCGTATTCAGTCTGCTGGCAGGTATCATGCTCTGGCAGACGGTCTCTGAAATCATGGAACAGGATCTGGAGGCGCGTGGCCGGTCGATTGCCGGTGAGATGGCGGCTATGAGCAGCGATCCTATACAGACGGGAAATTTGCTGGCGCTCGATGAGCTTATTTATATGGCGAAGAAGAGTAATTCCTTTGTTGAATATATTTTTATTGTGGACCCGGAACAGCAGGTAATGGCACATACTTTTCATAACGGCATGCCGAAGAATCTTCTGGAGCTGCATCCACCCGCGGAAGGGGAAGGGCGGAAGGCCGATGTAATGGCGTTTTCGAGTGACCGCGGTCATATTCAGGATATTTTGCAGCCCATTGAGGATGGCTCGCTGGGGTATGTACGTATCGGTCTCAACAATAAGGCCCTGACCATTTTACTGGAAAATAAATTCTTTATGCTTGTCTTTATTACCTTGCTGGTCGGGCTGCTTGGGGCCTTGTTTGTATTCCGGCTTACCCGGGTATTTACTAAGCCGCTGGTAAAGCTTATGTGTCGGGCGGAAATCATTTCCCGTGGGGAATTTGCTGAACCGCCGCTGCATGTACGTTCCAAAGATGAATTCGGCCGACTTACGGAAGCTATGAATACTATGGCGGAACATCTGCATATGGGCGAGATGGAGCGTAAGCGATTGCTGGGGCATTTGCTGACGGTACAGGAGGATGAGCGCAAACGTATTTCGATGGAGCTTCATGACGAAAGCGGGCAGGCCCTTACGGCGCTTATGTTCTCCATGCGGGCGCTGGCCAAGCAGACCAAGGATGCGGAAACCCGTGCATACATCCTTGCTGTACGGGATGAAGCCGCACATATACTGCAAAAGCTCCGCAGCCTTGCGGTCGAGCTGCGTCCGCCGGCGCTTGATGAGCTCGGCATAGAGGCGGCGGTAAAAAATCTCGTTACGAATTATCAAAGATATCATGCGCTGCGGATGGATTTTTCCTGCAAACTGCATGGTCTGCCGGATGATGCCGCAAGTCTGGCGATTTACCGCATCATACAGGAGTGCCTCACGAATATCGTTAAGCATGCTGAAGCCGACAGAGTGTTCATTTTGCTTGAAAGTCAGGAGGAATCGCTGCGCCTGGTGATCAAGGATAACGGCATTGGTATAACGCAGGCGGCTATAGAAGAAGCCAGACGGACAAACCATTTGGGAATTTACGGCATACAGGAACGCATCCGCATACTCGGCGGCAGTATGAAAATTTACGATGAACGCCCGGCATGGGGAACCGTATATGAGATTATACTGAAAACAGAGATGAAAGAAGGACATGCTTTTGACTAAGGTTTTTATTGTTGATGATCATCCCTTGATACGTACAGGACTGCGGCTGCTGCTGAAAGATGAGCCGGGGTTGGCTGTCTCCGGTGAAGCGGCTGCGGCGGAGGAAGCGCTTGAGAAGCTCGGCAGCTGCCCAACGGACATCATTATACTTGATATATCCATGCCGGGTATGGGTGGGTTGGCGTGTATCAAGAGAGCCAGGCAGCTTTGCCCGGGTGTGGGTATCATTATGCTGAGCATGCATGAGGATGAAAATTACATCCGCAAGGCCATGCATCTTGGTGCCAGCGGCTACATACCCAAGGCTTCGGCAGACGATGAGCTGCTTGATGCTATCCGCACGGTAGCCTCCGGCAGGTTCTATCTGAGCAGGAATGCAGAGCAGTCACTGCTTACGTCACTTTTTTCGCCGTCGTCCCAGGCAGGGAATAATCCACTGGATATGTTAAGCCCCAGAGAATTTGAGGTTTTTGAATATATCGTGCATGGTTATACGATTACAGAGATAGGCGAAAAGCTGCAGCTCAGCGTCAAGACTATAGACACGCACAAAACGAAAATCAAGGAAAAACTCGGCTGCAGGAAGCGCAGCGAGCTTGTGTCGCTTGCTTTGCAGTACCATGTGCTGCATACAGGCGAATAAGAGGCATATAGCAGCATATACGATTGACAGCCGGTCCATATACAGACCGGCTGTTATTTTTTTACCATAAAACAGAAACAGCCTAGGAATTTTTCCTATGATGCGAGGAAAAATTCTTAGATAAAAAACAGAAGCAGGCTGATGGTGCCAGGAAGCGATATTTCTTATAATTGTATACGAAGAGGCGCGCACCTGTTTAAATAGTTAAAAATCACAGATGTTTTCATAAAATTTTACTACTTGAGAAAATTTCAATGAGGTGAAAAAATGATATCCTTATTAAGACCAAGAACTGCGGACTACAAGGTGCCTGCAGAAAAAATACTGGGTACATATAAAAAGCTCCGGTTCCGTACCCTGCTCGGTATTATTATCGGTTATGCCTGTTTTTATGTCGTACGCAATAACTTTGCGCTGTCCACACCATACCTGAAAGGCAATCTGGAGCTTTCGACTACGGGCGTCGGACTCCTGAGCAGCTATATGCTTATCGCTTACGGGCTCAGCAAAGGTTATATGAGCAGCCTGGCCGATAAGGCAGACCCAAAGCGCTTTATGGCGCTGGGCCTGCTGCTTTGCGCACTGGTCAATGTATGCATGGGCTTCAGTACAAGCTTTACGGCGTTTGCCATTCTCGTGGTGTTTTTGGGAACCTTTCAGGGCATGGGCGTCGGGCCGTGCTTCATTTCCATGGCCAAATGGTATCCGAAGCAGGAACGCGGGATGGTCGGTGCTCTTTGGAACATATCGCATAATATCGGCGGCGGCATCGTTGCACCGATTGTCGCTATAGGCTTTTTCCTCGTAGGACCCGACAACTGGCAGATGGCGAGTTACTTGGTGCCAGCGTTCTTTGCCGTTATCGGTGCCGGGCTCGTGCTGTTTTTTGTCAAAGGTTCACCGGAAAATGAGGGCCTGCCAGAGCGGCAGCAGATCATTCCGGAAGAGGATGATATTGATCGTGTGCAAAAAAATGGTGCGGCTCCGGATGACATGAATTCATGGCAGATATTCAAAAACTATGTACTTCCCAATAAGAATGTCTGGTTTGTTTCTTTTGTTGATACCTTCGTCTATACGATACGCTTCGGCATGATTACCTGGATGCCAATTTATTTATTGCAGGTTAAAGGCTTCAGTAAGACAGAGATGGCTGTGGCGTTTCTTTTCTTTGAATGGGCGGCCATTCCGTCCACTCTTTTCTCGGGATATCTTTCGGATCACTTTTTCAAGGGATATCGCATGCCGCCGGCTATCATCAGCATGGTTTTGATTTTTCTCTGTATTGTGGGCTACTGGCAGAGTGATTCACTCGCGATGACAACGGTGTTTGCGGCCATCGTAGGCTGCCTGATCTATATACCGCAGTTTCTGGCGTCCGTACAGACGATGGAGGTCGTTCCCTCCTATGCCGTGGGTTCAGCTGTTGGTCTTCGCGGCTTCATGAGCTATGTTGTGGGAGCTTCTATGGGGACCAGTGTTTTTGGCGTTGTTGTGGACCATGTCGGCTGGAACGGTGGATTTTATATACTCTTCACGGCTGTGATTCTCTGTATTTTCTTCTGTATCCTCACGCATCGCGGAGCAAAAGCACTGCACAAGCAGCAAATGCAAGATATGGCAAAGGCAAATTCAGCCGTGCTCCATTGAGGGTTCGCAGACTGTCAGATTTAAAAAATTCTGCCTGATTTTAGCAGGCAGACAATAAAACACCTCCCCAAGCTTACCGAATCTTTGGGAAATCCGGTAAGCCTGGGGAGGTGTTGTCATTTTATTACGTTTATAGTTTATACCATTCCACAGAGAAGAAGAAAGCAATGCTATAAGTCCTTAGCCAGATGGCTTAATTCCTCGGTCAAAGCATTGATTTCCTCGATAGATGCGGACATTTGCTGCGTAGCAGCGGCCTGCTGTTCATTTTCCTGCAGGGAGGCAGCACTTCTTTCATGTGCCAGGGTTACGCTGTCCTTTATATTACGTACCAAAGCTTGTATCTCATGGACTGTATCGCCTGATTGACCGGCGAGTTTCCGGATTTCGTCTGCAACGACGGAGAAGCCCCGGCCTGTTTCACCGGCACGGGCCGCTTCAATGGCAGCATTGAGTCCCAGCATATTTGTCTGGCTGGCTACGGAAGAGATGAATTCTGAAATAGAATTTATTTTTTCCGTTTTTTCGGTTATGGCCTCAATCTGGCTGAACAATTTCTTTTCATTGGAGTTGATAGATTCCGCACTTTTGGCAAGTTCTTCAATCGTTTTGGCAATTTCCCCTAAATTATTCGACAGACTGGAGGACATATTGCGCAGTTTTTCTGCCGCTCCCTTGGGTACAACCACACCCATAGTGGCTACGATCGTTCGTTTGCCGTCGATTTCTTCAAATAAAGGATAGTTGGCAATATATACCGGAACGCCATAGCGACTGGCATCAAGTTCCATGACAGAGGGCTGCTGCTTTTGTACGGTTTGGTAGGCGATATCTGTATCTTTTAGTGTATAGCCGACTTCCATGCTTTTTAAGGTGAATTTTTCCGAACCCTGTATATAGGCGATTTTGGTTAAATCGCTTACGTACAGGAAAGCGCCTTCCGGGAATAATTCCACTATAATTGGCGCAAAGTCGCGGAAACTTTTTGCTATGGGGTGCTCACGGGGCACCAGCATGGAAAAAGCACCGATCGCTTTTCCACTGTCATCCACCACCGGTATGACGATTATTTCAAGCCGGATGCCATACATGGTGCGTGGGACAAAACTTTTTAAAATTCTTTTTTCGGCCATGGCCCGTACAGCAAAGCTGCGTTCACTTATTTCGGAGCCTTCGGAAAATATTTCTAAATCAAATTTGGGTGATGCGACTTTCCATTTGATTTTCCGCCCTTCGATATAAAGGAACAGGATACCGCCAGACAATAGCTCGGTCTGAAGCTTTGCTATGGAATGCAAAAACGATTCACTGCTGGGATTTAATGAGTCCATTTTCAAGTACACCTCCATATATTTTTTTATTTAAGTTGGCTTTATCAGTAAAATAAATATGGTAAGGCAGTTCCGTGTTCCATTCAGAGAGTATGTATGGCAAAGGTATTCCCCATGAACATATTTTACCATATTCTATATAAAGTTGAAATAAGAATTATTTGACATTTATAAAAGGATTTACAAAATTAATGCTTGATTTTATTATATATCCAGTTAAACTTAACGCTGCTTATCGGATAGTATAAAAATACTCTCTGATATCCCCGCAGGAAACCAGAGAGTATTTTATTACGCCTGATGGTGTTATTTTTTATGTAGGTTTAAGCTTCTTCGTTTTCCTTGAGGGGTTTTTTGAGGAGGGCCAGCAATATGCAGCCAACGACTGCGCCAATCAGGATGGCCGCTATATACATAAGCGGATTGCCAATCGTCGGTACGACGAAGATACCGCCATGCGGAGCGCGCAGCGTGCAGGCAAAGGCCATGGAAAGCCCGCCGGCCGCGGCTGAACCGATAATGCAGGAGGGCAGTACGCGCAGCGGATCGGCTGCGGCAAACGGAATAGCACCTTCGGTAATGAAGGAAAGACCCATGATGTAGTTCGTAATACCAGATTTGCGGTCTGCCTCAGTGAAGCGATTGCCAAAGAACGTCGTGCAGAGCGCAATGGCGAGCGGCGGAACCATGCCGCCGGCCATGACAGCCGCCATGATGCCGTATTCGCCGCTTGCGAGCGCGCCGGTCCCTACGACATATGCTGCCTTATTGACCGGGCCACCCATATCAACCGCCATCATGCCGCCCATGATGATGCCGATGAGGATACGGCTGTTGGTATCCATACCCTTGAGACTATCCATCATCCAGGTATTGATGCCGGAAACCGGTGGATTAATGATAAAAGTAATAAGGACGCCCATAAGGAATACACCGAGAAGCGGATAGAGCAGGACGGGTTTAATGCCTTCCAGAGACTGCGGCAGTCTGGAAAAGAGCTTGCGCAGGCCGAGGACGATATAGCCGGCAGCAAAACCGGCGAGCAGTGCGCCTAGAAAACCGGAACCGCCTTTGGCTGCGAGGGCTCCGCCGACAAAGCCTACAGCCAGGCCGGGCCGGTCAGCGATGCTCATAGCGATGAATCCCGCAAGAACCGGAAGCATGAAGCCGAAGGAAGCGCCGCCGACATCCATAAAGAATTTGGCAAGCGGTGTATTGGAACCAAATTTGCTTGGGTCTATGGTGTAGTCATCGAAAAGGAAAGCAAGTGCGATGAGAATACCACCGCCGATGACGAATGGCAGCATATGGGATACACCGTTCATCAGGTCCTTATAGATTTTACGCACGGTACTTTCATCCGCATCGACTGAAAATAGCGATGCATCCGAGCTGCCGCTGTGATGATAGATGGGGGCCTGCCCGCTGATCGCGTGATCAAGCAGCTCATCCGCTTTGTTGATGCCATCGGAAACCCTTGTCTGTAATACGGGCTTGCCGTCGAAACGTGCCATTTCGACGTTTTTGTCGGCAGCGATGATGATGCAGTCCGCCTCGGAAATTTCCTGTCGGGTGAGTGCATTCCGGACACCACCGGAGCCGTTTGTCTCAACCTTGATGAGAATGCCACGTTTTTTGGCGTGCTGCTCAAGGCTTTCGGCAGCCATGAAGGTATGGGCAATGCCGGTTGGGCAGGCTGTTACGGCAAGGAGCTTTTTGGAGCCTTCAACAGATGCAGCAGCAGAAGAAGTTCCCTGAAATTTGCCATCCTCTTTATCGTTGATAAGTTGTAAAAATGCTTCCTTTGTTTGGGCGGCGATAAGAGCTTCTTTAAAATCCGGGTCCATAATGAGTGTCGCGAGCTTGCTGAGTACCTGCAGATGGAGGTCATCGGCAGCGCTTGGTGCGGCGATGAGGAAAAAGAGCCGGGCGGGTTTGCCGTCCATAGATGCAAAATCTATGCCGGCCGGAATGGTCATAGCTGCGAGGCCGGCGGCTTTTACACCAGTACTTTTCGCATGAGGAGTGGCGATTCCATCACCAAGGCCTGTAGTGCCCTCTGCCTCGCGTGCGAGTACATCCTGCAGATAGGTTTTCCGGTCGGCAATATTGCCGGAGGCCTCCATCAGAGTAATGAGCCTTTCAATCGCGTCCTGTTTGTTTTTCGGAGCTGCAGCAAGATCGATGCTGCAATCCTTCAGTAAATCTGTAATACGCATATTTGTGAGTCTCTCCTTTCAGTTTGTTGCTTTATAATAATGTAGAAGGTTCTATCGTTTTTATGAGGGTATCGACCTCGGAGCGTGTAGCCAGGTTTTCCGAGAAAGCGGAAGCCGATCCAGTGGCAACGCCCATATAAAAGGCTTTTTCCCATGATCCAGTTTCCGTATAGCCGGTGAGGAAACCGGCCACCATGGAATCACCAGCGCCGACGGAATTTACGAGGATACCTTTAGGCGCCGGACATTTAAATACATCGCCTGCTGCCGTAAGCAGGATAGCCCCGTCGCCTGCCATGGAAATGAGTACGTTGCGGGCACCTTTTTGTTGCAGTTTTTTCGCATACTCGATGATTTCCGCATCGGTTTTGAGTACGACGCCAAACATTTCACCAAGTTCCTGCTTGTTTGGCTTGATGAGTGCCGGATGGTATTTCAGCACATTCAGCAACAGATTGCAGGTCGCATCGACAACAATATGGATGCCATGGTCCGTGAGCCGTTCCATGATTCTTTCGTAGATATCATCCGGCAATGTGTTTGGTATGCTGCCGGCGAGTACGAGCGTGTCCTTTGGCTGGAGTTTGTCGAGCTGGTCAAAAAGGCTTTTTAGTGCTGTATCCGGGATGCGTGGACCTTGTCCGTTGATTTCGGTTTCTTTTTCTGCCTTGATCTTTACATTGATACGGGAATTGCCTTCAGCCAGCCGGATGAAATCGCTGCGGCAGCCAAAAGCATGGAGCTGCCGTTCGATTTCCAGACCGGTGAAGCCTGCAATGAAGCCCAGGGCGATACTTTCTATGCCGAGATTCCGGAGCACGATGGAGACATTGATGCCCTTGCCGCCGCCGAGAATTTGTTCATATTTAGTACGGTTGATTTCACCAGTTCGGAAGGAAGCAAGACGGACAATGTAATCCAGCGAAGGGTTAAAGGTAACAGTGTAAATCATTTTTCTTCATTCACCTCGATGATGGTAGTATAGTCGCGATATTTCCTGTCCGTAAGACGGTTTGTAATAATCGTGGCACAGGAAATATTCGCAAAAGTAATAGGATAAATTTTGTTGAATTTTGAGTCATCGGCTAAAATATAGGCTTTCTTGCAGTGTGCGATGGCTTCAGTTTTGACAATGCCTTCGACGGGTTCCGGCGTGGAAAATCCCGATTTTACGCTGATGCCGTTCGTGCCGAAAAAGCCCTTGGTGAAGTTATAGAACTTCATGCCGTTTACTGCCTCTGAACCAATGACAGCCTCGGTACTCGCTTTAAGCTCACCTCCTATAATATAGGCATGGAAACCCTTCGCGGCAAGACGGACCGCATGCGTGATGCCGTTTGTTACATAGGTTGCGCTGGTTTCCCGCAGAAAATCAAGCATAAGGAGGGTTGTTGTACCGGCATCAATATAGACAAAATCATTGCGTGCGATAAGGCTGGCGGCTTTCCGTGCAATAAGGGCTTTTTCTCTGGCAGACAGGCCCTTTTTGGCTGTCATATCCGGTTCCCGTGTGCTATAGTTGGTTGTGATAGAAGTAGCACCGCCATAGACTTTGTAAAGCCGGCCACTGTTATGGAGCGTTGTAAGATCGCGGCGTACGGTAGACTCGGATGTATGCAGGGCCTGTACAAGATCCAATACAGTTACAGTTTTCTTTTCTTCCAAAATTTTTAAAATTATCTCATAACGATTTTCGGCTAACATGGAGGAACAACACCTTTCTTTCTCTTATAGTATCGTCAAATTTATCTAAAGTCAATCAAAATAATTTAGATTCATTCAAAAAAAATCAAAGAAATTCAAAAACCGGTAACTTGTCCTGTTTTCCCTGCTCGGGTATAATAAAAAGAGGAGGTGCATTTATGGAGACAAAAGAAACTATAGCTGCGCAAGCAGTCCTACGGGAAAAAAATAGGCTGCATCGGCGGCGCCGTCGTGTGGTGTATATTAAGAAATACCTTATGCTTTTTTTTGGAGCGCTTATAGCAGCGATTGGACTCGAGATTTTCCTTATCCCGAACGATATCATCGATGGCGGGGTTGTCGGTATTTCTATCATGCTCAGTTCTGTGACCGGATATCCGCTGGGAGTATTCCTCATCCTGCTGAATTTGCCTTTTTTGTATGTCGGATACAAGCAAATCGGTAAGAGCTTTACGATTGCGACGGCGTTTGCTGTATGCTGCCTGTCGTTCTGGTCGGCATACTTCGGACCGATGCCGAGCATCACAAATGATTTTTTCCTCGCGGCTATTTTTGGCGGCATCGTGGATGGACTGGGTGTAGGGCTCATTATCCGTGCGGGTGGATCGCTTGATGGCACGGAGATTGTTGCCATCATCCTGGAAAAACGCATGACTTTTTCTGTAGGAGAAGTTGTAATGTTTTTCAATCTGTTTATCTTATCGAGCGCGGGCTTTGTGTTCGGCTGGGATAAGGCGATGTATTCACTTGTGGCTTATTTTGTTATTGCCAAGATGATTGACGTCATCATCAAGGGGCTCGATGAGTCCTATGCTGTTATGATCGTAACGGACAATCATGAGGAAATAGCCGCTGCTCTTTTGGACCGGCTGGGACGTGGTGTTACGTTGCTGCATGGCGAAGGCGGCTATAGCAGAGAACAAAAAAAAATACTCTATTCGGTCGTTACACGTCTCGAATTGGAGAAACTCAAGGAAATCGTGAGTGAAAATGATGAGAATGCCTTTGTTACAATCAATGCAGTACATGATATTATAGGGGGACGCTTGCAGAAACGTTCGATTCACTGACGGGAGTTTATATGTTCTATGAAAGCAAAAAAGCGGCGGAACATCTTTTTTTGTTGTAAGATAAAGCAGGTGCAACTTTGAATTTTCCAATAAAATGAAATGATTTTTGCAAACTACTTGATTTTTACTTTTGTGAAGTAGATAATGAACATATGTAGGACTATAAAAAACAGGTGATGAATATGGATCATAATAAGGACAGGCTTTCCATCAATGTGGCGAAATTGTACTATCGTTCGGAATACAGCCAGCAACAGATCGCGGAGGAACTGGGTATATCGCGCCCGTCGGTTTCCCGTCTGTTGCAGTACGCAAAGGACAAAGAATATGTAAGGATACAGATTTTCGATCCCGTTGAGGATATGAGTCATATGGAGCATCAGCTTTTGGAAAAATATCATTTGAAGGATGTCTGCGTGGCGGCATCGACACTTAACGATGAGCAGGAAATCAAGAAATATATAGGCCTCCGGGCAGCGGAGTATCTCGACAGCATCGTACGTGACGGCGATATCATTGGTGTGGGCTGGGGAACGACGATGCATTGTCTTGCCAATTCGCTTATCCCACGTGTACTGCGCGGCGCACAGATTGTACAGCTGGAGGGTGGCGTAACCCATGCGAAGGGCGAGACTTATGCGAATGAGATATTAGAACGTTTTGCGAAAAACTATTCGACGATTGCACAGTATCTGCCGCTGCCGGTTATTTTTGGCAGCCGGGATGTCAAGGAAATGGTGGATAAGGATCCGCATATCCGGCGGGTGCTGGAACTTGGCAGCCATGCGAATATAGCAATTTTCAGTGTGGGCACGGTACGTCACAATGCGCTTTTTTTCCGTCTGGGTTATACGGACAGCGAGGAAAAGGAACGTATTCAACGTTCGGCCGTAGGTGATATCTGCTCTCGCTTTTTTAATGAAAACGGCAATATCAGTGACAAGGAACTGGACGATCGCACCGTGGGGGTAAAGCTGCAGGATTTGTGCAAGAAGGAACACAGCATTCTCTGCTCCGGCGGCGAGGCGAAAATCCGTAGCATCAAGGCGGCCTTGGCGGGGCATTATGCAAATGTGCTCATTACAGACCAGTTTACAGCCAAGCATTTGCTGGAAGAGAAGGAACCGAAGCATTGAATGCCCCGTTTCGTAAGAAATCGGCTTGGAGATTGTTGCGCTGGGGAGATAGAGACTTTATAAGGGAATAAACAGAGCCGTATAACCAGCATTTTTTGCGTGGTAATACGGCTCTGTTGTTTTTTACGGTTTTTCGTTTGCGGCATTTGTCGGAGTGGCAAATGTTTTACAGAATCGATACAGAAAAAAAGTGTAAAATGAAATATACAAAATAAGGGAGGAAAAATCTTTGGAATCATGGCTTTTTTATGCGCTGCTGTCAGCTGTTTCGGCCGCTTTTGTGCCGATTTTCGGCAAGACGGGGTTGAGTGGTGTGGACTGCAATACCGCGACGGCTGTGCGGGCGATCATCATGGCGGCTTTTTTGGTGGGGGTTGTCGCTGTTCAGGGGAATTTATCGTATTTTTCAGCGGTGTTTGATGATAAACGTGCGCTGGGGTTTGTCGTTCTTAGTGGGATTGCTGGTGCGACATCCTGGTTGTTCTATTTTCTTGCGCTTAAGGCAGGCAAGGTATCCCAGGTTGCGCCAATCGATAAGCTCAGTGTCGTTTTTGCCGTGTTGCTTGCGATGCTCATTTTCGGCGAGTGGGTGAGCCTGGTGCATGGCATCGCGATTGGGCTCATTGCCATAGGTGGTCTTATACTGGCGATTTTTTGATATCAGACTCGGAAGATGTGTTATGTGGTAAACTGTCAATGGTTTATATAATTTTTTATATAAGCCATTGACTTTATATAAAAAATTATATAAACTATACGCAAATAGAAAATGAGGAGGAAGTGTTATGGATTTCCACCAATTAGACACACCTTCACTGCTTATCGACCGCGAGGTATTAGCTGCGAATCTGTCTTTTATGCAGGAGTATGCGGATCAAAATCAGGTGATGCTGCGTCCGCATACGAAAACGCATAAAATGCCGTACATAGCCAAGCTGCAGCTGGCAAAGGGGGCTTGTGGCATTGCGGTTGCCAAGGTTGGCGAGGCTGAGGTCATGGCAGCTAATGGCATCCACGATATTTTTGTTGCAAATGAAATCGTAGGGGAACAAAAACTGCAGCGAATTTGTGTTCTCAGCCAACATATCAGGATTTCCTTTGGCGTGGATACGCCCTGCCAGGTTGAGGCGGCAGAAAAAGTTTTTGCCCGGTATGGATTGCAGGCGCATGTACTGATTGAGATTGAAGTTGGCGAAAATCGGTCCGGAATCATTGAAAAGCAGGATTTCCTTGTCCTGCTGGAAACCATTCGTCGTTCAGCCCATGTGGATTTCCAGGGGATTTTTTCTCACGATGGCAACAGCTATGGAGCTGAAGACCTGACGGAATGCCGTAAAATTGCCGAGAATGCACAGCGCCGTACGCTGGAATTTGCCTTGCTGGCAAAGCAAAATCAAATGCCCTGTGAAACCGTAAGCTACGGTTCTACACCGACGTTTATGAATGCAGTGACGATATTGCCGGGAATAACAGAGTTGCGGCCGGGGACTTATGCGCTTATGGATGCTTCCCAAGGGCACGCGATTGGTACACTGAAACGTTGCGCGGCTTCGGTTCTTGCGACGGTCATCAGCCTGCCGACGGCAGAACGTGTCATACTTGATGTCGGAGCGAAGGGGCTTACGATGCAGGAACGGGTGCAGGGTATCTGTGCGACACCGGGAAAAGGAACGCTACTCGAATATCCGGATGTACATATTGCGAAGGTTTTTGATGAACATGCCATTATCCTGAACTGTGAGTTCCACGACAAAGTGCGGATTGGCGACAAGGTGAGAATCCTGCCGGTGCATATATGTCCGGTCTGCAATCTTTATGATGAGGCATATCTTGTTTCTGGCAGGGAAATCATAGAAAAACTCCCGATTCTTTGCCGGGGAAAACAGAGGTAGTACATGACGGAGCAAAAAATAAAACCGGAAATCGCCGCTTATGTACCTATGGCGGATATGCTGGTCCGGACCTTTGGTGAAGACTGCGAGGTCGTGCTGCATGATTTGGCAGAGCCGCAGCATTCTGTTGTCTATGTGGCCAACAGCCGTGTAACTGGCCGGAAAATCGGCGAAAGTTTCGATCAGCTGGTGAAACAGGTCATTCTTTCCGATGCGCTTAAAGAGAATTATGTCGCGAACTATTATTTCAATACCAAAGATGGCCGGCGGATCCGTTCATCGTCTTTGCTCATTCGTGATAGGGCCGGCAAGCTTACGGGAGCGTTGTGCATAAATCTTGATACGACAAGACTTACGCAGCAGATAGAATTCCTGCAATCCTTTTTGCCGCAATCGCCTCTTGTTACCAAGGAAGACAGTTCGCAGGCCGAAGGCAATGAAGTCGAAGCTATGGTTGTATCGCTCATAGATAATATCCTCGCAGGCTGCGATATCAATACGATGAGTCGTGAGGAACGTATTGCCAAGGTCCGTTTTATGGAGGATAAAGGGATTTTTTTGATGAAAGGCAGTATGGAACAAGTCGCTGACAAACTTGGTGTTACAAAAGTGACGGTATACAGCTATCTTGATGAGGTGCGGGGGCGAAGAGGCTGAAACTATACTGTACAGAAAGGGAGTTGGTAATATGGAAGAAGTTTTTCCTGAAAACGGCAGTAAGCCGAAGGGACATTATGTGCCGGGCATCATTTCACATGGAATGCTCTATGTGTCAGGGCAGCTGCCGCTGGATCCGGCCACAGGGCTGCTGTCAGACGGGGGCATACGGGAGCAGACACGTACAGCGCTTGCCAATGTGGAGCGAATCCTGCAGGCTGCCGATGCGACAAGGGAGCAGGTGGTGCAGTGCCGTATCTATATTCCGAATGCTGCATACTGGGATGAAGTCAATGCGGTTTATGCCGAGTTTTTTGGCGAGCATAAGCCGGCACGTGTCATAGTTCCCAGCCGCGATTTGCATGGCGGTGCACTGGTGGAGATCGAAGCAGTAGCAGAAATCGATTGAAAAAGATAAGCTTAGTGTAGAATGAATGTGAGGTGCAGAGAAATGGAATATATTTGTACGAAATGCGGTAAAAAAGAGGATGTCGCGACGCGTAAGCCAAAATGCGATTGCGGTGGGCTTTGGGAGCTCGACTTCCAGCCACCGCGGTTTGATGAAGCTCTGATTGACCGTGACACGTGGAGCATTTTCCGCTATCGGAACTTCATGGGGCTGGAAGGAAATGCCTGGCAGAAGGTCACGCTGGGTGAGGGGATGACGCCAATCATTCCGTTCGAGGAAGATGTCCTGCTCAAAATGGACTATTTTATGCCGACGCTTTCCTTTAAGGATCGCGGTGCGGCGGTGCTTATCGCGCATTGTAAGGCTATTGGCGTCGACTCGGTCGTGCAGGACAGCAGCGGCAATGCCGGCAACAGTGTAGCCGCCTACTGTGCACGCGCGGGTCTCCATTGCGAGATCTTTGTGCCGGAGGGGACCTCCGATAAAAAAATCAACATGATACGCTCACATGGTGCAGTGGTGGATATCGTTCCGGGAAATCGGGATCACTGTGCAGAGGTGTGCCGGGAAAAGGTGCGCCGGGAGGGCGTATATTATGCGAACCATGTGTATAATCCGTTCTTTTATGAGGGGACGAAGACCTATATCTATGAAACCTATGAGCAGCTGCATCGCATACCGGAGCATATCTTTATTCCCCTTGGCAACGGCACACTTTTCATAGGTATCGTGAAGGCCCTGGAGGAGCTTCTGGCAAGCGGCACCATCATGAAAATGCCAAAGCTTATTGCTGTGCAGAGTGAACGGTGCCAGCCTTTTATCGATGCAGTTTCCCACCAACAGCAAACGACCGAAGCCGTGGAATTTGAACCGACCTTGGCAGAGGGCATAGCAATTGGCGTACCGATGCGCGCGGAAGAAATCCTTTCTTATATCTATAAGTATGGCGTGGATATGGTCAATGTGCCAGAGACAGGAATCTTGCCCGCGCGGCAGGCATTAGCGGCAAATGGCATCTATTGCGAGCATACGACGGCAGGCATTTATGCTGCCTATCTCCACTATTGCGAGTTGCATGGCAGGACGCCGGATTCTCTTATTTCCATGTGCGGTGCGGGATTGAAGTCCGACCATTCATGAGGGGTACAAAGATTGCTGCCAAATATCAATCAAAGAAAATGACCCTGCTAATTTTCACGCATTGGCTGGTAAAACATGAATACCAATGTTCCATGGTGCACAATAGTGAGCCTAAAAACAGTTTCGTTTCATAAACAGGCGATTCTGTGCCATGCATTAAATAATGTCGCGCTGTTTCTCAGACATAAAAAAATTGTTCTTGACAGTTTTTCTATTTAGGATTTATAATTTGAATGTAGTTCAAATTATGGAGGTGTATGTTGGATGTCTAGAACTCCACAAGACCCCAGTATCAGAATTAATGAAATTTTAGATGTGGCGGATGATTTATTTTTCACCAAAGGTTATGATGCAACAACTATTAATGATATAACAAAAAAAATGGGTGTCGCACAAGGAATGCTTTATTATTATTTCAAATCGAAAGAAGAAATATTAGAAAAGATGCTCGATCGGCATGCGGATTCCTTGATGACCGAAATCAAAACAATCATTGACTTAAATAGTTCGCCCACGGAAAAAATATCTTTAACGCTAAGTGATGTATTACATAAAGCAACATATAAAGATGGATTGCTGCTGAATCTTCTATATGATGATCAAAAATTAAATCTTAAGGTGCAACTATTCCGTCAGCTCGAAGTCGCACTTTCACCATGGTTGTTAAAAATTATTGAAGATGGTCTTTTACGGCAAGTTTTTCATACCATACATGCTCCAACTACCATCAGTTATATTTTGGTTATTCTGGAATTTTTAAGTGAAGCACTTTATCAAAAAACTGCCGCTGATGTTTTATCATTCCGTTTACAAATGGCAGAATCATTAATTGAAAAAGCCCTTGGCTGTAAAGACAACACCATCCATATCCTACTTTAAAAATCAGTAGGAACCGCCATCTAATCTCGTTTTGGATGCGCGGTTTTTTTGGAAGCATTAATTGAACTATATTCAATTAATGCTTCTAAGTGCCAATAAGCCACTATATTCAATAGAAGGAGTACACGCATCATGAAATTACCAGCCACATTCTCCCCCTTTTTTAATAAGCGATGTTACTTTATTAGCGCAGGAATTCTAATCTTATTCATTATCACAGGATTCATATTTCAAGCTTACAACAAACCACAACCTGCTCCGGAAAGCATTGTTAAAGTTCGCACCATTACAATTGGCAATACGACCGACAAGCAAGGCGCCACTTATTCCGGTGAAGTACGCGGTCGCTATGAAAGCCAGCTCGCTTTTCAGGTCAGCGGAAAAATCAGTAAACGTTACGTTGAACTTGGCACATTGGTCAATGCAGGTGATGTATTAATGGAAATTGATGCCAAGGATATCCAGCAAACCGTAAATAATAATGCAGCACAAGTAGCGGCGGCTCAATCACAATTAAAGCTGGCTGAAAGCAATCTAAATCGTTACAGACAACTATTGGATCAGTCCGCTGTCAGTCAGGCTCAATATGATCAATATGTCAATGCGTATAATGTAGCTGTTGCCGCCTTGCAGCAATCTTCTGCCCAATACACGCAAGGAACCAATCAAATGGGATACAGTCTTCTTCGCGCTGATAAAACGGGTGTTGTCTCAAGCATCACTGCTGAAGCCGGACAAGTAGTCAGTGCTGGTCAGACCGTCATTACAATCGTGCCAACGGGTGAGCTTGAGGTCGAAATAAACGTTCCTGAAAATCGAATAGAAGAGATTCATAAAGCTGAACAAATCCAGGCAAGCTTTTGGGCACTTCCCAATATAATAGTCAATGGTCAAATAAGAGAAATTGCTCCCATGGCAGATCAAACAACAAGGACATTTAAAGTACGCATCCACTTAATGAATCCGCCAGAGCAAATAAGATTCGGAATGACTGCTTCGGTTCAAATCAATGTTCGAAGTTCTTTGCAAATCATAGCCATTCCCTTAGCAGCTATCTATCAGGATGGAAATACACCGACTTCTGTGTGGGTGGTAAAGAACAACCAACTCACATTGCAGCCTGTTACAATTGGTAACTTCGGCAGCGAAACAGTCGAAGTACTAAGCGGGCTTGCACGCGGTGACTGTATTGTAACAGCTGGTGTCCATAAATTACATGAGGGTCAAAAAGTGAACACAGGTGGTGATACTTTATGAAAAATTTCAATCTGGCAGCATGGGCTCTGAAGCACAAACAATTGATTTATTTTTTTATTGTACTCTTTTTCACCACAGGGGTATTTACATATATAAATTTAGGACGCATGGAAGATCCTGATTTTACGATTAAACAAATGGTTGTAAGCGTAAGCTGGCCAGGAGCTACTGCACGTCAAATGGAAGAACAAGTAACTGACAAAATAGAGAAAAAATTACAAGATTTACCTGGCCTTGATTATGTACAAAGTTACTCAAATCCAGGCCAGTCGGTAATTTATGTTAATCTAAAAGATGCCGTTCCAAAGAAAGAAATTCATTCTAAATGGGTAGAAGCCCGCAATATGGTCAACGACATGGCTTCCACCTTACCGGCTGGAGTTCAGCCGCCACAGTTCAATGACCATATGGATGAAGTATATGGTATCGTTTATGCTCTTACCAGTGATGGTTATACCTATGAAGAAATGCGGGAGGCATCCGAAAAAATACGGCGGATCATCCTGGACGTTCCCACGGTAAGAAGAGTTCAGCTTATTGGAACACAAACTGAAAATATTTACATTGAAATCGAAAACAGTAAAATGGCGCAGCTGGGCATCGACCCGGCTTTGCTTACTACTACCATTCAGGCTCAAAACGCGATGGCCCCTGCTGGAATGCTTCAAACAGAAACGGATGATGTATACCTTCGTTTGTCTGGAATGTTCGAGCGAGCCGATGATATTTTAACGCTTCCCATCACTGCCAATGGACGAACCTTTCGCATAAAAGACATTGCCAAAGTCACGCGTTCGTACGTTGAACCAGCCGATCCCAAATTCTTTTACAACAAGCAACCAGCTATTGGCATCGCAGTAGCCATGGAACCTGGCGAAAACATTCTAAAACTCGGGAAAAATTTGGAAACAACCATGGCTCAAATAAAAAAAGAATTGCCGGCCGGATTCGAAATCCATCAAACCGTGAATCAACCAAATATCGTAGAATCATCAATCAATGAATTTGTAAAATCATTAGCTGAAGCCATTCTTATTATTTTCATCGTAAGTTTTCTTAGTCTTGGCATACGCTCCGGGTTCGTCGTTGCCCTATGCATCCCGCTTGTTTTAGCAATCGTTTTTACGATCATGTATCTGATGAATATCGAACTCCAGCGTGTTTCGCTAGGCGCTTTGATTATTGCGCTTGGATTGCTTGTTGACGATGCCATGATCGTAATAGAAATGATGGCGGTAAAGCTCGAACAAGGAATGGATCGGATTGGTGCCGCATCCTATGCATACAGCGTTACCGCTTTTCCGATGCTGACAGGAACGTTGATTACCTGTGCCGGTTTTATCCCGGTTGGTTTTGCGCAGGGCAGTGCCTCTGAATTTTGTTCATCTATTTTTACCGTTATTACGATTGCTTTGATTGCATCCTGGATTGTCGCCGCTATGGTAACACCACTATTCGGATATTTACTCATAAAGCCTCTACACAAAGAAATTACAGAAAAGGAACCTGCTGTCTACAATTCGAAAATTTATATGTTATTCAGGCAAGCACTTTCCTGGTGTCTGACACATCAAAAAGTTGTATTAACTACGACTGTAATTGTATTTATCGCTTCCCTTAGCTTATTTGGCATGATAAAAGAAGAATTCTTTCCGGCATCAACTCGTTCTGAATTAATTGTTCAACTTAAGCTGCAGGAAGGTGCTTCTCTAAAAAATACTGAAACCGTTGCAAATAAATTTGCGCAACAATTACAAGATGACCGGCTAATTGATTATTATACCTATCACGTTGGTGAAGGAGCACCCAGATTTGTCTTGACCTTTGACCCCACATTAAATAAAACTAATTTTGCCGAATTTGTTATTGTTGCCAAAGACACGGATGCCCGCAATAAATTAAATACAAAACTTGACAAATTATTAGCAAACGATTTTCCTGAGGTACAAGTCCATACAAAAGTAATCAGTACAGGAACCTCTGCTGATTATCCTGTTATGCTTCGTGTTGAAGGTTATGGTCATGATAAAGTACGGGCCATAGCTAAACAAGTAGAGACAGCTATGATAAATAATCCGGGTACGAAAAATGTAAATATGAATTGGAACGAAAAAAGCAAAATCATGCAGCTAAACATTGATCAAGATAAAGCCCGCATACTAGGTATCACCTCGGAGGCTTTAGCATCGACTTTGCAAACTGAACTATCAGGAACAAGCATTACTGAGTTCCGTGAAAAAGATAGAACAATTCCGATGATTTTTCGTTTTGATACCAAATCGAGAAATGATCCCTCCGTTATCAAGGATCTTTCGGTCCATATCAGCAATGGAAAGTATGTGCCGCTTGACCAAATCGCCACTATCAAATTCGCCACGGAAGACAATTTGATTTATCGCCGTAACTTAAAACCAACGGTCACGGTTCGCGCCGAAACAAAACCTGGCGCAAGCGGTGCTGAAATCACACAACAGGTATATAAAAATCTCCGCAGCGTTCGTGAAGGTCTTCCGGCCGGCTACAGTATCAAATACGATGGCGCCACGGAAGAAAGTGCCAAAGCTACAAAAATGCTTTTAGCACCTATCCCGGCAATGATTATCACCATTATGATTCTCTTGATGCTTCAATTGCAGAACATATCTAAAATGTTTTTAACCCTGCTTACTGCCCCTCTTGGTATGATAGGAGTGGCAATTGGTCTGTTTGTAACGGGAAAACCGATTGGGTTTGCCGTCCAGCTTGGCATGCTGGCTTTATCCGGCATTATTATGCGGAACTCAATTATCCTGATTGATCAGATTGACCAGCATATTGCCGCTGGTGAAAACCTTTGGGATGCGATCATGAATGCTACCCTAATCCGTCTGCGTCCAATTCTGCTTACGGCCGCAGCGGCTATTTTAGCCATGATTCCACTTGTTTCCAATTTGTTTTGGGGACCGATGGCCGTTGCAATTGGAGCTGGACTCTTTTTTGCAACAATTTCAACCTTGTTAGTTCTGCCAGTCATTTATGAAGTCTGGTATAGTGTGGATTCAAAACATAAATCTCGATAAAAATCATATGAATATTTGAAAAAGCAACACCATGCATCACTAAAATATAAGTCTGTACCGATTTCTCTGCCGAAACAACCAGCATAGGCGGGGGGAAAGAGAATGGATATAGATTATTTTCACAGCAAAAATCCGGCAGAGGTAGCAATCTCTGCCGGATTTTTATTGCATAAGGTAGGGCTGCGCATACTCCCTATAAATACTAGCGAGTTTTGTATCCAGGGTAATCTTTAAGCTTTGTGTTTTTTGCCAGCATTTGCGCAATGCTCATGCCGCTATCAAGATCGTTTACCGCATTTAATGCCCGCTCTGACAAAAATCCGGTTTTTGCTTTACCTAAGAACATAGTATCCTGCTCCGGCCATAACTGTCCAGTGGTTTCGTTTCTTCCCTGCAAAAGATATTTCACGTCATTGTTTTGATTGGCTTGTTCCAGTGAAATGGATTTTTTTTGTTCAAAAGCAGCAATTGCAGCGCAGAGCGCGGCGTCATCTTTTCGTTGACGGTTCATAATCAGAACCATTTTTGTATCTTTGAATTCAGTGCAAAAATTAAAATCTCCCTGAGAATCCATTGCACAGAAAATTGGTCCTTGGCCGTGATACAGTGGACGGATCACTTTTTCTATGCTAAGGGATTTTCCGACCCCCTGCGTTTGTGCATGGAGGTTGTAGTCATATTCGTTGATATAGGTGCCATCAGCAGCAAGTTTGTTTGTCATGCCAACTACATTTACAACATTTGGAATTTCAAAATATTTGACAGCTGCCCGGACGACATCGACTTGTGATGCTGATACAATCCATGGATCGATTCCATTTGCCGCGAGAGCATGATAAAGCTCTTTTACTTCTGGCGTGACAGTTATGCCTTGTTTAAAAGATATGGTGACTTTTTCTGTGGAAGAACCGTCAATATCCGGCGTTGTATATTTTTCAACTGTCCAGGTTTGCCCTTTTTGTGGATTGCTATAATAACTGTCACATTGATAGGCTAAATCAAAAATTTCCTTTGGTGTCATGCCAGTAAACCAGTACGTAACCCAGGGATAAGATATGGAGGTGTCCATAGTTTCAGATACAGCATCATAGAGCCAACGCATCTTAGCCTGGAAATCCTGATATGCAAAAGAATTTTTTACTTCTGGGGAGAGTTCACTGCCCGCTTTTTTCACTGCACCCATCGAATATAGGATTGTGTAATCCTTGACAGCATCGTCCATCGCAGATTTTAAGGTTATCTGGGATCCACTACCATCATTAGCCCCATAGGTCAGCATTAATTTATCTGGAGAAATTCCTGTTTGTAATATGTTGGAAAGCTTATCTGGCTTTATCGCAAAAGCAAGATGATCCAGCTGCCAGATCATAAGCTGTTCCTCAACATCCATGATAGAAGTTGTATTATCAAAATCAAGGACAGCATAAGGTTTATTTTTTTTATCATAGCTTGTTGCATGATTTCCATATTGGCTGAGGAAATCATTTATGCTGGTCTTAGTTTCCACATCCCAATTTTTACTTTGCAGATAAGAGGACGATACATGATTTACACTCGATGAGGAGACTATAGGCACTGGGGATAATGCGGTTTGCGCATATGCCGGAGCTGGCAGCAGATTACCGGATAAGGCAATTGTTAACGCGGTGCTGAGCATACAAAGAGATTTCATTTTTTTCATAAATACATCCATCCTTTCTGTTCTTAGTACAGTATATTCTTCAGCTGAGGGTGAGATGTTATTATTTGATTAAATTTTGGTTAATCCTGTGATCGTATTTTTCCAGACATCATGCTCTTTTCCATCAGGAAAAAGAGTGCCGTCTATTTGAATTAAAAGATCTTCTTGCGGTTTACGCCCAGTATTCTTGTGATGCCTGTCATTATTACCTTTGTTGGTTATATGTCGGAGCATTTATTACTTTTGAATAATAACTTAAGAGCCTCGGCGCAATGGAATAATAAGCAAGACGCTCATTCAGGGCGTCTTGCTTATTATTCCGATAACTGCAAAATACTATTCCGTTATATTGATATTATTCCGCTAAAAGAATATACTAAGTTTAAAGTGCAGGAAGGATGTGTGCCATATGATAGTAAAAGAAGCGGCGGAGAAATGGAACCTTTCGGAACGGCGGGTGCGTGTTTTATGTGCGGAAGGCAAAATCTATGGGGCGCGGCATAAAGGGCGCAGCTGGTGGATTCCTGACGAGGCGAAAAAACCGGAAGATGGGCGGTATCGAAAGGCGGAAAGACTGCTTATTCGTATCGACCGTAAGAAACAGGAGTTTGATTCCCGCAGGCCATTGACAGCTGGTGAAGCCCAGCGCCTGACGGAAGAATTTGCCGTGGAATACACGTATAACTCCAATGCGATTGAAGGTAATATGCTGACGTTGCGCGAGACAGATTTGGTATTACGTGGATTGACGATTGATAAGAAGCCGCTTAAGGATCATATGGAGGCCGTAGGCCATAAAGAAGCCTTTGAGTTTGTCTGTGAGCTGGTAAAAAAGCAGGTGCCGTTATCGGAGCAAGTAATAAAGCAGATTCATTCTCTGGTTCTGTCCGGTAAGAAGGATGATCGTGGTGTCTATCGCCGTGTTCCCGTGCGCATTATGGGGGCAAAGACCGAACCGGTGCAGCCCCCTCTGATTCAGTCCAGGATGGAGCAGTTATTGGATGTATATCAGAAGAGCAGCGAACATATTGTCCCACGGCTGGCACGGTTTCATGTCGAGTTTGAGGGCATCCATCCGTTTATTGATGGGAATGGCCGGACCGGGCGTCTGTTGGTGAACCTTGAATTGATGAAGGCCGGATATCCACCGATTGATATCAAATTTACGGATCGGATTGCATATTACGATGCGTTTGATGCCTATCATGGGAAGCATAATCTGGTAGTAATGGAGAAGCTGTTTGCAGGGTATGTCAATGAACGGCTGGAGCGATATATTAGGATTTTGACGGACTGAGTTTTGAAAGTAGCGTGATTTTTTTGTTACCTAGTAAATGGGTTATGTTTTGGTAATACATAAGATGATCGATATCAGTGGAAATAAATGTGGGGCCAATAAAATCAAGGGTTTTAGGGAGTTGGTGCAAATGAGGAAAATCATCTTTGTCTGTCATGGCAATATCTGCCGTTCGACCATGGCCGAGTTTGTGATGAAGGAACTCGTACGGCGGGTCGGACTGGAGAATGACATTTTCGTACGTTCTGCGGCAACGACACGCGAGGCGATTGGTGGCGATACGCACCCGGGGACCAAGGCCAAGCTGCGGGAAAAAGGCATTCCGTTTACCAAACGGCAGGCGGTGCAGCTTACATCTGCGGATTATGCTGCCTGCGATTATATCGTGGCGATGGATCAGGAGAACCTTGTTGGTATCCGGCGTATCCTGGGAGCAGATCCGGAACATAAGGTACATTTGATGCTCGATTTTACCGACGCGGCGCATGGTGAAGTGGCAGATCCTTGGTATACAGGCGATTTTGAGGCAACTTACGCAGATGTGCTGCGGGGTTGTCAGGGGCTTCTGACTGAAATCCGGCACGGAGCTGGCGGATTGGCTTTCAAATGAATTTTTTTGTGTATCGTGTGTAGAAAATATCGGTATTACAGGTAATGCAAATATTATATATATTGTTTTTCCTACTATAAAAATCTAGCTGGTGGTTTTGCAACAATGCGAAATCAGAACTTTAAGCAGGAAGTAACATGTATCGGGGCTGTTTTTTGCGGTGATGCTGCTCTGGAAAACTGGCTGGATAAACGGATATAACAGTTGGACGTTATTTGGCCTTTCCATAGGTTCAGAGAAGTTATATAATGAAAGTGTACGATATTTTACAGGGGAGGCCATACTTTATGGAAGATATGAAAAAGGTTTATGCATTCCTCGACAAGGCAGGGGTGTTTTTCCTGGCAACAGAAGATGGTGAACAGGCGAAATGCCGTCCGCTTGGCTTTAAAATGATGGAAAATTTTACGATTTATTTTGGTATTGGCACGCACAAAAATGTTTACAATCAATTGCAGAGGAATGCAAATTGTGAAATATGTGCCTGCGTAAAAGACAAATTCCTGCGTTTTTATGGAGAGGCTGTTTTTGATACAGCACCGGAATTTGAGCAAAAAGCCCTCAATGTTATGCCGGATCTTAAGCGCATATACAACGGAGATACCGGTCTCAAAATGGGCGTGTTCCATTTGGAGAATGGCAAGGCGGAGTTCTGCAATGTCAAGGGACAGGTAGAGGAAAGCCTTAGTTTCTGATTTTTTGTTTGGCTGACAGAGGATATGACTTGGCGCATGCACGGGCATTGGCTCGCTGCATGCGCCTTTTTTCTGTCTGGGAGTTGGCAGCAGGTTGGAGGAAGATACTCGTACTTGCTGTGTTTTTTTATTTACTGCGTTGCTTGGCATTGCTATTATAGATACATATATTTTAGTGTTTTAGCTGGAAGGGTACCGTAATGATTGCTATCCTTGGATCATGAATCAACTTTTCCCGCATAAAATAGCTGGTTTGATTATGTAAGATATTTGTCCATTTTTTATTTACGATAACTTCCGGCAATACAATCGTGATTGTATCATCCAGCTTTGCGGCATATTCCTGCTTAGCAATGAATTCTAAAAGAGGCTTAACCGTTTCGCGGTAGGGTGACGAATAAATTACTAAGGGAATACCAAGATTAAAAGTATCCCATTTTTCCCGAAGCTCCTTGGCAAAATCTTCATTCATAGCTACATGAAACGCTATAACGTTTTTATTGTTTGAAATATCCTTGGCGTACATCAAGGCTTTTAAAGATGCTTTATTTAAAGATGCCAAAGGTACAATAACATGGTTGGTTTTGCCTTCGTGGTCTAATAATTCAAAAGCAAGCTCAGCCAGTGGCAAATTTAGCTGTCGGCTTACAATATTATAGTGTGCTTTGATTCGCAGCATAATATAAATAAAAATCGGTATCAAAAGACAGACAATCCAAGCACCAGACATAAACTTGGTGACGCCAATGATAATTACTGTGACAAAAGTTACCGCGGCGCCGACCCCGTTGACCAATGCCTTATGCTGCCATCCCGGAGTTTTCTTTTTAAACCAGTGCCGCCACATGCCGGTTTGGGATAAAGTAAATGAAGCAAAGACGCCTACGGCATATAATGGTAATAATAGATGGGTTTCACCATCAAAAAAAACAACTAAACCACCTGCTGCCAATGCCAGAAAATCAATTCCATTTGAATAATTGAGCCGGCCGCCGCGCTGCGCAAATTGGCGAGGAACATAACCATCTTTGGCTAATAAAGACAGCAGCAAAGGGAAATCATTAAATGCTGTGTTTGCGGCCATAATCAAAATAATCGCGGTTGTAAGCTGCATAAAATAATACATTCCGCTGTCTCCAAAAACCTGAATCGCAATTTGCGCGATAACAGTCTGATTTGGATTTGGCAAAGCATGATACAGTGTAGATAAGTAAGAGGTTCCACTAAAAATAATTAACACAATGACGGTAAGGGCAACCAATACGGCTTTCGCATTTTCCTGTGCGGGTTTGCGAAAATTAGGAATACCATTACTTACAGCCTCAACGCCGGTTAAGGCTGTACAACCTGCAGCAAAAGCCCGCAAAAGTAAAAACGCAGTAAGTTCTCCTGTAGCTTCTGGTGCTTGTACAAGCTCTGTCGGAACAAAACCTAACACTTTCACTTTAAAAATCCCGTAGATAATCATAATGATCATTGAAACAATAAAGATATATGTAGGTGTACCAAACATTTTAGAGGAATCTTTGATTCCCCGGAGATTACCAATTGCCAAAACAAAAATAAAAAACAGTGTCAAGGTAACTCGGTGTACCAGTAAACTTGGAATAGCAGAGGTAATCGCTGCGGTACCGGCACAAGCGCTTACGGCTACAGTCAATACATAATCAATCGATAAAGCGGCACCTGCCATTAATCCGGGAACAGTTCCCAGATTATCATGAGCCACAATATAAGATCCACCGCCATTGGGATACGTATCAATGGTTTGGCGATAGGAAAAAACTAAAATGCACAATAATATGACAATAGCGAGTGAAACATATACCATCTGCATATAGGCTCCAAGCGCAATTACCGGAACTAAAACATAAAGGATTTCTTCACCAGCATACGCTACAGAAGAAATTGCGTCACTGGCGAGAATTGGCAGCCCCCAAAAAACATCAAATTTTTGATTTTTCAATTCTTTATTACGCAAGGACTTTCCCACTAAAAGCTTCCTTATTTTCCCGAACATTTTACCACCTCATTGATTTATAACATGCATCATAAAACATAAACGATGCTGTAAACTTATTCGTAATATTCAGACCTTTTTAGGCAATTTTGGTCTTAACCTGTAAGTTTCTCTTATTTTTTGTTTTTGCATGAATTCTTCTTTAAGCTCTTGCATCATATGATCCTGATAGATCAGATGCTCCATAATGATGCGGGTTTCACGTTCCGTTTTTTTGTTAATATTGTAATCCAATTCTGCCGTTAATCTGTCTTTCGTTCCTTGCCGGTTCTGACTCATCATGATAATAGGTGTACTATAAGCGGCTTGGAAACTCATAGCCAGATTTAATAATATAAACGGGTAGGGGTCAAAAGCTTTCTGTGTACTTAGCCAATATAGGTTGGCAGCAATCCATATACAAATAATGATGCTTTGAATCGCAATGAAATACCAGCCGCCCATAACCTGCGAAACAGAATCCGCCAGTTTTTGCCCAAAGGTTAATTTTTCTTTGAATACCTGATTTGGATTGATAATACGGTCTTGTTCATGGCTATAAAGCGCTGCCGGACCTTTTTTATATTTCATCATAAAAAAACACGTCCTTTCATAGTAATTTTAAGATATTTTCCTATAATAATAATTATAAATTACTCCTTATACTATTATAATATAAAATCATCGTAAACGCACAAAATAAAGTTGAATTTTTTACAAAGCAACCTGGATGTAGTGAACGTGCAGCATGATGCGTGTGCTTTTTGGCATGGTAAGGAAGTAAGGCCACGTCATAGCAGGGTGATTTCGTAATCTTGTTGATGCAGATCAATGGAAAATATCTTTTAAGGCAGTAGCACGCATGTATCGGAGCTTCCTTATATGTAACGGCAGTACAGCAATTAACAGATTTATACTTTTATGGATTATTTATATCATTTAAAAATAAAAATAAATAAAAATTAATAATTTATAGACAATTTGCATCAATAATGCTATAATAGAGACATAAGCAAATTAAATAGAACTCTAAAAACCCTTTATCGCTATGGTCGTAGTCCTCTTACAGACACATTTCCTATAGATAGGGGGTTTTTTGTTACGCCTGAAACCAATAAACTATCAAGAATATACGTTGCTCTGTATGCAGAATGAGCTTAATTGCCCACGGGATTTATCAATGCGTTCCACTAAAATATAGCCACGTTGACTTTAATCAAGCATTGTTAACAAAGTACAGAGATATCGTATTGATATAAAGTGTGCTGAAAAGGAGCGAGAAAAAATGAAACAATTCTTTGTACGTATCTTACTTATTTTAACTTTAATCATTGGGATACAGAGTACGAATGCAGTTTTTGCACAAAATTCCAATGAAAACACGTCGGTAAACAATCTGACTACAGAACAATTTTCCGGACAAGATTTCACATTTCTTAATTTAACACCCGACCAGCAGGCCATTGGATATGAAATTTTTACAGTGGAGCAGGCAGAACAATGGGATCGTTCGAATCCAATTGATTATGCCGGACATGTTGGCAAAGAAGTTACTGTAACGAACACAGTGTGGATTCCTGAACAAAAAGAATATTTAGTATATATGACAGTAAAAGATACAGGCGAAACTTTGGCTGAGCCAACGAGAAATGGTCAATTAGCAAGTTTGGTCTTAAGTTCTGATTTGGCAAAGGCGAAAGATCAGTTTTTGGGAAAAACGATTTATCCAAAAGTTCGTGGCTTAATTGGCTTCAATAGTGAAGTCAAAATGCCTATTTTGATTGCGAGCCCGGTAACTGTGATTGACGTGGTTCCTGCTATAGATGCACAAAAACCTATTTCTTTAATAGTATCCGTAAATGGTGAAAAAGCAGTTCTCCCTATCGCCTACAGCTGGACGAATATTCCAGCGGCAAACTGGTCAAATGCACCAGCTTGGCAGAGCTATTTATTCCTTACGGATCCAAGACAAGATTTAGGCTGGTCGCATTCTGCATGGAAAAATATTGATAAAGCCAATGTTGAAGAAGGCATGACAAAAGATCAGGTACGTCTCAGCTGGGGAAAGCCGAGCCGTATAGACAATGATGGTGCCGTCTGGCTTTATGGACCGCAAAAGCTTACTTTTTCCAATGATAAGGTCAAAACCATGGAAATGCTTCCTTCACGGATACTGTAAACGAAGGAATTTCATGGGAATATGATCTGGCCTATAAGATCATAATACCGAAGCAGCGTTTTTCAAGTTTAGGGAAAAACGCTGCAGGGGTATTTTTATGGGGCAGGCGGGAAGAACTGAATCTGTCTTTACCGCACATGCGGGTAAAAGATCAATCATCGCCCGAGATGACGGCGTAAGGTCTCATTTTTTAGGTGGAGACATGCATCATTAAGGAATCAAGTATAATCCATGAATTTTATGGAAATACTTTGATTTTACACTGCAATTTATTGGTTTTATGTCAAAGGAGCGTTTTTTATGCAAATTAAAAGAATACTTTATTTAATGATGGTATTGTTGCTTGCAACGGGCTTTTCGGTTGTATCGGCAAAAGAAAATCATCCGGGACACTCTTATATGCTTATGAATACGTCAAACAACGTACAAGATATGACGAAAACTTGCCAAAAACAAATGAATACAATATTAAACAACAAAATCCATTATGTTTTTTCTGTTATGACGAAGGAACAATTACTAGCTGTTGCTGACTTGGATACGTTTGATTTAAATAAAGATGAACTAAATACAATGGATAAAAATGATATAGTTTTGAAGTTCGATGATTTATCCTCCGCTATGTCCATTAAGGATAAACATAAAATGATGTATTCCTTATTACCAATCATGTCAAAAGAGCAATTGGTCACTATGGGACAATATGAAATGAAAATGATGGACATCATGATGGCCAAAAAAATGATGGGTGAGATGGATGAAAAGCAACTGAAGAATTTCATGCAAAAAATGCCTGCTGGAAATATGGATACAGACAGAGTCAATATGATGGAAAATATGGATTCAATGATGATGAATATGGATCAGAATCAGGTAGAATCTATGGTGGAAAAGATGTTGTCGCAGGAAGATGATAACAAATAAATCATATAGAAATTTAACTAGCAAAAGGATCTTGTTTATTTAAGCAAGGTCCTTTTTTAGTGGGCAAGATTACTAAACGGCAGCTGCATGTAAGAAATGTAGCTGCCGTTTTTTGGGGGTAGAATACACAATAAGTTTCCATAACAATGGTAAAGACATAATTTATGGTTTACGCAGGGCTCATTCAAATATTTGCAGGGCATTGATTTTCCTTAAAATAAACTTACCGGAGGGAATTGTCTTTGTTCCCGGAATAGGTTTAGAATAAAGGCAAGGAAGATAAAATACAGGATAGAAAGTGGGAGGTCTTTAGATGGGAAACGGAGTACATGATTTACGATCAGCACTGGATTTTTTGGCGAAACAACCAGGGCAGCTGCTGACTACCGATGTCGAGACAGATCCGCAGGCAGAGCTTGCGGGCGTATACCGCTATGTAGGGGCGGGTGGTACGGTGATGCGGCCGACCCGGCTGGGGCCAGCCATGGTATTCAATAATATCAAGGGTTACCCGGGGGCGCGGGTTGCAATCGGCCTGCTTGCTGACCGCCGTCGGGTAGCTGCGCTGCTGGATGCAGAACCGCAGCGGTTGGGCTTTTTGCTGCGCGATGCCGTGAAGCAGGCGATACAGCCGGTCACCGTCGGGCCGGAAAAAGCGCAGTGTCAGGAGGTTGTCTATCGTGCGACGGATCCGGATTTTGACATCCGGCGGATATTGCCAGCACCTACGAATACACCGGAGGACGCAGGGCCGTATATCACCTTTGGCATGTGCTATGCTTCTGATGTCGAGACGGGTGAATCCGATGTCACAATCCATCGCCTTTGTCTGCAGGGGCGGGACGAGATATCCATGTTTTTTACACCGGGCGTACGTCATCTTGGGGCATTCCGTGAGAAGGCGGAGGCGATTGGCCGGCCTCTGCCAATTTCCATAAGCATTGGCGTGGATCCGGCTATCGAGATATCCTCATGCTTTGAGCCGCCAACAACACCGCTGGGTTTCAATGAGCTTTCGATTGCGGGGGCACTGCGCGGGAGGGCTGTTGAACTTGTGCCTTGTCTGACGATTGGTGAAAAGTGCATCGCGCACGCGGAATATGTCATCGAGGGGGAGCTTATTCCCGGCAGACGTGTGCGCGAGGATCAGAATACGAATACGGGAAAGGCTATGCCCGAGTTCCCTGGCTATAATGGTCCATCGCAGCCCGATGTGCCAGTGATTAAGGTAAAGGCTATAACAACGCGTAGAAATCCCGTGATGCAGACCTGCATCGGCCCATCAGAAGAACATGTGAATCTCGCGGGCATTCCCACGGAGGCCTCTATTATCGACATGATTGAACGGGCTATGCCAGGGCGGCTGCAAAATGTCTATGCGGCGCCTCCGGGCGGCGGAAAATTCCTTGCGGTGCTGCAATTCAAAAAAGGAGTGCCTTCGGATGAGGGACGCCAACGCCAGGCGGCTCTTTTGGCTTTTTCAGCCTTTGCTGAGCTTAAGCAGGTCATACTGGTCGATGAGGATGTCAATATTTTTGATATGAAGGACGTGCTCTGGGCTATGACCACGCGCATGCAGGGAGATGTGGATATCATAAATATTCCCGGCGTTGCCTGTCATCCCCTTGATCCCTCAAATGATCCGTTCTGCAGCTATACGATTCGCAGCCATGGTATCAGCTGCAAGACTATTTACGATGCTACAGTTCCCTGGAGCGAGAAGGCTCGTTTTGAACGGGCGCAGTTCCTGAAAATCGATCAGACGAAATGGTCCGGAGAGCTTGGCACCGAAATATTCAAGTGAACTTCCACGGCACATCGTGTCTTGCCCATTGCTGTATAAACCGGCAATGGGTATTTTTTTTGCCAGAGGTAGGCCCCGAAGTGCTATGGCAGGAATTTTCCCGGAAAGCACGAATAAAAAATTAAGGAACTCTTGCCCCCATGAGCCTGCTGCCTTGGTGAGAGAGTGGATGAAGCGATGGTTCCTTAAGAAAGGGAAGGGGAATTGCATGGAATATTTACGTATTGTTATAGAAGGTATTTTAGGACTCGCGATCCTGGCTATTTGTGTAGCTTTATTCGGCGTTATTTTAGGAGACCGTCAATTTTATCTGCAAAATAATTTCTTCGGCTATATCGCCGCCGTTGTTCTAATGGCAACCATATACAGGCTCTATAGTGCACAAAAGATGCAAAAGAGCCGGGAACGTGCCGAGGAAAAGGAGTGGGAGCAGACAGCGAGGAAGAAGGCTGAGAACCGCCGCAGGAAAAAGAAGCGGAAATAAAGCAATACAACAGTATTTTTATTTAAGCCTCAGGAACCACGGTTTCCATGGATCTGCTGGATGGGCGGCAGAGTGCATGCATGCGTGGTTCCCTAACCTTGTTGTTACAATAAGGTTAGATTAAAATTATCGAGACAAGGGCAGCCTTCCTAATGTACACTAGTAGTTGCTGGATCATGACTTCAAGGGGAGCGGTTACTTTTATGAAAAGATACTATACAATTGGAGAGACTGCTAAACTGTTGGGTGTTACTACTCAGACATTGCGCCATTATGAAAAAATAGGTATTCTTGCACCTAAACATATATCGGCAGAAACCGGATATCGCTATTATGAATTTAACCAGTTTCATGTGATTGACCGCATAAAATATTTGCAATATTTAGGATTATCCTTATCGGAGATTGGCGCCATAATGAAAAAAGGAACGGTCGATGGCCTGCTTCCGGCGCTGGAGCAGCAGTGGCAGGCTGCCAATCAGGCTCTTGAGGCTATTTATGCCAGAATAAAGGATGTGGAGTGGTATATTGACTATTTTACTTATTTAAGCAAAATGGAGATATCAAAAGTGTTATACCGCGTGTCTATGGAGAAGAGATATTTAATATATGTTCCGTGTCAGGATACCGATGAGCTGGCAGATATGGAAATCCGTCTGGCCAAGGCGCGCAGCCGGAGTGAGCTGCATAATTTATCGTACAGGCGCCAATATGGCTACGAATTGAATTTTCCCGAGTTGTTGCAGAGCAAGTTTAAACCGAAAACCTACTTTATTTATCTAAAGAACAAACCAAGGTTCTTTACTTCTTATTACAAAGAACTGCCAGCTGGCGAGTATTTGTGTTTTCGTACGAAATTGTTGCAGGAAAAATGGGATACAACAATTTTAAAAAAATACTTTAAAGCGCTGCCCAGACCTTCGACCATTGTGGCCTTGGAATTTGAGGACAACCTGGTTGAATATATGCATGCGGATTACGAAGTGCAAATTTTATTGGAATAGTGGCAGGGTAAGCTTGGGCGATTAGAGCCATATAGAAAAACAATAGGAACGGTATTTTCTGAGGAAGCGCAGAAAATATCGTTCCTATTGTTTATTTTAAAGGCAAATTATAGAGACTATTCTGCTTTGCCAGAAAAAACTTGACATGTTTCTAAGGGGAAGGTTTAGCATAATTAAAGAATTCATAAAATTTAGTCTGGGAGGAATACAAATGGAAAGTAATGATCTGCAAAGAAGAACCAATATTTTGTATACAGGGAGTGAGTTGAAGCTTCCGGTTGAACGACCAGAAACACCGCCCATCTATCATTCGACAGCAAATATTATTTGTGATATGGACGATTATGATTTTGCCAGTAAGGGCGGTAAGTATTATTATTGCCGGACAGCGAATCCGAATCGGGATGGTGTCGCGGAGGCAGTATCTTTTTTGGAAAAGGGCGAAGCCTCTCTTGTTTGTGCGTCGGGTATGGCGGCTATCTCAACTGCGCTGCTATCCGTAATTGAAACCGGAGACCATATAGTTGCCAGCCGTTCGATTTATGGTGAAACCATTGAGCTGTTCGATAATATTTTAAAAAAATTCAATATAGAGATTACCTATAGCGATTTCACCAATATAGAGGAAGTCCGTGCTGCTTTAAAGCCGAATACCAAACTGTTATATACAGAAATCATTGCCAATCCGCTTATCGAAGTAGTCGATATTGAAGCTGTGTCCGAGCTGGCGCATAGCGCCGGTGCGCTGGTATTGGTCGACAGTACCTTTACGACGCCGTTTGCTATCCGTCCGTTGGAGCATGGCGCGGATATTGTCATTCACAGCCTTACAAAATATTTTGGCGGACATAGCGATATTACGGCGGGCTCTATTACGGGGTCAGAAGTCTTAATCAAAAGAATATATTCGGATTCTTTGCTGCTGGGTGGATGTCTGGACCCTAACAGTGCATGGCTCATGCTGCGCAGTATTCGAACGATGGAGATGCGGGTAACCAGACAGTTTGAAAATGCGAAAAGACTGGCAGAGGCTTTACAGGCGGATCCGCATGTACGATATGTCAACTATCCTTCCCTGCCGGAGCATCCGCAGCATGCATTGGCCGCGCGGCTTATGCCGGATGGCTGCGGCGCTATGCTGAGCTTTCGTGTGGAAGATGACCGGAACAAGGTGAATGCCTTTATGCATAAGCTGAACCTGGTAAAATATCTTGGCACTCTTGGCGGCTATCGTACGAGTATAGCACATCCCGCGACGGCGTTCCGCAATGACTTTACACCGGAAAAATTGAAGGAGATGGGCATGGAGGAAGGTTTGGTCCGCATTTCTGCCGGTACAGAGGCATTTGAAGATATCCTGGCTGATTTTCAGCAAGCTTTGACCGTGTTCAAGACCGTATAATTTGAAAGAAGGTGAACCCATGCTTAAAAATATTAATTTTCCCATAGCCTTGCTTGCTGTGGGATTATTGATCGCTATGGTTATTCCTATGGTAGTTGTTCCGGATGCAAGTGCTGCCGTCATCAATGTTTTTTATTTGATCATGACACTGAATCTTCCCTGGCTGTTCATGCTGGTTGCTTTTCTTAGTGCGGTATTTGCTGTGTTTATCATGTTTTCGAAATATGGAGATATCCGTCTGGGCGGGCCCGACGCAAAACCACATTACAAATTTTTCACTTGGGCGGCTATGAATATGTGTTCCGCAGCAGGTGCAGGAATTTTGATATTTGGTATGGTCGAGTGGATGTATTATGTTAAAACACCACCCTTTGGCGTAGCACCTATGTCGGTACAAGCTTATGAATATGCCTCAGCTTACGGCATGTTTCATTGGGGCTTTTCCGCATGGGCGATTTACTTGCCGGCATCACTGGCATTAGGCTATATTTTTTGGAATAAAAAAGTAGATTCTTTGAATTTGTCGGATCTTTGCAAACCAATTTTGAAAGGGAACAGTGCACTGGTCCGGGGGATAAGGACCGGAATCGATGGCATCGTCGCTTTTGGCTATATTGGCGGGCTGGTTTGTACGGTAGGACTGGGCACTTCGATTTTGGCAGAGCTTGCCGGGTATTTACTCGGTATGCCGGTTACTTTTGAATTGCGTATAGCCGTGATTCTTATATTTTGCTTGTTCTTTATTTTATCGACCTCCAAAAGTATCGCTAAGGGAATCGGTATTATCAGCGACTTTAATGTTAAATTGGCCATTGCCTTTTTTGCCTTTGTTTTTTTGGTCGGGCCGAAATCCTTTATATTGAATAATTTCGTAATGGCAATCGGCACGAACATCCGTGAGTTTGTGCACATGAGCTTTAATACGGATGCGATTGCACAAACCGGCTTTGTGCAGGAGTGGACTGTTTTTTACTGGGCATGGTATGTGGGGTGTACGATTTCCGATGGACTGTGGCTGGCACGTGTATCTTATGGGCGTACTTTTCGGGATATAGCCATTGTAAGGTGTATCTGGACATCGCTGGCGTGCTGGCTGGCATTTGGGGTGCTTGGAAACTATGGCATCAATCTGGAACTTACAGGAACTCTGAATCTGTCGCAGATTGTTGCTGACAGTGGAAATAATGCGGCCGTACTGGCTGTTTTGAAGACATTGCCTTTTTCAGGACTGGCGATTGCCGTATATATGGCAGTGGTATTTATTACGCTGGCCTGCGGAGCTACGGCAGCGTCTACGGTTGTGTCAATCCTTACATCGAAGAACTTGAAAAATGATGAAGAAGCTAATAAATGGTATAAAGTTTTTTGGGCCTTTCTGGTGTTATTGCTGCCAGTCAGTATTTTATTCCTGGAACATATGGTGCCTGGATTAAATGTTTTAAAAACAATACAATCTGTTACCTCGGTATTTGCCATTCCAATGTTGTTTGTTATCACCTTGCTTTTAGTGTCGTTTTATAAAATTTTAAAGAAGGATATTGCAGATAAAAATATTTCGGTTGATAAAAATAAACAGTTTAAGTGGAACTGAATTTACAGCGTCAGAAATTACCTGGGTGCAATAAAAAGGAGAACATTATTATGAAAAGAAAAATGCAGACAATGGATGGAAATACAGCTGCAGCGTATATTTCGTATGCCTTCACGGACGTAGCCGCGATTTTCCCGATTACGCCGTCGTCCAATATGGCAGAAAGTGTGGATGAATGGGCGGTACAAGGAAGAAAGAACTTGTTCGGCCAGACCGTTGAGGTTGTAGAAATGCAGTCCGAAGGAGGCGCTGCGGGCGCTGTACACGGGTCGCTGCAGGCCGGGGCCCTGACCACTACATATACGGCTTCACAGGGACTGCTGCTGATGATTCCTAATATGTATAAAATCGCTGGGGAACTGCTGCCGGGCGTGTTCCATGTCAGTGCCAGAGTCGTTGGGGCGAATGCTATAAGCATCTTTGGTGACCATTCCGATGTCATGGCGACACGGCAGACAGGGTTTGCCATGCTGGCGGAAAGCAGCGTCCAGCAGGTTATGGACTTATCGGCGGTGGCACATTTAGCGGCGATTAAAGGAAGGGTTCCATTTCTTAATTTCTTCGATGGTTTCAGGACTTCGCATGAGGTTCAAAAAATTGAGGTCATAGAATATGCAGAACTGGCGCATTTATTGGATTGGGAGGCTGTTGACGCTTTTAGAAGGCGCGCGCTCAATCCGGATCATCCGCTGACAAAAGGAACCGTACAAGGCAGTGATATCCATTTTCAGCAAAGAGAAGTATCCAACCGGTTTCATAAGAATATCCCGGAAATGGTAGAAGACTATATGGCCGGGATAAAGAAACTGACAGGACGCGAGTATCATTTGTTCAATTATCACGGTGCACCCGATGCGGAACGCATGATTGTGGCTATGGGCTCGATGTGCGAAGTTATTGAAGAGGTCGTGGATTATCTCAACGCCAAAGGCGAAAAGGTAGGTTTGCTCACCGTTCATCTTTATCGACCATTTTCACTGGAGCATTTTTTCAAATATATTCCTTCCAGCGTACGAAAAATTGCTGTGCTGGACAGGACGAAAGAAATGGGTTCTTTAGCTGAGCCATTGTATCTTGATGTTAAAAGTGCTTTTTATGGCAGGGAAAAACAGCCGGTTATTGTGGGAGGACGTTGTGGCGTAGGAGGAAAGGATGTAGTTCCTGGCCATATTTATGGCGTTTTTGAAAATCTGCAGGCTGCGGTTCCACAGGATAACTTTACGGTTGGTATTTTGGACGATGTCAACCATACTTCGCTGCCGTTTGGCAAGGACATCGACACTACGGCTGCGAGTACAAAAGCATGCAAGTTCTGGGGCATTGGTTCGGATGGCACGGTAGGGGCTAATAAGAATGCTGTCAAAATCATTGGAAATCATACAGATATGTATGCGCAGGCATATTTTGCATATGATGCGAAAAAATCCGGTGGGGTGACGATTTCGCATTTGCGTTTTGGCAAGGAGCCTATAAAATCGCCATATCTTATCCAGAAGGCGGATTTCATTGCCTGCCATAATCAATCCTATGTGCATAAATATAATGTATTAGACGGATTAAAACCTGGAGGAAGTTTCCTCTTGAACTGCCAATGGACGGAAGAAGAGCTGGAAGCAAATCTGCCGGCGGATATGAAGCAATATCTGGCGGCCAATCATATAGACATGTAT
Source organism: Megamonas sp. UBA1796 (assembly GCA_002319795.1). Classification (GTDB taxonomy): domain Bacteria; phylum Bacillota; class Negativicutes; order Selenomonadales; family Selenomonadaceae; genus UBA1796. The sequence continues at coordinate 108,471 of DCFU01000052.1, forward strand.
ACGATTGATGCTGTTAAAATTGCGCAGGAACTCGGCCTGGGCGGCCGGATCAATATGATTATGCAGGCGGCATTCTTTAAGATCTCCGGCATCATTCCAGAAAACGATGCTGTAAAATATTTAAAAGAAGCTATTAAAAAGTCTTATGGAAAAAAAGGCGAAAAAGTAGTGGCAATGAATAATGCAGCGGTAGAACAAGGCGGAAAGGCAATTGTTAAAGTGGATATTCCTTCATCGTGGGAGCAGGCCAAAGAAGCTGCCGTTGCCATAAAAGAGGAGCCGGCATTTATAAAAAATGTCCTTGTACCAATGAACCGGCAGGAAGGGGATAAATTGCCGGTAAGCGCTTTTCTTGGCTTGGAGGATGGTTCCTACCCCATGGGAACGGCTGCTTATGAGAAGCGTGGTATTGCAATCCAGGTGCCGGAATGGAAACCAAAGGCATGCCTTCAGTGCAACCAATGTGCGTATGTCTGCCCGCATGCAGCAATTCGGCCGATATTATTCAGCGAGGAAGAAAAGCAGCAGGCACCCGCAGACCTTTTCCTGCAGCCTTGTCTGGGACAGAAGGAATTCTATTTTTCCATGGCTGTTTCACCTGCAGATTGTACTGGCTGCGGAAATTGTGTGCAGATTTGTCCAGCGAAAGAAAAAGCATTGGTAATGCAGCCTCTGGCAACACAAGTACGGCAGGAGAAGGTTTGGGACTATGCGATGACAGCAGTTCCTAAAACGAACCCGTTCAATCCCCTTACGGTAAAGGGAAGCCAGTTCGAGCAGCCGCTGCTGGAGTTTTCAGGAGCCTGTGCAGGCTGTGGGCAAACACCCTATGCGAAACTGGTAACGCAGCTTTTTGGCGATCGGATGATGATAGCAAATGCTACAGGCTGTTCATCTGTCTGGGCGGATAGTGTACCTTCCATACCCTATACGACAAATCATCGTGGGCATGGTCCGGCCTGGGGCAACTCTTTGTTCGAAGATAATGCGGAATATGGACTGGGTATGATGATAGCAGGGAAACAGCTGAGAAAGCAGATCGGCGCCGCAATTGAAAAAGCCGGGAATCTGGACGCAAGTGATGCACTGTGTGCCGCATGTAAAAGCTGGCTGGTTGATAAAGATAAGGGTGAAGGCAGCAGAGAACGGGCAGACCATCTGCTTGCAGTGCTGGAACCGCTTAAGAATACATCGCCTTTGCTTACCGCAATTTACAAAAACAAGGATTTGCTGGTCAAACGATCGCAATGGATTTTTGGCGGGGATGGATGGGCCTATGATATTGGTTTTGGCGGCCTGGATCATGTACTGGCCTCAGGAGAAGATATCAATGTACTGGTGTTTGATACAGAAGTTTATTCCAATACAGGCGGGCAGTCTTCTAAAGCTACGCCGGCAGCCGCTATTGCTAAGTTTGCCGCCAGCGGCAAAAAGACAAAAAAGAAGGATCTCGGCATGATAGCTATGAGCTACGGCTATGTTTATGTGGCGCAGATTTCTATGGGTGCCGATAAAAACCAAACCCTCAAGGCGATTGCTGAAGCAGAAGCTTATCCCGGTCCGTCCCTGCTCATTGCATATGCTCCGTGTATCAATCATGGACTGAAAGCGGGGATGGGCTGCAGTCAGCTGGAGGCAAAGCGTGCCGTGGACAGTGGATATTGGGCTATGTATCGGTATAATCCGCAGCTGGAAGCAGTTGGGGAAAACCCCTTTACGCTGGATTCAAAAGAACCGGTCATGAATTTCCGAGAGTTCCTTTTAGGTGAAGTGCGGTATTCTGCGCTGTTGCAGCAATTCCCTGCTATGGCAGAAAAACTGTTTGCCGAAACGGAGAAGGATGCGAAAGAAAAATTGTCAAAATATAAAGCGCTGGCGGCACAAAAGAGTTTGTAGCCGGGCAGGGTTTACAATTCAAGACAACAAAAACAGCCCGCCGCAAAAACTATGCGGCGGGCTGTGATTTGTTAAACTGGTCGGAGCGGCGGGATTTGAACCCACGGCCTCTTCCACCCCAAGGAAGCGCTCTACCAAGCTGGGCTACGCCCCGATACTTTTCTATTATAACTGAATTCATCCAAAAAATAAAGTCATATACCAAAAAATCATGCTAGATATATACAAAAAAATCATGACAAATGAAGCATTTCCTTGTACAATGAAGGTGAAATCTATAGATCATGTTTAAGAACGTGAATACTTTAACAAAGTGAAAGGAAGATTGCATGGAAAAAGATAGCTTATCACTTACTTTTGAGGAACTCTATTTACGGGTGCTGGAGGAAGCTACCGGAAGTGAAGAATTCTCCTTTGATGAAAAGCAGCTGAGCTGTCTTTTCTATCCCAATCCGCATGTGCCGGAATGGAAGCTCCCCGAAGTCATGCAGGAGGATGGTACGACCAAGGAAGGGAAAAAGCTCAGCAAAGATGTAGCAGGCGTCTTGCAGGAGCTTTCCGCCAAGAAAGGGCGCAAAGCTTTTGCGCTGGTGGCTCCCGCTTTTCAGGGGCAGTTTGGCAGTGATGTTACACCGGGGATGCTGCGCATGGCGTTCCGTCATCTTGGCTTTGATGGGTTCGTCGAGGTAGCGCTTTTTGCGGATGTACTTACGCTCAAGGAAGCGTTGGAGTTTGACCGCAATATCCATACGAAGAATGATTATCTGCTCACGAGCTGTTGCTGCCCGATGTGGCTGGCCATGATAAAAAAGCTTTATGCAGAGCTCATCCCGCATGTGCCGCCATCTGTATCACCGATGATTGCCGCGGGTCGCACCGTGAAAAAACTGCATCCAGATGCACTTACGGTCTTTGTGGGGCCGTGTGTGGCAAAAAAAGCAGAAGCGAAAGAAAAGGACATTGCAGGTGCTATCGATTATGTGCTTACCTTCCAGGAAACACAGGATATCTTTGAACTGCTGCAGGTGAATCTTGCGGAGGAATATGATAAGGTACGCGAGTATTCCTCTGAGGCCGGACGTATTTATGCACGTACAGGCGGGGTGAGTGAGGCCGTAAAAGCAACACTTTCCCGGCTGCATCCGAATCGTGAGATTACGCTGGAAGCGCAACAGGCGGATGGTGTGCCGAATTGCAAGGCCATGATTGATGCGCTGGTGAATGGACATACAACGGCAAACTTTTTTGAAGGCATGGGGTGCTTCGGCGGCTGCTCGGGCGGGCCAAAATCCATTCTTAAAAAGGAGATTGTGCGCGATAACGTGAATCAGTATGCTAGGGCCTCGCGTTTCAAGACGCCGCTTGACAATCCGTACGTATTGGAACTGCTTTATCGACTGGGTTTTACGACGCTGGGGGATTTGCTTACGGATAAGGAATTCTTTTCGCGTCAGTTCTGATACTGCTGGTGGATGGCTTAGCGCAGGGCATGTTCTTTGACATCGAAGAGGTTACAGATTCGAGTTTTGTTAGCCCAATCAGTAAATAAAAGGCTTCGCATTTTGCGGGGCCTTTTTTGTTTGCCTTTTGATGACAATTTGATGACAACGAGAACGGTACCCAAGCGATGTTTTTGCGGAGAGAGCAGCTTGATAGGAGTTATAAGATTTTCTCGAGCAGTTCGGCAACCTGTTCCTGCATCCCTGGCATGACATGACTGTAATATGTATAATATGCGTGTTCGGTGGGGAAGCAGCGACAGCAGGGCAGGATTCCTGTAAAAAATATGGAAATGTATAAAGAGTATATATTAAGTAGATAAAAGAGGGGATAACATAGATGGCAGATAACAAAAAGGAACAGGAACGAGCAGAACTGCATCGCGTGATATGGGGGATTGCCAATGACCTCAGAGGAAGTGTCGATGGCTGGGACTTCAAGCAATATGTGCTGGGGATGCTGTTTTATCGCTACATATCGGAAAATCTTGCGAATTACATAAATGAAGGTGAGCATGAAGCAGGGGATGCTGGTTTTGAATATGCCGCTTTGGTTGACAGCGATGCGGAGCAGGCCCGGGAAGATCTTGTTAAAAGCAAAGGCTTCTTTATCTTGCCAAGTCAGCTGTTTCAGAATGTCTGTAAAAAGGCAGCAGGGGATGAAAATCTCAATGAGACTTTGGAAAAGGCGTTTAAGGCCATTGAAGACTCGGCTAGCGGCAGTGACAGTGAGGACGATTTCAAGGGGCTGTTTGCTGATATGGACGTCAACAGCAACAAACTCGGCAATTCGGTGGCGGATCGTAACAAGAAACTGGCTAAACTGATGGGGAGCATTAGAGAAATGCAGCTGGGCGACTATCGAGATAATACGATTGATGCGTTTGGCGATGCCTATGAATATCTGATGGGCATGTATGCTTCGAGTGCCGGCAAAAGTGGCGGTGAATACTATACGCCGCAGGAAGTATCCGAACTTTTGACGCGCATTACGGTTGTTGGCAAGACGGAAGTCAACAAGGTCTATGACCCGGCCTGTGGCTCCGGTTCGTTGCTGCTGAAGTTTGCCAAGATTCTTGGTAAGGACAAGGTACATCAGGGTTTTTATGGGCAGGAGATAAATATTACGACCTATAATCTATGCCGCATCAATATGTTCCTACATGATATTGATTACGATAAGTTCAATATCTCGCTGGGTGACACGCTGACGGATGCCCATCATTGGGATGATGAGCCGTTTGAAGCGATTGTATCCAATCCACCATACTCGATTAAATGGGAAGGCGACGAAAATCCGTTGCTGATTAACGATCCGCGCTTTTCGCCGGCCGGGGTATTGGCACCGAAGTCGAAAGCCGATCTGGCCTTTATCATGCATTCTTTGGCGTGGCTTGCAACCAACGGAACGGCGGCGATTGTCTGCTTCCCCGGGATCATGTATCGCGGTGGAGCGGAAAAGAAAATTCGACAGTACCTGATCGACAATAATTACGTGGATTGCGTGATTCAACTGCCGGGAAATCTGTTCTTTGGCACGAGCATCGCGACCTGTATCATGGTGCTCAAAAAATCCAAACCGGAAAACAGCACATTGTTTATGGATGCTTCGAAGGATTGCGTCAAGGTCACAAACAACAATAAGCTTACGGCGGAAAATATTGAACATATCCTGAAAACCTATATAGAGCGCAGTGACCAGGATTACATCGCCCGGCTTGTACCGAATGCCGAGGTGGTGGAGCAGGACTACAATCTTTCCGTCAGCACGTATGTTGAGCAGGAAGATACAAGGGAAAAGATCAATATCACCGAGCTTAATGAAGAAATCGGAAAAATCGTGGCCCGCGAGCAGGTTCTGCGTGAAGAAATCGATAAGATCATTGCGGAGATTGAGGTGGACGCATGAAAAATGAGTTTCAATTCCTTATATATCAGACAATAGATGAACAAGTCTCCGTTAATGCAGTCATTAAAGATGAGACCATATGGCTGACACAAAAAGCTATGGCTGAATTATTTGGCGTGAATATACCAGCAATCAGCAAACATCTCAAGAAAATTTTTGAAGAGGGTGAGTTACGAGAAGAAGTGGTTGTTTCCAAAATGGAAATAACCACAGAACATGGCGCCATTCCAGGAAAAACACAGAAAAAAGAAACACAGTTTTATAGTCTCGATGCCATTATTTCGGTGGGGTATCGGGTGAATTCCGGAAGAGCAACGCATTTTCGCATATGGGCCACCGGTGTTTTGAAAGAATATATGATCAAAGGATTTGCCATGGACGATGAACGATTGAAACAAGGCAAGACGGCTTTTGGCAAAGATTACTTCCGAGAACTTCTGGAACGGGTTCGTTCTATTCGATCAAGTGAACGAAGAATTTGGCAGCAGATTACGGATATATTTGCTGAATGCAGTATCGATTATGACCGACAGTCTGTTGTTACGCGTGATTTTTATTCTATGGTGCAGAATAAATTCCATTATGCGATCACAGGAAAAACAGCCGCCGAAATTATCTATGATGGAGCAGATAAAGAAAAGGAACATATGGGGCTCACGACATGGAAAAACTGTCCGGATGGACGTATCTTAAAATCGGATGTTACCATAGCCAAGAATTATTTGGATGAAAAGCAAATCCGACGCTTGGAAAGAGCTGTGAGTGCTTATTTTGATTATATAGAAGATCTTATTGAGGATGAGCATACTTTTACGATGGAAGAATTTGCAGCTAGTGTCAATGAATTTTTAGCCTTTCGTCGGTTTGATATTTTACAGGGGAAAGGGAAACTGTCAAAAAAAGAAGCCGATATGAAAGCCTCCATTGAGTATGATGATTTTAACCGCACGCAGCAAATTACCTCGGATTTTGATAAAACCATTCGGAAAATGCTTGTTAAAGGCGGTGAACAGCATGAGTAAGCTGGAAGCACTGATTCAGGAACTTTGCCCGGATGGGGTGGAATATAAGGCCTTAGGAGAAATAGCTATTGATATTTATAGAGGTGCTGGAATAAAGCGAGATCAGATTACAGAAAAAGGAACACCTTGTGTCCGTTATGGAGAAATATACACAACATATGGATTTTGGTTTGATCAATGTGTTTCTCATACAGATGAGCGTCTGATTACAAGTAGAAAGTATTTTGAGCATGGAGATATTCTGTTTGCCATTACCGGGGAAAACGTGGAAGAAATTGCAAAATCATGCGTCTATACTGGAAATGAAAAATGTTTGGCTGGCGGAGATATTGTGGTGTTGAAGCATCGTCAAAATCCAAAGTACATGTCTTATGCTTTAGCTACGACAGAGGCACAGGTACAAAAAAGTAAGGGGAAAGTTAAAAGTAAGGTGGTTCATTCAAGCGTTCCTGCAATTAAAGAGATAAAAATACCATTTCCCCCTCTGCCCGTCCAAAGTGAAATTGTCCGCATCCTCGATAATTTCACAGAGCTTACAGCAGAGCTTACAGC
>DCFU01000052.1:115613-129276 GCA_002319795.1 Megamonas sp. UBA1796
CAGAGCTTACAGCAGAGCTTACAGCCAGGAAAAAGCAGTATGAATATTATCGGGATCAGTTGCTGACGTTTGAAACATCAACGCCAAGAATTCGTTTAGGTGATATTTGTACTGTTATTACTAAAGGGACAACTCCTAAAAAGTATCAGCCATCTGGAATTGCATTTGTTAAAACCGAAGCATTTGATGGTTCAAGAATAGTTCCTGAAAAATTATCGTATGTTGATGAAGAAACTCATTTAGGTTTCTTAAAACGCTCAATTTTACAAGCTGATGATATTTTGATAACAATAGCTGGAGCAACTATAGGAAAGTGTGCAATGGTTCCAGCTAATATATTACCTGCAAATACTAATCAGGCACTGGCGATAATCAGGCTTGATAATGGTAATTATAAAAAATATGTAATGTATCTACTTCAATCAAATCAAATGAAAGAATATATGCAAAGTAATATAAAAGGGTCAGCACAACCGAATTTAAACTTAAAACAACTTAATGATTTTACAATTCCGTTACCGAGTGTAGGAGAACAAGAACGCATTGTTTCTATCCTTGACCGCTTTGATTCTCTTTGTAATGATATCACGACTGGTCTGCCGGCGGAGATTGAAGCGCGGCGCAGGCAGTACGAATATTACCGGGATAAACTGCTGACCTTTAAGGAGTTGGGTGCATGAAGACTACCTATAATATGGTTGCCAGCCTGGCAGAAAGCACGGTCGTGGCAGAATATGTGCGTGAAGCCGCCGCAGCCTATGAATATCAGAGCGAGGCGGCACTGGAGCAGGAGTTTATCAGCCAGCTCGAATCGCAGGGCTACGAATATCTGTCGATTCATGATGAATCGGCGTTGATCGCCAATCTGCGGCATCAGTTGGAACTTTTAAATGACTATACATTTTCTGATAACGAATGGGATGGATTCTTCAAAGAGTCCATTGCCAATGCAAATGAGGACATCGTGACCAAAACGCGGACAATCCAGGAAGATCATGTGAAGATCCTGCACCGCGACGACGGCACAAGCAAGAATATTACGCTGATCGACAAGAAGAACATTCACAACAACCGCCTGCAGGTATTGAACCAGTATCAGGAAACGGACGGCAATCATGATACGCGTTATGATGTGACGATTCTCGTCAATGGTCTGCCACTGGTTCATGTTGAGCTCAAGCGGCGTGGTGTTGCCATTCGTGAGGCATTCAATCAGATTAAGCGCTACCAGCGCGACAGCTTCTGGGCGGCCAGCGGACTTTATGAATACGTACAGATCTTTATCATTTCCAACGGGACGCATACGAAATATTATTCAAATACAACCCGGCTGAGCCATATCAAGGAAATGGATAAGGGCAGCAAAAGCAAGAGCCAAAAGACCAGCCACAGCTTTGAATTCACCTCCGAGTGGGCGGATGGCAAGAATAAAGTTATCCCTGATCTGATTGATTTCACGAAGACCTTTTTGGCGAAGCATACGCTCTTAAATATCCTGACGAAATACAGCGTGTTTACGGCGGAGCATTTGCTGCTGGTCATGCGCCCTTATCAGATTGCAGCCACGGAGAAAATATTATCTCGTATAGAAGTTTCAACGAATTATAAGAAGGCCGGCACGATTGAAGGCGGGGGCTATATCTGGCATACGACGGGCAGTGGCAAGACGCTGACGTCATTCAAAACGGCACAGCTCGCAACAAAGTTGCCCTATATTGATAAGGTCCTGTTCGTCGTTGACCGCAAGGATCTCGATTACCAGACGATGCGGGAATACGACCGCTTTGAAAAAGGTGCGGCCAACAGCAACAAATCGACGCGGGTGCTGCAAAAGCAGCTTGAAGATCCGGCGGCGAATATCATCATCACGACGATCCAGAAGCTCGATGTCTTTATCAGCAAGAATAAAAAGCACGAGGTATATAAAAAGCATGTTGTCATCATTTTTGACGAGTGCCATCGCTCGCAGTTTGGCAACATGCATCAGCAAATTACCAAGCACTTCAAAAAGTATCATCTGTTTGGTTTTACGGGTACGCCGATTTTTGCTGTGAATTCCAGAAGCGGCGACAATCCGCTTCTTAAGACGACGGAGCAGGTTTTTGGCGAAAAACTCCATACATACACCATCGTCAATGCCATCAATGATGGCAATGTTCTGCCCTTTCGCATTGATTACATCAATACGATCAAAGAAAAGGAAGATACGCAGGATAAAAAGGTATCCGCAATTGATAAGGAAAAAGCATTGGGGGCACCAGAACGCATTCGCAAGATTGTTGCCTATACGTTGGAGCATTTCGATCAAAAGACAAAGCGCAACAGTTTTTATTCGATCAAGGGGCAGAGGGTAGCTGGGTTTAATTCTATTTTTGCCGCAAGCTCGATTCCGGTTGCGATGCAGTATTATCAGGAATTCAAGCGGCAGCTCGAAGCAAACGGGCGTAAGCTGACAATTGCCACGATATTCAGCTATCAGGCCAATGAAGAAGATCCGGACGATCTTATTGCCGATGAGGACTTTGATACCGACCGTCTGGATCAGACCTCCCGTGATTTTTTAGAAAGTGCCATTGCTGATTACAATGCAGCCTTCAATGTCAACTTCGATACCTCAGCGGATAAATTCCAAAACTACTACAAGGATCTTTCGCAGCGCGTAAAAGACCGGGAAGTTGATATCCTGATCGTGGTGGACATGTTCCTGACCGGCTTTGATGCGACCACCCTGAATACCTTGTGGGTCGACAAGAATTTGCGCCATCATGGTCTGATCCAGGCGTTTTCCCGGACGAACCGTATTTTGAATTCGGTTAAGACCTATGGGAATATCGTCTGTTTCCGCAATCTGGAAAAAGAAACAAACGATGCAATTGCCTTGTTTGGCGATAAGGATGCCGGCGGCATCGTTCTGCTCAAAAAATATGAGGCGTATTACAATGGATACGATGAAGACGGCAAGCATCATGATGGATATACCGAACTTATCGAGAAATTAGAGCAGAATTTCCCTGTGGGAGAAGCTATTATCGGCGAGCAAAACCAAAAGGATTTTATCGCTTTGTATGGCTCGATTTTACGGTTCAAGAACATATTGACTGCTTTCGACCAGTTTGCCGGACAGGAAATTCTGTCCAGCCGGGACTTTCAGGATTATCAGAGTGTATATATTGATTTGTATCAGGAGTTTACGAAGAAGAGCAGCGATAAGGAAAACATCAATGCGGATGTTGTTTTTGAGATTGAGCTAATCAAGCAGGTCGAAATCAACCTTGATTATATACTGATGCTGGTGGCGAAATATCACGATTCGAACTGTCAGGATAAGAGCATTCTTACGACGATTACCAAAGCCGTCGATTCGAGCCTGCAGCTCCGCAGTAAGAAGGAACTTATCGAAACCTTCCTTGCGGGTATAAACGCATCGAGCAGGGTGGAAGAGGACTGGCGGGATTTTGTCAAAAAGCAGAAAGAAACCGATCTAGCCAAGCTTATTGCTGAGGAAAAACTCAAGCCTGAGGAAACCAAGAACTTTATTGACCTGTCGCTCCGTGATGGCATGCTCAGGACGACGGGTACGGATATCGACAAGATCCTGCCGCCGGTATCGCGCTTTGGCAGCAGTAATAGAACTGAGAAAAAAGAGGGGATTATTGAAAAACTGAAGCGGTTTTTTGAGAAGTATCTTGGGGTAGCGTAAAAGGCTTGCCAGAAGAAAATCAGCACGTATGATATAGATTTTATTAAAGAAGAGAGTGGAATCATGGACGAAAAACAGCGTAGAAGATCGAAAGAATTTATTGCAATAGGCGTGGTGTTGATCCTTGTTATTATTGGTGTGGCAGGATATTTCTTGTATTATAAGAAAACGCCAACATATTCATTGAACTTGATTCGTGAATCTGTAGAGAAGCATGATTGGGAAACCTTTAATGCACATGTTGATACCGATAGTGTGCTGTCGGGCGCGTTTGATGCGTTTTTGGATGAGGGTATGGGAGATGCAAAAAATGATGACAGTATTAAGCAGATGGTAAATGGTTTTGCAAAGCTGGTTAAGCCGGCAATTGTGTCAGCCCTTAAGGATGATATTAAGAAATTTGTTGAAACAGGAACGGTTGGAACTAAAAATCAGGAGTCCGGAAGTTCGGACAAACAAGATGCAAAAGTCAATACGGATGGAATAAAGAAAAGTGCAGACTGGGATGGCATGAAATTTAAGGGCGTTGCCTATACTAAAAAAGCGGATAATGGCATCGCAACGGTTGGGGTTACATTAACGGATGCTCAATTAGGACAAGATTTTACGTTAAATATAGATATGCGCCAATTGCAGGATGGCACATGGCAGGTTATTGAACTTTCTAATTTGAAGGACTATTTGAAAGCTATTGAGAAGGCAAAGAAAGATAAACTGGCAGAATTGAATCAGCCGTTGCAGGACCAAATCAATCAGGTTATCAATATAAAATCAACAACTGCAATGGTTGTGTCTAAAGACCCATACGGTTTTTCCAAAACTCTGAAAGTACAAATGTCGGTTGCTTATAATAGTGATAAAAGGATTGTATCTGTTCGCGGTGTCGTTTCGGCAATGTTGGCTGGTGACGATAAACCCTTTGAAATACCGTTTGATATAAAAATAAAAGATCAGTCTATCAAAAATGGGAATATGTGGGTTGCGAAAGATCTGAATGGATTTATTCCTTCTCAAGCGAAATTTTTACAGGCTGCCGCCGGGACAATACAATCATCTGTGCAAATTACGGGAATAACATATGCAGATGATAGCAAACTTGAACTTTATAAGGAATTGCCGAAGGACTAATGCAAGGGGAATATATGAAGACTATATTATCAGTGGCAATCGGATAAGTATTAAAACCCTCGATCTGAATGCCGATTTTTCAGCGATAAGAATGCAGTTGGACGAGCTTGTGACGGCGTTTTTTGAGATGTATCCAAGGGATGCGTTCGTATGATAGATTTTCAGAAAGTCATAAATCTGCTTTATCTTGACTAAGGAAAAAGCACAAAATTATTTACAGCTTCTGTCGTGCAGGAGTTCTGCCAGTATAGCGAGCCCGTTTTCCAGCTCCTGCGGTGATGCATAGGCATAGGATATCCGCAGATGCTGGTTGGACAGGCTATCGTAGATCGTGCCGGGATTCAACAGAATATTTTTCTTACAGGCGGCTTTGAATAGCTGGTGCATGGATACAGGGGTATTGAGGTGCAGCCAGATATAAAAGCCGCCTTTTGGCGTTTGCCATTCAGCAATGTCGGAAAAATCCCGCTGCAGGCAGTCGAGCGCCAAGGCCCGGCGGGCACGCAGATGGCTGCGCAGGCGGTTGAGATGCTGGGATTCAAGATCCTGCCGCAGCCATTCGGCTGCCACCCACTGCGATAGTGTACTTGAACCATAGTCATGCTGCATCTTGAGATCGGCGAGGCGGCGGATGATTGGCTCGGGGCCGACAATCCAGCCAAGCCGGAGCCCTGGACCGATAGTTTTGGAAAGACTGCTGATATACAGCACGAGATTGCCCGTATCTAAAGACTTGAGCGTGGGCGGCGGACATTCATCGAGCCAAAGGTCGCGATAGACATCGTCTTCAATGATAGGCAGACGGGCTTCCTGACAAAAGGAGAGAAGCTTCTGTCTTTGCGTGAGCGGCATGAGGGCGCCTGTCGGGTTGTGAAAGCTGGGAATGGTATAGAGCAATGCATGGCGGCGTTTTTTTTGCTGAAGATACAGGGATTCCAGGGACAGGCCGTCGTTGGTCATGGGAAGTTCGGAAAAATGGAGCTGCAGGGAGCGGAACAGCTTGAGGGACAGGAGATACGAGGGCCGTTCGACGAACATGGCATCACGCGGCGCGAGCAGTCCGAAACAGATGAGCTGCAATGCCTGCAGTGCACCGGATACGATGAGGATTCCTGCGGGGGGGACATGGATGCCGCTTTTTTTCAGATGCTGGCTGATCTGTTCACGTAAATACAAGAGACCCTGCGGTTCCTGATAACCGAAGCTGGAAATTTTTGGTGCGGTTTCACGTATGAGTGTGCGGAGCTCTTCATTGGGAAAAAGCTCGGGGGAGAGTTCGCCTGTGCCGAGCCGGATCATTGCAGGATCGAATTCCAGATCGTTGATACGCTGTACCATAGGCTGGTTCGAGAGATAAGCGTCGGTTGACAGGCGTTCATTCCAGCTGCGCGAGGCAGCGGAAAGCTCTGGCCAGGCGGCATCGCTGACGATGATGCCGCTGCCCTGCCGGCTTTTCAGGTAGCCATCGGCTCTAAGCTCGTCCAGTGCCGTGCAGAGCGTGCTGCGATTTACCCCAAGTCGGGCGGCCAGCAGACGCTGCGCGGGTAAATGGCTGTTCGCCGGCCATTGGCCGGAGCGAATTTTGTCGCGGATATAGAGATAAATCTGGCGATACAATGGCAGGGCATCTTTTTTTACTGGTTTCCAGTCAATTGAGAGCATCATGGAAACGCCTCCTATGCTTTTGACATCAGGCACTGGGCTTTACCTTATCATATCGTTTCGCAAAATGATTTGCAAGAATTGGTTGGTTTTAAAACAAGCCAATTGGCAGGTTACAGGGTGGGAGCCTCTTTGTATAATAGGGATTGTAACAAAGGGGGGATTTTGTGGAAAAAGCATTTATCCATGGTTTTGTTTTGGCGGCCGGGCTTATTTTTCCGTTCGGTGTACAGAACTTGTTCGTTTTGCAGCAGGGAATCGTCCAGACATCTTTTTGGCGTGTGCTGCCCGCAATTATAACTGCGGCAAGCTGTGATACGATCTTGATACTGCTCGCGGTGAGCAGTATATCGCTGCTCATGTTGCAATTTGTGTTTTTCCGCACGCTGCTGCTTTCGGCAGGCATTGTTTTTTTGCTTTATATGGGCTGGGTGAATTGGAACAGTCAGCCGGAAACCGATAGAGAAAAGGCGCAGGAGGGCGGCAGACTCACCGTAAGGCAGCAGGTTCTGTTTGCGGTATCCGTATCGTTGCTGAACCCGTATGCTTTGCTTGATATCATCGGTGTTATCGGAACAAGCTCGCTGCAGTACACAGGGCAGGAGAAGCTGATTTTTACACTGGCAACGATTTCGGTTTCATGGTTTTGGTTTACTCTGCTGGGCAGTCTGGGCAGATTTTTTACTTCTCTGCAGCGGGATGCGGCAAAAAAGCGATGCATTAATCGTTTTTCTGCTTTATTTATCTGGGGGACAGCGGTCTATCTTACGTTTCATCTGTTGCTTTCCTGATTGTGGAAGGAAACACCGGGTTGATTTTTTATATGTAAGAGGATTGGGCTATTGTGTTTTTTATTACCAAGTATTAGAATGAGATATAAGGTTTTAAAGAAGAAGGTTTTTTATGTCAATTTACAAACGGTATCTCATTTTTTTTATCGGGATGCTGGTGCAATCCGCAGGGATCGCACTTGTCGTCAAAAGTTTATTGGGTACGTCACCAATCTCCAGTGTGCCATATGTATTGAGCCAGGCTTTCCCCTATACATTGGGTACTATGACGTTCGCCGTCAATATGGTTTTTGTCGTGGCACAGGTCGCGATACTGCAGCGTGATTTTCATCCGACGCAGCTGTTGCAGATTCCTGTTACCTTCGTATTCGCTGCTTTTATAGATATGCATATGTGCCTGCTGTCGGCAGTAGCACCTGAGCAATATGTGCTGAAGCTGCTCGTGTTGTTGACTGGGGCGGCCTTTATAGCGCTCGGGGTATCCCTGCAGGTTATAGCAAATGTTGTCATGCTTTCGGGGGAAGCAATTGTGAATGCGATTGCTTTGCACTGGCATTTTGGTTTCGGCAGGGTAAAAACGGTATTTGATACAGGTCTGGTGATTTTTGCGGTGGTTCTTTCCTTTGCCTGTCTCGGAGAAATCATCGGCGTGCGTGAGGGCACACTTTTGTCTGCTATGCTTACGGGCATGATGGCACGCTTCTTTATCCAGCATTTGAGCCGCGTGGATGCAGGCGGAAGTTTGGTTTTTTCTGTCCATTTGTCGACAAAAGAAACGGGAACGGTTAAAACAACAGTTGCGAAAAAAGCAAATGATCGCTGAGTACTTGCATTGATGATGGAAACGTTCCAGTAGAAATTTATAGGTAATTATTTGTTTGTGCTGAACGTTCCGGCTTACCCGATGAAAGGCTGTCAGAACGAAGCTTTTGGCGATTGTGTTGCCCACAGGCCGCCGCGACCGCGGCGAAACAGAATACGGCCTTCTTCCTGCAGCTCGTTGAGCAGCAACCGGATATGATTTTCCGGCTGCTGCATTTTTTTTGCCAGAGAGCGGCGGCCTATGGATCTGTGACAGCAATTGGCTTGGAAAACTTCTTCGCAGATGGCCTGTTTGAGCT
Source organism: Megamonas sp. UBA1796 (assembly GCA_002319795.1). Lineage (GTDB taxonomy): Bacteria > Bacillota > Negativicutes > Selenomonadales > Selenomonadaceae > UBA1796. The sequence goes on from DCFU01000052.1 coordinate 124,016, forward strand.
TGTCTGTAGAAGGAACAGGCAGTGCAGGATTTTCTTTAGCGGGTATTTGACGCAGCTCGCCGGGGAGCAGGGAAATATCCGGGGCTTTGGTGGGTGAAAGCGTCGTAATATACTCAATGATATTTTGTAGTTCCCGTATGTTGCCTGGCCAGCTGTAATCGAGCAAACAGGCGGCAACTTCATGGAAATAGACATCTGCGGGCAACGGCAGATTTTTTTGGGAACGGTTCTGTTCTTTATAGAAGGCTTTTGCGAGCAGCAGAATATCAAAACCGCGTTCCCGCAGAAGCGGCATATGAATGGGCAGTACGGCAAGACGGTAATAAAGATCCTGTCGGAAGCTTCCTTCGGCAATGAGTTTTTTCAAATCCCGGTTCGTAGCGACAATGACGCGTACATCGATGGGGATGATCTTGGAACTGCCGACACGGCGTATCTGTTTTTCCTGCAGGACACGGAGAAGCCTGACCTGAAAAGGCAGAGTGGCATCGCCTATCTCATCGAGAAAAATTGTGCCGTGCTGTGCTTCTTCGAAGAGTCCAATCGCACCTTGGCGGCTGGCACCGGTAAAAGCTCCTGGTACATAGCCGAAGAGTTCGCTTTCCAGCAGATTCTCAGATAGTGCTGCAAAATTGACAGCGACGAAAGGACCGTTGCGGCGGGTGGAGGCATTGTGGATACCCTGGGCAATGAGTTCCTTGCCCGTACCACTTTCACCCTGTATGAGGATAACGGAGTCTGTTGCGGCCATTTTTTTGGCCATGAAAATGGTTTTTTGGATGGCGGGGCTTTTTCCAATAGTCTTATCAAAAGTATTTGGCGCTATGTGTTGTTCTTTCAAATGTTTTTGCCGGATGAGATCTTCCAGCCGCTGGATTTCATTGATATCCTGATAGCTGATTTTACTGAGCCGGATGATATCCTGTACATAGTTTGCAGATAAAAAGTCTGCGTAGAGCTCGAGGAGATCGAGCCGGATGAGAATTTCCACAATCGTAGTGATATCAATGAGCCGGGTTTTTATATCGATAATGGTTTCTACAAATTCCGGTACGAGCTGGCGCTCACCGGGCGTTACGGCAATTTTCAGATGCGGATAGTTCGCGAGCTGCGGGGAGCAGGGATAATAGTTGATATGGTCAATGCCAATGGTCTGCAATAGGGCAATGGTGGTGTTCGTGCTGTCGATCAGGTCATTCACGAGCAGAACATCGGTTCCTGCCGGGATTTCAAATAATTTATTCACTTCATGATAGTTTATGGAGCGTCGGGCAACCAGAACAGGAGATTCCTGGCAACGCTCTTTGATTTGCCGGTAGGCTTCCTGGCTGGCAAATACCACAAGGTCCGCTTGTATATGCGTGGGCAACAGCTCCTGGCGGGCGTCATAATGGCTGATGTTCACACGCTCACCGAGCAGATGGTGGAGCTGTTCGGCACAGGCAATCGCGGTATTGCTTCCCATAGCGACTAACACAAGACTTTTCAAAACATGCACCTCCATATAAATGGGATATTAAAGGGAAATGGGAGTATATATTAAATGTTATATTCCCTTTTAATAAAGAAAAAACCTTTTGGATGCTATAAAAAAGCAAAAAAGTAACGGATTTTTATATGAATAGCATATGGATGAATATTTTCCTGCTATGAACATGGTTGGCACGTAAATTGCATTAATCTATATATGGTGCTGATTTTTGTTATATACAGGAGGGGATTTATGGTATGAGTGGAAAAAAGGAAAATGCGAGTGTAAAGGTCGGCTGGGTAGGATATGTGGTATTTCTATTGGCAATCCTGCTTTTTTCAGGACTTTTTTCGAGCAGCAGCGGGTGGCTTAAAGCCTTGGATTTCAATGTATTGAATGGTTCCTTCGGACAGATTACCGCGACGGGACAAGGCCTGACCTTTCGAGGCGATGGCGGCACGGGCGCAAGAGATGGCTTTTTGTTTGCTATTTCTTTGATTCCGGCAGTTATTCTGGCGCTGGGTATTGTCAATGTGGTTGATGGATTGGGCGGTCTGCGCGCAGCGCAAAAACTCATGACGCCTATTTTGAAACCGTTGTTGGGCGTCCCAGGCATATGCATGCTCTCGAATATTGCAAATATGCAGAGTACGGATGCGGCTGCCGGTATGATTAAGGAGCTGGTGGATGCCGGTGAAATAACAGATGATGAACGTTCGGTGATTATTGCGTATCAGACCAGTGCCAGCGCATTTATTACGAATTATTTTTCATCCGGAGCCGCGGTATTCAGTTTCATGGTGGCACCGATTATTGTACCTATCCTTGTTATGTTGGTATTCAAAATTATAGGGGCAAACATCATGCGGTTTTATTTGAAAATGGTTTATCGTAAGTCGGTTGCGGGAGGTGCGCAAAATGGCAAATAATGAAGTGGTACAGGAAAAGAAGAAAAACATTTTGGATCTTTTTGTGGAAGGTGCCCGAAGTGGTTTCACAATCGGGACAACGAGCTTATTGCCGAATGTCATCATGGCTTTTGTTATTATACGTGTGCTTGAGGTTACAGGTTTACTGAAGATTATAGGTATTGTCTGTGCACCTGTTATGGCGCTTTGGGGATTGCCGGGAGAAGCCGCTACAGTTCTGGTTACAGCTATCATGAGTATGGGCGGAGGCATTGGAGTGGCGGTAAGCCTCTACTCAAATGGCATATTGGATGCAGTACAAGTCACCATGCTGGTGCCGGCAATTTATCTTATGGGGAATCCAGTCCAGAACGTTGGACGTTGTCTGGGAATATCCGGTGTGAATACCAAACACTATGCTATGATCATTGGGATTTGTGTCATAAATGCGCTGCTTTCTATTTGGGTTATGCGCTTGCTGCTGTTGTTTATATAGGAAAGGGGAAAAAGAATATGTCAGATCCGTTTTTTACATTGCTGCGTGGTGCTGAGGTGCTTGCACCAAAAAATATAGGCCGGCAGGATATATTGCTGGCGGGAGAAAGGATTGCGGCCATAGGGGAACATCTTTCGGCACCCGCGGGCTATGCATGCGAAATTGCAGATTTGGAAGGGTGCATTCTTATGCCGGGCTTTATTGACAGTCATGTGCATCTCATTGGCGGCGGAGGTGAGGGGGGCTATGCGACACGGACACCGGAAATCGTGCTGTCGAAGGTAACGGGCTCGGGCGTTACGACGGTTGTTGGCTGTCTGGGAACGGATGGGACCACCCGGCACGTTGCCAGCCTGCTCGCAAAAGCACGCGGACTGGAGGCAGAGGGGATTTCAACCTATATATATACAGGGGCCTATCAGGTGCCAACGCCCACTATCACAGGCAGTGTACGTGATGATATTATACTGATTGATAAGATTATTGGCTCGGGTGAAATCGCGATGGCAGACCACCGCTCGGCGCAACCGTCGTGCGCGGAATACAGGAAGCTTGCAGCCGAAGCCCGTGTGGGTGGTATGCTGAGCAGCAAAGCCGGTGTGGTCGATATGCATATGGGGGATGGCAGCGATGGGATGCGCATGCTTTTTGAAATTACGGCCAACGGGGAAATACCGAAAACACAGTTTATCCCTACGCATTTGAACCGCAATGAAAAGCTGTTCGAGGAAGCTATCCTATGGGCCAAGGAAGGCGGTATTATGGATATTACCTCCGGTGTGAGCCCGGCGAGTGGTTCCGCGAAGGCAGTAAAGCCAAGTGCGGCTGCCAGACGTGCGCTTGCGGCAGGTGTGGAAATAACGCAGATTACGATGAGTTCGGATGGCAACGGCAGCATGCCAGTCTTTGATGCACAGGGAAACACGATCGGTGTGGGTGTCGCCAGCCAGGCTTCTATGCTGGAAGAAATTCGCGATATGGTGAAAAAAGAAGGCATCGCGCCGGACCAAGCTGTCCGGATTGTTACGAGCAATGTAGCGCGTGTGCTGAAACTGCCCCGGAAAGGCCAGGTCGCTGCAGGTATGGATGCTGATTTTACGCTTGTCGATGAAGACTTCAGGCTGCGGCATGTTTGGGCGCGGGGACAGCATATGGTTGCGGACGGTCAGGTGATAGTCCGGGGGACTTTTGAATGAGAAACGGTTTCTATCCTTGTGCTGAAGAAAAATGGAATGAATTATAATATTTCTCGGTAGAACAAGTTAAAGGTGAAGAAATAGAGAAGACCCTAATATAGATATATGCAAAGCAAGCAAATATATCTATATTAGGGCCTTCTCATGGAACCGATTACACTATTTTATTATACCCTTATAATATTACAGTCCAGTTATATATTTTGCGAAAAATAACCGGCTTTCAAAAAATTGAAAGCCGGTTATAGGTTTCGATAGATTTACACAATGTCTTTCCAATTTGTGATATTTTTTTCCCAGATATAACTATAGTTTTTGGCAATTTCTCGTGCCGCTTTTGGCTTTTGACCTGTAAGAAGTTCAATAGCGTTAGACGGTACATCCATTAAACCTTCGGCAATACTTGCCTCGTTTGTGACCATGTCATTTCCACACCATGGAACAGGTGACTGGGAATAGTCGCCTGTAGCAGTTCTTGGAATATGCATAGAATCAAGATATTCAAAGAATTCAACATGGCTTACAGGACAGTATTCAATATTTTTCCCGGATAATTCGCTAATCAGTGCCACGATATCTCTCTGTGAAATAGATTCTCTGCCACAGGCCAGGTAGGTTTTATTGTCTTCGCCTTTTCCCAGTAACAATGCAGTAGCTAATCTGGCAACATCATCCTTTGGAACGAAGGTTGCTTTTCCTTCACCAGCCGTTGTGTACCATTTATTTTCAGACATAAGTGTAAGCATTACTGATGTTGTAAGATAGTTTTCCATATAGAGATTGTCCTGCATGAAATTGTAGGAAATCCCTGTCTCTTCATGCTTTTCACGGATATATTTTTCTGTAGCAGTATGATCTGGCGTAACATATACATGTTCATAGGCAGGATTACTTGCACCAAGAAAAGACGTGTATGTTATATGTTTTATGCCGGCTTTGATAGCGGCATCTATTACATTCTTGTGCTGCTGTACTCTGATTTCGCCAATTGTTACAGCAGATACAATATAAAGTCTGTCACCACCTTCAAAAGCTTTTATCATTTCTTCCACGTTGTCATAATTGGCTTGTGAGACATTGACTCCTAAACTTTCCCAGCGTTTTTTCTTTTCGGGATTTAATCGATTTAAAAAAGGACAGGTAAAAATCAGTTCTTCTGGAGATCTATGCTCTAACATGTTTTCAGCGAC
>DCFU01000032.1:0-32209 GCA_002319795.1 Megamonas sp. UBA1796
CTTATGCTTTGGGATGGGACGGGGTATTGGAGGCGTTGGTGTTTGCGATGGTCCTGGATTATATCTCTGGGGTATTGGCGGCGTATATCAATCCAGATATGGCACTCAATAGTCAGCGGGGATTTCGGGGCATTTGCAAGAAGGTCATGATTTTGCTTTTGGTATCGCTGGCACATTTCATTGACCAGGCGCTGGGACAGGCCATCGTACATAGCGTGGTCATATGGTTTTTCTTAGGGAATGAGGGTCTTTCTATTATAGAAAACGCTGCGAAAGCCGGTATTCCGATTCCTGGGAAATTAAAGGATACGCTGGAACAGTTATCCAGCGAGAAAATGAAAGGAGGTGAGAACTGTGGAAAGTAAATATTTTGCAGAGAATGAATTGTCCTGCCATTGCTGTGGCGGGCTTCCGGCGCGTGGAATGGATCCGAATTTGCTTGCGATGCTGGACGATATTCGTGAGGCGGTCGGCGGTCCGGTAGAACTTTCGTGTGCGTACCGGTGCCCAGCACATAATGCCGAGGTTGGTGGTGTGCTGCATAGCCAGCATGTTTTAGGTAAGGCGGCTGATATCCTGGTATCGGATGACATGACAGTCGATGCGTTGGCTCAGATTGTAATCAATTGTGGTGCTGATGGGGTTGGTCGGTACTATGACAGTGGCTTTGTTCATGCCGATGTCCGGGCTGGCCGCATCGGTTCGGACATCGAATGGAATGATCAGGAATGAGAGGTGTAGAAAATGACAGCAGTAAAAGTAGGTTTTGTCGGTGGGGATGGTTGGCTGGATAAGGCAATAGAAGCTATATCCGGCAGTCAGTATGCAGATATATCCCACGCGTTTATTTTTTTGTTTGACTCAATCGTCGAAGCGGAGGGAGTGAAGCAATACAGTGACCCGTATCCCGGTGTCTGGTTGCATCCCGCAGATAAGTATGACGGTGACACACATACGAAGATTGTAGAGATCGATGTACCGGACTTAGCTGCAGCACAGTCCAAAGCGCGTGAACTCATTGGCACGCTGTACGGCTATACGGATTGCATCGTCACGGCCACCAAGTTTTTGACGGGCCATAATGTTTTTGGCGGCGGGAAAAACACTATGCACTGCAGTGAGACGGTAACACGCATCCTGCGTGCGAGTGGGCTGTGTATATGTCCAGGGCTGCAGGCAGATGAGGTCAGCCCGGTACTCTTGTATGAGGACCTCATGAAGTACCGCGGCGGCGTGATCGTATGATTCGGCGCCTGATAGGCTGGGTGATATTTCGGGTTGGAGGAGCTGCGGGCAAATGCCTGGCAGCGTTTTTGATACATAAAACGATAAAGGAGAAATGTAAAATGTTAAAAGTAAACAACGGAAATGGGCAGCAGGTAAGCTTTTGGGGTGCGTTAGGGCAAATCGCGCTGGCAGGCGTTGCTAGTTGGGGGATGTCTAAGATGGCGGATCCGGATAATACCGGATGGGCGTCCTACCGTAACCAGATGCTTGGTAATATGGCGGGTACAGCTATGACGTTTGCCATGCAGCAGATGCAAGCAGTTCAGCAGGCAGCAGCGCAACCGGAACAGCAGACAGCGGCTCCGGAGCAGACAACAGCACAGCAGTAAGATTGTTGGCCCCGGTGAGGATTTAATCGTCCTTACCGGGGCTTTTTTTGTTTGAAAATTATTTATAAAAGTTATTGGCAAAGTGCGAAATTCACACTATGCTTAAATCAAGATAAAGGTTTGGAAATACGAAAGGGAGCAGTTAAAATGAGAAATGATAAGTATCAGAGGGCAATTAACACTTACAATGGATTTAAAGGGAACCAGTCCTTACAGGCAGTATGGGAGCAAATACCAGACAGCCTCAAATAATCTCTGTCAGGTAAGCAGCTTGGCGAAGTAATGAGCATTATTAATAAAGCTTATTAAGCAGGGAAAGCGTCTACTGGAGCAGAAAAGCTCGATGAAGATGCTGTTTATGTTGATGGTAAAGGCATTATTGAGTTGACAAAAAATTAGTGATGTATTATTATAATCTTGTCAGTAGGTCATTTGCCAGCGGATGGCTTACCGGTGCAACGCGGCTGGATGTATAAAAAGCGTTGCCACGGATTGAAATATTTATGTCATCTTTACGCTATTAGGTGACGCATAAAAATGGGATTGTATCTTTGACGAGATGCAGTCCCCATTTTTATATTTAAATTTCAAAAAGTCATTGACGTAGTACGAAGTTCGTACTATAATATAATTAAGATAAAGGTTTGGAAATACGAAAGGGAGCGGCTAAAATGACACTCGCAGAAATGAAAGAATTAGTATTAAGAATACAAACAAATGAAGAAAATAATTATAATACAATTGGCATTAGATTTGAAAACAAAAGCCGTGAAATAGGGGAAGAATGCGAATGGAGCAAAAACAACGCAGACCGGGAAGACGAAAGAGATTTCCCGGAATATGGTACCGCTGAATACGACGAAATGGGCGTAATGGACGGAACATCTGCCTGGTACATCAGCGAAGTTATCGCCACCGTTAGCAAACAAAAAGACCAAATGCAGGACGCTCAAAGATTTTATTGCGCCGACGACCATTGCTACATTATCGCAGGATATCATGGTAACCAAGATGGATGCGACGAAGGCGAAGTTGTGATACAAGAAGCAAAAGTGATTGCTACAATATTTTGATAGTGGTAGACCAGATGAGGCTATAATGTAATGATGAATACAAGAGGAAAATCAAGCAGTAAAGGAAACAAATTATGAAAGTAAAAAAAGATTTAACAGGCTGGAAACAGCCATCAGGTTTTTTGACGGTCATCAACGATGACGGTGGTGATACGGTACTCTGTCGTTGTGTATGCGGTAATGAAAAATGGTTGTCACGGGCTAATGTTAGGAATGAGCATACAAAAAGTTGTGGATGCTTAAAATCAAAGAATAGTCCTCGGACGATACTATGTGCCATGTGTGGAAAGCCATTTCATCCTACATCATCCAGAAGCCTATATTGTCCAGACTGTCGTAAAAAAGTAATTTATCATAATCATAAAGCGGCTGTTGATGTCAATGGGACAATCAAAACTAAAGATAGTGTAAGATACAAAGTAAAATTAATTAACACCGATAATCCGTTAACGGGTATACGCCCCAGTGGGAAAAAATATATGGTAAATTTTATGATTGGTGACCGGCCTATATATCTTGGGTTATATGGCACAATTACTGAAGCTCAAAAAATTGTAAAAGAGTATTATCGGCTTAAATTGGACTATTATGATGACGGACTTATCCTAAAACATAACAATGCGAAAGATATCACAGGAAAACGGCATAAATATATTGTTCCTATCGTACCTATAAGCATAAGTGATAATGATAATGTAACGTGGCTATGTTTCTGCCTCAATTGCCGAAAATTTTTCTCAATTGCGGAAAGGGATATATTCTCACAGGAATCATGCGATGAATGCAAAGGAGCGTTACAATAACGTGAACCGGTTATCTCAAAAAACATGCGTGGTATGTGGAGCTGCTTTCATGGGTGGTTCCACTGCCCGCTTTTGTCCAACATGTCGTGAAGCACGTAAAAAAGAACAGGACAGGAAACGCACCAAAGGAGTCCGAGCAAGAGCACGCAAAATTGGCTCTACTGATATATGTCAATGTTGCGGCACAGAATATGTGGTCCGTGGTGGCGCGCAGAAATATTGCCCTGGATGCCAGCAAAAAATGCTTGCGAAATGGCGGCAGGAATCATACCATCGCTTGCGTAGTGATCCTGCAAAGCTTAAGAAAGCAATAGCAAGATCTAGAGCATGGGCTTTATCACATCCACATCGTATGCAAGAGATTTTACGTGCATCTTATGACCGCACTCAGACTAAGCGAGTGGCTCGCCGAAGGCTCAGGGGTTTTAAGATGCGTCCGTTAGGACGTATAGAGATATGCCCTGCATGCGGCAAAGAATTTGTAGTTGATGAGCGCAATCGGCGGTACTGTCGCGATTGCCGCCCACCAAGAAAGCGAGGCCGGGAATGACAACTATTAAGGATGCCCGCAAGAAAGCTGGTCTTACACAGCAAGCTATGAGCGATATCATGGACATACCAATCAGAACAATTAAAGATTGGGATCGTGGTGCACATGCTCCGGCCCCGTGGGTTGAGAAGCTGGTGATAGAAAAACTTGAAGGTATTGGAAAAAATAAATAATACAATACAGAAAGACAGGGTATATGTCTATGCCAAAACTTGATTTAACCGACAAAATATTCACCCGGCTCACAGCGAGGGAACCAGTTGGTAGGGACAAGCATGGCGGCGTCCTTTGGCGCTGTGAGTGCGAATGTGGAAATAGCATCGTTGTGAGCGCTGTCAGGCTGCAGTCAGAAAATGTTAAGAGCTGCGGATGTCTTAAAAGGGAAGAAGCTGCCCGTAAGCAAAAACTTGCGACGGCTGCGGTCATTCGAGACGGTACCAGTAAAAATATACTTAGCCATGTAGTTGCGTCTAATACAGGCGTGCGTGGGGTATACTATAATAAAAAAAGTCGCAAATATGAAGCATCACTACGACTTCGTGGTAAGTATGTTTTGCGGCAGAATTTTGATACATTAAGTGAAGCTGTTGATGTAAGAAAAAAGGCCGAAGACAAATATCTTCAGCCTTTGGCTGAGAAGTGGTTAGTTAAATTTCTATAGACATATTTTAATGGTTTGATTTAAAGATAAATACCCCACATCTTTAGTTACATATTGCTAAAGATGTGGGGTATTTTTATGCTATTTTCTTGGAATATGATTGAATCGTTTACCTGGTTAATAAATAATCAATCCATTGATCCTTTACCACAAAACGATTGGGGAGATATCCATAAGTTTAGGTGGCGATCCAGCAGGGGAGACCTGAATGTGAATTTTGGCCAATCCCTCAGATGGATTTTTAACCACTGGTGTAGCTTTCGCTACAAATATATAATTTGTTCCATTTATGACTTGAGTTGCTACTATAATGGGGTCGTATTTAACTCCTAAATGGTTCTGGAGAGCTTCTTCAAACACCTTTTTATGTTCAGCAGAAACGGGGGTTTCTATATGCCATCCTCCAGGCATACCAGTTAATAAAGTGTCTTTAGACATAGATATAGCCTCCTTTAGATTGAATAGCATTTATTCTGATATCAGATGCCTATAATGAAGAAATCTTCGTATTCATTATAACACTTTCGTTAAAATGTAACTACTAAAATAATATTTAAAATAATTTGTTTTTTATACTGAAGGTAGACAATGAGGAGACTATTATGGGGATAGTGTGTAGGGATGTATCAAAGAGCTTTGAGTAAAGGCGAGAATGATTTAGGCTTTAATCATTTTTTAATCTTTTTACAAGATACACTTAATGCATATAAATTATAATAATCTAATCATACAAGGAGGGTTTAATATGCAAAAAAAGTGTCTTATGCTATGTACGACATTATTACTCGCACTTGGTACTAGTTTTTCCACGTGCAACGCTTCAGAAAATAATGTTCAAGTAGAGAAAACAAACTCAATTATTGATTTAAGTGGTAACAATAGCCGGAACTCATTATCAAATTTTTTTGAAGGACCAATTGCTGCTCCCCCAGATAATGGTGGTCCGATGTTTAAGAAGCAAAATGCCCCAAGTGCTAATTCATTGAAAGCAGCTTATTTAGTGGATAGGAAAAGTGTATCTGTATCTAGACAGGCACTTACCTCGATAGCGCCAAACGAGAATACTGCACTTGTACGCAATAACGGTAAACTTACAATGACAAATACCACGCTAGAAAAGACTGGTGACTCTGATAACGATGAGGATAGTAATTTTTCTGGCCGTAATGCTGTTTTTTTAGTAAATAATAGTAGTGCTCAAATAAGTGATATAACTATTTCTTCAGCAGCTGAAGGTTCCAATGCCATATTTGCTACTGGGGAAAAAAGCCATATTACTGCTGACCATATAAAAATCTATACTACAAAAAATTCATCTCGTGGTCTAGATGCAACCTATGGCGGTACGATTTCTGCAAATGATGTAGAAATTGCAACAGAAGGTGCACATTGTGCAGCCCTGGCTACGGATCGTGGCGAAGGAAATGTCACTGTTACAAAAGGGAGCTTTTATACTTCGGGCGAAGGTAGCCCCTGTATATATTCTACAGGCAATATAAAAGTAACTAATTGCAAGGGGACTGCAACGGGAAGTGAAATAGCTGTAGTGGAGGGCAAAAATTCTATTGTGTTAGATAATTGCCAGTTTACTGGCAGCAAGAAACAAGGTGTCATGCTTTACCAAAGTTTTTCTGGAGATGCAGGAAATGGCACGGCGAGTTTTACAGCTAAAGATTCAGAGCTTACGAATCTCTCAGATGGTCCAATGTTTTATATAACAAATACAAAAGCGATTGCATCATTGGAAAACACAGTTTTAAGCTCAAAGGGGACAACACTTATACAAGTCACAAGCGACCGTTGGGGACGTATGAACGCAAATGGTGGAAATTTTACTTTTACAGCAAAAAATCAAAAATTACAGGGTGATATTCTCGCTAACAGTCTTAGTGATATATATTTAAAGCTTAATGAAGGTACTTCTTGGACAGGTGCATTTAACAAAGACAAGGAGGCTCATAAAGCCGATATTACATTGGATGCGGATGCCATATGGGAATTAACAGCTGATTCTTATGTGAACGTTATCAAAGATGCTGCAATAGATTTTAATAACATCAAAAGTAATGGTCATTCAATTTACTATAATTCAGATGTTAACAAGAGCCTGAAAAGCCAGACCTATTCTTTAAATGGTGGTGGAAAGCTTATATCAAAACGACCGTAATTCGTTTGGGAAAAATTTATAAAACATAAAATGGAAAAACGTACAAGTTTAGTAACAGGCGGCTTTGCTAATAGAGCCGCCTAAGCCTTGCCCATAAATTGTCTGTAAAATCAAGATTGAACTGTAAAATATGATGAATCAAAAATTTTATCAAAAGCAACGTAAAGGCGTGTCCTGGTATATGTTTTCTACAACAAAATATTTTGATAGAAAAGTCCATTTTTATTAAAAATATATAATTCTTATCCTGAAAATTTTTCTAATAAAACTTTAATGATATTATAATCTTAAAATTAAAGGGAAATAAGTAATTTTATCGAAATAATAATTTATATATTGGAAGTCGGTTATAGTTGTTTGCATTTTGAGATGATAGGAGGGATTGCAGATGGGAGCCATAACAGGCATTGGGAACTTGGATGAAAAAGATAATAAAATATATGTACCTTATGTACCGCCACCACCACCACCAAATACCGATTCGTTGGGAAAAAATGACGACAATAGTCTGCAAGGTGTTGTGGTTTCACAAAATTCTAGTGGCGATACATATCAACATATACCAAGCATTGAGACAGGGCTTTACAAAGAAAATAGCAAAATATAAAAATAAAAGGTAGCCTTCTGAAGTGACTCCATAAAGTTAGAGTTAATGCGTGGTAACATCTTGTTACTGCGCTTTTTCTATGCAGCAGTATGATTCGTTATGATTATTTTTTTACTTCTACTTAATAAAAGGGAAATAAATATATCAATAAAATTAACTTAAAAGGAGAATTGTTATGAAAAAAACTCTTGCTGAATTATTATATTTTATTATTTTTGTTATGCTAGTAGTATGCTGTTTTCCTGATAATGTATCTGCAAAACAGTATATAGTAAATCCTCCAGAAGCTGATTCTGCGTATTCAATATCAACAGATAATGGGGATACTGAGAAGACGAATTCAGAGACCAAAGCAAATTCTGCTGAGAGTGCTGAAGCTTGTATTCCGGCTAAAACCGAAATTGATGTTGCTTTAATGAATAGGATAACTTCCAAAACGGCTCATAAGGATGACACTATATCGTTTATGGTAACTAAGGATGTCATGATTGATCAGGTCCCAGTTATTTCTGCGGGTACAACTGCCTTAGGAAAAGTTATTAAAGCAAGATCAGCTGGCATGTTTGGTCAGGATGGGGAATTGATTTTTTCTATCGATTCTGTAAAAAGCATAAATGATATAACAGTTCCTTTGTCGTATACTGCAACCTATACACCTTCAAATAAAAATTTGGCATTGCCGAATTTCTTTAAGAAGGGAAAAGATGTTTTCTGTGATGCTGGTACTAATTATGTTGCAACTGTCACAAAAGATGTTGACTTGGGAGTTTCAAAAGTAAATTTACCAATAGAAATTGCAGCGCAAAAGAATAAAAAATAATCCTAAATTGCAATAGTAAATTGAACATTTTGGTAAAATATTGATGATATCAAGCTATATAAAGTTTATCGAGACAAGTGCCAAATAATTCTTCTGGCATCTGGTAACGAAGTCACTTGCTCGGGTGACTATTCAATTCATCGGCAAACCGCAATATATCTTTTGGAGAGTATGTCTAAATTGAAACGCTTTGTAACATATTAATGTAAAAAGCCGTTATGACGTTCGTTTACTGGTCGCTCCCAAAAAGAATAATGAAAGAGGTACAAAACATGAGAAAATTACTTATTTTAGTTATGGCAATGCTGTTCTTTATACCAACACAATGCTATGCCTTACAGCAAAGTGACTGGCAATTGGTTAAATCATCGAGTTCTATTGATGTTTTTTGTGACTCAAACAATTCTTATGAAAAAAGCTCTGTGGTTTATGTATGGTCAAAAACCTATTATAAAAATAGTTACGACAGTCAAAAGAATATACAATTATTAAAAAAAGCTGGAATTGAACCAACAAAAGTCAACCTGTCCTATTCCGTAGAATTAGGCAAATTCTTCGCAGATAATGGTATCGAATATTATTATCCTCTCCACGTTGAATTTTATGACGTGGACGGAAATTCTATATATTCCATAGACGCCAGCAGCACAACCAGTACCAGCACTACTAGCAGCACCAGTAGCACAACTGTAGATGCACAAATGGTAGTTCCGGATTCAATACTTGGAAAGGAATTCCAACTCGTTACAAACGCGCTAGCTCTCAAAAATCCAGTCAGCACGCAGACTACACAAATTTCAACCTGAAGCAAAAAATCTTTTGGTTAATCTGAAGAACGCAAAGTACTTAACCATGTGCCTAGCTTTTGGGAATCTGGTAGGCGTTCACCCTTTTCAATCAATATATATGTTTTATTCGAGCAAGCAAAGAATTTGGCTGCATCATCTATGGTACAAAGCCTGTACATGCGGGCTTTGTATATTTTTTTTGGAATCGTGTCTTCGGGTAATGTGTCATAGGCGGCAAGCCATATAGGTGAGACATTCAGTACGGATGCAATGCGTTTTAATGTTTCGGGGCGCATGAATTTTGTTTTTCCATGTTCAACATTGCTTATAGCTTGGAAACATGTCGTGGCTTTTTCAGATAACTCTTTTAATAGCAGATGTTTTATATTTCTGCTATAATAAAGACGTTCAGCGATTGTTGAGCCTGGATTGGTTGGTTGTGTTGGATATACAGTCTTGGTTAATATTTGAGGCTTAATACCAACATTATTATCTGCACTCTTGTCCGTGCGGCTGGGCGGGAGATAAGGATCATCCATGTGAATGTACGCCAAATGAAATCAAGCGTTATACGCGTAAAATATCTGGGCCGCTTTTGGACCGTATTGATATACATATTCGTGTTCCCCGTGTTGAATATAAGGAGCTTATTTCTACACAGAGAGCAGAATCCTCGGCAGAAATCCGTGAACGGGTAAAGGCAGCCAGGGATTTGCAGAGACTGCGCTTTCAAAAATATCATATTTTTTGTAATGGACAGATGAATCATGCTTTATTGAGGAAAACCTGCCAGTTATCAAATGGAGCACAATTGCTTTTGGAGCAGGTGTTTAAAAAAAAGAACCTGTCCGCACGTTCGTATGATCGTATCATTAAGGTATCGCGGACAATAGCAGATCTTGACCATTCGGAGGGAATTGATGAAAAGCATATTGCGGAAGCAATACAGCTTCGAAATGATGTGGGATTGGAGTTATCATGAAAACGAAAATAATAAAATTTTAAAAAGATATTGAAAAATTGCTAAAATATGGGATAATGGAATAGGTGATATTATGAATACTGGAAAAACTAAAAATTTGGGAATTATTGGGTTCCCCATTGAACATTCATTGTCTCCGGTTTTGCAAAATGCGGCGCTGACTGCAGCCGGACTGGATTTTTCCTATATAGCCATGCCTGTTAGGGCTAAGAATTTGGAAAGTGCTGTACGAGGAATACAAAGCTTGGGATTTCGAGGATTTAACGTGACAATTCCTCATAAGACGGCGATTATGCCATTTCTGAATTCTGTTGATGAAAGTGCAAGAATCATAGGTGCAGTCAATACAGTTGTTAATGATAAGGGCCAGCTTTGTGGCTATAATACAGATGTTATCGGCTTCAGCGAGGCTTTAATAAGTCATGGCTTTATGCCAGCGGGGAAAACAGCTGCGCTTTTAGGAGCGGGAGGAGCCGCACGGGCTGTCATCTGGGGACTTGTCAAGAGTAAGATAGGCTCTATTCGTATTGGCGTTCGTAACGTGGAAAAAGCAAGGCCTTTGACGGATTTTTTCAATCAATATGTAGATATTGAGCTTTTTGATTGGGAAGATGCACTTTTCCAAAAAGGATTGGCTGCAGCAGATTTGTTAGTAAATACGACGCCTTTGGGGATGAATCCCCATGCCGAGGCAATGCCTTTGGTGAAATGGGAATATGTGGATGCCAGGACTTTTGTTTATGATGTTATCTATACACCTGAAAAGACCAAATTTTTGCTTATGGCAGAGAAAAACGGAAATACTATTTTAAATGGCATGGAAATGTTGCTAGGACAAGGTGCTGCCGCGTTCAAGCTGTGGACCGGCAAGTCAGCAGATGTAGGGGTAATGGCAGCAGCATTGCATAAGGCTTTGGGGATATAAGAAGATTTTTCACGATATGCGAGAATATCCTTAAAAAGATAAATGGATAAGATATGACTGAATTTTTCAGGCGGGTGAGCAGGATGCAGGATGGACGAGAAGAACAGATCACTTCACTTGTAAATAAGGCTTTACAAAGTATAAGGCAGCAAGAACGGGTCGGCTATGCGGGAAATTCGCAGAGAATGGAGCATGCTCCTGTTGTGGCGCTGGTGAATCAGTTACTTGATGATGCTATAGAAGCTGGGGCAAGCGATATACACTTGGAGCCGGCAGATATGTCGGTTCGCATCCGCTTTCGCATTGATGGTGGATTGTATGAAATGCATGAACCGCTTCCCTTACAGGTTCATGCATTTCTTGTCTCACGTATTAAGATTATGGGAAAAATGGATATTACCGAGCGAAGACTGCCGCAGGATGGGCGGATTTTATATCCATATAGGGGACAAAACATTGATATACGGGTTTCGACGATGCCGATTATTGATGGGGAAAATGTAGTTTTGCGGCTGCTGAATATATCACATCGTTTTTTAGATGCTGGTGAATTAGCCTTTTCTAAGGCGAATGCTGAGTTTTTTCATTCTCTATGTTATAAACCCAATGGCTTACTTTTGGTTACAGGCCCCGTGAATTCAGGGAAAACAACCTGCCTTTATGCGGCATTGCATGAGCTTGATTCAAAAACAAAGAATATTGTGACTATAGAAGACCCTGTGGAATATAGAATGCAGGGTATCAACCAGATACAGGTGAATACCAAGGTTGACTTGACTTTTTCTATAGGACTTCGTTCGATTCTCAGGCTTGATCCAGATATTATTATGGTTGGGGAGATACGGGATGAAGAAACGGCAGATATTGCGGTTCGTGCTGCCCTTACAGGCCATTTATTGTTTACGACTTTGCATGCTGGTGATAGTATCCATGCTATTTTCCGTCTCATAGATATGGGAGTTGTACCATACCTTCTTTCAGCATCTTTGACGGGAATCATAGCGCAGAGACTGGTGCGGTGTATTTGCCCGGATTGTGTAGAGAGTTATTGCGTAGAAAAAAATTCCTGTGAAGCCTCATTTTTAGGTGATATGTATATGGAAGGGGTGATGCTTTACCGTGGCAAAGGGTGCAGCACCTGTCATTATACCGGATATCAGGGACGAATCGCTATCCATGAAATATTAGTAATTAATAATGTTTTAAGACAGGCTATCTTGGAGCAGAAAACAATGGAGGAACTTGAAATGCTGGCATATTCGGCAGGAATGATATCTATGCGTCAGGATGGCGTTGCAAAAGCGCTGGCAGGGAAGACAACACTCGAGGAAATTGGGAGAGTCCTTTATGGAGAAATTTAATTGCCTAAAATGGCAGAAAATCTTGGAAGAGTCGTTAAACGAGCAGGTATCTGATATCCATTTGGTTACCGGGCAGCCTGTTTTTTTTCGTATTGATGGGCAATTGCGTGCGTGCAGAGATTTTTACCCGGAAAAGGAAGAACTAGAGTCGATTATTTCTGAAATCATCAATGAAAGGCAGCAAGATATTTTGCTGCAGAAGCGGGAGTTGGATTTTTCCTGGGAATATAAGGGAAGGCGTTTTCGGACGAATGCCTATTACCAGAGAGGTCATCTTGCGTTAGCGATGCGTTTACTTCCAGCAAACATTCCTTCGCTGGATTCATTAGGCTGTCCAGTAAAACTGAAAGATTTTATTCATGCGGAAAATGGGCTCCTATTGGTTACCGGGAAGACAGGAGCGGGCAAGACTACAACGCTGGCTGCACTTGTTGATTTTTTTAATCATTCGCGGACAGCACATATTATTACCTTAGAGGACCCTGTTGAATATATTCACAAATCCAGTTCTTGTTTGGTCAGCCAGCGGGAACTTGGAACGGATTTTTATTCTTTTTCTTCGGCATTGCGGAGTGCTTTGCGGGAGGATCCGGATCTTATCATGGTAGGAGAACTTCGTGACAGGGATACTATGATGACGGCGCTGAATGCTGCTGAAACGGGACATTTTGTAATGGGAAGTCTTCATACGCAAAGTGCTGCGGAAGCTGTCATGCGCATTGAAAGTATGTTTCCGGCGGAACAACAGTCGCAGATACGTGCGCAATTATCTATTGTACTGGCGGGTGTTTTTTCACAAAAACTTTTGCCGGCAGCCGGAGGCGGACGGGTTTGCGCAGCAGAGATATTGCTGGCGACTCCGGCGGTGCGCAATATCATCCGTACGGGAAAATTTCAGCAATTGGATTCGGTTATTTTATCAGGCATGAGTCTGGGAATGCAGACTATGGAGTTGTCCGTTGAACGGCTTTATCAGGAGCATCGGATTACAAAGAATATAGCCGAAATTTATTTGACTTGAGTGGCTCTTGTGCAAGGCGGTGATTAATTGGGTGAGTATCTGTATGTGGCAAAGAATTTGCAGGGGCATGTTTTCCGGGGAAGTCTTCAGGCGGCTTCATCGCGTGAAGCGGCAAGAACTATACAAGAGCAGGGACTATATATTTCCAAATTGAAGACAGCATCACGCAAAAGTTTTTTCCGGAATACGGTCCTATGGAAGGTGGGTCAGGCAAAATATACGGCGTTATTCTGCCGACAACTTTCGGTAATGATCAGTGCGGGACTGTCAGTAAGTGATAGCATGCGTATCTTAGCTGTACAAGAAGGAAAAATGAGCCGGAAACATATTTTGATGGATGTTTATGAGCAACTCCAAACAGGAAATATGTTGGCAGATGCATTAAAAAAATATGAAAAAATTTTCTCCCGCAAAATGATTTATTTGATTGCTGCAGGTGAGGCCAGCGGCAATTTGGAGGTTGTGTTGGAGAGTCTGGCTGCGTATTTAGAGAAGAGTTATGTGGCGCAGGAAAAATTAAAAACGATTATGCTGTATCCAATTTTTTTGTTGGTTACTGCCTTTCTGGTGGTAGGGTTTGTTTTAAGCTTTGTCTTACCGACTTTTGTGGCGCTTTTTGTTGATTTACAGATAGAATTACCTTTACCTACGCGCATCCTTTTAGGCATAAGCTATGGTTTTATTTCGTATGGCTGGTTGTTACTGTTCGTTCCTGTGGGTATAGTAATTTTTAACAGGACGCTGCAGACGCATGGAAAATTCCGGCTTTGGCTTTCACATACCCTGCTGGGGCTTCCTCTTTTCGGACGTCTGCAAATCAATATAGAGCTCATGCATTTTTCCAGTACCTTGTCAGTTTTACTGACCAGCGGAATTGTAGCGGATAAAGCGCTGGGCATTGTGCGCGATATTACCGATAATTATTATTTGCAGAGAGTATTGGAACGGGTACGTGAGGATGTGGAAAAGGGATATGCGATGTCGGTGTCTTTGCAAAGGGAGCATATTTTTCCACCGCTTATGTTGGAGCTGCTTACGGCGGGTGAAGCAACTGGCGAGGTAGATCTGATGTTACAGAAAATATCAGATTTTTGTCAGATTGATGCAGTAATGCTTTCGGAACGTATCCAGGCATTGATAGAGCCAGTGATGATTCTGCTTTTGGGACTCCTTATTGGTACGATGGTTTTAGCTATTGCTATGCCGATATTAAATACGATTACGGCATTTTCATGAAGAGGAGAGGGTGCATATGGGAAAAAGGAATGACAGAGAGAAGGGCTTCACTCTTTTGGAGCTACTGGTCGTAATGTCTATTATAGGCGTACTTTCTATAGTTGCTATCCCTAAATTCAATAATGCGGTTGTTTTGGCAAATACATCTAAAATACAGATGGATTTACAAACACTGGATACAGCCATTACTTTATATCAGGCACAAAATGGTACACAGCCAGCGAGTCTGTCCCCGGATTTAGCAGAATATATTGTTGATGTTGATAAACTGAAACCACCACAGGGCAATTGCTTTTTGAGGAGTGGAGATACCATCAAGATAACAGATTCTGCGTACAGTCTGGATACAAATGGGCAGCGTGCATTATGCCAATCGCGTCCGGCAAATGATTTTGGGCGGGCGGATAAGAAATAACAAGGGACGGTGATTTTTGAATGCGGTTAGCAGCAAACCAATTAACGCTGGAACTTTTACAGGGACAATTGCGGTTGGTTGTCGGCGGCACCTTCCTTTCAATGGTTCTGTTATATGTTGTGGGTGGTATTTCTCTGAGGTTCTGGATAGGAACACTTTTTGCGATGCTTCTGTTATTGATTGCAGGTATAGATTATGAGACTGGTATGATTTTTGATAGATTGCTTCTGCCTATGGGTGTTTTGGGTGTATGGATGCATTCTCTGCTTTGGGGAAATGGGTTTACCGATTCTTTTGCAGGGGCTGTTTTGGGTGGCAGCCTCCTTACAATGCTGCGTATTTTATCCCATGGGGGCATGGGCTGCGGAGATATTAAATTCGTTTTTGTTTTGGGTCTATGGCTTGGTTTGTGCGATTTGCTGGTGGCGTTGTTTTTCGCTTTTTTATCAGGTGGCGGGGCAGCGTTTTTTTTGCTTTTAGCGAAAAGGAAAAGTATACATGACAAAATACCTTTTGGCCCATTTTTGGCATTTGGTGCATATATATCTTTTTTATATGCGGATATATTGCTCCGGTTTTATGGAGAGTGGATGCTATGAATGAAAGAGGAATAAGTTCTGTGGAACTACTCGTAGTTCTGCTTATTCTTTCGGTGGTTGCTGGTGCTGCCTTACCTAAGATATGGTTTTTTAGCAGTTTTCGTTTAGACTATGAAGCTGCCTATCTGGTTTCTGAATTACGATATCTGCAGGAATTTACGCAGACAACACAACGAGTTCGTCCGGGTTTTGATTCCTTAGGGGGAGAATCTATGCCTGTGCTTACATTCCAGAGTCACAGTTACCATATCAGTCAGGGGTATATAGGTAATATAAGGCGACATGAGCTCTCACATGATATCACACTGGATACAAATCGTGGGGAAATATGGTTCGGACGAAATGGGGACGCCAATCCCACGACAATCCGTTTGTGGCAGGGCAATGAACATCGTACGGTTTTTATTGATCGTGTAGGGCGTATCCGCATAGGTGAAAACTGGGAGGATGAAGCTGATGGCTAGGGAGAACGGTTTTTTTTTATTGGAAACGGTATTGCTGGGACTTATCCTGATGGCAGCGGCAGAAGCTTTTTTGCTTTACTCCACTACAGAGCATATGCGCATCAATAGTGAAGCAGCTACTACGGCTGCATTTTTAGCGCAGGAGCAGTTGGCTTTGGCAGAGGGGCAGGATGTGGAAACGTTGTCACAGGCTGTAACGCTTCCCTGGCTGGGGGAAGGCGATGCAGTAGAGAAAAATGGCTATCATTACGAGGTAGAGACCATTTTACAGGAAACGGTCGGAGATATGTCTTTGCGAGAGGTAACGGTAAATATTTCATGGACAGAGAACCATAAAAACAAAAAAATGTCCTTTCAACGTGTGGTGAAGTGCCGTGATTAGAAAGGTTTTGTTTGTGCGAAACGATGAAAAGGGCCAGGGGCTTTTGGAACTTGTGATATCCCTGCCAATCATTGCCGTGCTGCTGATCAGTCTGAGTACGGCTTTTTTATATTTCCTGAAGCTCTATACCTTTTCTTTGAGTGAGTTTGAATTACAGGAGCAGGTACGTATGCCTATGGAAAGGATTGTAAGGGAACTAACTTATGCTGAGAAAGTAGAAATATATGGCAACACATTACGCATATGGATTTGGAATGATATAGGCAGGCAGCAATCGGTTACTTACAGTTTGGACAAATCCAAATTGTTTAAGGATGCACAGCCGCTTACCGGAGGAAATAAACTCGGGGACATAATGATTACAAAATTTCGTTGTGTACAAAAAAAGCCGGAAGTGATTTTTGTTGAAATTGAAGGAAGGAATCGTTTGACACAGCACCACTTTTCCTTAGAAAGTGCTGTCCGGCTGCATAGAAAGAAAGGAAATAATGTACAGAATAAATTTTACTGACGAACAGGGCATGGCATCTGTTTTGGGAGTATTCTTGCTGTTTGTTTTAATGTTTTTAGGAACCGCGCTTTTTTGTTTTTCACATAGCGAATATCAGATTACCCAAAGATTTCTTTCGGGAACACAGCTTCGTATGGCAGCAGAAAATGGTATCATTGCGGGATGTGAATTGCTGGCTGCTGATAAAGAGCTTTGTGCAGAAATCGTACGGATGCATAAAGAGACAAGGCATTTGTTGAGCCGCGAGGATAAGAGCATGCAGACGTATTGTGATGTGTATGCTGTTTATGAAAACGAAGCAATCCTGGTATTGGCAATCAGTGAAAGAAAGCAGCTGCACGGCAGAGCTTCAGGTTCTATGAAAAGAAACGGTGAAAATTATATTTTTGATCATTGGGAGCGTTGAATATGCTGGAAATATTGCCAAAATTCTTATATAATCGGCAAAATCAGTTTTTGGGAATCTTTGTTACTAGAGGCATATGCTTTCTGACAGAACTGAGAGAGCGCGATAAGCAGTGGAAAATTACATTTGCAGAACAAATTCATCTGGAAAGCAGGGACGATGACGAGGACTTGTTGGAGGAATTGGCCGGACAGATCAAAATGTGCTGTATGAAAGAGCACCTTACCTGTAATTCCTTGATTTTATGTATGGGAAAAGAAGAAGTATTTGGTTATGAAAAAGAATTTCCAGATATGCCGATGCAGGAACTCAGAGAAGCTGCTTGCTGGGAAATGGAAGCAAATGTTCCGTTTGAGGCAAACAGTTATTTGCAGGATTTTCATGCCATGGGACAGGGAAAGGTTTTTTTGGCAGCAGTGGAAAAAGAACATACTATGTCTGTTATCCGTTCTTTTGAAAACAATGGTCTGAAATTGCTTTGCCTTACTGTGGAAACTGGGCGGGAAGATGTTGATCTTGCCGAAGGGAAAATACTTGCAGGTGGTATGGAATTCATGACAGAGGAACGTACAGCGGCAGTCGTATGGGAACATGGGCAATGCTTGTCTCTGTTTGCAGCGGCATGGCCATTATTTGCAGTGTCGGGTATCAATTTATTGCCGTCGCAATTCCAGCCTGAAAAATTGGTCTGGAAAAAGCTAAGTATAGGACTCTTCTTAGCAGGCGCATTATTTTTGGCAGCTGTATATGGCATGGATGCATGGAAGCTGTATGAGCTGGAACGTCAACAAAGTAAGGCAGCTTATGAGCTGTCTTTTATGCATAATGTTATACAGGAAAAAGAAGATTCTGACAAGGCGGAAAGAGTAATCCAACGCAAAAAGGATATACTGGTCGATTTATCGCAGAAGGGGATTTCGTGGTATGCGCTTATGGTGCATTTAGGGACAATCACGGTAGAGGATGTCTGGCTAACTGATTTGAGCCTGTCAGAAGGAAATACTTTGGATATTCAGGGAAGAGCGGTGGACTATAATGCGTTGGGGGAATTTTTGCAGAGATTTGAACAAGATAAGGAATTCTTTACGGAGAATCCTGTTTTGCGTCATTCTTCAATCGGACAAGATAACCTAATCAAATTTTCTGTACAAATCAAATTGTGAAATATAGGTGGGAAACATGATTCAAATACAGGGGAAGAAGATATTTTTATTGATCGTATGCAGTCTTGCTTTATTATATATGTTGTTTTTTGATTTCGTATATTGTGCGCAGCAGGAAGAAATAAAGTTAAGATATAGCAGATTACAAGAACAACAGGCAAAGATTTTGCGTGTTAAAGATTTTATGGGCGGGCATCCCGATATGGTGCTCTATAAGGAAGAGCTGGAAAGCCAGCTTAGCAGGGCTTCAGCTAAGATACCTGATTCTATGGCACAGGGGGAATTTCTCAGTCTTTTACAGAACAAGGCTTTAGAAGAAAATATTGTGTTATCGGGGATTGTCCCAGGAAAAACACAGGATCACGGGGACTTTTTTTCTTTACCGGTCGAGGTGGCAATTCAGTGCAATTATTTTCAATTGATTGCGTTTCTCCAATCATTGGAGAAGAGCGAGAGGTTTTTTTTCATTGATAATGTTATAGTGCATAGTACTGGGGAGAGTATGGAATGTAAGCTTCATTTGGAGATTTATGCAACCGGCAGTTAGAAATTTATATTTCGTAATAATATTTTCCGTGGCGGAGCTTGATTTATGATGCTTCATAGAATAAACTTGAAATGTGTATAATTTGATGCTGCTTTGCGTCATTAAGTAATTGCAAATGAGGTGTAAACATGGGAACGTTACGTTTCTTGACCGCAGGGGAGTCACATGGGAAATGTCTGACGGCTATTGTTGAAGGACTGCCGGCCGGAGTCAGGATTGATTTGTCTGAAATGAATCAGGATATGGTGCGCAGACAGCAGGGATATGGTCGGGGAGGGCGCATGAAGATTGAAGCCGATTGCGTTGAAATTTTGTCCGGTGTACGTTTTGGCGAGACCACAGGTGCTCCGGTTACGTTGTGTATCAAAAATAAAGACTGGGAAAATTGGACAGAACGCATGTCTGTCGAGGGAGGGCCGGCTGGGGAACTTGTTACGGCCGCACGCCCGGGCCATGCGGATCTGACAGGAATAAAGAAATATGCCCGCAAGGATATCCGGGATATCCTGGAGCGTGCCAGCGCACGGGAAACTGCTGGCAGAGTTGCTGCAGGCGCATTAGCTAAACAGTTTTTGAAAGTCTGTGGCATGACGGTTGTTTCACAAGTTATCAATATTGGTGGTGTGCATATTGCGGCGGCAGAGACTGCGCGCGGACAAATTGGCAGGACTTTGTCAGAGTTGAATTGTTATGATGCGGCGGCTGAAGAAAAAATGAGGGTGAAGATTCGAAGTGCCAAGGCAGAAGGCGATACACTGGGTGGTATATTTGAAGTCTTTGCCCAGGGTATCCCGGCTGGCCTTGGGAGTTATATTCAATGGGATCGGCGTTTGGATGCGCGTCTTGCAGGAGCACTTATGTCAATACAGGCCATCAAAGGGGTGGAAATCGGCGAGGGGTTTGGGTATGCCGCCCTGCCTGGCAGTCTGGCGCACGATGAGATGTTTTATGATGCAGAGCATCGGGTATACCGTAAGACAAACCATGCCGGAGGTATTGAAGGAGGTATGAGCAATGGTGAGGAAATTGTGTTGCGTGCGGTGATGAAACCGATACCTACATTGATGAAACCGTTACATTCCGTGGATATACAGAGCCATGAAGCGGTATTGGCTTGTAAGGAGCGCAGTGATGTGTGTGCTGTGTCAGCGGCCTCTGTTGTCGGTGAGGCTATGACCGCTTTTGTCCTGGCGGAGGCTGTCATAGAAAAATTCGGCGGGGATGCCATGACGGATTTACTGGCTGGGATGAAGAGCTATAAGGAACGAGTTTATGGTGAATAGTACAAAGAATGTTATATTGATCGGTTTTATGGGTACGGGAAAGACAAGCACCGGAAAAATTCTGGCAACCCGTCTGGGCTACGCATTTATTGATCTCGACCAGAAAATAGAAGCGGAGAACAAAATGACAATCAAAAAGATGTTTTTGCAATATGGAGAAGAATATTTCCGTGATCGCGAGAGCGAAATGGTACATAAAATTGCTTCGCGGCGGGGCGTAGTCGTATCGACAGGCGGCGGTACAGTAAAACGGGCGGAAAATATAAAAGAATTGAAAAATCATGGTATCGTTGTATCGCTTACGGCAAGTGTGGATGCTATCCTTGTGCGTACGGGACGCAGGGGAAAGCGGCCCGTACTGGATGGGCAGGATAAGGGGAACCGGCGGCAGGCCATTATAGATCTTTTGGCGGAGCGTAAGGAACTTTATGCGCAAGCTGATTATACAGTAGATACGAGCGAACGTTCACCTATGCAGGTTGTAGATGATATTTTGCGGTTTTTTAAAAGGGAGGTATAGAGTGCATGAGGCAGGTAAGAGTTGCGTTAGGTGACTTAAGTTATGATATTGTTATTGGCAGGCATATGGAAACATCTATCACAGGTTTTATACAACAGGAAGATTTTTCCAAGAAGGCGTTGTTGTTATCTGATACAAACGTAGGTAAAATCTATGGGGAAAAATTCATGGGACTTTTGCAGGAAGCTGGATTTGAGGTTGACCTATATCTTGTTAAAGCTGGCGAGACTTCAAAATCGCTGACTGAGGCAGAGAAAATATATACGCGGGCTATCGAACTCGGGCTGGATCGTAAGTCGCCTGTTTTTGCACTGGGTGGCGGTGTTGTCGGTGATTTAGCCGGCTTCATTGCGGCGACTTATATGCGGGGCGTTCCGTTCATCCAGATACCGACAAGCCTGCTGGCGCAGGTAGATTCAAGCGTGGGGGGGAAGGTTGCGGTCAATCATCCCTTAGGGAAGAATCTTATCGGGGCATTTTACCAGCCACAAGCTGTCTTTATAGATCTGGCTTTATTGGATACTCTGCCTGCACGTGAAATCTATACAGGACTAGGCGAAATTATTAAATATGGCGTCATTTATGATAAAAAGTTTTTTTCCTTTTTGGAGGATAACATCCCAAGTATTCTTGCGCTTGCAGCTGGTCCCGTAGAACATATGGTGGCACGTTCCTGTGAAATTAAGGCGGCGGTTGTCGGTGCCGATGAAAGGGAAGCTGGGTTGAGACGTATACTGAATTTTGGACATACGATAGCACATGCGATTGAAAAGGAAACGCGGTATGCACGTTACAACCACGGAGAGGCCGTGGCAATTGGCATGGTGGGGGCTGCACGTATCAGTCGGGCAATGGGTTTTATTGACGAGAGTGTATTAGCACGGTTAATTAAGCTTATAGCGGATATGCATCTGCCGACATGTGCGGAAGGATGTACGGTTGAAAGTATGTTTGCAGCGATATTCCATGATAAGAAGACAGTGAATGGCAGGGTGAACTGGATCCTCATGCAGGAAATCGGCAGAGTGTTTGTGACAAACGAGGTATCCGATGCTACAGTTCAGGAGGCAATGGTATCATGTATTGATGCATAGTGGCGAAATGCATGAAAAAAATATTGCAACAGTTAAAAATATATGATAGACTATTGGAGTATGTGGGCGGTCCTCTGAGTGGATTTTCGATATTCGCCATGAACGTCTGTAATAAGGAGGAACTATATAAATGAACATTATTCAGGTTTTAGAGCAGGAACAGCTCCGCTCAGATATCCCGGTATTTGCTCCGGGTGATACGGTGCGTGTGCATGTTAAGGTTGTTGAAGGAACCCGTGAGCGTGTCCAGATGTTTGAGGGTGTCGTGATTGGCCGTCAGGGTACAGGCGTCCGTGAGACCTTCATGGTAAGACGTGTTTCTTATGGTGTTGGCGTAGAACGTACTTTCCCTGTGCATTCCCCGAGACTGGAAAAAATTGATGTTGTACGCAGGGGTATTGTTCGCCGTGCGAAACTTTATTATTTGCGTAATCTTACGGGTAAAGCAGCCCGTATCAGAGAAAAGCGTTGATTGTGTGATGGGGGGACTGTTCGCAGTCCCCTATTCTTTTTCGCAGGAGGCTGGCTTATGAGTTCGTTAGGTGAAGAAGTGAAGGATTGGGTTGTTTCAATTGTTATTGCTGTAGTTTTAGCATTTTTTATTCGCTATTTTATTGTGGAGCTGTATTTGGTAGATGGTCCTTCTATGCGGCCTACTTTGCAAAGTCAGGAACGTCTTGTAGTAAATAAATTTATTTATCGTTTCCGGTCACCGGAGCGGGGAGAAGTCCTGGTATTTCGTTATCCGAAAGATCCAAGCAGGGATTTTATCAAACGGGTTATTGCTGTACCGGGTGACACGATTGAGATTAAGGATGGCAGGGTTTTTGTAAATCAACAGCTTATGAATGAGTCGTACATTCTAAGCAAGACCCGTGGTGATTATCCGCAGACGACCGTACCGGCTGACCATATATTTGTTATGGGGGATAACCGCAATAATTCAGAAGACAGTCGTTTTGCTGATGTCGGTTTTGTGCCGTATGAGCTGATTAAAGGCAAGGCTGTGTTGGTTTTTTGGCCGTTTGATCAATTGAAGTCCTTACCGTGAGTAAGAGCCGGGTTTTTTCAGGTGATATATGCTTGCAATGTTGGTGATGAAGTGTTATCATAAAAAATGAACTAAATAGTAAAAACAGTCTTTGAGGTTAGGTGTGATTCCTTACCGGCGGTATAGCCCGCAAGCCATATGGCACGATTCGGTGAAATTCCGAGGCCGACAGTATAGTCTGGATGAGAAAAGATGTTTTGCTTTGTACAAGATGAAGAATTTTTGTTTTGTATTTAAAGGCTGTTAAAAAGATATTTCTTTTTAATGGCTTTTTTTATTTTAACAATGGGGGATGGTGTTTTGTTGCAGGATGAGGAATATATGCGTGAAGCATTGCATATTGCCCGTCACGCGGAAGGCCGTACAGCGCCAAATCCTATGGTTGGTGCAGTGATTGTCCGTGATGGACGCATTGTCGGCCAGGGATGGCACCGCAAAGCTGGTACGCCGCATGCGGAAATTCATGCGCTTCAAATGGCTGGTGCGCTTGCCAAAGGCGCTGATGTGTATGTTACCCTGGAACCATGTTCGCATTATGGGCGTACCGGGCCTTGCGCAAAGGCTTTGGTAGAGGCTGGAGTCAGGCGGGTTGTTATTGCCATGAAGGATCCGAATCCTCTCGTGTCAGGCAGAGGAGAGGCTATTCTAAGGGAAGCTGGTATCGAAGTTGTTTCAGGAGTTTTGAAAGATGAGGCTCTTGCGCTTAATGAGGTGTTTTTGAAGTGGGTTACTACGAACAAGCCCTTTGTAGTAATGAAAACAGCTATGACGTTGGATGGGAAAATAGCTACCTGCAAAGGAAAATCACGCTGGATAACGAATGAAGCTTCACGTATAAGAACACATAGGCTCAGAGATATTTATGATAGTATACTTGTGGGGATAGGCACTGTGTTGGCAGATAATCCAAGCCTTACAACGCGTTTGCCGGCAGGAGATGGCAGGAATCCTTTGCGCATCATCGTAGACAGCCAGGCCAGAATTCCTGTGAGCGCAAAAGTGCTCACAGATGGGCAGGCTCCAACGCTGGTTGCAGTTACTGAACAGGCTGATGCAAGCCGCGTGGCGGCTTTGCGTAAGAATGGTATAGAGGTGCTTTGTGTAAATGAGGGCAAAAGGGTTAATCTAGAGAGGCTTATGGAACTTTTAGGGGAAAGGGATATTAGTTCGGTTTTGCTTGAAGGAGGAGGTACCATTAACTTTTCTTTTTTGCAAAGTGGTCTTGTTGATAAAGTTTATGCATTTATTGCACCAAAACTTATCGGAGGTGCTACGGCACTTACGTCGGTGGCCGGCGAAGGATTTGTAGAGCTTCGGGATGCGGTATTGCTGGATGATATGCGCATAGAAATGCTGGACGATAATATACTGCTTAGCGGACTTGTCAGGAAATGAGGTGTGTCGTGTGTTTACAGGAATTGTAGAGGAACTGGGTGAGGTAAAATCGCTTGGATCAGGGAAAATGTCAATCCATGCCCACCTGATCTTAGATGGACTCAAAATAGGCGACAGTATTGCTGTTAATGGCATCTGTCTGACCGTGGTTGCTTTCAATCAAGATGGTTTTGCAGCTGACGTGATGCCTGAAACTATGCGTCGTACATCCTTTGCAGCTTTGAAGAAGGGGAGCCGGGTGAATTTGGAAAGAGCACTGACCCTGAACAGCCGTTTGGGAGGACATATAGTGAGTGGACATATTGATGGTGTCGGTACGATTGCTTCCCTGCAAGAAGAGGCAAATGCGATTATTTTTAAGATTGAAGCATCATCGCAGTTGCTTCGTTATATCATTGAAAAAGGTTCGGTCGCTTTGGATGGAATCAGTCTTACGGTTGTCGAGGTTACGAAACATGCATTTTCTGTTTCTATTATACCGCATACGTGTGCTGGGACTTCTTTGGGGTATAAAAAAGCGGGAGATAAAATAAATATTGAGAATGATATCATTGGCAAATACGTTGAAAGGTTTTTGCTGCAGCCTGCAGATACAACTGGAGAAATCAAACCGGAGCTTACACGCGAATTTTTAATTAAATATGGTTTTTGACAGATTATAGGATGAGGAAGGTGTGCACTATGGGATTTGCCAAGATTGAAGAGGCTATTGAGGATATACGCCAGGGAAAGATGCTGGTGGTGGTCGATGATGAGGACAGAGAAAATGAAGGTGATATCATTATAGCGGCGGACACGGTTACACCCGCAGATATCAATTTCATGGCGACCTATGCAAAAGGACTGATTTGTATGCCGATTGACGGCAAACGGCTTGAAGCATTAGGCATTGAACAGATGGTTGCTAATAATACTGACCATCATGAGACTGCCTTTACTGTATCCGTTGATGCGTATGATACAGAAACAGGGATTTCGGCTTTTGAGCGTTGTCATACAGTAAAGGCTGTCATAAATCCGGCAGCCAAGCCGTCTGATCTCCGACGCCCAGGTCATATATTTCCTTTGCGTGCGGTAGAAGGTGGAGTGCTGCGTCGTGCAGGACATACAGAAACCACCACAGATCTTGCAGCATTGGCTGGTTTTTCATCCGCGGGGCTTTGCTGTGAAATCATGGATGATGACGGGCATATGATGCGTACGCCGCAGCTTATGGAGTTTGCGGACAAGCATGGTTTGAAAATTATTACGGTAAAGGCACTGATTGAATACCGCAAGCGTACAGAAACATTTATCAAAAAAGCTGCTGAGGCTGATTTTCCCAGTAAATATGGACATTTCCGTATTATCGGCTATGAAAGCCTGCTGGATAAAAAATGTCATTTGGCAATCGTCAAGGGCAATGTGAGGAATAAAGAGAAGGTACTGGTGCGTGTGCATTCGGAATGTCTTACGGGGGATGCACTGGGGTCGCTGCGTTGTGATTGCGGTGATCAGCTGCAACTGGCGCTCAGAACCATCGAACAGGAGGGGACAGGCGTTGTTCTCTATATGCGTCAGGAAGGACGCGGGATCGGACTTGCCAATAAGATGCGTGCTTATGCTTTGCAGGATGAAGGCAAGGATACGGTTGAAGCCAATGTGCTGCTTGGGTTTGCGCCGGATCTGCGTGACTATGGTATCGGAGCGCAGATACTCGTAGACTTGGGCTTGACAAGTATCCGGCTCCTGACAAATAATCCTGCCAAGCGTGCAGGGCTCGAGGGATATGGACTTAAGATCATCGAAAGAGTGCCTTTGGAAATCAAATCAAATCAATTCAATCGTCGTTATATGAAGGTCAAGAAGGCAAAGATGGGGCATATACTGCATGAAGAATGAGACAATAAAGATGAAGAAGTATTATCTTGTTTTTGATGCTGGGACACAAAGCGTTAAAGTTGCGGTTTTTGATGATGAAATGCATTGTGCAGCAAGCGCGTCTATGCCTACGTCCCTCAGCTATCCAAAGGCCGGATGGGTCGAAATGGATGCAGATGAATATCTTACGTGTACGGTTTCGGGGATGAAAGCCTGCGCAGCACAGCTGCAGCGGCAGGGGATAGACCCGGCGGCTGTTATGTCTGTGATGGGAGACGGAATTATTTGTGGCATTGTCGGGATCAATGCCGCAGGGCGGGCGATTACCCCATATATAAATTATCTGGATTCACGGACCAAAAACGATGCAGAGCAACTAAAAGAGCTTGGGCTTTCTGTATGGCGAGAAGAAACGGGCAATGCGGAGCCATTGTGCATGTTTCCCGCGATGCATGCACGTTGGCTGTTAAAACACCATAGCGGCTTTCAAAAAAAAGGGGAAAAGTTTGTTCATAATGCGCCGTACATACTCATGCGTCTTGCAGACCTGCGGGCTGAGGAGGCTTTTATTGATTGGGGCACTTTATCTGGCTGGGGACTGGGCTATGATGTAATGAAGAAAGTGTGGTCAAAGAAGCAGCTGACTGTGTTGGATATTGCTCCGCGGTATTTGCCGCGCATTGTAAAACCATGGGATATTATTGGCCGGTTATCGGAGGAGATGGCTGAAGAAACCGGTTTTTCTGCCGGTATACCAATTTGTGCAGGTGCCGGTGATACCATGCAGTCTATGCTTGGCTGCGGAATTTTTGAAGCCGGGCATGCGGTGGATGTTGCCGGGACGTGTGCGATGTTCTGTGTATCAACGAAAGGAATCATCCCGGCATTGAGCCAGGCTGGCAGCGGGTTGATTTTTAATAGCGGAACATTGGAAGATACTTATTTTTATTGGGGCTTCGTACGTACGGGTGGGCTCGCTTTGCGCTGGTTCAAGGATAATATTTGCGGACAGGAGGGGAACGAAAGCTATTACAGGGAACTGAGCAATCGTGCAGCAGAAGTTCCGCCGGGCTGCAATGGGGTTTTATTTCTGCCATACCTTACAGGCGGGTATGCGGATTCGGATGTCAGAGGTTGTTTTATCAATATGACAATGGATTCGGATCAATCCGTACTATGGCGGTCTGTGCTGGAAGCAATCGCTTATGATTATCGTGAGGTTGTAGAAACCTATCGCCAGGCAGGTATCCCTATCAATCGTATTCATGCTACAGAAGGGGGCAGCCGGGATGCGCTTTGGAACCAGATTAAGGCAGATGTGCTGGGCAGCAGGGTTGTGACCTATGAAAATGCCGGTGGTGCGGTTCTTATGAATGCTATCATTGGCAGTTATGCTGTGGGCAGCATTCATGATTTAAAGGAAACCTTGCAAAAGCAGTTGTGTTTCGGGGGGGATTTTGTGCCACATGCAGAGTTGGCTTCTGTTTATGGGCATCAGGCTACAATGCAGAAAAAAATACTGCATCGTTTAGATGGCAGTATGCTATAATTATAAAATATATACAAAGGAGAAAAAATAAAATGGCAACGATCTTAGAGGGAAATCTTACCGCAGAAGGCTTAAAATTTGGTATTGTAGTTTCGCGCTTCAATGAGTTTATTACTACGAAGCTTTTAGGAGGTGCTTTGGATACGCTGCATCGGCACGCTGCCAAAGATAGTGATATTGATGTGGCATGGGTGCCAGGGGCATTCGAAATCCCCTTGGCTGCCAAGAAAATGGCGGGCAGCGGGAAATATGACGCAGTTATATGTCTGGGGGCTGTTATCCGTGGTTCGACGTCGCATTATGATTATGTATGCAGTGAGGTCTCCAAGGGAGTGGCACAGGTAGGTCTTGCTACAGGAGTTCCTACGATTTTTGGTGTAGTGACGACAGAAAATATCGAACAAGCTATTGAACGTGCGGGGACTAAGGCTGGAAACAAGGGAGCCGATGGTGCTATGGCAGCGATGGAAATGGCAAATCTCTTGAAAAAAATCGGCTAAGAGGGTGTTGATGGAATGAAAATCGGGATTATCAGCGATACGCATGGCTGTGAAATGCGCTGGGCCTTAGCTTACGAAAAATATTTCAAAGATACTGACCTAATAATCCATGCGGGTGATGTGCTTTATCATGGCCCGCGTAATCCAATGCTTGCGGATTATAATCCGGCAGGATTGGCGGAGAGAATAAATCATTGTCCGGTACCAGTGCTCATTGCCAGAGGAAACTGTGATTCAGAAGTTGATGCTATGGTACTGGAGCTTCCGGTACAAGCACCTTATGCCTATGCAATGATCGAGGGAATTCGTATTGTGGCCACACATGGGCACAAGCTTATGTGTGACAAAGAGAAGGATGAGATGGCGGCGCATCTCAAAGCGGATTTGTTTATCAGCGGACATATCCATACGAATGTGCTCGAAAAACGCGGTGATACGGTTTTTCTTAACCCAGGCTCACCGTCGCTTTCCAAGCGTACAGATCATCGTTCAACGGTTGCATTACTGGAGGATGGGGAAATTAAAATTCTTGATATCGATACAGATGAAGTATTGATGCGTTTGAGTTTAAAATAAAGGAGAGACTTTATGTCGGACCATTTGGTAAAAGCTACAGCAGAGGGTGTACGTGTTTATGCGGCGGTGACCACAGATTTGGTAAATGAGGCCATATGCAGGCATAAGTGCTATCCGACGGCAGCGGCAGCGTTAGGACGTACTTTGACAGGAGCACTGCTCTTGTCGGCAAACCTTAAAAATAAGGAATGCATTACGATGAAATTTCATGGTGATGGTCCGTTGGGAACCGTGGTAGCTGATGCGAATCCTGAAGGGTTTGTGCGCGGCTATGTTGATCACCCGCAGATCGAATTGCCGCTTAATGATGGAAAGCTTGCAGTGGGAAAAGGAATAGGCAAAGGATTGTTGTCCGTGACAAGATTCACGGGACTTAAGGAGCCGGTAACAGGCAGTAGTGAAATTTTTTCTGGCGAAATAGCGGAAGACATTACACGCTATCTGTATGTTTCAGAACAAACACCTTCCAGCGTTGGACTTGGAGTCTTAGTTGGGAAGGATCTGCGGGCTGTTGCGGCAGGAGGGTTCATTATTCAGCCTTTGCCGGATGCTTCTGAGTCGGTGCTGGCAAAGCTGGAAAACAATCTTGCAGGTGTGCGCTCTGTATCCTCAATGGTCAAAGACGGGTATGATGCCGAGGGAATCATTGCTGAACTTTTGCATGGATTTGCCGTGAAATACCTGTCATCTACAGCACTGGCATTCAAATGCCAGTGCTCCCGTGCAAGGATTGAGGACATGTTGGTGACGCTTCGTCCGGATGATATGAATGCATTATTGTCTGATGGCAAGGCGGAGGTATGTTGTCATTTTTGTGGAGAGAAGTATGAATTTGATAAAGAAGATTTACTGGTTATATCCCATGTTGCTGAGAAATTAAGAGAACGTAAAACGATATGAATATATAAAATAAGCCGCTTAAAAATATTAAGCGGCTTATTTTATGATATATCATTTTCCTAATATTAATTGCGCGAATCAGAGAGCACGTTTAACCTTACCAGAACGTAAGCAACGAGTGCAAACATTCATACGTTTTACTTCACCGTTAACTACAGCACGGACACGTTGGATATTAGGTTTCCAAGTGCGCTTTGTCTTCAAATGGGAATGGCTGACATTCATACCAGCTAATTCACCCTTTGCGCAGATCTCGCAAACATTTGCCATGCGATACACCTCCTTAAAGCACAAGACATAAAAGTCTTCATACACAATATAAGTATTCTATCATAAACATCTCTGTATTTGCAAGCCTTTATTGATATTTGCTGTAATTATTTGCACCGTAAATCATTTATAATGCGTCGGAAAATAAAAGCCTATATTTGGCTTTTGACTGCAATATCGTTATAATAAAGAAAATAATAGAATGGAGTGAGAGCTTGAAAAAAGTAGTATGGGTAACATTGAACGCAAAATATATGCATACTTCGCTGGCGCTCAGATACCTGCGGGAAGCTTGTAAAGGAATCTGCCATACAGATATCTTAGAGTTGACAATTAATAATTCTTTGCAGGATATGCTGGGACAGATTTATGAAACACATCCGGATATTATTGGCTTTGCCTGTTATATATGGAATATTGAGCAGATAAAGCAGATATTGCATCTCCTGCCAAAAGCTTTGCCATATACAAAAATGATCTGTGGAGGACCTGAGGTATCCTATGGGACAGAGGATTTCCTGCGTGAGTGTCCTATGGTGGATTATGTTGTGCGCGGTGAAGGGGAGATCGTCTTGCCGCAGCTTTTGTTATATATGCTGCGAGGAGCAGAGAATTGTGGTATTCCGGGCATAGCTTTTCTCAAGGAAAATGGCGAATTTTATGATGGAGGCTTAACAGCCGTAAATGTATTGCAGGAGCTTCCGTTTGCTTATCGGGCGGAAGAAATAGAGAGCCTTCGCGAGCATATATTATATTATGAAACCTCGCGTGGCTGTCCGTTTTCCTGCGCATATTGTCTTTCCTGTGCGAGTAGTGGTGTGCGGTATCTTCCTGTGGAGCGTGTATTGCGGGAACTGGATTTTTTTATACAGCACAGAGTGCGTCAGGTAAAATTTGTGGATCGGACTTTCAATGCAAATAAAATACATTTTTTGCCGATACTGAAATTTATTGCCGGACAAAAATGTCGGACGAACTTTCATTTTGAAATGGCAATTGATTACTTGGATGATGAAGTTCTTGATGTTTTACAGCGCATGCCGAAGGGACGGGTACAGTTAGAAATAGGGATACAATCAACAAATTTGCTTACGTTGCAAAAGGTTAGCCGCATCAATCATTGGGATAAAATAGCTGCAAATATTCATAAAATATTAAGCTTTAACAATATGCACGTACATGTGGATATCATTATTGGTTTGCCGGAGGAAGATTTACATTCGTTTTCCCATTCGTTTAATGAGATTTATGCGTTGCATGCGGATATGCTGCAGCTGGGTTTTTTGAAATTTCTCAAGGGGGCACGAATGATGCGGCTGGCAGCCGAGGGAACGTATGCATATATGGATATGGCACCCTATACGGTTCTTTCGAACCGGTGGCTGTCTTATGGTGAAATTTACTGGTTGCAGGGATTTGAAAGTGTGTTTGCGTATTACTATAATGCTGGCCGCTGCCGTAAAACCACGGAATATTTCATTTGTGCCTTTGAGCACAAAGACGCTTTTTCGTTTTATCGCAAGCTGACAGACTATTGGCGGATTCATAAGTATCACTCTATTGCCCATACGACCAAGGCACTATATGGACATTTACTGGATTTTTGCCAGACAATGTATAATGTGCCGACGGAGCTTGTTGACTCGCTGCTGCGCTTTGATGCGCTGACAACCGACGGAGGCAGGATTCGCCCTGAGGTTTTACAATGGAGCCAGGAAAAATATAAGAAGGAAATCCATTTCTTTTGGCATAATGATGAGGTTAAAAAATATATTCCGGATTATAGCTTTACGAATTGGCGGGATGTGCACCAGAATTATTGTGTGGAGATCTTTCCATTTTCTGTAGAATCCTGCGCACACACCAGCGTTATGCGAAAAACGACGGCATTGCTTTTTGTGTTTTGTCAGGGCAGTGTTTCTTATAAGGATTTAGCTTTGGAAGATCTCGATATACAAGATTTTTAAATATGTGTTATAGAAGCGCATCGTATTATATAAGCCAATAGTATGTCTCCTGCCACTTGGATAACAAAAACTTGACATATCTAAAAATTATGGTAGTATATTAGAGGTAATCAACGACAGAGAATGACTCACTAGCTCAACTGGCAG
>DCFU01000032.1:32500-32656 GCA_002319795.1 Megamonas sp. UBA1796
GGTTCGATTCCGTGGTGGGTCACCAGAAAACACAAATGTATCTTACAAATGAATATATTTAGAAAACAACCAAAAAAAACCACCTGCTAAGTAATATTAAGGCAAGGTGGTTTCTTTTGGTTTAATTTTAGATTAATTGTTCGAAATAAACCACCG
>DCFU01000032.1:32979-112870 GCA_002319795.1 Megamonas sp. UBA1796
ATGCAGGTCTAGCCAACCGCATAAAAATAACAGGGAGGTCTTTATCATGAAAGATAAAAATATACAACGTTTAGAGGCTATGGAATATCGCGAAGCCTGTGCTAAGGATAATGGCATTGCTGTAGGCTATACGAAATTCTGTACAGACTATGAAAAATATACAATGAGCCAGAATCTTACGAATCATTTCGAGCATAAACCTGGCAATCTATGCGCAGTGGATTGGAGCGGGCCAACCATGAAAATTATTGCCCCTGTTACAGCTGAAATCGGTAGTAGGGTGTTGTCCTACACATGCCAGGTGATTTGGACTTATAAGTATAATAAGCGGTACTGGAAACTTGAAGAGCCTGGCGTGATAACCGAATAGAGCAGTGGTCATTCATGATAGAGAATTATAGACACTATTTTGTATCCCTCAAATCGCAAAGGAGGGTAATCAAGCGGTAACTATGTAAGATTATTCTTTGCGTTCATGAGCACACTAAAACGGTAAGAGATAGTGCAAGCAGATGGACTGCATATCAATCTCAGTCGATAAAATCATAGTACATAAATTTATATCATAACCTATACAGCCTTTATTTATTTGCTTATTTTTAAAAAGCAAAATTTTCTAAAAAAAACGAATTGCAACTTGACTCTTATTATTTCATATGTTATATTGTTTTAAATGGAGGCGTTCATGAGCACGCAAATATAAAAGTAAAACGTCAGGCGCGATGTATGTAATTGCAACGGAACGTATGACGGCAATAGTATAGTAGCTGTTGAGGAGGGATAATTACGGTCACGATAAAAGTTCATTCTCTTATGAAAAAGCCATACGTTGTATTCATGTGAATGGTGTCAGTAAACTGGGTCTTGTTAGCGGGAGAAAAAGTGTTTTGTAGATGAGAAGAGAAATCTTTATAGAAAAGGAGTTTTTTTATGGAATTGCAAACAAGTTTACCGCAGACGGATGAATTTGCCAAACTGTCCTGGAAGGAGCGGATCAGTTATGGAGCAGGGGATTTGGCTCAGAATCTTATTTTTGGTACAATCGGCTCCATGCTGCTCTTTTACATGACAACGGTTTTCGGATTATCGGCAGCAATCGGAGCGACGATTTTCCTCATTGTTCGTTGTGTCAATGTTGTTTGGGACCCGTGGGTAGGAACTGTCGTAGATAAAGCAAATTTCAAAAATGGAAAATATAAGCCATTCCTGATATATTTTGGCATTCCGTTGACTATCTTTTCAGCGATGTTATTCTTGCCGATTCCGGCTATTCGCGGGAATGTGTTTTATGCAATTTTTTCGTATTTGGCGACAGCGCTGATATACTCTTTTGTCAACATTCCTTATGGAGCTCTGAACGCTTCTCTTACCCGAGATAATGAGGAGATTTCTACTTTGACTAGCGTGCGGATGACGGAAGCGAATATCGGCAATTTGCTGGTCTATACGTTTTTGCCATTGTTCGTTCAATTGGCTTCACCGGACAAGAAGTTGCAGGATATAGGTTTCTTCGGCATCAAGCTCAATTTAGGCAACTATGCTTCGCCAGACGCGGCGGGGGCTTATTTTACAGTGATGTCAATCTATATGGTTATAGGGTTGCTGCTGCTGTTTTGCACGTATTTTGGCGTTCGGGAACGTGTTTTACCGACGCAAGAGGAAACCGATGCTGTCAGAATTTCGGACCTTTGGGAAGAGTTAAAGCGCAATAAGCCATTGCAGATTTTAGGGGTTTTCTTTATGGTTGCATTTACGTTCATGTTTTTTGGTAATACGACTTGGCCGTTTTATATGCAATATGCGATCGGTCATTCTGAATGGTTAGCCTCCATCAATCTGATTGGCTCTATACCAGGTATTTTCTTAGTATTTCTCTGGCCGGTGGTACGTAAAAAGATTGGTAAGCGTGCATTCTTTTATGCTTTTTTGACCCTTTTCATCATCGGTCAGCTTCTGCTATGGGTTTGGTCCTTGCCGCAGTTCCGCGATACGATTGCTTTGGGGTATGTTGGTCGTTTTTTAATGCAATGGGGGCTGACGGCTGCGACTGGTTACATGTGGGCGCTTGTACCGGAAATCATATCTTATGGTGAATATCAATCAAAGAAGAGGGTTGCTGGTATTATCAATTCCCTGATGGGATTATTCTTCAAGATTGGGCTGGCCCTGGGAGGCATCATTCCGGGATATATCAATGCATTCTTTGCATTTGATGGCAATAAAGCTGTTCAATCGGCTTCAGCTCTTTCAGGTATCTCGATTTCTATGATTTGGCTGCCAATTCTTTTTGCGGTGTTTTCCATGTGGATTATCAGTCGATACCCTTTGAGCGACAGCGATATCGATCAGATTAACCGCGCAATCCAGGAACGTAGATAAATAGCTCACAGAAGAAAAGATGAACGATTAGGAAGAAGGAAGTTATGATGAAAATTAAAAACCCAGTACTGCCAGGTTTTCATGCTGATCCTAGTATGATTCGCGTAGGGGATACCTATTATATTGCCAATTCGACGTTTGAGTGGTTTCCTGGCGTTCGCTTGCATGAATCGAAGGATTTGGTTCATTGGAAACTTCTTTCCTCCCCGTTGTCGACAATAACTTTGCTGGATATGAAGGGGAACCCTTCCTCGGGTGGGATTTGGGCACCAGATTTGTCTTTTGCAGATGGTAAATTCTGGCTGGTCTATACAGATGTTAAGGTTACTGAGGGGGCCTTCAAGGATATGACGAACTATCTGACGACGGCTGAAAAGATCACTGGTCCTTGGTCTGAGCCTGTTCGATTGAACGGGGTTGGTTTTGATGCTTCGCTTTTCCATGACGACGATGGCAGAAAATATCTGGTTCAGCAGACTTGGGATCATAGGGAATATCGGCATCCATTCCACGGGATTACATTGACCGAATTTAATCCTGTAACGATGAAAATGAAACCTCAAACAGCACGAATAATTTATGCCGGAACTGAGGTTAGGCTGGTGGAAGGGCCGCATCTCTACAAGATCAAAGACTATTACTATTTGTTTGCTGCGCAGGGGGGCACAGTTTGGACGCATCAGGAGGTAGTTGCCCGTTCGAGGAGCTTAGAAGCCGAGGATTTTATAACGGAACCAGGAAGGCCCTTTATCACGAATTTTGACACACCTGATTTTGCCTTACAGAAGCAGGGACATGGTTCCTTGGTAGAGACTCCGGCGGGTGAATGGTATTATGCTTCTTTGGTTGGGCGGCCGTGGCATCATGCCAATGAATCTGACTGGGACCCACGTGGATGGTGCACCTTGGGACGGGAAACATCCATTCAGCAAGTTACCTGGGATGAACAAGGCTGGCCTAGAGTTGTAGGCGGAACTGGCGGACAGCTAGAAGTGGATGCTCCAAAGGATGCAATCTTGACTGAGTCACCTATCGATAATTCTCGTTATGACGATTTTTCCCAGATGTCGCTGGATATGGAGTGGAGTACACTGCGGATTCCGTTTACGGAGAAAATGGGACATTGTGGCAACGGGGAACTACAGTTGATTGGTCACGGCTCTCTGGCTTCGACGATGGATACCTCGTTGATTGCCAGCCGTTGGCAGGCATTCAGCTTTGATGCGGAAACGAAAGTCAGCTTCGCTCCTTGGAGCTATCAGCAGATGGCTGGGTTGACGAATTTCTATAATGATAAGCATTGGTCCTGGATATTCGTAACGTTTGATGAAGATCGTAAAACGCGGGTTATCGAAATTGCTGAAAATAATCGTGGGAA
This sequence comes from Megamonas sp. UBA1796, assembly GCA_002319795.1. GTDB lineage: Bacteria > Bacillota > Negativicutes > Selenomonadales > Selenomonadaceae > UBA1796. The sequence continues at coordinate 36,737 of DCFU01000032.1, forward strand.
CTACACCTCATATTTGCGTGACAAGGCTGTGGTTATTTCAAAAGATGTGGAAACAGTCTGGTTTAAAACTTTGGTTAGAAAATCTTATTATCAATATGCTTATTCCTTTGATGGGAACAATTGGTCATTGATCGATGTCAAGCTGGACGCGGCTGTATTATCCGATGATTATGTACTTCAAAGTTATGGGGGCTTTTTTACAGGAGCGTTTGTGGGGTTGGCTGCAGTTGATTATGCGGGATATGATACGGCTGCGACATTTGGTTATTTCAGTTATAAGGAATTGGCTGAAGGTTGAAAAAATAAGCGATAAAAATTAAGCTTGTACTATAATGGAAGTGGTTTAATTTTAGGAATCTGGATTTCAAATTGCATGGATCAAGGATTGTAAGGTGGGGCTGCCAAAGACGAAAGGTTTTTTGGCAGCCTTAATGTATGCGTGTGTAAAAAGTACTGTGCCGAATTTATTTGTGCGGGATAAGGAAAACCTGGTGAAATCAATAAATTTTCGTTTACCGCATGGGGGTAACTTGGTAAAATAGAGAGGAAAAGGAACACATGGAGGTGACAATGTGGTAACGATAAAAAGAATCGCAGAGCTTTGCGGCGTCTCCCGTGGTACTGTGGACCGGGCGTTGAATGGGCGTGGACGGGTGAATCCTGACACGGCAGCAGCTATTCATGAGATGGCAGAAAAACTTGGTTATGAGCCAAATCCTGCTGGTAAGGCACTGGCGGCACGTAAGCATAAACCGATTGTAGGTGTAGTGATTTATTCAGAAGGAAATCCGTTTTTTGATGAAGTGCTGCGTGGTATGGAGGATGCAGCGAAGGAATATAAAATTTATGGTTTTCAAGTGGTGCATCATCGGATGAAAGGCTATTCGGTGGAAAAGCAACTCACATTGTTGGAGGAGATACAAGGCGGGATTAATGCCCTGATTATCAGTCCAATCAATGACCCGTTGATTGCAAAGAAGCTCAACGAAATGGTAGATGCGGGGATTTTTGTAGTAACCGTAAATAATGATTTGGAAGGGACCAAACGTCACAGCTATGTGGGTAGTGATTATTTCAATGGTGGGGTGACAGCCTGTGCGTTGCTCCAGGTACTGATTGGCGATATTGCTCAAATAGGGATAGTATTGGGCGACCGACATGTCTTTGGACATGCGTTGCGGTTGAAGGGCTTTCAATACCGTATGCAAGGTGTGTCAAAATTTCAGATTGTCGATATCATAGAACACGAAGATGATGATTTTTTGGCTTATGATCTTACCCGACAGCTCTTCAGAAATCATCCGGAGGTCAATGCAATTGCCAGTCTGGCCGCTGGTGTTTATGGAATCTGCCGGGCGGTTATGCAGCTGCCAGCAGAAAAAAGACCCGTGGTCATTGCGTTTGATAGCGTGCCGACGACAGTCGAAATGATGGAGCAGGGGATTATCAAGGCGATCATCTATCAACACCCTTATCGACAGGGACATTTGGCGCTGGACTTGGCGTTTAATTATTTAGTCAAGGGACATTTTCCTGATTGTAGAGCCTATATACTGAAAAATGAAATAAAACTTATTGAAAATCTTTAATCAGGATGACAAAAAACGCCTTCTATAGTCTTTGTGTCTGAACATCTATATGAATGTAATGTCTTTCATTCATATAGATGCAGCGCGGTAAACACACCTATCTTTTTATTGGTGCCAGGTGCAACATAAACGTAATTGATCCGTGGAGTAGACTGCCTTGCGTAGCAGACATTGAGAGGTATACGATGTAGGATTCTGTCTATTGCCGACGAGCTCAAGAGCCTTCCAAGACGGTTACTTGGCTACCATACGTCAGCGGATTTCTTCGAGGCACTCTTGGATAAAGTATATACTGCTGATAATAATTATGGATTAAAGTTTTGTTCGAATTGCTATTGCAAATTACGGTTGATATACCTTATAATAAAATGCGACTTATGAGTCGGTTAAGCAATCTGCCTATAGCTTTGAGAAAGTTCATTGAACTTCAATAAAAGTATTAAACGCTCTTTATAGAACCAAAGTGGTTCGACAATCGTCTCAACTGGTTTACCAATGAGGTATACTGCTTTGGCAGATAAGTATAGAAGGCAGGTTGGAACGGATGTTTCCAGCCTGTTTTTTAGTAATTAAAAAAACGTTTATATGGAGGGGTTTATTTGCGCATTTTACTTGTAAATGATGATGGCATTGCGTCGGAAGGAATAGAAGCACTTGTCAAAGTGCTGGCAGTAAAACATGAGATTATCGTGGCGGCTCCAGCATCGGAGCAGAGCGGAATGTCACATGCTCTTACGGTAAGGAAAAAACTGCTGGTGGAATCGTATGCGTTCACGGAAACAGCACGTTTGGTGGAAGCATGGAAAATATCCGGCACCCCAACCGATTGTGTTAAACTTTATCTGGATGCTATGGCGGGTGATAAGAAACCAGAACTTGTCATTTCGGGAATTAACCGCGGCGCGAACCTGGGGTCGGATGTACTTTATTCGGGTACGGTTGGGGCTGCGATGGAAGGTTATTTTCATGGGATTTCTTCTATTGCGATTTCTCGTGAAGCTGAGGCAAAAATCGATTATGTAGAGATAGCATCCTGGCTTGAAGAATATATTCAGCTTTTTGGCCGGAAAGAATCGCAGCCGTACTTTTTGAATATTAATTTCCCCAGGGAATTTCGTGATAATGCTGCTGCGGAATTTGTGTTTACAGCCCTGGGACATCGTGATTATGTGAATGCTTTTAAGCGCAGTGTAGATGCTGAAGGCAAGGTATCCTATTTTATATCTGGTGAGATGTTGGATTTTGATAATAGCGAGGGAACAGATGTTTTTGCGGTAAAGAACGGTTATGTTTCTATTACGCCGCTGCAGCTTGACTTGACGGATTATTCCAGACTGCATGTACATCGTTCCCCACTTGATGATGCAGGTGGTTTTAAACTATAATAGAAGTAGATGAAAAATTAGGGGGAATTATGTGATGGAATCTATGATTCGTGATATTAAGCTTGCACCGTCCGGTCATGACAAAATTAACTGGGTAAAAAATTTTATGCCGGTATTGGAAGCAGTCAACAAGGAGTTTTCTGTTTCGAAGCCTTTTGCGGGCAAAAAAATGGTCGTAACTATGCATCTTGAGGCTAAAACGGCTTATCTGGCACTGGTGTTTAAAAATGCTGGTGCTGAAGTAACTGTTACGGGAAGCAATCCCTTGTCGACGCAGGATGATGTAGCAGCTGCGCTCGTTGAGGATGGCTTAAAGGTTTTTTCCTGGTACGACTGCACGCCAGCGGAATATGATACGTTTATAAATAAAGCACTCGATACCAAACCGGATATCATTGTTGACGATGGAGGAGATCTTGTTTCCATGCTGCATACGAAACGGCAGGAGCTTATTAGTGGTATTATCGGTGGCTCAGAGGAAACTACTACGGGTGTCCATCGCTTACATGCTTTGGCACATCAAGGGAAATTGCGGTTCCCGATGATTGCGGCCAATGATGCATATTGCAAATATTTGTTTGATAACCGCTATGGTACAGGCCAATCTACCTGGGATGGCATTATGCGCACGACCAATCTGGTTATAGCAGGCAAGAATGTCGTCATTGCTGGTTATGGCTGGTGTGGCAAAGGGGGCGCTATGCGTGCCAAAGGCCTTGGTGCGAATGTTATAATTACCGAGGTAGAACCTATCAAGGCTATTGAGGCTGTATTTGACGGTTTTCGGGTCATGCCGATGGATGAGGCGGCAAAAATCGGGGATATATTCCTTACTCTTACCGGAGATAAAGATATTATTCGCAAACAGCATTTTGCGGTGATGAAAAATGGAGCCGTGATGGCAAATTCTGGACATTTCGATGTAGAGATTAATAAAGTCGAACTCAATGAAGTGTCAGTATCTTCACGTCCGGTACGTAAAAACATAGAAGAATTTGTCCAGCCAGACGGCCGTAAGCTGTATTTGCTGGCAGAGGGGCGTCTGGTAAATCTGGCAGCGGGAGATGGGCATCCAGCAGAGATCATGGATCTTTCCTTTGGTGTACAATTCTTCTCTGCGCTCCATCTGGTGCGGCATCATGCGGAGATGAAGAATGAGGTATATCTTATGCCGGATGAGATCAATACGAAGATTGCCCGCATCAAACTCGAATCTCTCGGGATATCGATTGATGCGCTTACGCCGGAACAGCAGGCGTATTTGCAGCAGTCCTAAAATTTGTAAATTGGGGTGTTTTGTGTGAATACATTAATTAGCAATGCAACTGTCTTGTTGCCGGATGGTACGACGAAGCAAACAAATATTGCTGTAACCGGTGACAGCATTGTGAAAATTGGAGCAGTCCCGGCAGACTGGAAAGCAGATATGATAATAGACGCGCATGATAAGTTTGCTGTACCTGGCTTCGTCAATGCGCATACCCATGCATCTATGAATTTGCTCCGAAGTTATGCGGATGATATGAAACTCATGGATTGGCTGCAGAAGGAAATTTGGCCGGTTGAGGCCAAGATGCAGGATGAAGATATATATTGGGGTGCAATGCTGGCTGCTGTAGAAATGCTCCGGGGCGGCACGACTACCTTTGCCGATATGTATGGGCCCAATATGGAAAAAGTTGCTGAGGTAGTTGAACAGTCAGGAATGCGCGGCGTTTTATGCCGCGGCATTATTGGCGTGGCACCGAACGGAGAAGCAGCCTTTGAATCAAATAAAAAACTGTATCGTGATTTTAATGGTGCGGCTGAGGGACGTATTACGATTATGTTTGGTCCACATGCCCCGTATACCTGTCCACCAGATTTTTTGCGCCGTGTAGCAGAGACTGCCAGGGAAATGGGAGCGGAAATTCATATTCATCTGGCTGAAACCAAAGGTGAGGTTGAGGATTGTATAAAAGCTTATGGTAAGACGCCAATTGCATTAATGGAAGAAACGGGGATACTTTCCTGCGGCGTTTTGGCGGCGCATTGTGTGCATTTAACAGAAGATGATATTTCGCTTATGCAGAAATATCATGTGCGTGTCGCGCATAATCCTGGCAGCAATATGAAGCTGGCCAGTGGTATAGCACCGGTGCCGAAACTTCTTGCAGCAGGCGTATGTACGGCTCTGGGTACGGATGGTGCCTCTAGCAACAATAATCTTGATATGGTGGAGGAAATGAGACTTGCGGCACTGCTGCATAAGGTCGATACGTATGACCCGCTGGCAGTTCCAGCTTTTGAGGCTGTAAGGATGGCAACAGAATATGGGGCCAGGGCCGTTGGGCTGCAGGATACAGGCAAACTCATGGCAGGCTGTAAGGCTGATATTACGTTATTTGATATGCATGGAGCCGCATGGACGCCGCGTCACGATCTTGTTTCTTTACTGGTGTACTCGGCATCTGCCAATTCTGTTGATACGGTTATGGTGAATGGAAAAATTCTCATGGAAAAGGGTGAGCTGCTGACGCTTGACGAAGAGCGTATACTCTACGAGGCAAATCGTTGCGCAGAGCAGCTTACAAAATAAGGAGGATATCCTTGGCAATAAAGAAAAATTTTTATGCGGTAAAAAATGGCCGAAGAATTGGGATTTATAAGACTTGGGCAGAATGCCAACAACAGGTACAGGGATATCCCAATGCCCTTTTCAAGGGATTTGCTACACTGACGGAAGCAGAGAGCTATATGTCGTACGCATCGGCTGAGGCAGAAAAAAATGAGGCAGCAGGCGTTTGCTATATATACGTCGACGGTTCTTATTTTCATGGGCGCTACAGCTGGGGAATTGCTGCATATATAGATGGCAGGCTGATTCATACGGCAAATGGCGTGGGAAAGTCCGCTGATGCGGCACAGCTCCATAATGTAGCCGGCGAGGTCGAGGCTGCTATGCAGGCTGTGAAATGGGCAGTCAGCGAGGGAATAACGTGCCCGGTTATTTGCCATGATTATATTGGCATTTCTGAATGGGCACAGAAGCGCTGGAAGACCAATACACCGACAACTGCAGCTTATGCGGATTTTATGGCTGCCTACGTGGATCAGGTGAGCTTTCACAAGGTTACAGGACATACAGGTGTAGAGGGAAATGAGCTGGCCGATAAGCTGGCCAGACAGGCTTTGGAAATAGATTGAATTCAGGAATAGAAGTGGTGGTAGTTTTTGAACAGCTTGAAAAAGACAAAAATAAACAAAAAAGCCGTACGGGCTAGAAAAACTCCGACAAAGGCTGATGATAGCAGAAAATATGAACTCATTGGCATTGCCTTTGCTACAATCGGAGTTATATCATTGTGCGGTCTTTTGGGCCTTAATGTCGGTTTTGTAGGGCTTTATTTTGCCAAAGGAATTTCGTATTTATTTGGTATAGGTGCAGGGTTCACAGCACTTTTGATTATGCTCATTGGAATTCAATATATTACAAAACATCACGGTATAGTATATTCTACGCGCTTTTTGGGGCTTACGGCGCTTTATGTTTCTGTTCTTGCGATATACCACCATTTTGTTATTCTTCCAGGGGCTGAGATCATGCCAGCAAGTTTGCCGCAAGGAGGTGGCCTTATTGGCGGTGGTGTATTGTTCATCATCCGAAAATTTTTTGGCGTGGATGGCGGCATTATTGTGCTGGGGGCGGGTGTACTAGGTTCTATATTGCTCTCAACTACATGGTCTTTGGCTGTTGGCATGCTTAAGACAAAGCGACAGGCCAAGGAAGGCTTGTCTGCTGCCAAGGAAACAGTAGCACTTGCGTACGATAAAGCACTTGAGGTTGAAGGCAGGGTGCAGGATAAGGTAAGAGAAAAAGTTAAAAATTCTTTTTATAATCAGGAGGAAGATACGCACTTTACGGATCCTGTTTTTCCTGAGATGCCGGAAAAAGTCATGGCGGGAGAAAAAAATAGTACAGAATATGCAGCGGGAGCATCAGAGAAAGCAGAGAGTGAATCATTGCGGGCAGGTACAGATAAACCTTCTTTTACAATTGAATATAGTGCGGCAGGCGATGAAAAACAATTGGCTGCAGCAGCAGATCTTCCCGCAGGTTCTAATGATGAAAGTATCGATGGAGCAGATATAGAAAACTATGGTTTGCAGGCAGAGATTGCAGCAGAGCAACCAGCAGAAGAACCCGATAAGGGAGAGCCGGTTAAATGTGTGCCAGCAGAGGCCGTAATACCGGTTAAACCGTATAAGCTCCCAAGGGTAAAAGAGATACTTTCCAAGCATGTAAAACAAAAAAATGTCCAATTGGAGCGTGAGATTGCAGAAAAGGCAAAGATATTGGCAACCACGCTGGAAAATTTTAATGTAAAAGCGAAGATCATCAATGCTTGCCACGGTCCTGCGGTTACGCGCTATGAACTTGAGCCGGCACCGGGAGTTAAGGTAAGCAAGATAACGAATCTTGCGGATGATCTTGCACTGAGTCTGGCCGCATTCTCTGTACGCATTGAACCAATACCCGGCAAGGCAGCTATTGGAATTGAAGTGCCGAATAAGGAACTGGAGGGTGTGCAGCTTCGGGATGTTTTGGAGAATGATGCATTTGTTGCGGCCAAATCGAAGCTTACCGTCGGTCTTGGTATGGATATTGGTGGACAGGCCATTTTTGCAGATCTTGCTAAAATGCCGCATCTTCTGGTTGCAGGAGCTACAGGCTCGGGTAAATCGGTTTGTATTAATACACTGATTACCAGTATCTTATTTAAGGCGAAACCGGATGAGGTAAAGTTTATTCTTATAGATCCAAAGATGGTTGAGCTTTCTAATTACAATGGGATACCGCACCTTATGGTTCCTGTCGTTACAGATGCCAAGAAGGCGGCTTCGGTTTTGAACTGGGCTGTTCAGGAGATGGAAAAGCGCTATGCTAAATTTGCTGAGAAGAACGTACGCGATATGGAACGTTATAACCGGGGCAATCCAGAGGAAAAAATGCCGGCAGTTGTCATCATAATCGATGAGCTTGCAGATCTCATGATGGTTGCACCGCATGATGTCGAAGATGCTATCTGCCGTTTGGCACAAAAGGCGCGTGCTGCAGGACTGCACCTTGTCCTTGCAACGCAGCGTCCATCGGTCGATGTAATTACGGGTATCATTAAGGCAAATATTCCTTCCAGGATTTCTTTCTCCGTATCTTCACAGATAGATTCACGTACGATACTGGATATGGGTGGAGCGGAAAAGCTTCTTGGCAAAGGTGATATGCTTTTTTACCCGGTCGGTGCGGCTAAGCCGCGGCGTGTACAGGGAGCGTTTGTCAGCGATCAGGAAGTCGAGATGCTGCTTGAGTTCATCCGCCACCAAGGGCAGGAGGCGGAAACGAACGAGGAGATCATCACTTTCACGGAGAATGCTGCCAAAGAGAATGAAAAGGCGAAAGATCCGGTACTGCAGCAGGATGAGCTATTAGAAGATGCCGTGTCGCATGTGCTGTCTACAGGCCAGGCGTCCTCCTCCAGCATCCAGCGCCGTTTTCGCATTGGCTATACACGTGCTGCCCGTCTTGTTGATACAATGGAAGAACTTCATATCGTAGGGCCAAATGCCGGCAGCAAGCCGCGTGATATCCTTATGGACAACGAGCAGGCCATGCAGACATTGAAGAATACCAGGACATGAAAATAACGAATGCTGTTCTAAAAACATAAAAATAACCGCTGTATACCAGGGCGTGAAATGCTCCTGCGTATGCTGCGGTTATTTTTATATATCAGGGCTGTTTTCGCAGCAGTTCCTGCTGTTGATTGATGATTTCAGCCATGAGCATCTTTCCCGGGATGCTCGGATGAAGTCCGTCGATGGCAAGTGCCGTCGGCAAGAACTGTTTGTTGGCATCATAGAAATAAGGTTCCAGATCAATGTAATATGCCTGCTGCCGGATATGAGCATTGACCTCTACCATTTTGCTTTGCCAATGTGGATCGGTTTCTGTCTGGAATGCTGCATAAATATTTGCCGGCTGCAGAGGCATAAGCGTAAGAAAGATGGGACGAATATCGTTTTCTTCACATTTTCTTTTGAGCGCATCGAGGTCGGTTATGATTTCTTGTGCAGAAGTGCTCTCATCCCGAAGGCTGTTGGAACCTGTGAGAATTAACAGGTTGTACGGGCGGAAAGGCAAGACATCGCTGTCGAAACGAAGAAGTGTTGTATGTGCGATATCACCACTTTTTCCAAGGTTCAGTACAGGAAAATCCAAATAGGTCATATAACTATACTCAAGGTTTGCTGGTGAATAGGATACAGAACCACCCCCGTGCGTTATGCTGTCACCAAAGGCGGCTGTCAATACTCGGTCCTTGTGTGCTTCAACCGTAAATTTTTCTGTATCGGAGTAAGTGCCAATGGTATTGCCACTACTATCTACGGCTCTTACCCGCCAATAATATTCTCCTGCATAAGGACGAGCATATTCATCGTAACAGCTGAAGGAATCATCGGCAACCTTGTACCAGGCACGGTTTTGGGAAGGTTCCGTGTTATTTTCCATCACAGGTGGTGAAGTTAGAAGTTCTACCTCATATCTGGAGATATCATGCATGGGAATCCAATGATAAACGGGATAAAGCGGTTGTTTGAAATCCGGCATCTGATCATAATTGTTCAAGAGCGGTTTTGTCGGGACGTTTTTTTGTGGATCGATATGTATGGGTTCGGCCTTGGAAAATACGCCTATCGGTTTTTTTTGCAAATCCATGGCCCTTACACGCCAGAATAGAGTGTGCTCATTAGCGAAAGAACGCAAATCTGCCTGCCAGCCATTTGTAAATACCTGTTGTGTACTGAAAAGATGATATTGCGTGGAAAGTTCTGTGCCACTTTCATTTTCTGGTGTGGCAGAGAGCAGTTCGACCTCATAGCAGACGGCTGCGGGAACAGAATGCCAAATAAGATAGGGCATGGTACTGGCGGGAGCTGTCTGTGTGTATTTTGAGATATGTACAGGAGCTAATGGGTCTGCGTAATTTGGATTCGGAATCATTTTTGATGGTCCGCTGATTTTCCCGAACATGCCATAGGCTGTTATGCGGTAATACATAGGAATAGCAGTAGGCGGGACTTCATAAGAGGCCTTGAAAGTAAAATCCTGCCTGAAAAAATGGTATTCAGGTTCGTCTGCGAGCATCTCTGTGGTTTTAGAAAATGTTTCAACCTTATAAAAGCACGGATAAGGCAGACGTTTCCATGAAAATATGGTATGACCGTCCCTGTCAGTAAAAGACGCGATGATAGGGCGGTCTGTAAGCTGCAGAACATCTGTTTTTTCTGTAAAGTATATGCAGACCATGGTAAAGGCAAAGATAATCAATGTAAATGCAATAAATTTTTTCATAAAAATCCCATTCTATTGTATAATAAAGTATTATTAGTATATCATATTTCAATAAGGAAGATTTGAAAATATGACAAAAGAAGGTTATTTTATGAAAAAGGGAATTATTATTGTCCATACAGGTGACGGGAAGGGGAAGACTACGGCAGCACTTGGATTGGCCATGCGCGCCTGGGGCGATGGTTTACGGATATTAATCCTGCAATTTATAAAGGGCGGATGGAAATACGGTGAGTTGGAAGCAATTAGGCGGCTTGGAGAACGCATAGAGATTCGTCAGTGCGGACATGGCTTTACGCAACGGGAGAAACGTGACCATGAGGAAGATGTGCGGGCTGCTGGTGAGGCGATGGAACAGGCACGTGCTGAAGTGAAAAAACAGTGCTGGGATATGCTTATTCTTGATGAGATAAATTATGCGGTGCAATTCGGCTTGCTGGAAGAACGGGAAGTTTTGCAGTTATTGGAGGAAAAACCCGCAGAGCTGCATGTCGTGCTGACTGGGCGGGCTGCTACAGAACCTGTTCTTGCGATGGCAGATCTTGTTACAGAAATGAAACTCATCAAGCATCCGTTCCAGAAGGGTATCAAGGCACAAAAAGGGATTGAATTCTAGACTTGAATATATTTTAAATTTGGAGTAGAATTGTAATATTGTTGACACTATTACAATTCAAATGTATTTCGAGAATAGACATTGCGATTAAAAGAAATCAAAGGATAGGTGGGGATTTATTATGAGAAGTGATATTGTAAAAAAAGGGGCTACGCGTGCGGCGCATCGCTCGCTTTTCTATGCTATGGGTTATAGTCCGGAAGAGTTGAAGAAACCTATGATTGGTATAGTCAATGCATTTAATGAAATTATTCCGGGACATATCCATTTGCGTGCTATTGCTGAAGCTGCTAAACTTGGCGTAGCGGCTGCGGGCGGCATGCCGGTAGAGTTCCCGGCGATTGGAATCTGTGATGGTATTGCCATGGGACATACGGGGATGAAATTTTCGCTTGCAAGTCGTGAGCTGGTGGCTGATTCGATTGAAGCCATGGCGTTGGGGCATGCCTTTGATGGTCTCGTGCTCATTCCAAACTGTGATAAAATTGTCCCTGGCATGCTTATGGCAGCAGCGCGCCTCAATATTCCCTGCGTCGTTGTAAGCGGTGGCCCTATGCTGGCTGGAAGACATAATGGTGAAAACGTGAGTTTGAGCAATACTTTTGAGGCAGCGGGAAAATTTGTTGCGGGTAAAATCTCGGCAGAAGAGCTGGATGCACTAGAACAAGATACATGTCCGGGATGTGGGTCATGTTCTGGACTTTTTACGGCGAATACCATGAATTCGCTTACTGAGGTATTGGGGATGGGACTGCCAGGCAACGGAACTATACCGGCGGCTTATACAGGAGCCAGGACACGGCTGGCGAAGGAAGCGGGCCGCGTCCTGATGGACTTGGTGGAGGAAGATATTTGTCCGCGTGATATCCTTACCAGAGAAGCTTTTGAAAATGCCATTACGGTTGATATGGGGATTGGAGGTTCATCGAATACGGTCCTGCATCTTACGGCTATTGCACATGAAGCTGGTATTGAGCTGCCGGCACTGCTCTTTGATGAAATTAGTGCAAGAACACCTTATATTACGAAACTGGCGCCAGGCGGTAGATATCATATGCAGGATTTGAATGAGGCAGGCGGGATTTCGGCAGTGATGCATGAGCTTTCCAGAAAGGGACTCATACATCTTGAAGCTCGTACTATTACAGGGACGATTGGTGAGCGTATCAGCAGTGCCTCCATTAAGCGTGCGGATGTCATCCATACAGTAGAGGAACCATATCGTAAGACAGGCGGTATTGCTATACTTCAGGGGAATCTTGCGCCAGATTATGCTGTGGTCAAGGCTTCGGCGGTTACGGATGATATGTTGGTATATAAGGGGAAAGCAAAGGTATATGATTCCGAGGAAGCGGCTATTGAAGCTATTATGAATCAGCAAATTCAGAACGGTGATGTGGTTGTCATTCGTTATGAAGGACCGAAGGGTGGTCCGGGCATGCGTGAGATGTTGAATCCAACGGCTGTTATTACAGGCATGGGGCTTAAGGTAGCTCTTATTACGGACGGACGTTTCAGCGGCGCGACACGTGGAGCTTGCATTGGGCATGTGTCGCCGGAGGCTATGGCGGGCGGACCAATAGCGCTTATCCGAGATGGTGATATGATTTCTATTGATATTCCGGCGCGTAAGCTTGACCTTGAACTCAGCGATGAGGAGCTTGCAAAGAGGAGAAGCAGTTGGACAGAACCGGAGCCAAAAGTGAAGACCGGTTATCTTTCACGATATGCAAAGCTTACAACATCAGCCAGTACAGGTGCTGTTCTCAAATAAATACAGGTTCTCTTTCGGGCAGCCGCGTTAAAGTTCGCGGCTGCTATTGTTTTTGTCGTCTGATTTCGGTATAATAAATTAGTTATCAAATCATTGGAGTATTATTAGAGGTGTATAGATTTTGCATGTTGTTTTAATTGAACCAGAGATTCCAGGAAATACAGGTAATATTGCCCGCCTTTGTGCCGCAACGGGCATGGAGCTGCATCTTGTCAAGCCACTTGGCTTTTCGACAGATGATAAATATTTGAAAAGAGCTGGTTTGGATTATTGGCACTTGGTAAAGGTGCACTACCATGAGAATTTTGATGAGGTTTTAGCAGCGTACCGTGGTTGCAATTTTTATTATTGTTCAACCAAGGCACCACGTTCTTATACAAGCGTAACTTTTACACAGGATGATATCTTAGTTTTTGGTAAAGAGACAGCAGGAATCCCGGAAAGCATCCTTAAGGCACACTGGGATTCGTGTGTACGGATTCCTATGATAGAGGATGCACGTTCACTGAATCTGTCTAATTCGGTTGCCATTGTGGCTTATGAAGCCTTACGCCAACTTGGATTTGAACAATTAAAGCAGGCGGGCTTCGATCATCTGGATTAATATCAACGGGGATGGGGATGGATCGGTTTGCAGCTCAATGATGCGTTTATCAGGGATATAAAAACAATATTAAAACCAGAACAATTTTTTATCGATGAGCCTATGTATAAACATACAACCTTTAAAATCGGAGGGCCGGCAGACTATTTGATTTTCCCTTCCTCAGCAGAGGAAGTGGTGGATGTTTTTGGGCTGGTGGAGAAGTATAGCATACCTCTTACTGTATTGGGCAATGGTTCCAATGTCCTCGTGCTGGATGGGGGTATACGGGGGGTAGTTGTAAAGTTCAATTCATTTTTATCGGCGATGCGGCAGGCAGGAAATTCAATTTTTACGGGTGCAGGTGCCATGCTGCGGGATGTTTCACGATATGCAGCAGCCTGCGGTCTTACAGGCTTGGAATTTGCCGTGGGAATTCCGGGAAGTATCGGCGGAGCCGTATTTATGAATGCCGGTGCCTACGATGGAGAAATGAAAAGTGTAGTTCATAGTGTACGTGCGGTTGCGTTGGATGGGACGGTTGTTTGTTATACGGCCCAGGAGATAGGCTTTGGATATCGGCATAGTGTATTTCAGGAAAACGGACAGGCAATCTGTGAAGTTGAAGTACAACTGGAACCTGGGGAGCCTGCGGCTATCGAAGAGAAAATGGCTGGGCTTACGAAACGCCGTGAAAAAAAGCAGCCATTGGAAATGCCAAGTGCCGGGAGTACTTTTAAAAGACCAACAGGTTATTTTGCCGGCACCTTGATTGAATCGACCGGACTCAAGGGATTTTGTGTCGGAGGGGCGCAGATATCCTCTAAGCACGCCGGATTTGTTGTCAATACGGGTGGTGCAACGGCTGCAGATGTACTGGGGCTTATAAAGGAAGTTCAAAGACGTGTATATGAAAAAAATGGGGTCAAGCTTTTCCCGGAAGTCCGTATTTTGGGAGATGAATAATGAAAAGGCATGGTATCATATGTTGGATACTATGCTTTTTTTTGTAAAGAAATGAACAGATTGGAAAAATCAGAAAATTATGCTATAATTGGATATATTTAAGAAAATGAAGGGACGGATGCATAATGAGATTGGAATTTTTAGGTGCAGCTCATACGGTGACGGGCTCTTGCTTTTTGCTGGAAACAAATGAACATAAAATTTTAATCGATTGTGGCATGTTTCAAGGCTCCAGGCGTGTGCGTGAACTGAATCAGGAAGATTTCAGGTTTAACCCGGCAGAAATTGAAAGCATGTTATTAACACATGCACATGTGGATCATTGCGGACTGATTCCCAAGCTTTGCAATGATGGTTTTAAAGGTCCTGTTTATGCAACAAAGGTGACTTGTGAACTTGTAAATATCATGCTGCCGGATTCCGCACACATTCAGGAGTCTGATACGGAAACCATGAATCGTAAGGGACAGCGCAGGGGTGATACTCCAGTCAAGCCGTTGTATACAGTAGAGGATGCCATAGCATCACTGAAGCATTTTTCGGTCATATCGTATGAGGAGCGTACACGCATAGCGGATAATATAGAGGTTGTTTATCATGATGCAGGTCATATTATGGGTTCTGCCATGGTGGAGGTTTATGTTACCGAGCAGGAGAAAACAACTAAGCTGCTTTTTTCTGGTGATTTGGGACAGCCATCGCAGCCTATTGTCAAGGATCCGTCTATCATAAAAGGTACCGATTATTTGATTATTGAATCAACCTATGGAGATCGATTGCATCAAATTTACAATAAGGAGGATGCGCTTGCAGAAATTGTGAACGATACAATGGAACGTGGAGGCAATCTTATTATTCCTTCCTTTGCTGTCGGGCGCACGCAAACGTTGCTGTATTATTTATATAAGCTATGGAAAGCACATCGGATTGATGATGTGCCGATTGTTATTGACAGTCCTTTAGCGATTGCTGTTACCAGGGTATTCTCCCAAAATGGGCAGGATTTTGATAAGGAGACTGCAAATTTTTTGTCTTCGGATCGTGGGCTGTCAAAACTGCCACAGCTTCGTGTGTGTGAAACTGCGGAAGAGTCCAGGGCGCTGAATAGTTCGGAAAGTTCGGCAATCATTATCTCCGCCAGTGGTATGGCAGATGCCGGACGTATTTTGCATCATTTAAAGCATAATCTTTGGCGACCTGAATCAACCGTTTTGTTCGTCGGCTATCAGGCGGAAGGGAGCTTGGGACGGCGCTTGGTCGATGGTATTAAACGTGTGAAAGTTATGGGCGAGGATGTAGCTGTAAAAGCCAAGATACAGCGTATGGATGGATTTTCTGCACATGCGGACAGTAGCCAGATTTTAGATTGGATAGAACACATTCAGGAGCCTAAACCGGCCAGGGTATTTATTGTCCATGGAGAAGCTCCAGCTGCTGAGGCATTAAAGGAACAAATTGAAAAAAGGTTCAATGAGGAAGTATATATCCCATTTTTGGGCGATACTGCCAAAATAAATGGCCGCGAAAGTGATATTCAGGTATCCAATATACCTACGGTTTCAGTAGAAATGGAAATGGAAGAATTCCTCAGGACCGTCGATTCTGTCTATCGTCAACAGCGCCGCCGGCTGTTGCATCTGGTTATTCGTCAGCCTGAGCTTATGGAGTCGGTTATTAAGAATGTGGAAAAGGGCTGGAACTACATGAAGAAGCTTTTCAATAATTATAATATTTAGCTGTTGGAAACACCCATGCAGATTTTTTGTGTTAGCCATGTTGGAAAATGATTTTTTCGCACTGTACGGCATTTTGTATAAGAAACATGTTCTGTTGTTTGCCATCCCTTGTCTGACAGTTTGCTTGTGAATTTGTGAGACCTAATTTACTATAGGGTGAACTATTTTTACAGCCAGCAGGATTTTTTTAATATTTGTATAATTTCTACTTAAAGTGCCATAATAGTATTCCATAGATCATTCAAACATCCAATTGATTTTATTGCAGGATACGGAGTCGTGTAAATTAAATTCAAAGGAGGTTATACGTATGAGACTAGGGAAAAAAATCTTATTAGGCTATTTGGGTGTTGTCGGACTTATGGTTATAGCAAGTATAGCAGGTATATATTTGCTCAATCAGATGAATGACATGTCGGAAACTATGCGCAATAAACAACTGGTATTGTTTGAAAAAACCAATCAGGTAGCCCAGAATAATGGCTTTCAAATTGCTGCAGTACGGGGATTCGTTATTATGGGTGAAGAGAGCTATCTTAATGATTTTTATGCTTTAGACAAGGAAAATGATGCATTACTGAATGAGCTTATTGAACAGGCTATTACTCCGGAGGGAAAACAATTTGCCCAGGATACAAAGGCTGCAAATGCAAAATATAAAGAGCTTGTAGAAAAACGTTTGATTCCGGTTAAACGTGAGAATAAGAGCGAGGAAATAGCCGCTGTTATGAAGAATGAACTGGCTCCAGCGGCTGCGGTATCAAGAAAGATCCTTGCAGGCTATGTTGATTTTCGCAAGAATCAGATGGAAAGCTCCTTTGATAGTTCAATTCAAAATGGTGCCATGACAAAACGTATTTTAATGGGTTTTACATT
Source organism: Megamonas sp. UBA1796 (assembly GCA_002319795.1). Classification (GTDB taxonomy): domain Bacteria; phylum Bacillota; class Negativicutes; order Selenomonadales; family Selenomonadaceae; genus UBA1796. The sequence goes on from DCFU01000032.1 coordinate 53,655, forward strand.
AGCCACGGTTGTTTTGAGTATTTTTGTTGCTTATTTTGTCACGATTAGTATCACTCGGCCATTAAAATTGGCTATTCATGACTTAAAACTTATAGCAGAAGGGGATTTCAGCCTGAAGATTCCTGAACAATTTCTTAGGGAAGAAAATGAAATTGGTGAGCTTGCCCGAGCAACCAATACGATGATACGGCATATCAGCGATATTTTGAAAAAAGTTATCATGACATCGCAAACACTGGCCGCATCATCGGAACAGCTTACGGCAAATACGGAACAATCTTCTGAAGCTTCGGCGCATGTTGCCGATTCTATCACAGAGGTTGCGCAGGGCGCGGATATACAGCTCAATGCTGCCAATGATACTGCCGTGGTAGTCCATACGATGTCAGAGGGTATGCGCAAGACTGCGACCAAAGCAGCGAATGTATCAGGCCTTGTGACCAAGACATTCGACTCTGCCAAGCATGGCAATAGTGTGGTGAATCAGGCTGTACAGCAAATGGCATCTATTGAGAAATCAACCTCTACGGTATCGGATGCAATCGGCAGCTTGAATGAGCGTTCGGAAAAGATTGGTCAAATACTGGATGCGATTTCTGACATAGCAAACCAAACAAATCTGTTAGCCTTAAATGCAGCTATAGAAGCAGCACGTGCTGGTGAATACGGCAAGGGATTTGCAGTAGTTGCCGAGGAAGTGCGAAAGCTGGCTGAGCAATCACAGAGTGCTACGAAAAAAATTTCGCTGCTAATAGAGGATATACATAATGATACCAAAACGGTTGTTGCTGCAGCGAATTTAGGACTTCAGGATGTACAGCATGGGGCTGGGGTGGTCAATGAGGCGGGGAATATTTTTATGGAAATTGTTGAGCACATTAATAATGTGACCCAGGAAGTTCATGATATGGCGGCGACTATTCAGGAGATCTCCAGTGAAAGCCAAAAAATCGAGGGAGCTATACAAAGAATTACTACGGCCAGCCGCACTACCGCAGATGAAGCACAGACTGTATCTGCGGCGAGCGAGGAGCAATCTGCTTCCATGGAAGAAATTGCTTCAGCCAGTAAGGCACTTGCTGAGCTTGCGGAGGAGCTTCAGGTTGCCACCAAGAAATTCAAACTATAGCCCCAGCTATGCAGGACATAGGAAAGCACCGGCGTATGGTATAAACTCCAGGACAACAGCGGGAAAGCCATAAAGAAGGGCAATGATTTTATCTAATGGCTCTTTTGTTAAATTCTGCATTGACATAGCATAACTACATGTGTTATGATGCAGAGAAGAAAAAATGATATTGCCTTTAAGATTAGTCCTGTGAGGCTGATAAGGGAAGCTTATATATACTGGTTTTTTTGAAGCTGATTCGCTTTCTTATGCCTTCGCATGAGAAAGCTTTTTTTATGTCTCTAATGATAAGAAATAAAGACAAATCTTTTTTCTTGAAACTTTATGCATTTTTGCTGTATAATTATTTATATCCTGATTCTGTTAAGGAGTGAGCAATTTGGGAAAAAACAATGTGTCATTGCGGGGGAAAAATATTCTGGGGCTGGAAAGCTTTTCACCTGAAGAAATTTCCTTGGTACTTGAAACTGCACAGGAAATGAAAAACATTATTCACCGTGATATTAAAAAGGTACCGACGCTGCGAGGCAAGTCGGTGGTAAATCTATTTTATGAGCCAAGTACGCGTACAAGGACATCTTTCGAACTCGCCGGAAAATATCTGGGTGCAGATGTCATTAATATGACGGCCAGCACAAGCAGTGTCGTAAAGGGAGAAAGCCTGCGGGATACACTGTTGACCATTGAGGCGATGGGCGTTGATGCAATTATTATGCGCCATAAGGCTGAAGGCGCTGCAGAATATGCTACAAAGGTTGTTGAGCCTGTTATATTAAATGCCGGCGATGGCGCGCATGCACATCCTACGCAGGGTTTACTGGATCTTTTCACCATTATGCAGTACAAGAAGAAATTCCAGGGACTGAAGGCTGTCATACTTGGCGATGTTCTGCATAGCCGTGTAGCTCGTTCAGATATCTGGGGAATGAGAAAAATGGGCATGGAAGTACATCTCGCGGGACCTAAGACGCTTATGCCGCGGTTCCTTTTTGAGGAGCCTGGTATTTATATTCATGATCGTATCGAAGAAGCACTTGAAAATGCAGATGTCATCAACTGTCTTCGCATTCAGCTGGAACGCCAGAAGGCAGGGTTATTTCCTTCTACACGCGAATATGCACGTATATTTGGCTTGAATGACGCTCGGCTGGCCCTGGCGAAGAAAGATGTATTGGTTATGCATCCCGGACCGATGAACAAGGGATTAGAGATTTCTCCATATGTTGCCTATGGTGCGCATTCTGCGATTCAGGAACAGGTACAAAATGGAGTTGCTATACGTATGGCGTTGTTAATTTTAGTTTTGACGGGAGGAAAAAACATTGAAGCAAATTCTTAAAGGTGGACGTGTCATCAATCCGGCAAATCATTTCGATGAGATTTGTGACGTTCTTATTGAGGATGGAAAAATCAGCCGTATTGGCTGTGATATTGAGGATGCTGGAGCTGATATAATTGATGTTTCTAATAAAATAGTTACTCCGGGCCTGATAGACATGCATGTACATTTTCGCGAACCTGGCCAGGAGGCCAAAGAAGATTTTATTTCCGGTTCATGTGCAGCGGCAGCTGGTGGCTATACGACAGTCGCTGCAATGCCAAATACGACACCAGTTGTCGATACGGCAGCGATTGTGAGAAGCCTGCAGCGCCGGGCTGAGGAATGCAGTTGCGTGCATATTGAAATCATTGGTGCGCTCACCAAGGGACAGAAGGGTGAGGAACTCGCTGAGGTTGGTGATATGACAGAAGCTGGGGCAGTTGCTTTCTCTGATGACGGACATTTTGTCAAAAAAGCCAAGGTACTGCTAAATGGCTTTGATTATCTGCGTACTTTTGACAAGGTTATTATCAATCATGATGAGGAGCCTTCACTCGTAGAAGACGGACTGATGAATGAAGGACATAAGAGTGCGATGCTCGGTATGAAGGGAAGGCCAACCGTGGCGGAAGATATTGCAGTGGCCCGCGATATCATGCTTGCTGAATATGCGGATGCACGGGTTCATGTTGCGCATATCAGCTCGGCAAAAGCCGTGGATATTGTACGTCAGGCGAAAAAGCGTGGTGTGAGGGTCACGGCAGAGGCTACACCACAGCATCTTACGCTGACGGATGAATGTGTGAACCTTTATGATACTTCTACAAAAATAAATCCGCCGCTCCGTGCACAGAGGGATGTAGATGCTTTGCTGGCCGGCATCAAGGATGGTACGATTGACGCTATTGCCACGGATCATTCTCCCCATGCGGAGGAAGAAAAGGATAAAGAGTATTGTTACGCTCCCAGTGGTTTTCCGGGATTGGAGACCGCGTTAGGCGTTTTGCTCACAGAGCTTTATCATACAGGAAAACTCACAATACAGGAAATTATTTCTAAGATGACATATGAGCCAGCAAAAATACTCGGGCTTGAAGCAGGCAGTTTGGAGGCAGGCAAAGCTGCGGACATCACGGTCATTGACCCGGAGCTTACCTGGACGGTTGATGAGAAAGATTTTTATACAAGAGGGACACATTCACCATTCGTAGGACGCATCTTTAAAGGCAAAGCTATTATTACAATGGTTGATGGTGAGGTGGTCATGAAAGATGGTAAAATAATCTGCTGAACATGGGGGGGTTCTTCGTTGAAAGGTAAACTTATTTTGGAGGATGGCAGTGTTTTTTATGGAACATTACTGAATAATATGAAGGCAACCGGTGAGGTTGTCTTCAATACTGGCATGACAGGATATCAGGAAATACTTACCGATCCATCGTATTGCCGCCAGATTGTTACCTTGACGTATCCTATGGTTGGGAACTATGGGATTGCGGATATCTTCATGCAATCTCGAAAATCCTTTGTTAATGGGTTCGTTATTGGAGAGCTTTGCGAAACAGGAAGCAATTGGCATTTAGAAACATCCTTAAGTGAATTTCTTACGAAGCAGGGTATTCCCTGCCTGTATAATGTAGATACACGGGCTGTAACACGAAAAATACGTTCATCCGGCACGATGAAGGGAATCATAGTTCCGGATGACGCTGCCAGAACAGAGCTTGATGAGCTTTTCGCTGTCCCTATCAAGAAGGACGTTGTAAGCGAGGTCACGACACCGGAAATTTATGAGATTGAAAATAGTGGGCCAAGAGTCGTTGTTCTGGATTTTGGTATTAAACGCAATATTTTAAGGTCATTGCATGGATTGGGCTGTCATCTGGTTGTTGTTCCTGCTTCTACAACATATGAGGAGATTCTGGCTATGCAGCCAGACGGCATTTTCCTTTCCAATGGTCCGGGAGATCCGAAGGATGTGCCAGCGGTAATTGAAAATATCCGCAAGCTCATTGGCAAGAAACCGATGTTCGGAATCTGTCTGGGTCATCAATTGCTGGCCTTGGCGCTTGGCGGAGATACCTATAAACTGAAATTCGGACATCGTGGTTCGAATCAGCCGGTCAAGAATCTTTTGACCGGTCGTGTACATATTTCCTCACAAAACCACGGCTTTGCTGTCGATGAAAAATCTCTTGTGGGTTTGCCTGTCGAAGTGACGCACCGTTCTGTAAATGATGGAACCGTGGAGGGTATGCGCCATACGAAGCTGCCTGTTTTTTCGGTGCAATATCATCCGGAAGCTTCTCCGGGACCGGATGATAACCATTATTTGTTTGATCAATTTTGGGCGATGCTGACAAGGGAGGAATAGATTGTGCCGAAGAAAGAATATTTAAAAAAGGTCATGGTCATTGGTTCAGGACCTATTATTATCGGGCAGGCGGCTGAATTTGACTATGCCGGCTCACAGGCCTGCCGTGCTTTAAAGGAAGAGGGGCTGGAGGTTGTACTCGTAAACAGCAATCCGGCAACAATTATGACGGATACGCATATTGCGGATCGTGTTTATATTGAACCGCTGACGGTAGAGTTTTTAGAAGAAATCATCAGTAAGGAACGGCCGGATGGTTTGCTGGCTACCCTGGGAGGACAAGCGGGACTTAATCTGGCAGTAAAGTTGTCGGAACAGGGAATACTGGAAAAGTACTCCGTGGAACTGTTGGGGACATCTCTTACGGCTATTAAGAAGGCAGAGGACCGGGAGCTTTTCAAAGAAACTATGCAAAAACTCAATGAACCAATTCCTGCAAGTACGATTGTTGAGGATGTTCCTTCTGCTGTGGCCTTTGCCAATGAAATCGGTTATCCGATTATTGTGCGTCCTGCTTATACGATGGGGGGAACTGGCGGTGGTATTGCAGATAATGAGGAAGATCTCATTGAAATCGTAATCAAGGGTTTAAAATACAGCATGATTGGGCAAGTGCTCATCGAGCGTAGTGTTGCAGGCTGGAAGGAAATCGAGTATGAGGTCATGCGCGATGGGAATGACAACTGTATTACGGTCTGTAATATGGAAAACTTTGACCCGGTGGGAGTGCATACCGGTGACAGCATTGTCGTAGCTCCATCCCAGACACTTACAGACCATGAGTATCAGATGCTGCGAAGTGCGAGCCTGCGCATCATTCGTGAGCTTGGTATTGAAGGCGGATGCAACGCGCAATATGCGCTTGATCCGGACAGTAATAATTATTATGTTATAGAAGTAAATCCGCGTGTAAGCCGTTCCTCGGCGTTGGCATCCAAGGCTACGGGGTACCCGATTGCCAAGGTGTCTGCGAAAATAGCCATAGGATATTTCCTGGATGAAATTACGAATGCGGTTACGCAAAAAACGAAGGCCTGTTTTGAGCCGGCACTGGATTATTGTGTTGTAAAATTTCCACGCTGGCCATTCGATAAGTTCGTTTTTGCCGATCATACCCTTGGTACACAGATGAAAGCTACAGGCGAGGTCATGTCGATTGACCGCAGTTTTGAAGGAGCTATATTGAAAGCGGTACGTTCGCTGGAAATCGGCGTACATCGGCTGCATATGGATGCCATGGATGCCTGGGATGATGCCCGGGTAATCAAGAATTTGGCGCGAATCAATGATGAACGTATATTTGTTATAGCGGAGGTGCTGCGCCGCGGTATAGCTACGATAGACGAAATCCATGCAGTGACGAAAATCGATAAATGGTTCATTGAAAAAATTAAAAATATAACGGACATGGAGCATCGGATCGCTGCAGAGGAAATTACGCCCAAGCTCATGCTGGCAGCGAAGAATCTGGGACTTGCGGATTGCTCAATTGCTGAGATTTCTGGCAAGAGTGCCGATGAAATCCGCACGCTGCGGAAATCGATGGATATTTTACCTTGTTATAAGATGGTAGATACCTGCGCTGCAGAGTTTGAAGCGGCAACGCCGTATTATTATTCAACCTTTCACGCACAGGAAGATGAGGTACAGGTTTCCGACAAGCGCAAGGTTATCGTATTGGGTTCGGGACCAATTCGCATCGGGCAGGGAGTCGAATTTGATTATTGTTCCGTGCATTCGGTATGGGCGCTTCGGGAAATAGGTATTGAGGCGATTATCATCAACAACAACCCAGAGACGGTCAGTACGGATTTCGACATTTCGGACCGGCTTTATTTTGAACCGCTTACGGCAGAGGATGTTCTCAATGTCATTGATAAAGAAAATCCAGAAGGTGTCATTGTACAGTTCGGTGGGCAGACGGCTATTAATTTGGCTGGAGCGTTGCAAAAGGCTGGTGTCCGGGTGTTCGGCACTTCTGTGAATGATATCGACCGTGCTGAAGATCGTGAGCGTTTTGATGAAGTACTCACACAAACAAAAATTCCACGTCCGCTGGGCATAAGCGTTACAAATTTTGCGGATGCTGTTCGGGGAGCTGCGGAGATAGGTTATCCTGTCATGGTGCGTCCATCTTATGTACTTGGCGGCAGGGCCATGGAAATCGTATATAATGAAGATGAACTGCATGATTATATGAATCGTGCAGTTAAGGTCACACCTGATCACCCTGTGCTTGTCGATCGTTATATGCAGGGGACAGAAGTAGAGGTTGATGCCATATCGGATGGCATTGATGTTGTGATACCTGGCATTATGGAGCACATTGAGCGTGCGGGGGTTCATTCCGGTGACAGTATTGCTGTATATCCGCCCCGTACATTATCGTCTAAGGTCATTTATACGATTATCGATTATACGAAGCGGCTCGCAATCAGCCTGCATGTAAAAGGCTTATTGAACATCCAGTATGTTGTAGTCAACGATGAGGTCTATGTTATCGAGGTCAATCCGCGTTCCAGCCGGACCGTGCCTTTTCTTAGCAAAGTTACGGATATCAAAATGGTAAATCTGGCCACAAGAATTGCTTTGGGAGCTTCGCTTAAGGATATGGGATTTAAATCAGGACTCGTTGCGCCGCGCCCTTACGTGGCGGTTAAGGCCCCGGTATTTTCATTTGCCAAGATGCAGGATGTTGATATCTCACTTGGGCCAGAAATGAAGTCTACCGGTGAAGTCATGGGGATTGATTACCATTATGCGAGAGCACTTTATAAAGCAATTATTGGTGCCGGAATGAATATTCCTATACAAGGATGTATTCTATTCACAGTTGCTGATAAAGACAAAGAAGAAATGAAACAACTTGCCAAGGCCTTTTATGATTTAGGATTCCAGCTTGCAGCAACAGCTGGAACGGCGAGGGCCATACAATCTGTAGGAATTGATGCAGATGTCGTTGGCAAGGTGCACGAGAGAAGCGTCGATATCATCAAAATGATTAAAACTGGAAAAATCAATATGGTCATCAATACGCTTACCCAGGGAAAAGGATCCGCACGTGATGGATTCAAGATCCGTCGTGCAACGGTTGAACACGGGATTGCCTGCCTGACATCTATGGATACTGCATGGGAGGTTTTGCGCGTGCTTTCCTTTATGCGCGAACGCAGGCTGGTGTATTCGCTTGCACTGCAGGATTATGTAGGCGGTGGCGACGCGCTTGCTTAAGTAGAGAAATAATGATAGAATTTAAAGAACAGGTGCGCTGAAGGGAACGATGCTTTATGGCAGATGAACGGCTGATTGTGGCGTTGGATTTTCATACAATAGAGGAAGTCAGGGAGTTTGTTACAGAGTTGGGTGACAGTGTCAGCTATTATAAAGTTGGTATGGAGCTTTTTTACAGTGTAGGGGGGAGTGTAGTTTCTTATCTGAAGGGGCAAGGTAAAGAGGTTTTTTTAGATTTGAAACTGCACGATATTCCCAATACGGTTGCAGAAGGTCTTTGTGCACTTATGCGGCTTGGTGCGTCTATACTGAACATTCATGCTTCTGGTGGTTATACTATGATGAAAACGGCCGCTGTACGTGTAAGAAAGCAGGCGGCGGAGCTTGGCATACAGCCGCCAAAGCTTATAGCAATTACGGTTCTGACCAGTATCAATGAAGGAGATTGGCATGGTTTGGGACAAACAGTGGAGATACAGGCCCAGGTGGTGCGTCTGGCGAAGCTTGCTAAAGAAGCAGGGCTGGATGGCGTTGTAGCTTCTCCGGCAGAAGCGGCAGCAATTCGGGAAGCGTGCGGCAGCGAGTTCCTGATTGTTACACCGGGTATTCGTCCGGTTGGATCTGCGGTTAACGACCAAAGCCGTATTGCTTCTCCAGCAGAAGCTCTTAGGCAGGGAGCGTCCCACCTTGTCGTCGGCCGTCCAATTCGTTTGACGGATGATCCTAAAGAAGCAGCCGAAAAAATTATAAGAGAAATGGAGACGGTTCCCAAATGACAGAACAAGACGTAAAAGATATATTGATTGAGACACAGGCTATCATGGAGGGACATTTCCTTTTAACTTCGGGGCTGCATAGTCCGGTTTATGTGGAAAAATTTAATGTGCTACAGCATCCGAGATATACTGAACAACTTTGTCAGGCATTGGCTGAAAGATTTACTGACAAGAATATACAGACGGTTGTGGGGCCTGTGACAGGTGGCATACTTTTAGCGCATGAGACAGGCAAGGCGCTTGGGACAAGAGCTATCTTTACGGAACGTGAAAATGGCAAGATGACTTTTCGTCGTGGATTTCACCTTGAACCAGGAGAGCGCGTACTGATTGTAGAGGATATAGTAACAACGGGTGGTTCTATCCGGGAAGTACTTAACGTTGTAAAACAGCATGGGGGTATTCCTGTGGGAATTGGCATGCTTGTAGACCGCAGTGGCGGCCATGCTGATTTTGGCGGTGTTCCCTATGAGGCATTGCTGCACCTTGATGTCCAGGCATTTAAACCTGAAGGATGTCCTCTTTGCAGGGATGGAGTTCCTATGACGAAGCGGGGTCGGACAGGTAAATGATTCCATAGGGATGCGAGGGGCTGCTGCATGATTTATGCAGCAGCCCTTATTTTCCATTTTACCAGATGTGGTGAAGGGGGGCTTTTTATTGGCAGAGCCAGATGAAAAGAGACTTGAACAGGAACGTGTGGAGAAGGAAGTCAGCGCATGGGACTATCTGGGAAGATTACCCAAGGAATGGTTTGGTTTTTCATTTCATCGTCTTATGCAGAACCGGGAAGATTTCTATGATTTGTATAGCTACGTGAATGAAAAGCTGCATCGCAGTGCGATTGTATATTATCATAGTGAGACGCATGAATATAAGCTGCGGGTTCATATCGGACTTACAGAATTTTGCCGTATCGAATATATTGCACCGAATCTTGAAGTAATGGAGCAGCTCTTATCTAAGCAGTTCGAAACTATGCTGCGGGATATGGCGGAGTTTAATATTCAGACAATCAGTGTGGTTGTGAAGGAGAAACATATCCTTGACTGGGAATACGCGAAAAAGCTGCCTGAGATTTTGGAGGGATTCAGGCTGTTTGTTTATCCTTCCAAGCCGGTAAAATCTATCAATGGTTCCTATATTGTCTTTGATTATTCGGATTTTACAATAGATAGTAATTTTATTATTTATTATAATGTCTTTCGGGATGAGTTTTTTGGCGAGGCGCGCATCCGGAAAATTCCAGAAATGAATTATGTATTTGATTCAACAGAGCTATTGGAACTTGAAGAAAAATTAGATGCGAATCTGGTTCCAAGATTACAGGAGATTCGCCAACGGGCGCAGGAGGCAGAGGTGACAGGATGATTGTAATCGATAAAGCAATTTTGCATATTTTGGATTTCAATACGGGGACTATAGGGCTTTCGGATGAAGAATTAGTCGTTGAAAACAGCATAGAGGAATTTTTGTTGAAGCATATTGAAAAGTCCCTTGCGAATCAGGATGCAAAAAAAGGCGTGTTTTATGAAGACAGTGAATTTCAGCATAAATTGGAAGATTATCTGGCAGGGAAAATAGATTTTGTAATTTTTTCCAAATATATTGCTGATACATTGGAGAAGGCAATTTCGCATGCAGAGGAGATGGCCTCTGCTGACTTATTGATTTGTGATGTAAGAGTTGATGAGGTTCGTAAGATCATTATTTTTAAAGCCAACAGCCATAGTGGCTTTATTCATCAGATTGTACAGACAGAAAATGGATTTCGCAACGATATTGTGAACCACTATTCCATTATGCCGGGACTGGCGCAAAAAATGGATGAGTTTGCTTTAGTGGATGCCGTAACGAAAGAGATTTCTTCTTTTTCAAAAAAATATACCATTGATGGCAATTCAATTTTTGTTTTTCCTGAAATATTGCTGGAATGTGCACAAACACCATCTCCGAAGGAGACAATCAAAAAGATAAATCAAACGGTCAAAAAAGTTACAGAAGCCTATGGACAGGATGAATGTGCAGCGGCGGCTGCAGTCAAGTCTTATATTGCGGACAATGTCCAGCAATCCAATCAGCTGGATCCCCTGGAGGCGGGAAAAGAGGTTTTTAAGGATAATCCATCTATGCAGGAAGATTATGATCGCCAGCTTAAAGAAGCCGGTTTTACGGAACCAGTGGCGGTAAATTCGGAGGCAACGCTGAAAAAGATGCGTAATCATAAACTGAAAACAGATACGGGTATAGAACTTACGATACCAGTCGATTATTTCGATAATACAGAGTATGTGGAGTTTCATAACAATGCGGATGGATCGCTTTCAATTACCCTGAAGCATATACAAAATATCATGAATCGTTTATGAAGGAGGTGAGAGCTTGGATATCAACGGGGATATTAAAAATATCAAGGCACATGTTCTTGAAAAGCTGCAGGCTTTATATGCAGTACAGCTTCCTATTGGACAAATTTCCACAAATGAGTTGAACGAAAAGCTTTTGGAGATCACGGGGCTGCTGAATCGTGAAGTGGCCGTGTATATCAATCGTTCAGGTAAAATACTGCAGGTATCTGTAGGGGATACGGCTACTGTGGATTTACCAGCTTTCAAATCGCGGACGAATGTCCGGCTTTCAGGTATACGCTGCATTCATACCCATCCAAGTGGAGATTCGATGCTCAGTGAGCCAGATAGCTCATCGTTGCGCCGTCTGCGTTTTGATGTTATGATGGCGCTTGCTCGGACGAAAGACAGCGGAGATATTTTGGGCAGCGTGGCTTTTTTTACGGGGGAAAGTAAAGAAGACGGCTCACCGGAGCTGCAATATTTTGGGCCGGTACAGACCGACGTTCTTCATCAAATCAATTTGAACTACCTTATAACTGTAATAAACAAAAAATTAGGCAGGGAACTTGCGAATGAAACAGTAGATAAAGCAGAGCGGGCACTTCTGGCTGGTATTGAACCTGCTGGAAAAAATAAAGCATGGACCATCGGGGAATCTCTTGATGAGCTGATGCGTCTGGCGGAAACAGCTGGAGCCGTTGTTATAGGAAAATTTGCTCAGCGCAAGGAACGTCCGGATGCCGCCTTATTTCTTGGCAAGGGAAAGGTTCAGGAAATCGCACTCACTATTCAGGATACAGATGCGGATCTTCTCATTATCGATGATGAACTGACTCCTTCACAGCAACGTAATCTTGAACAAATATTGGGCATCAAGGTCTTGGATCGTACAGCTTTGATTTTGGATATTTTTGCGCAGCGGGCGCGTTCGAATGCAGGAAAACTGCAAGTACGGCTGGCACAGCTTAAATATAATCTGCCGCGTATTGGCGGCAAAGGACTAGTGCTTTCGAGGTTGGGCGGCGGTATTGGCACACGCGGGCCCGGTGAAACTAAGCTTGAAGTGGATCGGCGCCGTATCTATGCACAAATCCATGATATCGAAACGCAGCTTACCCGGCTAAGCCAGCAGAGACAGCTTCATAGGTCACAGCGAAAAGAAACCCGGATACCACTTGTAGCACTTGTTGGCTATACGAATGCCGGAAAATCGACGCTGCTTAATGCTTTAACAGGTGCGGATGTCTTTACTGAGGATAAGCTTTTTGCTACGCTGGATCCCACGACACGGCTTGTGACTTTGCCGCAAAAGCAAAAAATTTTGTTGACCGATACGGTTGGGTTTATACAAAAACTCCCGCATACCTTGGTTTCTGCCTTTCATGCCACTTTGGAGGAGGTAGAAGAAGCAGATTTGCTGCTGCATGTCGTTGACTGCAGCAACGAGGATTACGAACTGCAAATAGAAGCCGTTATTGAGGTATTGAAGGAGCTGAATTCGGAAAATAAACCGATGATGTACGTATTCAATAAGGCGGATGAGCTGAAAACAAGAAATGTATGTGAAAAAATGCTGCGTGGGCGTGATGGCATTTTTATTTCTGCACAAAGCGGTGAGAATTTATCTGGCCTGCTTGAAAAAATAGAGGCGTTTTTCCAGGAGCAGCAGGTGAAAATGAAGCTATGCATCCCTTTCAGCGAGGGCGGGCTGGTGACGAAACTTCATGGAATTGCCCAAATATATGATACGGACTACACGGACAAGGGAACTGTACTGCAGGTATCCTTACCAATATCTGAGACGGCAGCCTTTGAACAATATAAAATATGAGGAAGTAGAAGAAATGACATTTTCGAAGAAAATTCAGGATATCAAAACATGTGTGCTTGAAGAATCCAAACCTTTATTCAGGCATATTGAGGAGATTGCTGAAATTAATACCCTGAAGGTGCTGGAGGCTATGCGCAAATGCCGGGTGTCAGAGGCACATTTCAATACAACCGCTGGCTATGCCTATGATGATATCGGGCGGGGAAAACTGGAAGAACTTTATGCTGAGATATTTGGCGCTGAGCGTGCCCTGGTGCGTACACAGTTTGTATCTGGCACGCATGCATTAGCTACGGTGCTGTTTGGGATATTGCGCCCGGGAGATGAGCTGCTGTCACTTACGGGTGCGCCATATGATACGATGCAGACAGTGATAGGCTATGCAAACCCGGGCAAGGGTTCTTTGAAAGAGTTTGGCATTTTATACGATGAATTGCCTATGCGTGAAGGAAAAGTTGATTTTGCTGGCATACAGCATAAACTGAAGCCGAATACCAAAATGGTGCTTATTCAGCGTTCCCGTGGCTATAGCATGCGTGCACCCCTAACAATTGATGATATCCGAGCAATCTGTAAGGAGGTAAAGCGTGCCAAACCGGACTGTATTTGTTTCGTGGATAACTGTTACGGTGAATTTGTTGATATACTTGAGCCAACGCAGGCAGGGGCTGATATCATGGCAGGCTCACTTATCAAGAATCCGGGCGGTGGCGTTGCGCCTACCGGAGGTTATATAGCAGGAAAGAATGAGCTTGTAGAGCTGTCTTCCTATCGTCTGACAGCTCCGGGAATGGGCGATGAATTAGGAGCCTCCCTGTCCAACAACCGATTGCTTTTCCAAGGAATATTTCTTGCACCGCATGTTGTATCGCAAGCGATAAAAGGCGCCGTATTTGCTGCGGGTGTTTTTGCTGCATTAGGCTATAAGACATTGCCGCTTCCTAAAGATTTGCGCGGGGATATCATACAGGCTATTGAGCTGGGTACCCGTGAAAGACTCATTGCGTTTTGTGGTGGTATACAAAAATATTCGCCGGTTGACTCGTTTGCAATTCCTGAGCCTTGGGACATGCCTGGTTATGCGGATCAGGTCATCATGGCAGCAGGCACCTTTGTACAGGGAGCATCTATCGAGTTTAGTGCAGACGGCCCGCTGCGCGAGCCATATAATGTTTATTTGCAGGGGGCGCTGACCTTTGAACATGCTGTTATTGGCATCATGGGGGCGGCGCAGGCGGTTGAGAATTTAACGTCTGAATAAAAAAATACGCCGTAGGACACGAATATGCTGTCCTGCGGCGTATTTATATTAGAATGAATTTAAAGCGATGATTACATCTGACGGTAGACACCGATTACCTTTCCTAAAATCGCGACGTTTCTTTCATAAAAGGGTTTCATGGAATCATTTTCTGGTTGCAGCCGTATACAATCCTGCTCTTTAAAAAAACGCTTTACTGTAGCCGTATCTTCATTGACCAGTGCTACGACAATATCATTATCACATGCCGTGTCCTGTTGGCGGACAAGGATGTAATCACCGTCAAAAATACCGGCCTTAACCATACTTTCTCCTTGTACACGCAACATAAAGGCCTGATCCGTCGTCCCGATAAGGCCCTGTGGGAAGGAAAACACATCTTGTATATTTTCTTCTGCCAATATAGGCACACCTGCTGTGACTGTACCAACTAAGGGAACGGCTACGGTCTTATCCCAAGGCTTTTCATCAAGCAAATCAATGGCGCGTGGCTTGGTTGGATCTCGTTTGATAAGACCAGACTCCTCCAGCTTAGCTAAATAGCCATGGACGGTAGAGCTGGATTTTAATCCTACGGCCTTGCCAATTTCCCGTACGGAAGGTGGATAACCTTTTTCTAAAAGAAATTCTTTAATGAATTTGAATATACTCTTCTGACGTTCGCTTGAACCTTGATTACGTCGCATAAATCAGCACTCCTAAGTTCTATTTTCATTTGTTTATAGTATACCACATATATGTTCTGTTTTAAACGAAAAACTCAAAGCAGGCAGGAAAATCCGCTTTGTTGTGGAAGTTTTTATATAAATAAAATAAAAATTTTATCTGGAGGGGATTCGTAATGGAAGCTTATTTAAATGATTTGGAAGGCCTGCGCATTGCTATGGATATTGAAAATCGTGGATATAATTTTTACAAACTTGCTTATGAAAAATTCTCGGGACAAAAAGTAGCGACTTTATTTAAAATGTTGATGGAAGAGGAAAATGTCCATTTGGATACCTTTACCAGATATTTTGAAGAAATAGGAAAGTATAAAGAAGCGCATGATACGGAATATCTCTTTGATCCTGAAATTTCCGGCTATTTGACAGTGTTAGCGGAAGCACATGTTTTTCCCACGCCGGAGGATGCGCCGGATGTTTTGGATAAAATACGTTCGCCAAAAAGTGTCCTGATTCTTGCGGTAAATGCAGAAAAAGATTCCGTACTTTTTTATGCCGCTTTAGCGGAATGCTCGAAATTTCCCCAAGCAAGAGAAATATTTGAAAGGCTTAAGAAGGAAGAACAAGGTCATGTAGTGAAAATCAGCAATAAAATTAAGGCACTTATTTGATATCTGCCGCTTAGAAAACATATCAGATTCCCGGTACAATAATTTATCCATACAGTTATTGTTGTACCGGGAATCTTTTTGCTTTTATGTTTTTACGTAAACTAATAATTTTATATAGGTTGACTATGGATTTTTTCTTGCGTATAATAGAATCATTGTGAAGGAATGTTCACAGCCTTAGCGAGTTTGCAGTATCCTTTAAAAGGAAATAATGGGGATCTCCTTTTTCAGCTGCTGACAATATTATTTTATTAGGCGGCAAAATGTTTTGCTGCCAATAGAGGGGCTTGGAGCAAGGCCGGATATATTCCTACGCGAGTAAATATGTAAAGTCAGGATTAAGGAGATAGAAAACGCATGAGAACTGCATTAACGAAAGAAGACCCTGTATTTTCCATACATAATTTGACAAAGATGTCGATATGTATAGCACTTTGTTGCGTAGCTGCATATATATCCTTTCCTTTGCCATTTACGCCGGGTATGGTTACAGCACTTACCCTGACTATGGCTTTATCTGCATTTATTTTGACACCCAGGCAAACGCTTATCGTTATGTTGGGCTATATTCTGCTTGGCTCTATAGGGTTGCCAGTATTCGTTGGCGGGACGGCAGGCTTGGGGAGACTTTTTGGTCCTACAGGCGGCTTTATTGTTGCCTTTGTAGTGGCCTACCCGGTTATCAGCTTGCTTAAGGGACAACAGATATCCCTTAAACGATATTTCCTTATCGCGGCAGCCGTCGGCATGCCTATTACTTATCTTGGCGGTGTGATAGGGATGATGTTGATTTTGCATATCAATCTGTGGCAGGCACTTGTTATGGCAGTATTTCCGTTTATTCCCGGCGATATCATGAAGGCATTTGCGGCTGCATGGATTGGCGTCAAGCTCAATAAAATTTTCCACCAGTGGAGATAAGCGTGAAGTGACTGTATATTTATTTGGTGGAAACGTTGCCGTGACTGGAAAAATATCACGAAGCTTAGGGCTTGGCAGAACCGCGTAAGAATAAGAAGCGGAAACTTGCAGGCTTGACCGTCAATGATAAAGAAGGGGAGGATTCCAAAGAAATTATTGGAGAACTTTACCTAACATATTGTGTGAAATAAATCAAACCGGAATTGCTGTTTTGGCAGCAATTCCGGTTTTTAACGGGCAATTCGTAAGAATGAGTAGCCGGACAAGTTCAGGTTTTGAAAAACATTTTCTGCCATGGAGCGATGTTGTCTTTTTATTTCTGTAATTTCATGATAAAATCAATTATACTGTCATCTATTGGTAATAGGATTCGGGATCGTATGCTTAAGTGGAAAATATAGTTTGCTTGGATGCAACGGCATTGAGGTTATTTGGTGTATGAGGGTATGAGAAAAAAAGATTTTAAATTCCTGTATTGTCTTTTACTGACGATTGTTTTAAATATGTCTGCTGCTGGCTTGGCAGAGGCGAATTCGGGTGCGGATGGTCCAACTCCGGTAACAGAGTTTATGATCTTTGAAGATGTTGATGGTTCCTGTGACTTTAGTGTGGTGAGCAGCCCGGCTTTTACGGCGTCTTTTCATCCATATGCGCAGGATACATTGTCATTGGGAGTTTCCCATTCGGTATTCTGGGTACGATTTATACTACCTGTGTTTCCTTATGCAGAAACCGGTGCCCGGGAATTTCTCCAGTTGGCAAATCCCAATATAAGTTGGCTGGACGTATATTTTCCTGTATATGGTGCGGATGACACACAGGGAGCAATTCATTATGTAGAGAAAAATGGCGGGGCGGCAAGAAGGCCGCTCAATCATGAGGTGTGGGATACAAGTTGGGCCTTTATAGTTCCGGGCAGCTATGCTCGTGGGCAATATGTTTTTTTGCGATTGCAGAGTATCTCCAGCTTGCGTTTACCTGTGTTGGTTTGGCAGGAAAAGGCGTTTTTTCAGTCAGTACTTGTGAAAAATTTTATATATGGAATTTTTTATGGCATTTTAGCCGCTATGCTGCTTTATAATTTATTTATTGTGTTTGTTTTGCGGGATAAAACATATTTATTTTATATATTGTATATTTTTTTCATGCTCGTTTATCAATTGGATGCCCATGGGCATTTGAAACTATGGCTGGAATTGCCATATGCGTTGTATAATTCCTTGTTTTGGCTTTGCCTGGCGGCAGCATTTGTCTTTTCCATCTTATTTACGGCAAGTTTCCTGCAAATCCACAAGGGGGAAATACGTGATTCAATCGTTATTCAGGGACTTTTGACTGTAGCGGTTATTCAGGGCTTGCTGGGAATAGCCGGATATGCTATATGGGCAAATAATATTGCCCGTGGTTTGGGCATAATTGAGCCCTTGGTATTTATAGCACTGGCAGTATCGAGGCTGCGCCGGGGATTTAGACCCGCAATCTTTTACTTGTTGGCCTGGGGGATTCTTTCCTGGGGAATTCTGGTATGGATTTTGTCTCCCAACCGTGTTTTTGCGGAGAACATATTGATGCTTTCTACAGCAGCAGAGATGGTTTTGTTATCATTGGCTCTCTCAGATCGTTTCCGGACATTACGCCTCAAAGAGCTGATGCTAACGCGAAATGTTGTGTATTATCGTGATTTGAGCCTGACAGATGAGCTGACTGGCTTATATAATCGTCGTTATATGAAAAAGCGGGTTCAGCAGGAAATCAGGCAGGCGCTAAAAGAAAAACAAGAGTTATCGTTGCTTGTAATGGATATTGATTTTTTTAAAGGATATAATGATACATATGGACATTGGCAGGGGGATCAGGTATTACGGCGATTTAGCAAAGGTGTGCTGGAAATACTGCAGGGAAGACAACTGGCCTTTCGGTTTGGCGGAGAAGAATTTGTCATTCTGTTGCCGGATGCTAATCTTAAGGAGGCTGCTACGGTTGCGGAAAGGATACGCCAGACTTTTGAGGCTGAGGCATTTGTACCGGCAGGAGGCACATTGGTGCATGTAACAGTAAGTGGTGGATTGACTTGTCTGCAGACAGGAGATACAGAGACAAAATTATTTCAGCGTGCGGATAAAGCACTCTATCAGGCTAAGGCTTCCGGGCGTAATAGAATCGTGTGCCAGTGAATAAGGTGGATTTTCTGAAGGGCTGTCCGCTTGTCAAATCTTAAAATGGATGACAGAGTTTTGCAGGCCTTCAGCTAAATGGGCCAGGCTTTGGCTGGCTTGGGAAATTTCCTTTAAGGCTGCGGCTTGCTCGTTAGTAGCGGCGGCAGCTTCTATAGATTGGATAGATGCTTTGTCAGTGCTGGCGGTGATTTGCTGAATATCCTCTACCATATCGTGGCTGTTGGTTGATACTTCATCAAGGGTAGCAGCCACGTTCTTGATTTCAACGGAAATTTCATGAATTGCCGCAGCAATCTTCTGGAAGGAATCTCCTGCTTTGTCGACGACCAGAGAACCGGTTTTTACTTCGTGTGTGCCTTTTTCCATGGCTTGTACGGCTTCCATGGTATCTTGCTGTATCTTTTGTATTAAGGACGAAATTTTCTTCGTTGCAATCTCAGATTGTTCTGCGAGTTTCCTGACTTCATCGGCAACAACTGCAAACCCGCGCCCTTGGGTTCCGGCACGAGCGGCTTCAATTGCCGCATTGAGTGCCAAAAGGTTTGTCTGGCTAGCGATGCCTGAAATCGTTTCGATGATTTGGCTGATGTCTTTGGAACGTTCTCCCAGACTGGTGATGATCTCAGAAGAATTTGATACCTGTGCGTCGATTTTCTTCATCTGCAGGATAACAAGATTCAAAGCATCGAGCCCGTCTGTTGCTGCCTGACTCGTGGTTTCGGCTGTTTGGGTCACCTTGCCGGCTGCTTGTGACAGCTGCCCGACAGAAGCAGATATAGTTCCCACAATAGAAGAAGTGTTATTTACGGCGTTTACTTGTGATTTAGCATTGCTGGCAATGTTTTGAATAGCTGCTGTTGCCTGCTGCGCATTTTGCGAGGAATGCTCTACCGTTGCTGTAAGTTCTTCGGAAGAGGCGGCAACCTGTTCACTTGAATGGAGAATTTTTCCAATCAGTGAACGGAGATCGGTTCTCATTTTTACTATAGTATCTGCTAATGTGCCAAATTCATCTTGCGAACGGAAGGTTCTGGGGCGGTCCTGAAAATCTCCATTGGCTACAAACTCAACCGTGGTCATCATGCGCTTGAGCGGATAGGAGATCGTATGAGAGAGAAATAAGCCCAGAAGAGCAGAAACGAGGATGGCAATGAGTGTGACGCTGATGATTACTATACTGCTAAAGGAAGCTAGCCGATTGCTGGTTTCATACATGCTAGCACCTTGTTTGATACTGTATTCGACAAGTTCCTGCCGTGGAAGCAGTGTTTTCTCAAAAACAGCTTTGTTGCTTATGTAAAGAGAAAAGGCCTCTTCCTGCTTGTCAGCAACCGCTAATTTTATGATATCACTACGTGTTTGCCGGTAGGCAGAGAGACTGGTTTCAATTTCCTGCCATTTTTGTGTTTGAAAATCATCGAAGGGCAGCGTTTTATATTGTTCCTGTAGATTATTGATGGTTGCGGTGTTGGCTTCAATCTGCCGAATCAGTTCCTGCTGTTGGTTTTTGTCCCGGGTCATGATGAGCTGCAGTAATTTACTTTCTGTATCTTTGCTTGTAAACCGTACGGCGTCCATAAGTTCAATGGGAATAGTTCTCTCTTCATAAAGAACGCGCATATTTTGTGCGATTTCACGGGATGCATAGAGTCCGGCAAAACCGACAATAAGTGAAAAGAGCAGAATAGTGGCAATAATACAGAAAATTTTGATGGCAACGCGTTGATTGTGTAGTATTTGCATAAAAACATCACAACCTCTCTTTAAAATATAAATCATATGCTGCTACTTATCTCATATTATAGACGATGTGTCACTATTTGTAGATAGATTCTTTATTATTTTATTTGACGAAGGCTATTTCAGCCGGCTTGTGCTTTTCAGCAAATAAAATACAGTACTTGGAAAGTCAAGTTAAGATGAATACACATATATTCCAGCTGGACCCAATATAGAGCAATCTCACGACTATAATGGACTGAAATCAGCTAAGAAAAGGTTGAATCGTAATAAGGAAGCAGGGGGTAAAAATGGTGAAAATGCCGGTTTTATTCATTGGACATGGTTCTCCTATGAATGCGATTGAAGAAAACGAATATACTGCCTCGTGGCGAACACTAACAAGAGAAATACCGAAGCCAAAAGCGATTCTATCGATTTCTGCGCACTGGTATACTAGAAAAACGCGGATACTGACTGCAGAAAAACCAAAAATGATTTATGATATGTATGGCTTTCCTAAGAAACTTTATGAGGTCAGATATCCGGTTAGTGGGGCGCCCGGATGGGCTGAAAATGTAAAAAAAATGTTGGACAGAGAAGTTATAGAAGATAATAGTTGGGGAATTGACCATGGTTCTTGGGCAGTGCTTTGCAAAATGTATCCTGCTGCCGATATACCAGTTTTTCAGCTCAGCGTGGATGCAGATTCTTCAATTGAAGAACATTTCGGTTTGGGAAAACAGTTAGCATGGTTCAGAGAACAGGGGATATTGATTTTTGCGAGCGGCAACGTAGTACATAATCTGGGAAAAATTGATTGGAAAATGACTGGAGGCTATGACTGGGCACGACAATTCGACCAATATATCGAAAAGAGCATGATGGAACATGATACAGAAGCAATATTGCATTATGCTGATTTTGGGAATGCTGCCACGCTTGCGGTTCCGACTCCGGAGCATTTTTATCCTCTTTTATATGCTGCAGGGGCTTCTGATAAGAGAGACCGTGTAAGAGTATATAACACATCGTGTGTTTTTGGGTCGTTATCTATGACAAGCTATCTGCTGGGGTGATTTAATTGAGAATTAGTGTACTTTGAATTTTACAGGCGATGTTTTATGCAGCTTATGACAACGCAAAATGGATTCAAATTACTTGTCTGCTCTTATTGCAGTAAGATAATTGTCTGTTGACACTTTACAATTTGTCATGCATGGATATATAATATAGATTAATGAGCAGAACGGTCGATTTTTGTTTGTCTCAGCGGTACGTGAGGGGCGCAAGCAGGGTTGAGACTGACACGGTTATTTTTATTATAATTGTACGGTTCGGACTTAGAAGGTTATATTTTGTGGAGCACTATTAATATATAAATTTTCGGAGGTGTAATTTTTGTCAAAAGGATCACAAAAACTTCAAATTATTCCGCTTGGCGGACTGGGAGAAATCGGCAAGAACATGACGGTCATCCGTGTAGATGATGAGATACTTCTTATCGATTCAGGGTTAATGTTCCCAGATGAGGATATGTTAGGAATCGATTTGGTTATTCCTGATATAACTTACTTATTGGAAAATCGCGATTTAATTAAGGCGATTGTACTTACGCATGGACATGAGGATCATATCGGTGCACTCC
This sequence comes from Megamonas sp. UBA1796, assembly GCA_002319795.1. GTDB lineage: Bacteria > Bacillota > Negativicutes > Selenomonadales > Selenomonadaceae > UBA1796. The sequence continues at coordinate 75,730 of DCFU01000032.1, forward strand.
CTTATGTGCTGAAGCAGCTTAATGTGCCTGTTTATGGGACACGGCTTACTTTGGGTATTTTAGAGGGACGCTTGAAGGAAAATAATGTAGATTCAAGCAATCTGCATCCGGTCATGCAAGGTGACATTGTAAACATAGGCTGTTTCAGTGTCGGGTTTATTCGGGTAAATCACAGTATTCCGGATGCAGTAGGACTTTCTATCAAAACGCCTGTGGGCATGATTGTGCATACAGGGGATTTCAAACTGGACTACACGCCAGTTGATGGGAAAATGACGGATTTTCGTCGTTTTTCCGAGTTGGGGAACAAGGGTGTCCTCGTTATGATGGCGGATAGTACAAATGCGGAGAGAGAAGGCCATACTCCAAGTGAGAAGACCGTCGGAGCTGCTTTTGATAAGGCGTTTCATAATGCAAAGGGACGTATCATCATAGCAACTTTTTCTTCCAATGTACATCGTATTCAGCAGGCTATAGATACGGCTTGCCGCTATAAGAGGAAAGTGGCTGTGCTGGGGCGCAGCATGGTCAATGTTGTCAGCATTTCTTTGGAGCTTGGTTATATCAATGCGCCGGAGGGGACGCTGATTGATATTGATGAAATCAATAACTATCAAATGTCACAGGTTGTCATCATTACTACGGGAAGTCAGGGCGAGCCTATGTCTGCTCTGACACGGATGGCTATGTCAGACCATCGTAAGGTGAGTATTGTGCCTGGCGATACAATTATTATTTCAGCAACGCCGATTCCGGGTAATGAAAAGCTGGTTTCCAAAACCATAGACAATCTGCTGAAGCTCGGTGCAAATGTTATTTATGGAAAATCCGAGGGCATTCATGTGTCCGGGCATGCAAGCCAGGAAGAATTGAAGCTTATGCATAATCTTGTGCGGCCTAAGTTTTTCATTCCGGTGCATGGTGAATACCGCCATCTTGTAAAACATGCGAAATTGGCAGAGGATCTTGGCATGCCAAAGGAAAATATTTTTATCAGTGAGAATGGGCAGATCCTTGAATTTACAAGGGATAAAGGCGTTGTTGCTGGTAAGGTGACATCGGGAAGGGTACTTGTTGATGGGCTTGGTGTCGGAGATGTCGGCAACATTGTCCTTCGTGATCGTCGGCAGCTTTCACAGGATGGTATTCTGATTATCGTTGTTACTATGGAAAAAACGTCGGGGCGGGTTGTTTCCGGGCCAGATATAGTATCGAGGGGATTTGTTTATGTCCGCGAGTCTGAAGCACTTATGGATGAAGCAAGAGACCGGGTCAGGCAGGCTTTGGAAAAATGTGAGGATGAGAAAATCACAGAGTGGTCTACCATTAAATCGAATGTCAGGGATGCGTTGGGAAGATATCTTTTTGAAAAAACGCGTCGTCGTCCAATGATTTTACCGATCATTATGGAGATTTAACAAGTGACTGGAGGTCGTTATTGACTTCCAGTTCTTTTTTTATCTAAAAAGGGTTTTCTATCTTTAAACGTGAATATATAATAGTTGTAAAGATATTATGAAGGAAGGTGATTCCATATAGAACCAGTAACGAGTGCCTTGCAGGAGGTTCGCCCCCCATTCACGCATCTGCATGTGCATACAGAATATAGTTTGTTGGATGGGGCCAGCAGGATCAAGGACTTAATTAAAACAACCAAAGAACTTGGCATGGATTCTATTGCCATTACAGATCATGGCGCGATGTATGGCGTCATAGATTTTTATAAAGAAGCTAAAAAAGAGGGAATCAAGCCGATTATCGGTTGTGAGGTTTATTTGGCACCAGGCTCACGGCACGATGATTTTGAGGTAAATGGTGCGAGATATTATCATCTTATTCTTCTAGCGGAGAATAATGATGGTTACCGGAATTTGGTCAAGCTTGTTTCTTTGGCGAATATTGAAGGTATGTATTATAAGCCCAGAGTGGATAAGGAACTGTTGCGTCAGTATCATGAGGGGATTATTTGTCTGAGTGCCTGCATTGCGGGTGAGATACCACAAATGATTCTTCAGGATAATATGGAACGGGCGGATGCTTTGGTAAGCGAGTATATAGAAATCTTTGGTAAGGATAATTTTTTTCTGGAAATACAGGATCATGGTATGTCTGAGGAGAAAAAATCCAACAAAGGGCTGGTGGCACTAGCTGAAAAATATGGTCTTGGGCTTGTAGCTACAAATGATTTGCACTATATTCGCCGGGAAGACAGTACGTTCCACGATGTTTTGCTCTGCATACAGACCGGACGTACGGTTCAGGATGAGACCCGTATGCGTTTTCCCAGTGATGCGTTTTATTTGAAATCGCCCGAAGAAATGCAAAAATTGTTTCCAGTCTATCCGGAAGCTTTGGCAAACACGCAGCGCATCGCCAACCGCTGCAATGTAGATTTCGAATTTGGACATTTGCATTTACCTAATTTTCCCTTGCCGGATGGCATGACAGATGAAATGTATCTGCGCCAACTGTGTGAGGAGAAATTTGCTGCCAGGTATTCACCAATCACAGAGGAAGCCAGGAAACGTTTGGAATATGAGCTGGGGATTATTCATCACATGGGTTATGACAGCTATTTTCTCATCGTATGGGATTTTATCCGCTATGCACGCAGTAAGGGCATTGCTGTAGGTCCGGGACGAGGTTCTGCGGCAGGCAGCATAGTTGCTTACATTTTAGGGATAACGGATATAGACCCACTGAAATATGCCCTGCTTTTTGAACGGTTTTTGAATCCTGATCGTGTGACAATGCCAGATATCGATATTGATTTTTGTTATATTAGGCGAGAGGAAGTCATTGACTATGTGAAACGTCGTTACGGCGATGATCATGTGGCTCAAATCGTAACCTTTGGTACCATGGCCGCAAAAGGTGCTGTGCGGGATGTTGGCAGAGCCCTCAATATGCCTTATGCAGATGTGGACCGTGTGGCGAAGATGATACCTACAGAATTAGGGATTACACTGGATAAGGCTTTGAAAGAGTCCGGGGATTTAAAGAGCCTGTATGAAAGTGATGAGCAGGTAAAACGGCTTATAGATTTTGCCAGAAGTGTTGAGGGTCTCCCTCGACATTCTTCGACGCATGCGGCAGGAGTCGTAATTGCACGCAATCCATTGACGGATTATGTACCGGTACAAATTTCAGAGGGGACCTTGGTAACACAATATGATAAGGATCATGTTGAGGAACTTGGCCTGCTGAAAATGGATTTTTTAGGTCTGCGTACGCTGACAGTTATAAGTAATGCTCTTGATAATATTAAAAAAGCTCGGGGTATCGAAATTGATATACAGCACATTCCCTTGGAGGATGATGCAGCATCCAGGATGCTTTGTGAAGGTAAAACGGGTGCGGTATTTCAAATGGAGTCTTCGGGAATGACCGCGCTGGTGAAAGAACTGCGTCCGGAAGGCTTTGCAGACCTTATTCCATTGGTAGCCTTATACAGACCGGGACCTTTGGGGAGTGGCATGGTGACGGATTTCATTAATGGGCGGCATGGTAAGAAACAGGTAACTTATATGCATCCGCTTTTGGAGCCGATACTCAAGGAAACTTTTGGCGTTGTATTGTACCAGGAGCAGGTCATGCAGATTGTCCAGGTGTTGGCGGGATTCACGCTTGGGCAGGCAGATCTTTTGCGCCGTGCTATGGGAAAGAAAAAGCATGAGATACTGATGGCACAAAAAGAGAACTTTTTGAATGGGGCCAAAAGCAATGACATTGATACAAATTTAGCAAATACAATTTTTGATTTACTCACCCATTTCGCGGATTATGGCTTCAATAAGTCACATAGTGCGGCATATGCCCTGGTTGCCTGGCAGACGGTATACCTTAAAGCGCATTATCCGCAGGAGTTCATGGCGGCTATGCTTTCGAGCATTATGGATACGAATGATAAGGTAAGCATCTATATCGACCAGTGCCGCCATATGGGAATACCAATCCTTCCACCGGATATCAATGCGAGTTCGGCATCTTTCAGCGTAGATGGTGATTCTATCCGCTTTGGGCTTGCTGCCGTGCGCAATGTAGGCGAGAATGCAATCCGCAATCTCGAGGAAGTACGCGGACAGGGTGGCCCGTTCAAATCGCTGCTGGATTTTTGTTCGCGTGTTGATATGCATATGATGAACAAGAGGGTTCTTGATAGTCTGATCAAGTGTGGTGCCTTTGACTCACTTGGAGCAAAGCGATCGCAGTTGTTGGCGGTTCTGGAACAGGCACTTGATATGGCGGCAAGCCGGCAAAGGGATTTGGCGAGTGGACAATTAGGCCTCTTTGCAGAAGAAGTGACTGGGATAGAAGAGACTTTGCCGTTGCCGGATATACCAGAGGCTGTTCCTAGTGAATTGCTTGCATGGGAAAAAGAAATAACAGGATTTTATATTACAGGCCATCCTCTGGACAGGTATGCAGATAAAATAAAAAATTTTATCCGTATTGAGCAGGTTCTTTCCGGAGGACTGAAAGAAAACCAACTTGTCCGTATTGCGGGAATATTGGTCTCAACTAAACGTATAGCCACTAAAAAAGGTGATACAATGTGTTTTGCTGAGCTGGAGGACTTTACGCATCGTATTGAAATTGTAGTTTTTCCACGAGTGTTTTATCAAAGTCTTAATGTACTTACACTGGATATGTCGGTTGTAGTACAGGGAAGAGTTAATATGACGGATGATGGGGCGAAGCTTATAGCAGATAAGATTTGTTCGCTTGAAGAATATCGCCCGGAATATTATATTACGATCCATAGGGAGCAGGAAAATGAGGATAATCTTAGGGCCTTGCGAGAAATTTTTATCCGGCATCATGGAGAGCATGTTGTTTACTTGCATATGCAGGCAAGTAAACAGCAAATAAAAACGGAACCACAATTTTGGCTGGAACCGTCTGCAGAGGTGGTCAAAGAAATTGAAGCACTTTTAGGGGAAGGTGCTGTAAAACAACGATAAAATTTTAAGGGGGTGATTTGTGCAGTGTGGACGTCGATATATATTGCCAATAATAAAATGCAGGCTGAGCAGATGCAGACTGCTTTAAAGGCAGAGGGAATCATGACAAATGTGCGTATTGTTGGAGGAACGGTTGTTCAGGACGAAAGCATGTTTGAAATTCAAGTATTAGAATCCGAGGTTGAAGAGGCGCAAAGTGTCGTCTTTGGTACAACAGAAAAAATATAAAAATATAATGAGGAGATATTACAGATGAAAATCACAATTGTATATTACAGTAAAACGGGCAAAACAAAAGAAATGGCAGAGGAAGTCGCTAAGGGCATACAGGAAGTAAAAGGCGTGGACGTCCGATTTTTCGATGTAGAAAATATCGATATGGAGTATCTGGCTGAAAGCCGGGCTGTAATTTTTGGAACACCGACGTATTATGCAAATCTTTGCTGGCAGTTAAAGAAATTCTTTGATGAAAGCGGCGGCATTAATCTTTCGGGTAAATTGGGAGCTGCTTTTGCTACGGCAAATGTGCCACAGGGCGGTGCGGATGTAGCACTTCTGACCTTGATACAGCATATGATGGTTAAGGGAATGCTGGTATATTCGGGAGGCACGACTCTGGGGCAGCCTTTTTTGCATTTAGGGGCTGCTGGCTGGCGAGATACTTTTGAGGAAAACAGACACCTGTTCCGTGTTTTTGGCCAGAGGATTGCTGCTAAGGCACAAGAGATTTTTTCTTAAAATCTGGCTATGAACAATAAAATGCGTAAAATATCCTTGACGCTGCTCCTTATGTTTCGCTATAATATTATGGTATATAGCGGGGGATTGACAATTGAGACAGAGTAAGATACATTTTTTATTTATAGCACTTATTGCTTTTTATTTGAATATAGGACATACAATCGTGTCTGCTCAAGGGCTGCCAGTTCCAGACGGTTTGGTGGTTCCGGCAGGGGATGCTTTGCCGGGTGTTACAGCGAAAGCTGCTGTTGTTATGGATGCAGCGACTGGTAGGATACTTTATGCACGTAATATGGATGACAGGCATTATCCGGCCAGTACTACCAAGATAATGACTTTGATTATAGCGCTTGAGCATGGGAGTCTTGATGATATCGTCACTGTAAGCGATAATGCCGGACATACGGAAGGGTCTACGATTTGGCTGGAGCCTGGAGAGAAAATGCGTTTTCTTGATCTTCTTTATGGTATGATGCTTGTATCGGGGAATGATGCAACTGTCGCTGTGGCCGAGCATGTTGCGGGTAGTGTGGATGCTTTTGCCGGAATGATGACAGATAAGGCGCATGCGCTTGGTGCGGTCAATACTTCGTTTGTGAATTCCAGTGGTCTGCCGGATGAACATCATTTTACGACGGCGCATGACATGGCATTGATTGCCGCTTATGGGTATAAAAATCCGATGTTCGAGCAGATTGTCAGTACGAGAGAGATGCAAATTCCATGGATAAATCATCCTGAGGGCCGTGGATTGCGTAATGAAAACAGGATGTTATGGCTGTATGATGGCGCCAATGGAGTAAAGACTGGGTATACGGATGCGGCTGGACGCTGTCTGGTTACCGCAGCGAAAAGGGATGGAATTCAGTTGATTTCCGTTGTTTTGGACAGTACGTATATGTGGAATGATTCGATAGCAATGCTGGATTATGGTTTTCAGCAGGTGCGCCCTGTACAGTTGGTAAGCAAAGACCGCGTAGTGAAGACTATAGAAGTTGCTTCAGGCAAACAGAAAAAACTCCGACTGAAAACCGCAGAGGAAATTCGTGTTCCTATAGCGTATGGAGATGATGTATCTGAGTTTTCACAGGTGATAGATGCACCGGAAAGAGTCTCCGCAGCTGTTCATAAGGGAGATATTATAGGACGATTATTGATAAAATATGAGGGCAGGGAAGTTGCTTCTACGAACTTAGTGGCCATGGATTCAGTTGAAAAGAAATCTTTTTTTGCACTTTTAGATCAGGCAATAACTTATTTATTTGCATATGTATTTTAACGGGGCTGGTTGACAGCCCTCTTTTTGTGAGGCATGTATATGGAACGATTACAGAAGATCCTTAGCCAGGCGGGGATTGCTTCCCGTCGTGCGGCGGAGAAAATGATTTTAGATGGACGTGTGGCCGTTGACGGTCAATTGGTTACAGAATTAGGAACCAGGGCAGATACGGAAAGTGCTGATATTACAGTTGATGGGAAATCTATTCGAAAAGCGGAAAAACATGTATATTATTTATTAAATAAACCAAAGGGGTATTTGTCTACTGCGAAGGATGATCGTGGCAGGCAGACGGTTCTAGAGTTGCTTTCGGATGTTCGGGAGCGGGTTTATCCGGTAGGGAGATTAGATAATAATACAGAAGGTTTATTATTATTGACAAATGACGGTGAACTCATGAATGCGTTATTGCATCCAAAATCCAAAGTTTATAAAACCTATATTGCGCGTGTGAAGGGAACTCCCAGGGAGGAGAGCCTGGACATGCTTCGCCAAGGGATTGGACTGTCGGATGGAATGACAGCACCGGCTAAAGTTCGTATATTAGAACTGGATGCCGCCAGGGGAATGACGAAACTGGAGGTTTCTATTCATGAAGGGCGCAACCGACAGGTAAGGCGGATGTTCGAAGCTATCGGCCATAGGGTAGAGGCACTGAAACGTATAGAATTTGCTGGTTTGACACTTTCGGGTGTTCAACGGGGACAATATCGTGCTTTAACAAAAGATGAAATAGACTACCTTGGCTCGTTGACTGGGAAATAGTATAAAGACAAAGGAGGACAATCCAAACGGAATTATGAAAAAAGTGATTGTAATAGGCGCTGGCCCTGCTGGGATGATGGCTGCCGTTAAGGCCGCGGAAAACGGAGCTCAGGTGGTTTTGTTAGAGAAAATGAAGCGCGTTGGTAAAAAAATGTCGATTACTGGTAAAGGTCGTTGCAATATAACAAATTCAGCAGATATTGCTGAAATCATCAAAAATATTCCCGGTAACGGGGTCTTTTTACATAGTGTATTGCATTCTTTTGATAATCAGGATGTTATGGAGTTTTTTCAGGAAAATGGTGTGCCTGTGAAAATAGAACGAGGGAACCGTGTATTTCCTGTGAGTGATAAAGCTGAAGATGTAGTAGGTGCGATGCTTCAAAAACTTCATTTACTGGGAGTTCATATTCTAACCGAGAAGGCAGTTACAGATATTTTGACGATACAGGGAAGAGCCAGCGGAGTTCGACTGTTATCAGGAGAAACGTATGAAGCAGATGCCGTGGTACTGGCAGTTGGCGGTGCCTCTTATCCAGGGACCGGGTCGACAGGGGATGGTTATAAAATTGCCAAGAAACTGGGACATACCGTTACAGAAGTCTATCCTTCCTTGGTGCCATTGGAAACTGATGAGGAATGGGTAAAGGATATGCAGGGTCTTTCACTGAAGAATGTACGTGTCGGTTTGTTGATTGACGGAGAAAAAATTACTGAGGACTTTGGCGAAATGATGTTTGCACATTTTGGTGTAACAGGTCCGATTGTCTTGTCATTAAGCCGCGTAGCTGCAGACTACTTGCGAAAGGGAAAACAGGTTGAATTAGTTATTGATTTAAAACCTGCATTGACACCAGAAAAATTGGATGCACGTCTACAGCGTGATTTTGAGAAATATATACGTAAGCAGATTAAAAATGGCCTGAACGATTTGCTGCCAGCCAAAATGATTGCACCGGTTATTGATTTGGCGTATATTGATCCGGAGAAAGAAATCCATCAGTTGACGAAGGCAGAACGTTTACGTATTGTGGCATTATTGAAGTGCCTGACTTTGACGATTACGGGGACAAGGCCGATGGCTGAGGCTATCGTTACGGCTGGCGGCATATCAACTAGGGAAATACAGCCAAAGACAATGGAATCAAAACTTGTACCGGGCGTTTATTTTGCCGGAGAGGTTGTGGATATAGACGGCTTTACCGGAGGATTTAATTTGCAGGCAGCTTTTTCCATGGGGGCAGCTGCGGGTTGCTGGAGCGTATGGAATGATTGAGGAAGAAAGGGTGGATGATAGATGGAACCAATGGTGAACATTGCACCTGTCAGGAATGGACTCAGGGGAGAGGTACAGATTCCAGGTGATAAATCAATTTCACACCGCAGCGCAATGTTTGCCGGCCTGGGAGATTGTCCTGTACATATCACGAATTTTCTGCATGCGCAGGATTGCTTATCCACCTTATCATGCATGGAGGCACTTGGTGTAAAAGTAGATATGCTAAGCGATACAGAGCTTATTGTACAAGGCAATGGTATGCATGGTTTAGAGGAACCTGGAACATTTCTTGATGCAGGAAATTCAGGGACAACACTTCGTCTCATGATGGGCATGCTGGCACCGCAGTCCTTTTTGACATCATTTACAGGAGATGCATCTTTGCATAAGCGTCCTATGGAAAGAGTAATACGGCCCCTCAGCCAAATGGGGGCAGGGATTGTTGGCCGTGGCAATAATAATTTTCTGCCAATTACTGTTTTACCTATACAAACGGGCCTGCATGGTATTTGTTACGATATGCCTATGGCGAGTGCACAGGTGAAATCCGCGATTTTGCTTGCCGGGATGTATGCGGCTGGAGAGACAACAGTAACGGAGCCCTATATATCCAGAGACCATACAGAACGTATGCTGGAGGCCTTTGGCATACTTGTTGAAAGGCAGGGGACGAGTATTACAGTTCGCGGAGGGCAGACGCTTGTGGCACCAGAGAAAATTGAGGTTCCTGGAGATATCAGTTCAGCGGCCTATTGGATGGTGGCTGCATCGATTATTCCTAATAGCGAGCTGCTTTTAAAAAATGTTGGTATCAATCCAACACGTACGGGTATTCTGGATGTACTGGAAAGCATGGGCGCAGATATCCATTGTCTTAATACCCGGTTTTGCGGAACTGAACCCGTAGGTGATATCCTGGTTCGTACAGCCCGCTTGAGAGGAACCAGCTTTGGAGAAGACATCATGCCCCGGCTGATTGATGAGGTCCCTATATTGGTTGTAGCATCCATGTTCGCCGAGGGAGAAACTGTTATACATGGAGCTGGCGAGCTGCGTGTAAAGGAAACGGATCGTTTGCAGGCAATCACGGACCAGTTTGGAAAATTGGCTCCATGTATCGAGAGTCTCCACGATGGCCTGGTTATCCATGGAGGAGTGCCTTTGCAACCGGCAGAGTGTTTTTCTTACGATGATCATCGTATAGCTATGTCTCTGGCCATTGCCGGAGCTGCGGGCAGGGGCGTAGGAATCGAGCATGCAGATTGTGTTGCTATATCTTATCCCGGATTCTATGAGGAAATGCAGTCATTGAAAAAATAGGAGGGAATCTTTGAAATATGAAGAATTTGGTAATAGCAATCGATGGTCCGGCGGGTGCAGGCAAAAGTACAGCAGCACGCTTGGCAGCGAAAAAGCTCAATTACACTTATATTGATACGGGTGCTATGTATAGGGCTGTAGCATGGAAAACTCTGCAAAACAAAGAGAAAGTGACCGATGCACTTATTATAGAAGTCGTGAAGGATATAAAAGTCTCTTTGCACTATGAACAGGGTAATACATTGGTTTTTGTAGATGGTAAAGAAGTGAGTGGTGAAATTCGTACGCCAGAGGTAACAGGCATCGTTTCACAGGTGGCGAAACTTCGTCCTGTACGTGAGAAGATGGTCGCATTGCAGCGTAAAATGGCAGCAGCCGGTGCTGTTGTAATGGATGGACGGGATATAGCTTCTCATGTTTTACCGGATGCAGATGTTAAGATCTTTCTGACCGCATCTATAGAGGAACGGGCGCAAAGGCGCTGGAAAGAGATGAAAAATAAAGGGTATGCGGTTGCTTTGGACGGGTTGCAGGCTGAAATGGCGGCGCGAGATAAAGCAGATAGCGAACGCGAGATTTCGCCGCTTGTACAGTGCAAGGATGCGATTTTACTTGATACCACGGGTATGGATATAGATGAAGTTGTTACTGCTATCTTGAATATGTGCAGGTGAAATACGATGATATATGGACTTTTGAAAAATTCACTAAAAATTTTTTTTGGATTGTTTTTCAGAATGAGGATACTTGGTAAGGAAAATGTGCCATTTTCAGGACCTGTAATTTTGGCGGCGAATCATATGAGCAATTGGGATCCGCCAATTCTCGCGACATATCTTGATAGGCCGGTAAGCTATATGGCCAAACAGGAGCTGTTTGAAGTGCCGGTTTTGGGCCGTGCGATTGCAAGTTGTCATGCTTTTCCAATTAAGCGTGGCGCGGCAGATCGGGCAGCCATCAAAATGGCAATTAAAATATTAAAGCTGGGAAATTGTGTGGGAGTATTCCCTGAGGGGACACGCAGCCAGGATGGAAAATTGCATAAACCAGCTGCCGGTGTAGCGCTTATTGCCGCGTTGTCGTCTGCGCCGGTCGTGCCTGTAGCACTTATTGGGACAAATGAAATTTTTTCACATCATCGCCCATTTTCCAGAGTGACTGTTGTTTATGGAAAACCAATGTTCTTTTCTGGAGAACGTAGTGACAGAAAGGCGCTGCAGGAGTTTTCACAAAAAATTATGGATGAAATTGACAGAATGATAAATTTAAATAGCAAAGATGCCTGATTATATGTTATACTATAAAATAGATTGCAGTAAGGCAGAGGTGATGATGGTAGTTATATGGAAGTTATTTTAGCGGAATACCTTGGCTTTTGCTACGGTGTAAAGAGAGCAATCAAACTTGCGAGAGATAGTGTTTCCCCGCAGGAAAGGTCGTGCACTCTCGGACCAATCATCCATAATCCTCAGATGGTCTCAAGGCTTGAGGCAGAAGGTGTTGGTACGGTCAATTCACTTGATGAAATAAGTGAAGGGACAATTATTATTCGTTCGCATGGTGTAGGTCCGCATGTTTATGATGAGGCTGAGAAAAAAGGCCTGCAAATTGTTGATGCGACATGTCCACATGTGAAGAAAGCGCAGATGGCTGCACATGATTTGGTGCAGGATGGTTATGCTGTTGTTATTATTGGAGAAAAACGGCATCCGGAGGTCAAGAGCATTTTTGAATGGTCGGGGCATAAGGCTGTTGTCGTTGAAACTGCAGAAGAAGCCGTGACACTTTCTTGTATGGGGAAACTTGGCATTGTTGCACAGACAACGTTTTCTAGTGAAAAATTTAAACAAATTGTGGACAAGTTATTGGATAAGTCCAATGATATAAAGTTGCTGCGGACAATTTGTACAGCAACGGATCAACGTCAGGCTGCTGCTATTGAACTAGCTGCTCAAGTGGATTTGATGCTTGTCATTGGTGGCAAAAATAGTGCAAATACAACACGTCTGGCACAGTTATGTGCAAAAAAATGTATGACTTATCACATTGAAACTGCAGCAGAGCTGCGTGAAATGTGGTTTGACAAAATAGAAAAAATTGGTATTACAGCCGGGGCATCTACGCCGGACTGGATTATCAAGGAGGTATATAAAAAGTGCAAGACATGGAAACCTTATTAGAAGAAGAGTCCCTTCAGGAAATAAAGGAGCATGAAGTTGTGAAGGGTACAGTAGTACTCGTGAATCACAATGAGGCGTTTGTTGATATCGGTTATAAAGCTGAAATCGCTATTCCAAAGCACGAATTGGCTTACCCGGCGCCTGAGTCGGCAGCGGATGTCGTTAAAGAAGGCGATGTCATTGAGGTATATGTTGTTTCAATGGGCGGAGAAAACGGAGTACTGCTTTCCAAGGTAAAAGCGGATAAGCTTGTATCCTGGAAAGAGATGGAAGGCATTTTCGAGCGCAAGGAAACAGTGGATGCAAAGGTTACACAGGTTGTTAAGGGTGGCTTGGTAGCTGCTGTGCATGGTTTGCGTGGTTTTATTCCTGCATCGCAGATGGGTCTTCGTTTTGAGAAGGATCTTTCAGGACATGTGGGTGAGACTGTGCAGGTATTGCCGATTGAAGTGGATATCAGAAAGCAAAGGTTGGTACTTTCCCGGCGTATTTTGCTTGAAGCAGAAAGAGATAAAAAGCAGGCAGAGGTTTTTGCATGTCTCGAGGAAGGCACGATTATCCGGGGAACGGTAAAACGTATTGTCGATTATGGCGCGTTTGTCGATATCGGTGGTGTAGACGGGCTGGCACATATTTCTGATTTGTCATGGGAGCATGTGAAACATCCTTCTGATGTGTTATCTGTTGACCAGGAAATAGATGTTTTTGTAAAGAGTTTTGATCCTGAAACAAAGCGTATTTCGCTGAGCATCAAGGATACGGTCAGAGATCCCTGGTTGGATAAGGCTGAACGCTATCAGGAAGGGGACCATATTGAAGGGAAAATTTTGAAATTGACGGATTTTGGTGCGTTCATGGAAATTGAGCCTGGCTTTGATGGGCTGATTCCTATGGGGGAGTTAGCTGATAAAAAAATCAGTAAAGCCGAAGAGGTAGTTCATGTTGGAGATATAGTGAAGGTTAAGATACTGCATATCGATATGAAGAAAAAGCGTATTTCGTTAAGTATTGCGAAAGCAGTGAAGGATGCAGAAACAGCTGAGTATACTAGTTATTTATCTGAACAGGAAAAGGCTGTTCCGACATTGGGCGATGAAGTGGGAAATGTATTGAAGCAAGGTTAATTCCTTACGTAAGAAGTAATTGGATATAAATTGCAATGAAGGGGGAGTGATGTTTTCATCACTCCCTTGTTCGTGGAGAGATAGGAGCAAGAAATGTATTCAGGAAAAATCATCCGTATCAATCCAAACAGCCTGGCCAAAGAACTTGGCTTGCGGGAAGGTGACATGTTACTTGAGATCAATGAGCAACGGTTAAGGGATATTATCGATTTCAGCTTTGCTTTTGCAGGAGAAGAAATTGATATGCTTGTTGAACATTCGGACGGAGCACAGGAAATGATTTCCTTTGAGAAAGAATATGATGAGGAGCTGGGAGTCGAGTTCGAATCTGCGGTGTTTGACGGAATACGTCGCTGTGCGAACAAGTGCTGTTTTTGTTTTGTAGATCAGATTGCGCCTAATATGCGGGCAAATTTATCTGTAAAAGATGACGATTATCGCATGTCGTTCCTTTATGGTAACTTTGTTACGATGACGAATATGAGTGATGCCGATTTTAATCGCATCCGGCAATATCATTTATCGCCTCTTTTTGTGTCTGTGCATACGATGGATAGCGGATTGCGCCAACGCATGTTGGGATGCAAACGTGCCGGAGATATTGCTTTACAGCTGGATCATTTGGAAAAGGCAGGAGTCGAATACCATACGCAGATAGTACTTTGTCCGGGCTTAAATGATGGTGATGAACTGGATAAGACGATTGATGCTATTGTTGCACGTAAACCTTATGCACAATCTTTGGCTATTGTCCCTGTCGGTCTAACAAAATACAGGGATGACTGCTATCCTTTGACTATGTTTGATGCGAAAGGTGCAGGAAAAGTTATCGATCAAGTAGAAATATGGCAGGAGAAGCAGAGAAAACTTGAAGGCAGAACCTTTGTTTATCTCAGTGATGAGTTTTATTTTTTGGCAGGACGCGACATTCCTCCGGCAGAACATTATGATGGTTTTCCACAGCTTGATAATGGTATTGGTCTTGCCCGAAATTTTATTGAGGAGTGGAAGGAAAGTGCGCTTAAGTTAGCAGCCGATTATGAAGAGCCAGTTTATTTGGATGTAATAAGCGGCACATCGATAGCTCCTTTATTGGAAAATTTAATTGCAGGTCTGGAGTTAAGAAATCTTAATGTCCGTGTTTTGCCTGTAGTGAATCATTTTTTTGGTAAAACTGTCAATGTTTCAGGTCTTTTGACAGGACAAGATATCCTTGATGTACTAAAGAATGCGAAGGGAAGGCGTACCGGAGTGATCTTGCCAGAGTCTGCATTGCGTGCAGGCGAAAATATCTTTCTTGATGATTGTTCACTGGAAAATTTGAGAAAAGAAATTGATATACCAATCAGAACTGCTTTGAGTGGAGCTGAACTTTGGGACGTACTGGCGCATTGGAAAAATTTTGCGCAAACTAAGGAAGACGAAACCGTGTATATGTGGCAAAGCAATGCTGCATATACAAAACCAGCACGAAGGAAGAGTGATAAAGATGAGTAAACCGATTGTCGCGATTGTAGGCCGGCCAAATGTGGGAAAATCAACCTTATTCAATCAAATTGGCAAAAAACGGGTATCTATTGTAGATGATTTTCCGGGGGTTACCCGTGACCGTATTTATATGGATGCAGAATGGTTGCAGCATACTTTTACGATGATTGATACCGGTGGCATTGAGATTGATTCGACCGATCATATTTTGCGTTCTATACGTCAACAAGCACAAATAGCTATCGAAGAAGCCGATGTTATTCTGTTCCTTTTAGATGGCCGTGCGGGTCTGACTGGGGCAGATGAAGAAGTGGCACGCATACTTCGTTCATCTAAGAAACCAGTTATTTTAGCAGTAAACAAGGTAGACAGCCAAAAGCAGGAATCAGATTGTTACGAGTTTTATAATCTTGGTTTGGGAGACCCAATTCCAATATCGGCCTCGAATTCTTTGAACCTTGGAGACTTGCTGGATGCCGTAGTTGCGGCTTTTCCGCAAGACCGGGATACGGATGCCGAGGAGGATCAAATAAGTATAGCTGTGATTGGCCGACCGAATGTAGGTAAGTCCTCATTGGTCAATGTACTGCTTGGCGAGGAACGCGTTATTGTGAGCGATGTTCCCGGAACCACAAGGGATGCCATCGATACACATTTTATTAAGGATGGTATGAAATATATCTTGATTGATACGGCGGGGATGCGGCGTAAGGGGAAAATCGATGAACCGGTTGAAAGATATAGTGTGATGCGCTCTTTGCGTGCGGTGGACCGTGCAAATGTTGTGTTATTGGTTCTTGATGCAGTTGCTGGAATTACGGAGCAGGATAAGAAAATTGCAGGGTATGCGCATGAATCCGGTAAGGGCGTAATCATTGTTGTGAATAAATGGGATTTAATTGAAAAAGATGATAAATCAACGTTACGTTTCACAGAGGATTTACGTGAAGAAATCGGCTTTTTGCAGTATGCCCCGGTGTTGTATACATCAGCTCTTACCAGACAGCGTGTGCATCGCGTTACGGAGCTTGTCAAATACGTGGCAGAGCAACAGTCTATGCGTATACAAACGAGTGTCCTGAATGAACTTATCAGGGATGCCGTTTCGATTAATCCGCCGCCATCACATAAGGGACGTCAGTTAAAGCTCTTGTTTATGACGCAGGCGGATATAGAGCCGCCTAAATTCATTATTTTCGTAAATGATCCCGAGCTTATGCATTTTTCGTATCTGCGGTTTCTTGAAAATAAACTGCGTGAGAATTTTGGCTTCGAGGGGACTCCGCTGCGCATGATAGTCCGTGGCAGAAAAGAAGAGGAGGATGGCCGATGATAGAAATTTTCCTTGTTTGTGCCCTGAGTTATCTTGTAGGTTCTATACCGAATGGCCTCGTTTTGGGAAAACTTGTCTGGCATGTAGATCTCAGAGAATATGGCAGCCACAATATCGGTGCAACGAATGCCTGGCGCACATTGGGGAAGGGGCCTGGATTCCTTATCTTTGTGTTAGATCTTCTCAAAGGAATCATCGGTGTATGGCTCGGTATGTATATTGTCGGGAATCCGGTTGCGATGATTCTTGGGGGTATATTTACGATAGTGGGACATTCATGGTCCTTGTTTCTTAAGTTCAAAGGGGGCAAAGGTGTGGCAACGGGCTTGGGAGTTATTGCTATGCTTATGCCAAAAGTGACAATCCTTGTCTTTATTGTTTGGTTTGTCATTGTATATGTGACGAAATATGTATCTTTAGGTTCTATTATAGCAGCGGCATTGGTACCTATTTTTGCCTGGTTTTTTGATAATCCGGTTGAGTATATTGTTTTTGGCATGATAGCAGCTATTTTTGTTATTTATCGTCATAAGACGAATATACAACGCTTGCTGGCAGGTCAGGAAAGCCGGATTAAAGCGGGACATCGTCCCTGAAAAATAAGATGTAATAACAGATGCTGTGTAAATACTATTGCCAAGTGTAAATAAAAAATGCTATAATATCTACTGTGTGTAGAAGATGTTCCATTCTAAGAGTACGGAGGCGTAATGATGAGTAAAGAAACAAGTGGTTTTTTTCTGGTAAGAGAGGAAATCTTACCAGAAGCTATAAAAAAGACAATACGTGTAAAGGAAATGCTTAAGCGTGGTGATGCGCGGACAATTAATGAGGCCGTTGAGAAGATGGAACTTAGCCGTAGTGCGTATTATAAATATAAGGACTATGTGTTTCCCTTTTATGAGGCTAGCCAGAATAAAATTGTAACACTGACTTTGCTGCTAGAACACAAAAAAGGAGTACTTTCCAGTGTTTTGAATACGATATCCAACGACTCAGGAAGTGTTTTGACAATTAACCAGGGTATTCCGCTGCAAGGTGTTGCGAATGCAACAATTTCAATTGAGACTGTGAACTTGGCGGTGGATTTGGAAGCATTACTGGATAAGCTTAGGATGGTTGAGGGCGTGAAAAGACTTGAGGTCTTAGGGCAGGCATAAAGAAAAAAGGGTGTTGTCTCTGATGGAAAAGAAAATCAAAATAGGATTACTTGGCTTTGGTACGGTGGGCACTGGCGTTGTACGGGTATTTCAGGAAAATCGGCATGAGATTTCTAGGAAGGCCGGTGCGCAAATTGAGATTGGCTATGTATTGGTTCGTGATATAAACAAGCAGCGGACTTATACAGATGGACTCCAATTGACAGATGATATTAATGATATCTTGAAGGATAAAGAAATTGATATTGTTATAGAACTCATGGGAGGCATGCACCCGGCCCGTGAATATATGCTTCGTGCTATGGAGGCTGGCAAAAGTGTTGTGACAGCAAACAAGGATGTTGTTGCCCGATGTGGGAAAGAACTTTTTGCGATGGCTGAAGAGCATGATGTTGACTTTATGTTTGAGGCTAGTGTTGGTGGCGGGATTCCTATTATTACGCCATTGAAGCAATGCCTTACCGCCAATCGTATCACAGAGGTCATGGGAATCGTAAATGGTACTACAAATTATATGCTAACCAAGATGACGCAGGGTGGCAGTGATTATGGGGCAGTGTTAAAGGAAGCACAAAATAAGGGCTATGCAGAGGCGGATCCGTCTGCTGATGTGGAAGGACTGGATGCTGCACGCAAAGCTGCTATACTAGCTTCGATAGCCTTTAATACCCGTATATGCTTAGATGATGTATCGATAGAAGGTATTACCCATATTACGCCGGCAGACATCGAATATGCTACAGAGCTTGGTTATGTAATAAAGCTTTTGGCGATTGCCCGGGAATCACCGGATAAGGGCGTGAATGTCCGGGTACATCCGACATTTCTGCCAAAGGATCATCCGCTGGCCGCGGTCAGCGATGTGTTTAATGCAATTTTTATCCAGGGAAATGCCATTGGCGAAGCAATGTTTTATGGGCGTGGGGCTGGTTCTTTACCTACAGCTTCTGCTGTAGTGGCGGATGTTGTAGATGTTGTGCGTGATATAGTCAATCACACTTTTGGGCGTATCCGTTGCACCTGCTATGAGAAAAAGAAGATCTGTCCTATAGAGGAAACTGTTTCTGCATATTATGTACGTTTGCTGGTGGAGGATCAGCCAGGTGTACTTGGCACTATCGCTACTGTTTTTGGTGCACAGGGAGTGAGCCTGAATTCTGTGATACAAACGCGCAGAGTGGATGATTGTGCTGAGATTGTAGCAATTACACATAGTGTTGCACACAAAAAGATTGAAAAGGCAGTATCTGTACTCAGGGGCTTAGCTGTTGTTACGGAAATTCGGAATATCATTCGGGTAGAGAATGGCCAGGGGGCTGTTTAATATGGCAGAAAAGATGATAAAAGTCCGTGTACCTGGTACGAGTGCAAATTGTGGACCTGGATTTGATACAATAGGCGTTGCGTGTAATATTTATAATGAATTAGAACTTACATTAAAAAAGGAACCCGAGCTAAAAATTGAAATTTCCGGTGAAGGCGCAGCAAATATTCCTTGTGATTCGCGAAATATTGTATGGCGTTCTATTCATCATTTATTGTGTAAGGCAAATATGGAGAAGGAATATCAGGGTGCCCATATCAAGATGTTGAATGCGATTCCTTTATCACGGGGGTTGGGAAGTAGTGCTGCTGCTATTGTGGCTGGACTGAAAGCGGCGAATGTCCTTATAGGAAACCAATTCAGCCGACGGGAATTGCTGCAAATGGGTACGGATCTTGAAGGGCATCCCGATAATGTTGCACCGGCTATCTTTGGCGGCTTTACAATTACGGTTGTTCATGAGGGACAGCCGGAATGTTTTTCTTTTATTCCAAAACTGTCATTGAAACTGGTTGTTGCTGTACCGGAATTTCTACTTTCCACACGTGCGGCACGTAGTGTTCTGCCGGATAACGTTCTTATGAAAGATGCGGTATTCAATATCAGTCGGGCGTCTCTTTTGGTAGCAGCACTTTCGCGGGGCAATAAACGTTTTTTGCAGCATGCCTTTGAGGATGCGATTCATCAGCCGTATCGGGCAAAATTGATTCCAGGCATGTATGATATAATATATGCTGCCAAGGCTGCTGGTGCATTGGGGGCTGCTATGAGCGGGGCAGGTCCATGTCTGATTGCTTTTACCATAGAAAACGAAGTCCAAGTGGGCGAGGCCATGGTCAAGGTGTTCAATCAACATCAGATTAATGCCAAGTATCTTCTGTTAGATATAGATACGCGAGGCGTTTGTATCATTAAATAATTAAGCTGATATTCTATAGCTGCAACATTTGTTGCGGCTATTTTTATAAGGAGAAATAGTCAAATGCAGGAAAGTTGTTTTGTAAAAAATATAAAACAAGCAGGCGGGCGTGTTTTCATTGTGGGTGGTTGGGTACGGGATTCTCTTATGGGAAGAGTGCCCAAGGACAAGGATTATGTTATTTGCGGACTTACGGAAAAAAATTTTATTCAAATTTTTCCTAAGGCACAAAAAGTGGGCAAGACTTTTCCAGTATATATTTTAAAAATTGATGAAAAAACATGTGAAATTGCTTTTGCACGTAAAGAACGCAAAAACGGCTCTGGCTATAAAGGATTTGTGGTGGAATACAACGAAAATATATCAATAGAGGATGACCTTTTCCGACGGGATACGACAATGAACAGTATAGCTATGGAATTACCAGAGCGCAGATTGCTGGATCCTCTCGACGGCAGGCAAGACATATACCATAAACGGATCAGAGCTTCTTCCAGACACTTTATTGAAGATCCGGTACGGGCCTTAAGAGCTGCCAGACAGGCCGCTGAGCTGCATTTCGCTATTATGCCTGATACGCTGCGTTTTATGGAGAGATGTGGTCATGAATTGATTATGGAGCCGCAGGCGAGGATATTCCATGAAATGGAAGGGGCTTTGGCATCAAAGCATCCATCTTTGTTTTTTCGTAATCTGCAAAAAGCAGATTTGCTGGCAGATGTATTTCCAGAAATTTATGCACTTATCGGAAAAAAACAACCATTAGAGTTTCATCCGGAGGGAGATGCTTTTGAACATTCGATGAATATTTTGGATGTGGTATCAGAGAGTACAGCCATGCTTTCTATACGTTTTGCGGCCTTGACACATGATATAGGCAAAGGCGGAACGCCTAAAGCAATAGAGCCACACCATTATGGACATGAAAAGAGAGGTGATGCAATCCTTATGAAGTGGAATGCTCGTTGTACTTTACCAAAAGTTTGGCTGCAGAGTGCTCGCTTCATTATTCGTGAACATATGCGTGCGCCACTTCTGGAAAAACCGGGGAAAATTGTGGAGCTTTTATTAGCTATCCATCATACAAAGATTGGTTTCGATAATTTTAACCATATAATTTTAGCTGATCATGGCAGTTTGCCTGTATATTTGCGGGAGTATGAACGTTTCCTAACAGCAGTTTTGTCAATATCAGGAAAAGATTGTCCGGAAGGGTTACGAGGCAGTATGATAGGAAAATGGATACGCGAACAGCAAATAAAGGCATATTTACAGGCAAAGGCATTATGAAGAATGGGTTGTTAGTTGTTTACTTTTGCACGAAATTTATTTATAATTAATTTATAGAAAAATTAAAAATATTAGTTAAGGGGGAATTGAAATGGCAAATATCTTAACATATAAATCTATGGAACCTGAAATTGATCCGAGTGTTTTTTCTGCACCTACGGCAACGGTGGTTGGTAATGTTAAAATAGGGGAAGGATCCAGTTTATGGTTTAATACGACCATCCGTGGCGATATGCAGTCGATCGAGATTGGAAAGTATACCAATGTGCAGGATGGTACTACGATTCATGTCATGGGAGATCATTCAACTATTATCGGTGATTATGTGACGATTGGGCATAATGCTATTATCCATTGTGCTAAAGTAGGGAATAATTGTCTTTTAGGTATGGGTACGGTGCTTTTGGGTTATACGGAAATAGGGGATAATTGTGTAATTGGTGCCAATACGCTTATTACACAATACAAGAAAATACCAGCTAATTCGATGGTTTATGGCAATCCGGCGCAGATTATCCGACCATTGCGGGATGATGAGATAGAGGCACTGCATCAAACTGCTATCCGATATAATGCTATGGCAGAGGAATATAAAGAAAATTTAAAATAATCGTAGAGGAGATTTTATTAGAATGGAAAAAACGTTGGTGCTTATTAAACCTGACGCAGTTGCGAAACATTATACCGGAGATATCATAAAAAAATATGAGGAAGCAGGATTTCGCATTCTGGCTATGAAATTGCTCCGTATGTCGCAGGTATTAGCAAAAAAACATTATGCAGAGCACGTTGGCCGCCCATATTACGATGATCTTGAGGGCTTTATTACTTCAGGACCCTTAGTGGCTATGGTCTTGGCAGGAGATGATGTTGTCGCCGCTGTGCGTAAGCTGAATGGGAAAACGGATCCCAAAGAAGCAGAAGAAGGCACGATTCGTAAAAGGTTTGCTGCCAGTAAGAGTCGTAATGCTGTCCATGCATCGGATAGCCAGGCCAATGCAGAGCGTGAAATACATATTTTCTTTAATGAAATAGAAATTTTGGACTGAGGTGAAGACTGTGGGGGTTTATACAAAAACAGGAGATGCGGGAAAAACAAGCCTGTATACAGGAGAACGTTTGGACAAAGCTTCTTTGCGTGTTGAGACGTACGGTACTGTCGATGAAATTAATTCTGCATTGGGAATGGCCAGGGTTTTTTGTAAAAATATGGAGGTACAGGAGCAGATTCTGGCAAGTCAAAAATCAGTTTCATTATTGATGGCAGATTTGGCAAGTTTGGGAAAAGACTCTTATATCACGATGGAACAGGTCGGAAAGATGGAAAAAGCTATAGATAGTATGGAATCACGCTTACCAGTCTTGAAAAAATTTATTATACCAGGAAATACGCAGGGAGGTGCGATGCTTGACTTAGCACGTACGATTACACGTCGGGCAGAACGAATGGTACTTCATCTGGCACAGACAGAAGAAGTCCATGAAGCGGATAGAATATTTTTGAATCGTTTGTCAGATTTTTGTTTCACACTCATGCGTTTGGAAGAAAGCGGAATATAATATTAATAAAACAGCAGCAGGGAAATGTATTTGAATGAAGCATTGCATCAAATATATTTTCCTGCTGCTGTTTTGTTTTGGGGTACTAAAAAATTAACAGACAAACGTATAAGTACGCTTGCCTGTTAACAGAAGAGAGTTTGTATTTATATCAAGGGGTTGAAAAAGCTTATTTGCTGAAATACCGATCTAAAAGTCCTTTGAACCCACGTCCATGGCGGGCTTCGTCTTTTGCCATTTCGTGGACTGTATCATGAATAGCGTCAAGATTTTGTTGCTTAGCAAGTGTAGCAAGTTCCTTTTTACCCGCACAAGCGCCATGTTCGGCAGCAACGCGCATTTCCAAATTCTTCTTCGTACTTGAAGTAAGCACTTCACCGAGAATTTCTGCAAATTTTGAAGCATGTTCCGCTTCTTCCAAAGCATAGCGCTTAAATGCTTCTGCAATTTCAGGATAGCCTTCCCGATCAGCCACACGGCTCATTGCGAGATACATACCTACTTCGGAACATTCGCCGGTAAAGTTTTGATGGAGACCTTCAATAATCTTCGGATCAATACCATCTATAATTCCTACACGGTGCTCATCGGCAAAAACAAAATCACCGGTCTGTTCAACAAATTTTGAAGCAGGTGCCTTACAAATAGGGCATTGTTCAGGAGCTTTTTCGCCTTCATAAACATAACCACAGATACTGCAAACAAATTTTTTCATTTAAAATTCCTCCTAAATATATAGTGCTAACTTACCGCTGTCAAACGTTGCGGTGTTTCTTGCTATGTTTTTATTATAGTCTTTGGTAAAAAAAAAGACTATAAGCGAAATATGGATAAATAAGAGATTATGTTCTATATGCTCTTATTTTTAAGCATATTCATTTTATTTCTCACTATTTTAATATTAACTATTAAATAATAATTAATATTGACTTGCTTACATATTAAAAGAAATTTAATAAAAGAAAAGAATGGAATATACGAAAGAAAACAGTTGTCATGGAAAATCAAGACGGTGCGAATTCTATAAATATACCCCTAAAGGAAAAAATTTGCCTTTTCCTTTTCACTGTACTATAATAAATATATTATGGTAATGATGAAGAGAGTAGGCTGTTAAGCGTTGTACAGGGACTCCTGCCTTGATTGGAAGCGGGAGCGCGAGCAGGCAGTTGAAGTTCACTTTGGAGCCTTTCGGTGAATGGTATAGCCGGAACGTTGGCAGCGTTAATGCCTTGGAGTATCAATTAGGGTGGTACCGCGAAAATAGCTTTCGCCCCTTGCAGGGGCGGGAGTTTTTTTATTTTATTAAGAACCCAGGAGGCAATTATGGAACAAAAGATTGAACAGCTTAAGCGGGACGCAGCTGAGGCCATAAAAAAGACCGTTGCGGATCTCGATGCGCTCAATGACATTCGTGTAAAATATCTTGGCAAGAAAGGAGAGCTTACAAGTATATTGCGTGGTATGAGTAAGCTCAGCAAAGAGGAGCGTCCGCGCATAGGACAGATTGTTAATGAAGCACGTTCTAAAATTGAAGCTCTTATTGTGGAGAAAAACGAGGAGCTCAAGGAGGAGGCCCTTGCACAGCGGTTAAAAAATGAAAAAATTGATGTAACACTGCCAGGGCGCCAGGTCCCATTGGGGCATTTGCACCCGCTGACGATTACATTGAATCGTATCAAAAATATTTTTATGGACTTAGGCTTTACTATAGCGGAGGGACCGGAAATTGAACGTGACTATTTCAATTTTGAAGCACTTAATCTGCCAAAAGATCATCCGGCGCGTGATATGCAGGATTCTTTTTATATAACAGAGGATATCCTTATGCGCACACAGACTTCGCCTGTGCAGGCGCGTACGATGCAGTCACATGAGCCTGACAGCCCTATACGTATCATTGCTCCGGGACGTGTGTATCGCCGTGATGATTATGATGCGACACATTCACCAATGTTTACGCAAGTTGAGGGCCTTGTTATTGATAAAGGAATTAGTCTTGCCGACCTGAAAGGAACACTGGAGCTGGTACTGCATCAGATTTTCAATAAAGATGTAGGCGTGCGTTTTAGGCCCAGCTTTTTCCCGTTTACTGAGCCGAGTGCCGAAGTAGATATTTCCTGCGTCATGTGCCATGGTCAGGGCTGCCGCGTTTGCAAGGGAACGGGCTGGCTTGAGATTCTTGGTGCGGGGATGGTGCATCCGCATGTGCTTGAGATGAGTGGCTATAATCCGGAGAAGGTCAGTGGGTTTGCCTTTGGTATGGGCGTAGAACGCATCGCGATGCTTTGTTATGGTGTGGATGATTTACGTTTGTTTTATGATAATGATATGAGATTTTTACGTCAGTTTTAATACGTAAGGGGAAAGGGAGACAAACTATGCAGGTATCTATTACATGGCTTAAGGATTATATAGATTTTGAGGAAACGCCGGAAGAACTTGCCGATAAGCTCACAATGGCTGGGGTTCCGGTAGAGAATGTCATACGTGCGGATGAGGGACTTGATAAGGTTGTTACAGGCCGTATAGAAAGAATTACGAAACATCCCGATTCGGATCATTTGCAGATTTGCACAATGAACGTTGGTACGGCAGAAACGTTGCAAATCGTAACGGGTGCACCGAATGTTGCTGAGGGACAGATTGTGCCGGTTGCGATGCTTGGGGCGCATCTGCCAAATGGTTTAAAAATTTCCAAGAGCAAGCTCAGAGGCGTGGCCTCTATGGGGATGCTTTGCTCTGCAGGTGAGCTTAAACTAGATTTAGAGAATTTGCCGGAAGAACAACAAACGGGTATTTATATTTTGCCGATGGATACGCCGATAGGATTGTCTGCTAAGGAAGTGCTGGGGCTGGATGATGTCGTGCTTGAATTTGAGCTTACAGCGAATCGGGGTGATTGCTTCAGTGTATTTGGCCTTGTGCGTGAAGTTGCCGTTCTTACGGGTAATATGCCGCATTGGCCTGAGATTGAAGTAAAGGAAGATGCGCCTGCTGAAACGGCATCTTTTATAAAGATAGGTATTGCAGACGAGGATTTGTGTGCGCGTTTTTCTGCGCGTATATTAAAAAATGTAAAGATTGGACCTTCTCCGGAATGGATGCAGAAACGTTTAAATGGCGCAGGGATTCGGGCAATTAATAATGTTGTAGATGTGACGAATTTCGTTATGATTGAACTCGGTCAACCGATGCATGCGTATGATTATGACGAGATTTCCGGGCAGAGCCTTACCGTACGACGTGCAGTTCAAGGTGAGGAACTGCATACGCTTGATGACTCTTCACGCCGGGCGAAAGGCGGAGAACTTGTTGTTGCTGATGCTGAGAAGGCTGCAGGTCTGGCAGGTGTTATGGGCGGGCTGGAAACGGAAATCACCGGTAAGACGACGACGGTTGTATTGGAGTCGGCATCTTTCAACGGGCCAAGTATTCGCCGTACTTCACGTGCCTGTGGTTTGCATTCGGAGGCGTCGGGACGATTTGAACGCGGTGTGGATGTTAAAGAGACGCAGCGTGCACTTAACCGTGCCGCGCAGCTTCTGCAGAATATGGGAGCCTGTAACGTATGTAAAGGGATTTTAGATGTTTATCCGCATCCGGCAGATCAGGTCAAGATTATTTTTTCTGTTGAGCAGATTAACCGCCGTTTGGGTACGGAAATTTCAGGCAATCAAATGACAGGGATTTTACAGAGCCTTGGATTTGAGACGGAGGAGTTGACGGATGGCAAGTATCTCGTGCGGGTACCATCGTGGCGAAATGATGTGACTTGTATGGAAGATCTTTCTGAGGAGATTGCACGCATCTACGGGTTTGAGAACATCCATGCGACACTTATGGGTGGCAAGGTTATGCAGGGAGGTCAGAGCGCAGAACAGGATTTCATCGACAACATCAAGAATGCTCTTTCGAGTCTGGGCATGAGTGAAGAGCTTTCTTTTAGCTTTACCCACCCATCGATGTTCGATAAACTCAATATACCTGCGGATAGCCAGTTGCGTCAGGCAATTCCCATCATGAATCCGCTTACAGACGAATATCCGCTTGTTCGTACAACATTGCTGTCTAGCATTTTTGAGAATACTATACGCAATTTTTCACGCAAAAATGAAGACGTTCGTCTTTTTGAGGTAGCACCGGTATTTTTCCCGAAAGCATTACCAGTTACGGAACAACCGGATGAGGTGCTGAAACTGGCGGGCCTTATTACAGGGCGGCGTGCACTTGTAGGCTGGAATCAGGACAAGGAATATGTTGATTTCTTTGATATCAAGGGAATTGTTGAGGAACTTCTTGTGCAGCTTAAAATTTCAAACTATACAGTTGAAGCGGGCGAACATTATGCGATGCATCCCGGAAAGACGGCAATATTCAAAAAAGGTCGGGAAACTATTGCGACGTTGGGGGAAGTACATCCGGCAGTTGCGGAAAATCTTGGGATAACGAAAAAAATGTATATTTTTGAAATGGATGTAGCAACCCTTATGAAATATACGGCTACACATTTCACTTACACGCAGCTGCCAAAATATCCGGCCATTAGCCGTGATTTAGCAATGCTTGTCGACGAGGCTGTAAGTGCTGCGGATATTGAAAAAACCATTGCCAAAAATGCCGGTAAGTATTTTAAGGAAATTTCTCTTTTTGATGTATATACGGGAAAGCAGATTGAGAATGGCAAAAAGAGTCTGGCTTTTACTATGCAATTTCAGGCTGTTGATAAAACGCTTACGGACGAGCAGGCTGATGTGGCTTTCCAAAGTATCCTGAAAGCGGTAGAAAAAGAATATAATGCGGTGCTCAGAACTTAAAGAAAGTTTTATGTAATAGGATGAAGCCTGCTGTCAGTTAAAAGGATTGCTGGCAACGGGCTTCTTTTGGCGAATTCATGGGCTGGGAAATGTAAATTGAATAGGAAGTGATGTACGTGGCAAACAAAGTGGTTGTGGATATTTTTGGCGAACAATATCCTTTGAAAAGTGAGGATGATATTGCATATGTAAAGAAGTTAGCGGCTTTAGTGGATGAGAATATGCGCGATGTGGCGAAAAGGACAAATAGTTTTTCCGGCAATAAAATCAGCGTGCTTGCCGCATTGCAGATTGCAGATGGATATTATAAGCTAAAAAGAGATTACGATGAGCTTGTAAAGCTCATTGAGGAAAAATAGTTTGTGTAGATAAAACAGGAGCAGCCATACAAAAATATGGCTGCTCCTGTTTATTACGGATCACTTATTCAGCAATTGTTCTTTTAGCTGATAGTATTTTCTCGTGTAGTAAGGAATATTTTGGGCTTCACGATGGTCGAATCCATAGGCTCGGCGGCTTACAGCGAGAATAGGCGGCGCCTGAATGCGTTTGGCCACGGCCATGCCGGAGAATAGATTCCACCAGCGCTCCAGATCTGCAATAAAGGCTGCGTCATTTGTAAAATATTTTTTAATGAGGCCTTTATTGCAGCCAATCTTTTCTTCAAGAGTGCCATCTATATACCATTCAAGGATGTCCTGAGGCGACGCTTTTTGCCACCGCTCAATGAAGGACTGGAAAAGATAATCGTGATATGGATATTTAATCGGATCACCTTTTCCTTTATCAACACACTGATTTGCCGATAGTTCTGCACTTGGCACGATATTGATTGTGGCCTGTGGGATGACTTCGCGGCCATAAATTTTTTTGTTCAAATAATCGGCAAGTGCATAAACCTGATGTTTCCATAGGTCAGCCAGGGCAGCAAGGAAGCCGGACTGGTCACCGTAAAGGGTAGAATATCCCACCGTGGTTTCCGCTTTATTTGCATTGCAGGTGAAGCCACCATCAAAGGAAGCAGCCAGACCTGCCAGGATACGTGATGAACGGTCGCGTGCCTGGATGTTTTCGGCGACGAAGGAGGAAACGTTGAAATATTCTTTTGTATGTTCACGGAGATTTTCAATCGGCGTTGTTTCGAGTTGCTTGATCGTGTAGTCAACGGCTTCCTGAATTGGTACGATTGCGTAACGGCAGCCAAGATTCTCAGCCAGTTTTTGTGCAAGTCCCTTTGTGGTTTGTGAATTATATATGCTTGGCATATTGACAAGTAGTACATTTTCGGGTTTTAGGATGCTGGCATAGAGAGCGGAAGCTACCGCAGAATCAATACCACCAGAGATACCAATGACCACTTTGTTCATATGAATATTTTGCATAAATTTCTTTATGCCATAAGATAGTGCCGCATAGATATGCGCAATATCGGATCGTTCATCTTCGGGTATTGCAGGCAGGAGGTTTGTTTTCTCGAGCACTAGATAGCGCAGTTCTTCCTTATATTCCTCACAGCATAGGACAACTCTGCCGTGGCAGTCATAGACAGTACTGGAACCGTCAAAAGTGTAGACGGTTTTGCCATTGTTTTGCAAACCTGTATTGTTTACATAAATGAGCGGTGTTTCGAGAGATGCAGCCTGCGCACCGAAGACCCGGTTGCGTTTATTATTTTTACCGAGTGTATAAGGCGAGGAAGAAATATTAACGAAAAAGTCAAGATGATCTTTCTGCTTTAAAATTTCCATAGGAGCAAGAGCGTAATCGTCACTCCAACCATCTTCACACAGCAGACAACCAACGGTATAGTTTTTTCCTTTGGCTTGGAAACAAATGGGAGAAAGAAGGTCTTCCGGTTGTTTTTGCATTTCACAGGCAAGTTTCTGCAGACTGAAAAAATGGCGTGTATCATCAAATTCACGATAATTTGGCATCAATGTCTTGATGGTGAAAGGATATGGCATGGAAGCTGGTCGCACGAGTTGGCCATTTTGTGCTGTGAAGAAGGCATTATACTTGCGCAGCCGTCCATCGTTATTTTTCTTTGTCACATCGATGGCTATATTGCCAAACATGATACAGATATTATGGGAAGCCGCGATAATATCCTCACCACAAGTAATACACTCTTCAATAAAGGATGGCTGTTCCCAGACATCACCGAGGAAATAGCCAGGTATGGACATTTCAGGGAATATAATGAGGTCAGCATTATTTTCTTTAGCAGTTTGTATCAAAGACAGCATTTTTTTCGTATTTGTATCAGGATGTCCGGGCTGAATTTCCATTTGTGCAAGAGCAATTTTCAGCAAATTATACACCTCTTTCATGGATTATAGTTCAAATCTTGCAGGAGCTATGCTATAATAAAAGCTAATCTGTTAAAAAGGAGATACTTTCTTATGTATGGTGATATGAAATGAAGAAGACAAAAAAGACAAATGCAGCTCGTATACTGGACAGTATGGAAATTTCTTACGAGCTTCGAGAATATACGGTAGACCCGGATGACCTCAGTGCGGTTCATGTGGCAGATCAGGTTGGCATGCCGGTTCAAAGGGTATTCAAAACGCTGGTAGCACGCGGTGATAAAAATGGTGTGCTTATGGCCTGTATTCCAGGTGACGGAGAGCTTGATTTGAAAGCGGTTTCGGCAGCCTCAGGGAATAAGCGGGTGGAGATGGTACATCTAAAGGAGGTTTTTGGCCTTACTGGCTATATCCGTGGCGGCTGTTCCCCACTTGGAGCAAGAAAAGATTATCCGGTTTATCTTGATAAAAGTGCTGCGCAATGGGATACCATTGCAATCAGCGCGGGTAAGCGCGGAGAGCAGCTTTTGCTTGCGCCTGCAGATCTTATACGTGCCGTAAAGGCAACGATTGTGCAAATCTCACGTTAATATGTATATTTTAGCATATTACGGATAGATAATGAAATTATTTTATGGGAAGAGGCGATATGGATGAAATATATCAGTACAAGAGGCAGTGGGAAAATATTGAATTCGGCGCAGGCAATTATTTCGGGTATTGCAGAGGATGGTGGTTTGTTTGTCCCTGCAGAGATACCAAAAGTCTCGCTGGACTTTATCTCACAATTGAAGGGTCTTTCCTATGAAGAGCGTGCAAAACGTGTTTTACAATGCTTTTTAACGGATTATACTCGTGAGGAAATAGAGGACTGCGTAACCAGGGCTTATGGAAATGGAAAATTTGATTCAGTAAAAGTTGCTCCGCTTACAATATTTGATGATGTTTCAGTCCTTGAATTGTGGCATGGGCCGACAAGTGCGTTCAAAGATATGGCATTACAATTGTTGCCTCAGCTTATGCGTACAGCACTTAAAAAGACTGGTGAAAAAAGTCAGGTGCTCATCCTGGTGGCTACCTCGGGGGACACAGGTAAGGCTGCACTTGAAGGGTTTAAGGATACTGAGCAAATTAAAATTCTCGTGTTTTATCCTGAGGGAGGCGTGAGTCAAATTCAACGCCTGCAGATGCTTACGCAGCAGGGAAGTAATGTTTCTGTCATGGCTGTACGTGGAAATTTTGATGATGCGCAGAGTGGTGTTAAAGAGATTTTTGGAAACAAGGAATTCAATAAAGTTTTATGCCAGGAGAATGTGAAACTTTCTTCGGCAAATTCCATTAATTGGGGTCGTCTTGTACCACAGATTGTTTACTATTTCAGTGCTTATGCAGATTTGTTGGACGCAGGCCGGATTCAGCCAGGTGAGAAAATAAATTTTACGGTTCCAACAGGAAATTTCGGCGATATTCTTGCAGGTTTCTATGCAAAATGTATGGGGCTGCCAGTGCATAAGCTGATTTGTGCTTCTAATGCAAACAATGTTCTTACGGATTTTTTACGAACGGGTATTTATGATAGAAAACGTGAATTTTATAAGACAGTATCTCCGTCAATGGATATTTTGATATCAAGCAATCTGGAACGCCTTTTATACCATATGACGCAGGATACTGCAATGGTGGACGGATGGATGAGGGCACTTGGCAAAACAGGGAGATATGAGGTCGGGGATGCTATTCGTACCAAAATACAAGAAATATTTTGGTCGGATTGGGCGAATGATGCAACAACCAAACAGGAAATCAAAAAAGTATACATGGAAAAGAAATATGTACTTGATACACATACATCCGTAGCTTGGAAGGTTGCTGAATCTTATCAGAAACAAACATGTGACCAACATCCAATGGTTATCATTTCTACAGCAAGTCCCTATAAGTTTAACGAGAGTGTATTGCAGGCTCTGGATGTTAAAACAGAAGGAATGGATGTGTTTGCACTTTTAGATAAGTTGTCTGAATATAATACGAGCAAAGTCCCTCGTGGTCTGGATTTTTTGCGTACGGCAAAAGTACAGCATACAGGAATATGTGATAAGAAGCAGATGCAGCAGGAGGTTGCTTCCTTCAGCAAAAAATAAAACTTTAATAGATTTTCATTATCAATTATAAACACAGTAAAACAGTCTTTATTTTACTGTGTTTATGTTTTCATGTTGATTTCTCAATATTAAGAAATAATTTATTTGTTAAAAAAATAGAAGGATTTTCTGGTTTTATGGAGAAATAGTCTAAACAGTGATATGAATCCAGATAATTGTATCATAAAACGATTGTATCATGAAAAAACTATTGAAAGAGGTAGGAGAACATGGGAGACACTCAGCAGTTATTTGCGTCCGAGTTTTTACAAGGTGCAAAAAAAGTAGCTTACAACCTTGGCGTTGAAGCATTGGTTGAGGAAGCAATCAAGAATGGCGAGGGAGAGCTTTCAGATACAGGGGCCTTGTCTGTAAGAACTGGTAAGCATACCGGCCGTTCGCCAAAGGATAAATTTATAGTTGATACCCCGACTACGCATGATGTTATCAGTTGGACGAATAATGCACCGTGTACAGAAGAAACCTTCAATAGCCTTTATGCCAAGATGAAGGAATTTTCCCAAGAGCATCAACTTTATGTGACAGATGCTTATGTTGGTGCTGATGAAGAAACAACCCTGCAGCTTAAGGTGATTACGGAGTATGCATGGCATCAGCTATTTGGAAAGCAACTCTTTATTCGTCCTGCAACCATACCGACAACGCCGGAAGGCTTTACGGTTATTTATATGCCGAGTGTGAAGGCGGATCCTGAAAAAGACCATACACATTCCGAAACTTTCATTATTTTAAATTTCGATAAGAAAATTGTTCTTATTGGCGGCGGTGAGTATGCTGGAGAGATGAAGAAATCTATTTTCTCCGTTATGAACTATTTGCTGCCACACAAGGGCATTTTGTCAATGCATTGCTCGGCGAATATTGGTAAGGATGGTAATACAGCGGTATTCTTTGGTTTGTCTGGCACCGGCAAGACTACTTTGTCTGCGGATCCAAATCGGAGCCTTATTGGTGATGATGAGCATGGCTGGAACGATAATGGAATCTTCAATATTGAAGGTGGCTGCTATGCCAAGGTTATTGATATTACAGACGAATCTGAACCGGAGATATACAATGCTGTCAAGTTTGGGGCTGTACTTGAGAATGTCGTATTGGATCCTATAACGAGGAAGCCTGATTATTTTGATGCCCGTTATACAAAGAATACGCGTACGGCTTATCCAGTCGATTATATTCCGAATGCTGCTTATCCGAGCAAGGGTAAACATCCAAAGGCAATTATATTCCTTACAGCAGATGCCTATGGTGTGCTGCCGCCAATCTCAAAGCTTACCAAAGAAGAAGCAATGTATCATTTCCTTTCTGGTTATACGAGTAAGGTAGCTGGTACGGAACGTGGTGTCACAGAGCCGCAGCCAACATTTTCTATAGGTTTTGGTGAACCGTTCCTTCCATTGCCGCCGCTCCAGTATGCACGGTTGCTCGGTAAAAAAATTGATCAGTATGGTACGAAGGTATATCTCCTGAATACAGGCTGGACTGGTGGGCAGTGTGGTCAGGGCGGTCATAGGATGAAACTTTCCTATACGCGTGCTATGGTTACAGCTATTCTTGACGGTGCACTTGATAATGTTGAGTGGGTACAGGATCCTTTGTTCAAGGTATACATTCCGAGTACTTGCCCGAATGTGCCAGCGGATATTCTCCAGCCAGTCAATACATGGTCGGATAAGGAAGCTTATAAATTACAGGCACTGAAACTTGTCAAGGCATTTCAGCAGAATGTCAAGAAGTTTGAAGGCGAAATGTCAGAAGATATTCTCAATGCAGGTCCGCAGGCTTAACGGCTTTGTTTTATAAAAGATAGGAGAATCCCGCTTACGATTTTATGATAAGCGGGATTTTTTTATCTTTATAGGATGTGTAATAAAGCAGTATATAAAGATAACAGAAAAATGAATGAATTTTGCTTAAGGGGAGTGCTGCTGCTTTTCAAAAAAACCGATGGCGCATAGTGACATTAAGGAAACGTGGATTAAATGAATTTGCTGAATTGACGAGAGTGGATTTCGACTGGAAGGAGGTAAGAGTGCGTAATAGAAGTGATGTTTTGAGACTTTGCTGCGGCGTATAGATGGGAAAAATTAGCTAAGACAGT
Source organism: Megamonas sp. UBA1796 (assembly GCA_002319795.1). Classification (GTDB taxonomy): domain Bacteria; phylum Bacillota; class Negativicutes; order Selenomonadales; family Selenomonadaceae; genus UBA1796. The sequence goes on from DCFU01000032.1 coordinate 109,845, forward strand.
AGAACGGATTTATTCGTGTTTCCTTAAATAAGAGATGATGAATGTCGAGATTTCTGTTAGAATAAAAGACATAAGTTCGAAATGAAATTGAGGCGGAAGTGTGGAACTGGAGCAAAGTATACAATATCTGAAAGGCGTGGGACCTAAAAAGAAAGCTATGCTGCAAAAACTGGGGCTGGGCCTTGTTTATGATCTTTTGACGTATTTCCCACATGGTTATGAGGATCAAAGTGTTCTGACACGGATATCTGATATTATACCTGGGGAAAGAGTGACGGTTTGCGGTACTGTAGTGAATGTGTCGGAGCGCTGTTCCGCACGTAAAATGCAGATGCTGCAGGCACTTATCAGTGATGGCAGCAGTTATATGCAGATTATATGGTTCAATCAAAAATTTTTAAAGAATAAAATTAAAATTGGAACCAGATTATTTGTTACTGGTAAGGCTGCATATGCTTATGGCGGGCACGGACAGTATGCTATGTCACAGATGTCTTCCTTTGAGATTTTGGAGGCCGAAGATGAGACTGCCAATTATTGCAGGTTGCAGCCTGTATATTCTGCGACGGAAAAACTTAACCAAAAATTTTTTCGCAGGCTCATGGAAACATTGTTTGCTGCCAATCCGGAGATTCCAGAGGTATTACCGGAAAATATACGCAAAAGGTATATGCTGGTAGGACGCAGACAGGCTTTTCACCAAATACATTTTCCAAAATCGCGCGAAGAGGTGGAACAAGCCCGAAAAAGATTGGCTTTTGAAGAGCTTTATCTTATCCAGTGCGGACTTCTGGCTTTAAAAAGGCAGATCTGTGAAAAGCATAAAGGAATACAGCATACTTTAAACAGCACGCTTGTGCAAAAAGTCTTTTCCAATTTACCGTTCAACCTTACAGGCAATCAAACAACTGCATGGCATGATATTTGTAAGGACATGGAACGTAGTGTGCCCATGCGTCGGCTTATACAGGGGGATGTTGGCTCGGGAAAAACTGTGCTGGCTATGCTGGCACTTGTGAAGACAGTGGAAAACGGCTATCAGGGAGCACTCATGGCTCCAACGGAAATTCTTGCACAACAACATTATGAGGGGTTCTTACACAGTTTGACTGGTAAGGGGATACGCATAGGCTTTCTGTCCGGCAGACTCACGAAAAAAAATCGTGAGATGCTTTACAAACAGATCTCTGGGCAGGAGATTGATATAGTTATCGGTACTCATGCGTTGATTCAGGAGAATGTGCATTTTGCACGTCTGGGCCTTGTTGTGACGGATGAACAGCATAGATTTGGGATTTCTCAGCGTGCGGAGCTGGAAAAAAAAGGCGATGTTCTGCCGGATGTTCTTGTAATGACGGCTACACCTATTCCACGTACGATGACACTTACGGTATATGGAGATCTCGATGTATCGCTTATACAGGAATTACCACCGGGACGAAAGGAAATCCGGACCTTTGTGCGTGTACCCAATCGTCGTCGACTTATTTATGAATTTGTTCGCAGGGAAATTGAAAGTGGGCGACAGGCGTATGTTGTTTGCCCCCTTATTGAAATGAAGGAAGATGTACCACGGCCCTCGGCAGAGGAGGTTTATGAAGAACTGCGGCATGGAATTTTTCAGGGTATAGCCTGTGGCCTGTTGCATGGACGCATGAAGGCAAAAGAAAAAGAATCTGTCATGCAGGATTTTTATGATAATCAAATCAGCCTGCTGGTGGCGACTACGGTCATCGAAGTAGGCGTCGATGTTCCTAATGCGAGCATTATGGTTGTTGAGAATGCAGATCATTTTGGTTTGGCCCAGTTGCATCAGCTCAGGGGACGTATTGGACGTGGCAGACAGCAGTCTTACTGTATCTTGATTTCACAACAAAAAGCTTCAGAGACAGCCAGAGAACGGTTACATATTATGGAAACAACTGCCAATGGTTTTGCTTTAGCGGAGGCGGATTTGAAACTCAGGGGTCCGGGACAGTTTTTCGGTTCGATGCAGCATGGGTTGCCCGATTTGAAGATAGCGGATGTGCTTTCGGACGTCGATATTCTGCTGAAGGCACGGCAGGCTGCATTGGAGACCATGGAAAATCAGGAAGATTTGCATTATGTCATGGGAATACTTGCGCTGCAATATAAGGAACATTTTTTTAAAATTACAGCTACATGAAGGGAGGACCTTCTGTGCAGTTTATTAAATCTGAAGGCGTGGTCAAGGCTGTTGCTGCATCGTTGCTCATAATCATGTTTTTTACTGTGTATATGCTTCATCCAGAGTTTTTTTTAAGACTTTGGTATGTTTTGCTTTGTGGTAATATGCAGGAAACAATTGATTATATTAATTCCTTTGGAATATGGGCCATGTTTTTCAGCTTTTGCATGGATGTGCTGGTCAATGCGTTGGGATTTTTACCGTCGATTTTTATTTCTACAGCAAACGGAGTGCTGTTTGGGATTATACCTGGGGTGATTATTTCCTGGCTAGCAGAGACTGTGGGCGTTGTTTTGAGTTTTATGCTTATGCGAACAATTTTACGCGCAACAGCAGAAAAGCTTATCATTAAAAGTTCATATCTTACCAAGGTGGACCAACTCAGCAGCCAGAACGGGTTCAAAGTTATGCTGATTGCGCGTACAATTCCTTATTTCCCTTCTGGGATTATTACAGCACTCGGTGCCGTAAGCCGTATCAGTTTTAAAGATTATGTTCTTTCTAACCTCATAGGTAAATTTCCTTCGACTGCGCTGGAAGTTGTTATAGGGCATGATGCTGTTATGTATCAGGAGCATTTGGCCAGACTGACGGTGGTTGTTGTGGGCGTTATTCTTATATATAGTGGCGTTTGGTTTTACCAGCGGAAGAAAAATAGATATGATAAAAGAAAAAAAGGGGCTGTGACAAAATGAGAAAGCATTTTGTCCACAGCTCCTTTTGCTATGCATATTGAGAAAGCAAACGGGCAATTACTGGAAAAAGGGTACACAACCCCTTTCCCCATAAAAACTGTTTTTCTACAGTTTATGCAGCT